>NZ_JBAVIG010000001.1:0-31994 GCF_049686655.1 Methanoregula sp.
AAAAACCCCCCCCAGTTTGCCATGCTCCTCAGGAAATACATATCGGGAGGAAAAGTCCTCGCCATCCGCCAGCACGGGCTGGAACGCATTCTCATTTTCGATATCGGCAAGGGTACTCTTACGTACCGCCTCATCATCGAACTCTTCGATGAGGGAAATGTGATCCTCACGGATGAGAACTACCTCATCGTAAAACCCCTGCGGCACCACCGGTTCAGGGAACGGGAAGTTGTTCCCGGGGTTACATATACCCTTGGGTCTTCGGACCCAACGGCATCCATCGAAAATCTCGCGGCGGTCCTTGCATCAGATGAACGGGACCTGGTCCGGTGTCTTGCCATCGGCTGCATGCTCGGTGGCATGTATGCAGAATATATCTGCTCGAAAGCCGGGTATGAAAAATCCCAGCCATCCGCATCAGCCGACCCGGCGCGGATCTTTGCCGCGATACGGGAACTCTTTGAACGTGTAGTGAAGTCGCCGACACCGGTGATCGCACAAAAGCATTGCGAGCCAGTCGATCTCCGGGACGGGACGGGAATAACGGCATACCCGACATTCTCTGAAGCACTCGAAGCCTTCTACCCCCTGACAAAAGCCGAGAAGAAATCTTCGGCACGCCCGAAGATCCCAAAGGAAGACCGGATCCGCCACCACCAGGAAGCAGCAATAAAAAAATTCGACAATACGATCCGGAACAACGAGGAGATCGTAAACGCGATCTATGAGAACTACCAGTTCATCACCAGCCTCATCACCTCCCTCAGCACCGCGAGCAGACAGCTCTCATGGCAGGAGATCGAGCGACATCTCAAGGACGCACAGTCTGCGGATGCAAAGAAGATCGTTGCCTTCCATCCCGGGGAAGCTGCTGTTGAGGTCGATATCGGTAAACGGGTCAAGATCCATGTCCGTGAAGGCCTGGAACAAAATGCCGGCCGTTACCATGACCTCATCAAGAAATTCAAAAAGAAGAAGGCCGGGGCCCTCGTAGCAATGAAGACGATTTCGGTGAAGAAGATCGCCAGGAAACGGGATTTTATCCCTATGAAAAAGCTCTGGTACCACCGGTTCCGCTGGTTCATCACCAGTGATGGCGTGGTCGTTCTCGGGGGCCGGGACGCATCGCAGAACGAGGAACTGGTAAAGAAGTACATGGCCGGGGGAGACCTGTTCGTGCATGCCGACGTCCACGGCGCCAGCGTGGTGATCGTAAAGGGAAAGACCGAACGGATGGACGAAGTGGCCCGGTTTGCTGCATCCTATTCCGGTGCATGGAGGAGCGGGCATGCCTCTGCTGATATCTACAGCGCCCTCCCGACGCAGGTAAGCAAGACACCGGAGTCGGGGGAGTTTGTCTCACGGGGTTCCTTCATCGTACGCGGGGAGCGCACGTATTACAAAAATGTCCCGCTCCTCGTAGGTATCGGTCTCATGCTGGAACCCCATGCAGCAGTGATTGGCGGCCCGCCATCGGCCATAAAAGACAGGACTGCGGCGTACCTTGAGCTGCAGCCCGGGCAGTTCGAGCCCAATGACGTGGCAAAGAAAGCACTGCGCATCCTGAAGAGTAAAATTCCTGAGGACGACGTGAAGTCCCTCAAGGGAGTTCTCAATACCGAAGGGGTTGCCGGCTTCGTTCCGCCCGGCGGCTCTGATATCGTGGGGCACCATGAAGGTTGAGTTCGGGGAGATCAAGTGCAATTTTGGCGAGATCAGGCTCCTCCCGGAAAGTATCGACGACCTCTGGCACCTGCAGCACCTCATTGCCCCGGGCGATCTTGTCTTTGCCACCACGTTCAGGAGCGTGGATGCGGCAAACGACAAGATCCGTCCCGAGAAGACAGAGAAACGCCCGGTCCGGCTCGGTCTCCGGGTAGACCGGCTTGAATTTTCTGAGCACGGCATCCGGCTCCGGCTGACCGGGCTCATCGAACACGGGATCGATACCGGCGCATTCCATACCATCAACGTGGAGACCGGTTACGAGATCTCGGTCATAAAACAATGGCGCCCCCTTGACCTGGAGAGGATCGAACGGGCAAAAAAAGCCTCGGTTTACGGAGTCATCCATATCCTTACCGTCGAAGAAGGAGAGGCTGAACTCTTCCGGTTGCGGCAGTATGGCCCTGAGAGTGCGATGACCATTACTGCCGGCAGCGGGAAAGGTGCGGAAACTGAATCACGGTCTTCTTTTTTTGAACAGGTGATGTCGGCGATTGCCGATATCTCCGGTCCGCTCATCATCGCCGGCCCCGGATTTATCAAGGATGATTTTGTAAAATTTGCAAAGAACAGGAATTCTTCCGGCGCCGATCGTGCCATCGTCGTCGAAACACGGCGTATCGGACGGGGCGCGGTCCAGGAAGTGATCGGCAGGGGCGCACTCGACAAACTGATCGGTGATCTCCAGCTCTCCCGTGAAGTCCGGATGATGGACGAAGTACTCCGGCGCATCGCCCAAGAGGGTGCAGTTGCCTATGGCAGGATGGAGGTGGCAGATGCGATCGGGTTCGGTGCGGTGGAGCAGGTCCTCATTGCAGACACCCTGCTCCGTGACCCGGAGATCATGGCCCTGATCGAGACCGCCGAGGGAATGCGGGCAGACGTGGTTGTGCTCTCATCTGCATTCGAGCCGGGTGAGCGGCTCACTGCACTCGGCGGGATTGCCGCGCTGCTCCGGTACAAAATGTGATAAAAAAAAGATCAATGGCCGGCTCACATTCCGGATCAGGGGAATTTCCATCGCATGAATACGTACGCTCCGCAGACCAGGGCCACGATCCCCACAAGGAGATAACTGTTCTTCAGTAACCGTTCCGCTACCCAGACCATCAGGTCAGTAAAAATGCTTATGGCCGTTGTCGGAGGAGGTGCTTCCGGGGGGGCATTGAGGGTCACGGTGCCCTGCGGCTGCACGGGGACCGTTTCATGAGTGGTTACGGCGAGTGCTGAGGCAAAGACCGCAAAGCAGCAGAGGTGCGTGACTTCGGCAGTAAGGGTCCCGGTGGATGGATCAAATTTAGAAGGGATATCCTGCCAGGTACCGGTCGCACGATCATAATTTTTCACTGAATATTCTTTTCCCCACTGGGCCTCCGGGATCGTAAACGAGAGGGAAATCGCCGGCGAGAATGTTGCACCGTCTGGAGTTACTTCGTATGCCAGCCCGTTGACCAGATATGTTGTACCCGGGGAAGACCCGGGAATGTTTTCCGAGGGTATTGCAGCCAGCGTTACTGAAGATAAAGGATTGCTATTTTTGTCCTTGGCCACTACACCATTCCCGATCGTGACCGTGGCAAGATTATCCGTGGATTTCAGGATCGTTGGCTGCGTGATCACACCGTAGGTGTTCGCATAGATCTTCCCGGTCTTCCCGGGATCAACAGGAGGTGCCTGCAGTCCCTGGCCATTTTCCGGAGGGGCGTTTGAGGCTGTGCCCCCGGTCTCTGCGCCGGTAGCCGGCCCGGGAGAATAACTCTGTGCTGAATATCCCCCCCCGGTATTAACGGACGATGCGGAACTTATGTGGCTTATGACGGAGAGTGTGATGAGCTGGAGGGGGTTGCCGGCCCCTTCAAGGAACGACAACCCGAATGTAGACAAACCCAGGGGAGAATCTGCCTCGAAATAATCAAGGTTTTCCGGCGAATTATGGTACAGGAACCGTGTTCCGAGCACCTGCCCGTACTGGCCACTATCGTCAATCCGTTCGACAAATACCTCATTGCGCCCCAGGGGTTTGGAAGCCACAAGGGATGCATTCAGGCTCATGAACAGCTGGGCCGTCCCGCCGGCCGGGAAATTTGTTTTTATGATTTTCATCGTATAGGCAGTACCATTCGTTACTGCAAAATGACTCCCGGTGGCGACGTAGTTAAAGTTGGCTGCATCAGAAGCAGTTGCCCCTTCCCAAACTTGCGTGTTCAGCACTCCGTTCTCCGGATAGGAAGGAAGAACGATCGAATAGTTGATCGAGCTGGACGGACCCCCGGTTGAGACAGGAAATCCTGTTGGGATGATATCCTGGGTCTGCAAATCGACACTGCCGATTGTACCGGTGATGGTGAAATTACCCGGAAATATCAGGAATCCCCCGGGATCGGTTGTATATACGCTGATATTATGGAATCCCCGGTCAGCTGGCGGTGTAAAATCGAGGACTGATGAATTCGGGTTGAACGTCCAGTCCGTGAGCGTGGCATAATTAAAAACCAGGTGCTGCCGGCCGCCATAATCCTGGATAGTGATACCTGGAATTGTGGTATTTGCAAACACATTTGCCCCGGCACGCGCAGTGATATAGCCTGTCTTTGTTGCGGTATTTGAACCGTACGCATTGGATGCAGTAAGAGAGACCGTATAGGAACCGGGATTTGTGTAACCATGCGCCGGGCTCTGTATCGTCGGGTTCTGCAATATGGTTCCATTCGTCCAGGTACCGTCACCCCAGCTCCAGTTCCATTGCGTAGGGTTTCCAAACGAGGTATCGGTAAATGAAATCGTCGCGGGGACTACTCCGCTGGTGGGGGATGCGGTAAAGCCTGCCATGGGACTTCCTGCGACAACGCTGTTGATAATCGTCGTGGCATTCCTGCAGGAGGGATTGCTCACGGTAAGTGACACATCGTATTGCCCGTTGGCAGTGTATGTATGCCCCGGATTCTGCTGCGTTGAGTTGGATCCGTCGCCGAAGTCCCAGAACCAGTGAGTAACCGGGTTAGACGCGGACTGAGTCGAGGTATCGGTAAAGTGCACGGTAACAGGGGCAGTTTCTCCGGTAAAATCGTTTGTGAACCCGGCTACCGGGCAGGCTTGGGATGGACCACCGGTATAAAGATAGACATTATACCCGTTGGCATCCTGCTCGTCCCATACTATCCGGTATAATGATTGTGACGGGGAAAATGCGATCGAAGTAAGATCCACTCCGTCACGGTCGAGAGCAACAGGGATTGTCTGATGAGTGCCGGTATCGTTCATATAAATATCATCAGAATTACCGGTTGTTGCATTTGACTGGTACCATGCGACCCAGTTACCGGAAATTGACGGGTTCATGTGGTTTATAAGCGGCTCACTCGGTGTCAGACTATACCCATCGCCGGGAACGGTCCTGTTGATGAATATCTGGGATGGGTTTCCCGGCATGCGGGTATCCTGCCATACGATCCGATTATTATATATTGCAGGATTTGCATTCTGGCTTGATTCTGAGGAGATTTGTGTTCTCATTCCGGAAGAAATATTATAAACATAGATTGTAGATGGAGACCCGCAAAATGGATCAGCACCACAATCCATGTAGACAACAAGATCGTTGTAAATTGCCGGATATTCCTGGTTATTTCCTGATGCATTCACCGGTGTCGCTGGAACTGAAGGTGTGCCATTGATATAAATCTGAAAGATCCCGCTAGCCGGCTGGTCTTGCCAGACAATCCTGTTTTTGTATATGGCTGAATTATCCTGAATATCCGTTCCTGAAAAAATGGGGGTTCTTGTTCCGGTAACAATATTATATTCATAAATACTGGATAGTTGACAATTGGGATCCACACCGCAATCCGTATAGGAAATAAGATTCCCAAAGATCGCCGGATGAATTGCAATACTGGTGTTATCAGTTACCTGGGTTTCAACGCCGGATGTAATATTATAAATGTGGATAATACCAAAATTCGCCATTGGATCTACATCCTGCCAGACAATCCGGTCGTTAAAAATTCTGGGGAGCTGGTGGTTAAAACCGTTATTATGGGTGGTAATGAGGGTTTCCGTTCCTGCTGCCGTTGCCGGGGATACGATAAAATATGTCAGTATTATGAAGATTAGGCAGACAATGAGAGGTTCTCCGGGTTTGGTTTGTCTCATCCTCTTCTCCGGTTTTGCATCAATACGATCACTTAGTATCCTTCGGCCCAGCCGATAAATGGGAAATACGTGCTGAATACTGCCTGGTCCAACCCGAATATTGCGTCACCCGGGAGTGACAAGTCAAGAAGTTGTGGGATTCTGCCGGCAGAAGGATATTTCCCGGTTGATCCGATAGGGAACCGTGCATCCCAGTAATTCCAGGAACCATTCCCGACCGGTGAAACATTGCCCAGGTTTGCACTGGGATCCTGTAATCCATACGTAGTCCGGAGGACGATGTAACTCTTGTTGTTCCCTGAACCGTCCGTGGAGTCAAACACACCTAAAATCGGGTAGCAGTGAGGGGCAGGAATTGTCGAGGGGCTGTACTGGTCGCCTGAAGGATACGTCCATGCTACAAGGGGATATCGTGTCTTGTATCTTCCATACGTCACATTTAATCTTGATTCCGAACAGAAAGCGGCTTTTATAAAATTGTACAGTGAAGGTGAATTAACATTGGTCGGTATACTACTATTCAGTGGCACCGAAAAGTTTGCACTCGTTGTACTTATTCTGAAACAATTTCTCCCGGTGAGATACATCAGCCCTATCCCGGCATTCCCACCCCACTGGTTCATAGTCAGGTTCTGGACATCGGCAAACGCGGGATCCGGCCCGCTGATGATATGGACGAGATTACCGTACTGATCATTACTGTTCGCACATTGGAGGGCACCGGATGACGGGTTTATACCGTTTTCGTAATAACAGAATTTTGCATATGCCCGTTCAAAGAGTGCAGGCCATACCTCATTTGCATTATTTGACCCTGCGCCATAAAATGTGCCATTGGGATCGGAGAACCTTGAATTGTTGTCAAGCAGTACCTGGGCATTCACCGTGACTAAGGTTTTAATTCCTTTGGGGTTGTTGTTTGCATCCACCGGATTCAGCGGACCGTTCAGCGGTACGTTCTGGCCTATAGTATTTCCTACACCATAGTCCCAGAAGGTAAAGGTATAGGAAGTGGAGGTGCTGCCATCGGCATTTACGATGTTATTTTTGGTCGTATTTTGAACAATAAACATCCGGTTGACCCATGCGATTGACGCAAGTGCGGCCATCAACGGACAATCGCAGAAGCTTTCGCCCTGCATGGGGCTTGGCCAGCTCGGGCTGATATTAATTTCATTAGTAGTGTTTGGAGAATAGAATTGAAGAGGGAGGTTGAAACTCTGGTATGCGGGAGAATTCTGGCAGGGCATCAGGAATCACCAGAGACCTGCCTGTTTCCGGGACAGTGCCTGGAAGAAACTGAGTTCTTTCCTGCGCTACACTCACCAATAATATCTTTTTCATGCATCTAAATTTCACATCCACGAAATGATTCAATACTCTGACCATGACAATATAAATATTATTAATAATAAGGAAATCATATATTTGCAATATCAAGATTTCTGTTTGGAATTCCCAAAAATCCGGTCTTTTTTTTAAAATGGGTGGATTCCCTTATTTTTTAAAAGATAGTCAGACTATAAGATAAAAATATATTTATATAGAAAATGAATAGAGGAATAATTCAATTTACTGCCTTTGAGGATCAAAATTTTATCTTTAATAGCCGGGCAGGTGTCAAAGAAAAATGTTATTATGTGTTTAAATTATTACGAATCAACGTTTTTTATTGAATTTACGGTCTCATTAACAGGCCAGGTTCCCGGCAGGACCGCCGGTCACGGCACCTCTTCCGGCATCATTTTAGTGATGTACCACGCATGCGCGGCAAGGAGCAGGTAGAATGGGAACAATACACTGTACGTATCGGTTTCACCCGTGGTCTTGAAGAGCCAGACGGTTACGGTGATATCGATCTGGAAGATCATGATCCCCCACCATTTCCCGATATAGCCGTATCCGAGGCCGGGGAGCAGGAAGTTCAGGAACCCGGCGATCAGCGGGTTTTTCCGGTGCCGTGGCCGCCGGCAAAGACCCCGGGGCAGAAGCATCGGCGGGACCCCGCAATTCTGCGACGCCAGCACGGCCTCCCAACGTACCTGCCGGTCCTCATCGCCAAGCGCCTTCACCAGGGCGGGTCCCGCGTCACGATCACCAATCCCGCCGAGTGCCTGTATCACTTTTCGCCGGACTTCGCTGTCCGGGTCATCCATGAGATGCACCAGTGCGGGAAGGGCAGGTTTTCAAGCAGCACCAGCCTGTCCCACTGCTGCATCCCGGCAAAATACCAGCTCCAGTCATCATCAGTCAACGGACGGTAACCGGTCTTCAGCAGCGATATCGCCGAGGCATACCGAACATACTTGTCACTGTCCCGGAGCGCACCACGGAGGGCCGGCGTTGCTCCGGGATCACCCAGTTCCCCGAGAGCAATCGCTGCCTGCCAGCGGACCTCGCTGCTCTGATCCTTCGTCCGTTCCACGAGTGCGGCAAGTGCCCGGGCATCATGGATCTCTGCAAGTGCCCCGATCGCACCCAGCCTGAGTGTACGGTTCTTTCGTTGTAAGGCTGCAACCAGCAGGGGAGTAGCATCCGGCCCGATCGTTCCGAGAGCGTTTACTGCTGCGATCTGGATCTCGTGATTGCGGAAGTACAGCAAGCGGATGAGACCGGTAATATCCCTTTTTTCTGTAAGTTTCCCGATGTCAGGTGTACTTCGGAACCGGTCAACCAGCGATAGAATTCCGTCCATCAGAGATCAGCCATCCGTTCAGTCATGTAATAGGTATGGATTCCGAGCACTGCGGTAATGGGGCTGGCAGCAAGATACGGGAGGAACGGGCCGGCATACAGCTGGGCAAGGACTATAACGGACATGTAGGTCATGAAGACCGGAAAACCCCACCATTTCCCGATATAATTGTACCCGATGCCAAGGAACAGGAAATTCAGCAGTGCTGCGGCTGCAGGGTCAGGACCGGTGCGCTCACGACCGGCAACAAGCGGGGGGAGATGGATAGACCTGATACCACAGTTCATGGCGGAAAGCACTGCGGTCCACCGTACGCCCGGGTCCCGGTCCCTGAGTCCTGCCCGGCAGGTTGTGTGGGGATCCAGTTCACCGAGTTCCCCCAGAAGGGTAATGATACCGGACCGGGTCCCCGGATCGGTATCGTGAAACATGCAGGAGAGCGGGGGTATTGCTGCCGGGCCGTATTTTTTTACGGAATCCCAGTCCTGGAGAGCAATGCTGAAATAGATCAGGTCGGTCTCTCCGGATGCCTGCCATCCCAGTTTCTCCAGAGAACGCGCAGCGCCGTACCGGATGTATTTATTCAGGTCTTTCAGGAGGAGGGCAAGATCCGGGATCGCTTCCATGCACCCGGTCTCGCCCAGGGCCAGGACCGCAGCCCATCGGATCTCAATAAATTTCTCCCGGCGTAGCAGCTCCAGGAGGGCACCGGCAGCACGACAATTCCTGATAGTCCCGAGCGCTTCGGTCGCCCCCAGCCGTATCCGGGGATCGGGTGAACGGAGGGCCGCCTGGAGCGGGGGGACCGCCGATACACCGGCTGTGCCAAGTGCCCCCGCAGCCTCCCGGCGGACCTGTGGATCGGCGTGCCCCATGAGGCGGATGAGCGCCGGGACATCCCCCACCTTTTTCAGATTCTCAATATCAGCCGGCTCTGATCTGAGAAAGCCCATGAACAACATGACAGGCTATGTACATTCCCGATGAGGGAGTATGTTGCAGGTGATATTATCAAGGTTATGGACACCCGGGCCGACCCGTACGGGACATTGCCCGGACAGCCATAACAGAGCGTATCCGGAGAATTCCCCTGCATTCCGGGGTTAGGATTCCCGTCCCACTCTATTAAAAAAAGTCAGGAATTTTCTCCCAGGCATATTTTTGAGGCAGTATATCTCAGTGGACCGTCAGCCCTCCGGTCAGGGTGCCGTAAGTCTTGTCGGGATTTGTGACAACGACATTCCAGGTACCTGCATAGCTCTGGGGGATGTCAAACCAGACCGTGATTGATGTGGGGGTTGTTGCGCTGACCATGAATTCCGGTATATCCGGATAAGAACTGCTGGTCAGCCGTACTGTGGCCCTGACATCGAAATTGGTGCCGGTGACGGTATAAGAACTGTGAGACATGGATGATGCGATTGACGGAGAAATACCCGTAACCGTAGGAGTATCCGCTGCAGCGGTTGTCGTGGTCGCAGTCACGGCAGGGTTTGACCGGACAAGAAATCCATTTGCATAACTTCCGGAATATCCGTTCGTGTTCGTCACCAAGATATCCCATGCACCAACGCTCGCATTCGACGGTATGGCAAACGTGCAGGTGATATCGTTTGCCGAGACAACTGATACACCGGTCGCTGCAATATTCGCATTTCCGTCCTTTACGAGCTGCACCGTTGCACCGGTAAGGAAATTGCTTCCATCAAGTTCGGTTACGGAAACGGTTGTGCCGGTATATCCGGTATCCGGCGCGATACCCGTGATCTTAGGGGAGACCAGGGTCGAAGTTGTGGTGGTGGTCGTGAGGGCAGCCGACGAAACCGTGGTGGCAGCAGGTACCGGAGTTGTAGTAATGGAAGGAGTCCCGATCGGGATGGAAGATACCGCAACATGGGTAACTTTCACGGTATACACCATCTCAACGGTCGCCCTGCTCACGGCATCTGTCCGGGAATCCACACGGTACCCCCAGCTCCCGTCGCTGTTAGGATATATCAATGCCCGTTGGTACGTGTCGGTTGTGGCATCGTAGCTCACGATCAGGATCCCGATCCCGGAACCTGATTTGGGATTTTTGAGAATATCACCAGCGGTATACAGGGGTCCCGCTGAGGCAGCGGGAGTAATCGTGCCGGTAACTCCGGATTGCGCAGAGCTGGTGGAAGTGGAGGTATCAGAGCATCCTGCTATGAAAATGGTTATTGTAAGAAGTACAATCAGCCACGGTACCACGAGATATTTTCTTTCCATGGAGATTATGTTGGCCGGCGAGTATAAAAACCGGTTCTCCTTAAGAATTCCGCACGGCAGGGAACCGGAGTTTTTATTCCTGGCTGCTGGTACGGAACAAGGATCAGCTGCGCGATATGGGACATACGCGGAATAATGAAAAACGTGATAAAAAAAGAAATCCTGAAAATTACTCTTCTTTCTTCTCGGGTTTCCTGAAGGACTCGACAAGGACGATCTCGGAGATGCCCTTGATCAGCTCGAAGCCTTCGTGGATGATCCGGCCGCGCCAGAGGAGCCAGCGGCGGTCGTAGGTGATCCCTGCGGGAAGGTCGAGGGTTGCCTTTCCGTCATCCATGGTGATCTCGATCTCGCGGCCTGCATAGAGCCGGACGAGGCCCTTGAGCTGCTCGAGCGGTTCTGCAACCTTCTCCTCAATCTTGTACGTGTACGTGAGGGTCTGGCCGGCAAGGGGCGGGTTGAAATCGACGAGGACCTTGGAGCCTATGACATCGACAACCGTGCCTTCGCCCTGCTCCTCGATCTTGACCGGCATACCGCGGACCGGCTTCTGGCTGAACTTGTTCTTCGGGAACGACTGGACCTTCTTTGGATCGCGCTCGCCGAATGCCTTCTCGGGTGTGACGGTTACGGAGCCTTCCGCACCGGCTTTCTTGCCCACGAGTTCCTCGTCGAGACCGATGATAACATGTTTCTGGCCTACGCAGATCGTGACCGGGCCGTAGATTGCATTCGGGCTGTGGATGCCTGCCTTCTTCGCCTCTTCGCCGTCGGTGGTATCAAAGACGTTGCCATTGACGGTGCCCGTGTAACTGATCCTGATAAAATCTCCTTCTTTTATTGCCATTGCTTCACCTGCTTTGGTATGTCGAAGACCAGACGTTTTTTTGGTCTTCTTCAATAAGATTTAACGAACAATTCCCGAAAGAGCCGGCCTCAACCGGGTCCGACCGGTCAGGAATGAAGCGTCAACTACTATAAGTCGCAATGAAGACAGATAAAAGTGTGGCACAACCATGCTCGAAGTTGAACTCAAGGTAAAAATCGCCTCCCTCGATCCTGTCCGTGAAGCACTCGTACTACGCAAAGCCAGCTTCCTTGGCCGGGTCCATGAACACGATATCTATTACAATGCACCCCACCGGGACTTCGGTGTCACGGACGAGGCGGTCCGGGTCCGGTATACTGACGAACATGCAGTGGTTACCTACAAGGGGCCGAAGATCAAGAAATACGGCCTCAAGGCCCGGGAAGAACTGAACTTCGGGGTGGAATCCGGCCCTGACTTCGAAACGATGCTCAACCGGCTCGGGTTTACGAAAACCACCGAGGTCAACAAGTGGCGCGAGACCTACCGGATGGACGGGGCGTCCATCTCCCTCGACTCGGTCGACGAACTCGGGACCTTTGCCGAGATCGAGATCATGGTTGGGAATGAAGAGTGTAACCCGACCGGACAGATCGGAAGGATTGCAAAAGAGATCGGTGCGGACGGCGAACCGATCCTCGCGTCCTACCTCGAACTGCTGCTCATCAAACGGTCAGCAGATCAATCCTGATATCCCTTGCGTTGTTGCCGGGACCTGAACACCGGAGCCGGAGAGGTATATCGTAAATCATATCCTCATCGGATCCCGCTTCGCTCTATTCTTTAGGAAATGCAAAAGATATTTGGGCAGAAAGCGAAGCCATCCCCGCCCCTGCCCCGGACTGCTGCTCTCTAAACGGTCAGCAGCTCGATCTTGATATCCCGTGCGTCTGTCCCGAAGTGGATCATTGCACAATGCCCATCCATTGCCGGGCCGGGGTTGACAATTTTTACACCGTCAACATCCATTATACCCCGCGCCTCGTGGACGTGGGCGCAGCAGACCAGGTCGAACGACTTCATGTGCTTCCTGATGGAGTGGCTGCCCACATGCTCGCCGTTGATCGTGTCGAGCGTCTCGAACGGGGGAGCGTGACAGAGGAGGACGTTATGGACAGCCTTCTCCATCTTGTTCATCGCGCTATGCAATACGTCATCTATCTGCTTGTCGGTCAGCTCGAACGGCGTATTGAAGGGCGTCGGGTTTGACCCGCCTACACCTGCAATCGTCAGCTTCCCCAGGTTCATCTGGGATCCGTGCATGCTTACTGCATCGGAGTGTTCGAGCGTCTCGAGGATCTCACGCGGGTCACAGTTGCCGGGAACAGCAAAACACGGCACGTCGATACGTGCGAGCACGTCATCGACCGCGTCAACGGGACCCATATTGGTGATATCGCCTGCAATAAATACCGCTTCCGGATTCAATTCCAGAAATGAATCAATTTTACCGAATTGACCATGGAGATCTGCTATCAAAAGCACATCTTTCATGGTATATCATTTGAAGGGCGTCTAAAAAACCTTATCTCAGGATCGTCCCATGAACCGGTCAGTTTTCCCCGTAATGCAAGGTTTCCGCAGAGCTTTTCGATCTCTTTCAGGAGTGGCCGCGCGGTGCTTCCGGCGAGCGACGTTCCGGGCAGAGGGATGAACCGGTGGACATGCACATTTCCTGACCGTGCCACCCATTGGATCAATTCGCCGGTGGCTCTCTGGTCATCATCGGTCTCGAACGGGAGCCCGACAATGAAGTCTACGATGGGGGTGATCGCATGGTCGCGGCAGAGCTCGACTGCTGTAATCACATCGTCGGCAGTGTGCCCCCGGTGCAGCTGACGGAGCACCGCGTCGCTCCCCGACTGGGCGCCGAAATGGAGTTTTGTGTTGGCGCAGTATCGCGATATGAGGTCAAGGGACTCCCCGCAGACGAACTCCGGGCGTACTTCGCTCGGGAACGTGCCGAAGAAGATCTGGTGCCGGCACTGCCGGAACAGGCTCTCGATCTTGTCCCAGCGGGGGTGGATCCCGTCCGATCCATAAGCAAAGGCATTCGGGGAGACAAAACGTGACTGCCCGTGCCGGTTCGCATACTTCGCCACTTCGTCGATCGACCGGTGACGCATGCAGTGGCCGAAGAGCTGGGGCGTCTGGCAATAGCCACAGGAGAACGGGCAGCCCCGCGTGATCTCCACGTACCCCTTTGTCACGGAGAACGCAGGGTATGCATCGAGCCGGACAGTCGTATCGGCCGGCTCATAATGGTCCCGGGTCATGACACCCGGTATCCTGCCCCCGTCCCCTCCACGGATATTTTCCAGCAGGCGCGGGAGCGTGTACTCCCCTTCACCGACAATTACATAATCAGCGTATTCCGCCACCTCCTCCGGGCAGGCTGTGGCATGCGGGCCACCGGCTATGGTGAGGCAGTCGGCAAACGCGATCTCGTCATGGTACAACGGGGCATTGATCGAATTCAGGCTGTAGCAGGTGATATCGCCCGCCGGGCTTTCAACCGGTTGCAGGAAAAATCCCGATCGCCCGCATGCGGCGAGCAGGACCGCGTACGAGTTGCGTGCCACATGGATATTCCGCCAGTTGACCTGCATAATGAGCGGGTTATTGTACGTACCAATCGTAAAAAAAGAGTGCCCGGAAATTACAGGATTGGTTAGTGCTGGCGGTACGGGCTGAGGACATCAGCGACTTTGTACGTCTGGCCATTCATCTCGGACACGGTGACAACAACCCGATCGGTCTGCTTTGTCCCCTGCAGGGTTACACTGTCATCCTTGTTTGTACCGATAGTTGTCGTGATTACCCTGCCGTCAGAAGTGTAAAGAGTGACATCAATGGATTTAACCAGGATTTGTCCCTTACCACCATCGAAAACCACGGGAATAGTCCCATCATACACTTTTTGCTGTACGGTTACGCTTACCGCGTTATTATCGGGCATCGCATCAGTGGGTGATGTAACGAGATTACTTTCAGCCGACGGGGATCCCGCATAGGAACCCGTCGTTGAGGTACCAGTTCCGGAGGAACCCGGGGTACCCGTGCAACCGGCAAGGACAATCGCCGCAAAGAGCAGCACGATCACGGAAATGGTAATTTTATAATGCATACGGGATTGTATGACCGGGACTGATATCATAGTTGCGCTTTCTTTCTCCCCTCTGAAGCATGATCACGGATTACAGGACCGTGCCGTCATACTCGATCTCGCCACGATCGCCATCAACGGTGACCATCGTACCGTCTGCGAGCCGCGTGATCGGTATTGTGAGCCGGTCGATCATGGGAATCCCGCCAATGATAGCCCCGGTCGCAATGATCGCCTCTGCTTCGGTATTGATGATAGCGGCAGGTGCGTGCCCGTTCCTGCTCAATGCATACAATACGTATGACCCGACGGTCGAGCCTTTCCCGTACGGAAACGCCAGCACACGGCCTGCAATACCGGAGCATTTGAGAGGGTGCCCTTTCTCGACAATCATGCCGGTCTCCGGATCGACTCCCGATAAAAACGAGATCGGGGCGGGGCTGACGAGGAGACGGCCGGTCCCCCTTCCCCGTGAGATACTTCTTCCGCTGATATGCAAAATCACACCACATAAATGGTTGAAGATGAACATATAAGATTGATATGGAAGATACTGCCGTCAATACCGCCACGCCACAGGGCGAACTCAAGTACCAGATCCAGCTCAACGAGCTCGAGGCTGCATTACTTGACCAGAAGGTGAAAGTTGACGAACTCCAGAAGGAGAACGGGCAGCTGAAACGGGAGAACAACCAGCTCAAGCGGATGCCGCTCTTTGTCGCGGTGGTTGTGGATATCCTGGAGAACGGTGAGATCTATCTCCGCCAGCAGGGCAATAACCAGGAATACCTGACAAACGCGCCGGAAGAACTCAGGCCCCTGCTGAAACCCGGGTCCAAGGTTGCTGTCAATAACGCCCTCTCCATCGTGAAAGTGATCGGCAATATCTACGATTCCCGCGTCCGGGTCATGGAACTCGAAGTTTCCCCGGAGATCTCGTATGCCCAGATCGGTGGCCTCGGGGACCAGATAAAGGAAGTGCGTGAAGCAGTGGAATACCCGCTCACCCGGCCCGAGATCTTCCGCAGGATCGGCGTCGAGCCCCCGAAAGGCATCCTGCTCTATGGAGCCCCGGGTACGGGTAAGACCCTGATCGCAAAAGCTGTTGCACATGAAGCAAAAGCCACGTTCATCCGGATGTCGGGCAGCGAACTGGTCCACAAGTTTATCGGGGAGGGGGCCGGCCTCGTGCGCGAGCTCTTCCAGCTGGCAAGGGAACGGGCACCGGCGATTGTCTTCATCGATGAGATCGATGCGGTCGGCAGCATGCGCACCAACGACGGTACTTCCGGCAGTGCGGAAGTCCAGCGCACCCTCATGCAGCTCCTTGCGGAGATGGACGGGTTCGATAACCGGGGCGATGTCCGGATCATGGCTGCTACCAACCGTGCTGACATGCTGGACCCGGCACTCCTCCGTCCCGGGCGTTTTGACCGGCTGATCGAGATCCCGGAACCGGACACAGGGGCACGGCTGCAGATCCTGAAGATCCACTCCCGCAGGATGAAACTCGGGGAGATCCAGCTCGAGGATATTGCCGGCATGACAGAAGGGGCTACCGGTGCAGAACTGGAGGCCGTCTGCCGGGAAGCGGGCATGATGGCCGTGCGGCGGGATGCAGATCAGGTCGAGATGATCGACTTTACCAATGCCGTGCGCAAGGTAAAGAACGAGGCAGAAGCCGATACCCGCATGTACACCTGATGATCCAGGACAGATGCCTTGATATTTTCATGCAGGGGTGAACCGTATGAACATCCTCCTGATCCAGAAGGACGGCGTGGATCTCCACCATACGCTCTTTTCATCAGAGACCAGCCGCCTGGTCCTGCGGTTTTACCACCCGAAAAAACGGCCCTGCGGGGCATACATCTCCTGTGGTGCACTTAGCAGCGCGTTATCGCTCGTCTCGGAACTCCGCTGGTATATCCGGCGCTATGTCCGTGAGCCTCTCTTCGGATTCGGGGAAGGGATCTGGTTCACGCACCAGCTGGCACAGGATGTCTATTACGAGCGGACCGCCGTGCTCGGGCCGGGCTGGGAATTCCGGAAACTCTACGGGTTCCGGGACGGGAAACTGATAAGCCAGGTCATGATGTCGCCCGGCTCCACGATAGAGGAATACCAGCAGGAATATGCCGGTGTCGATACTTCCATCGAGGTGTGGTGTACGGAAGATGAGCTCGGTGAACGAATCGACAATGAGCCGGATACCGGAAGCAGTAACGACAGCCAGGACGGGGAATAACAACAGCAGCTATACCGGTTACCGCACCGGAAGACCACAGGTTTTTTTGTATTATCTGCTCTGGTGAAAACCTCATAATCGCTGACGCTCTTTTGGGCTTTGCCCCCGCCGCTATGGCATCTCCCGGTTGCGACGACGATGTATTACCTGCCATTTGACCCGGGGCATCGTCTCTTTGAAAAAAAAATGATTTCTACAGAGCAGTATTACCCATAATCCGGATCAGGTTTTTGCCCGGACCGGTTAATACATTTCCGGGGACAATCCGGCCGGGTCCCGGAACCGGATGCTGCACTATTGCCGGGTGCCCGTATGGCGCGGGGCATATACATAAATATGTATTTTCTCCGGGGTGAACTTCGAAAAGTATATCAGAATTAATTATAAAAAAGAGAATACCCGGGGTTTTGCATGGTAAAGAGTTTACGCCACAGTGATGGGATCAATGTCGCATTCAATGCACCCGATGATTTTTTCCGGGATATTTTCAATGCGGTCCAGACCGGGCTGCTCATCATCGATCCTGAAACCCACAGGATCCTTGATGCCAATCCTGCCGCGGTGGCGATGATCGGTACCGGCAAAACAAATATTGTCGGGTCGGTCTGCCATAAATACATCTGTCCTGCAGATCAAGGTCAGTGCCCCATAACGGACCTCCACCAGTCCGTTGACCGTTCGGAACGTACTCTCCTCAAGGAGGGGGGCAGGCAGATCCCCATTGTCAAATCTGTAGGGTTCATTACAATCGCGGGGAAGCACTGCCTTCTCGAAAGTTTTACCGACAACACGGAACACAAAAAAGCCGAGACTATGGTGCGTGAGAATGAACGGAAGATCCATGCGATCTTCGACCAGACCTTCCAGTTCATCGGTATTCTCACGCCGGAAGGTATTCTCACGGAGGCCAACCGTTCTTCCCTGAAGTTCTCCGGCATAAAAGAATCGGATGTGATCGGCAGGCAGTTCTCGGAGACGCCCTGGTGGTCCCATTCACCGGAACTCCAGGAACGGCTGCAGAAGGCAATAGCTTCTGCGGCACGGGGAGAGTTCGTCAGGTTTGAGGCTACGCACCCTGCCCATGACGGGACCCTCCATTACGTGGACTTCTCCTTAAAACCGGTTATGGATGAACGGGGGGACGTGATCTACCTGATCCCGGAAGGCCGGGACATCACGGACAGGAAAAAGATCGAGGACGAACTGCACAGGAAAAACGAGGACCTCTTTGCAGCCTATGAGCAGCTCACGGCTACCGAGGAGGAACTCCGGCAGAATTACGAGGAACTGGCAAAAAAAGAGCGGGAACTCATCGAGAGCGAGCGTAAGATCCGGGCGGTATTTGACCAGACCTTCCAGTTCATCGGCCTGCTCTCGCCCGGTGGCCTCCTTCTCGATACAAACCGTTCCACCATGAATTTTGGTACCCCGGACATGACCAGTCTTCTCAACACGGCATTCTGGGAGATGCCCTGGTGGGCGCATTCACGCGGACTGCAGGAACGCATCCACACCGCAGTCAATTCAGCTGCTGCAGGAACCTTCACCCGTTTCGAGGCCACCCAGATCGCAGAGTCGGGAGCAACCCTGTATTTTGATATCTCGATAAAACCGGTGAAGGATGATAAGGGGACGATCGTCTTCCTGATCGCTGAAAGCCGGGACATTACGGACCTGAAGATGACCACCCGGGCTCTTCTCGAATCGGAAAATGTGTACCGCGCCATTTTCGGGAACACCGGTACAGCAATGGTGCTGATCGAGGAAAATACTGTCATAGCTCTTGTCAATGCCGAGTTCGAAAAGATGAGCGGGTATACAGGAGAGGAAGTTGAAGGCAGGAAGACCTGGACGCAGTTTGTACTCCGCGAGGATCTCGACCGGATGCTTGCCCAGCACCGGTTGAGAAGGACCGGGACCGGTAACGCCCTGACCCACTACGAATTCCGGCTGGTGACAAAAGCCGGGGATATCAGGAATATCTTCCTGTCAATCGATGTCATTCCCGGGACAAAGAAGAGCGTAGCATCCCTGATGGATGTCACGGAGGCAAGGAAGATGACAGAGAAACTCTCGGCTTCCCTCGCTGAGAAAGAGATCCTGCTCCGGGAGATCCACCACCGGGTAAAAAACAATCTCCAGATCATCATCAGCCTCCTCAACCTCCAGTCACGGCAGCTCAGGGACAAGAAGGTACTTGCCGCGATCCAGGAGAGCCAGAACCGGGTCAGGGCAATGGCACTGGTGCATGAAAAGATCTACCAGTCTGAATACCTCTCCGAGATCGACATTACGGAATACGTCCGGTTCCTTACCAAGTACCTGTTCCAGTTCTATGACACAGATCCCCGAACCATACACCTCATCCTTGAGGGAGACTGCATCAAAGTCGGCATCAATACGGCAGTACCGCTGGGGCTCATCATCAACGAGATCATCTCAAACTCCCTCAAGCACGCATTTCCCGGGGGCTGTGCGGGAAAGATCACGATTCACACGGAAGAACGGGATGACGGGATACGTATAGCGGTCGCCGATAATGGCACAGGTATACCGGAACACGTGGACCCAGGTAAAATAGAGAGCCTTGGCCTTATGCTCATCCAGAGCCTCAGTGATCAACTGGGTGCAACAATCAGTCTTGAAAAGAAGTTCGGTACCGCGTATACGATCACGATCCCGTCAGACCGGATACGGTGACCATATCACCCGGCAAAAGCAATCCGCCATCCCGGAGAAGTACATCGCAGGTTCACGTGCAGGATTGTAAAAAATCCCCGCTTGCAGTAATCCCCGATCTGGATGTGTAGTCGGAAAGCCGTTCTAAAATGAGGGTGATTCATCATTTGGCGCCACTAAAAATTTTAATGTGCTTGATATTCAACATGAAATCAGCATTAGATCAAGAAAATTCTGATTATTTCATGTGATTGGGTAATTCGGCGTTATCGCACTATGGGTGATGCCACAGTGGCGGGGGCGAAGCCCCCAAGAACGTCTCCATATTGGAAAATAAATGAGATTTTTGAATTTTTTCCATTTTTTTCCATAATAGTACTGATTTCTGGTGGCTTAAGTTAAGCAATCACCAAAATGATTTTAGAATTTTGTGGAATTCCTGAAATAATACGAGACTGCCAGTAATGCCATCATCAGGATCAGGACGGGCAATCCTTCGCATGCCCGCAGGAAGACCCCATAGTTTTCCATAATACGTACATTTTCCATGTTACTTGCTCCCTATAAAATCCACAGTACCAGTGTATACCATTGAGAGGAGCCTGCCCAACCGCTCCTGTTCCTCCGGGGTCGGGGGGCAGCGCCGGTCGCACAGGCTGGTTTCTATCTGGCGGATCACATCACCGATGTTTGTCATTCTGGTATCACCGGTACTCTGATACCATGTCATTGTGGAGGAGGCGTTATATAATGCCCAAATGGCCGGAGTACCTGGCATGCACTCAGGGGAACGGTAATTGAACCGGAAGGTTATACAAAAAAGGGTAGGCCGGAAGGATCCGGGTCATGCAAACATGGCGCCTTCAACATCGGCCGGGCCCCGGTTGAAGTCGAGGCCGACTTTCGCTATGGCTGCAAGGAAATCTTCCTGGGTGATCGCCGGCCGCTCCTTGCGGATCGCAAACATGCCGGCTTCCATGCAGATGGCCCGGAGGTCCGCACCATTCTTGCCATCCGTCAGTTTTGCCACTTCACCGAGGTTCACGTCATCATCGACGGTCAGCGCACGGCAGTGGACCTTTAAGATCGAGAGCCGGCCCCGGTCGTCCGGCAGCGGGATCTCGATGATCCGGTCGAACCGGCCGGGCCGCAGGAGCGCCTTGTCGAGGATGTCGATCCGGTTCGTGGCCCCTATGATCTTCACGTCGCCCCGGTTCTCGAACCCGTCCATGCCGGCCAGCAGCTGCATGAGCGTGCGCTGCACCTCGCGATCTCCCGAAGTGTTCGCCTCGGTCCTGCTGGCACCGACCGCATCGATCTCGTCGATGAAGATGATGGTCGGGGCTTTCTTCTTGGCAAGGTCGAAGAGTTCCCGGACGAGCCGGGCTCCTTCCCCAATGTATTTCTGCACGAGCTCCGAGCCCACGACCCGCATGAAGTGAGCGTTCGTCTCATGGGCCACGGCCTTTGCAAGCAGGGTCTTTCCCGTGCCCGGCGGGCCGTGGAGCAGCACGCCCTTTGGGGGGTCGATCCCGATCTTCAGGAAGAGATCGGGCCGTTTCAGCGGCAGCTCTACTGCTTCCTTGATCTCGTTGATCTGCTGTTCGAGCCCGCCGATATCCGCATAGTTCTCCTGCGGGGAATCCACAAGTTCCATGCCATAGACCTGCGCATCGAACGAACTGGGGAGCAGTTCGACGATGGCAAGCGACTGCTGGTTGAGCGTGCACCGTGCGCCGGGCTTGAGTTCCTCGGCATTGATGGACGGGGAACTCCTGACCAGGAACCGGGGACCCGCGCTGCTCCGGACTATGACCCGGGACGCATCGACAACATCCGTGACGGTACCGATGATCAGGGGAGGGCTCCGCAGCTGCTCGCTCTCGCTCTTGAGCTTGCGCACTTCCCGTTCGTACCGGATCTTCTGGGTCTCGATGTACCGCTTGTCCGCCTCGACCTGCCGCAGCTGCTCACGGAGCTCGAGGTTGCGGGATTCGAGATTGCCGACACGCTCCATCATCTGGACTTCCAGCTCGTGCTTATCAGTTTCAATCTGGCCCATCTGCTCCCGGAGCTGCTCGGACAGCGCCCTGTACAGGCGATAGAGCTCTTCAGGAGTCTGGGGTTCTGTTGACTGATGGAGAATGTCGGCCATCCCGTGCCTCAAATAGCTATATGGGGAAACTGCATATAAAGTGTTTGTGAAAGCAGCACTTATCCGGCTGGATCTCGCCCCATTCAGTGGGCATTTATAGTCATACAGCGATCATCTTTGTGAGAATATGCAGTGCGAAATGTGCGGTGAAACGGTTCGCGGCGCCCCCAAACTGGTCCGGGTGGAAGGTGCAGAACTGCAGGTATGCAGTAAATGCGAGAAGTTCGGTACTGCTGTCCAGCAGGCACGGCGCACCGATCTCGTGCGTCCTGCAGCGCCGCGGGCAGCTGGCGGAAGGCCTGCACCGGCGGCCCCGTCCCAGTACCGGAAACGCGACCTGTTCGATTACAACGACGGGGACGTAGTCGACGATTATGACAAGCGGATCAAGGCAGCCCGTATGGAGAAGGGCCTCTCCCAGAAAGATCTCGCCATGCAGATGAAGGAGAAGGAGCACCTGATCCGGAAGATCGAGAACCACGAGCTGATGCCCGAGGACGATGTCCGCAGGAAACTCGAAAAAGTTCTCGGCATCCGTCTCATCGATGCCCCGGAGACCGAGGCCGAGAAGAAGACCCCCGGTGCCCTTGCACCCACGCTCGGGGATCTCACGATCATACGGAAAGCAAAGAAATAATCCGGGCAACAGTCCCGGCACCTCTTTTTACGCCAGCCCGAAGGACTGGTTGTAAAGGATATACCCTGCTTCCGGAACGAGGGGGAAACAAACAAAAAGACCTGCGTTCACGGGAGCCGGAAAACCTGCACGGTTTTGTGCAAAATGCGATAACTGCGAATACTATCGCAGTTAAAGCAAGTATTATCTCCTTTTTTATACGATCCCTGATCATGCGGATAAAACAAAAGAAGATACTGATCTGTTCCCTCTCTGCCATCCTGGTAATCCTCTTCCTTCTTACCAGTGCCTGCGTGAGCGTCCCGGTACCAGCACAGGTGCCACATCCTGTCGCTCCCCCGGTCGGACCCGCGGGAACCCCGACGGTGGATAACGCCAGCGCCATTCACGTGATTTCCCCACCGGCGGTTATCTGCAACTGCCCGATGGAGCCTGTGGAGTCGCCTGCGGTTACCCCTGCTCCCACGCCGGATGACGGCCTCTGCCACTGTCCGTGATGGCATGACAACAGCATTACCATGCCGGCCAAGGGGACGAGGCACGGGTCATTTTTTCAATAATTTTCCCGCATGAGGATTCCGTAGCCATCTGCCGGATTAATAGCGACATCCGGGGCAGGATCCCGCCTGAGGGTGAAAATAGTAATTCCATGGATGCCTGTTTCATCCTTTCGCGCAAACCCGAGCCCGTGGAGAGAACGCCGGACAATACCCGCAGAAACGCATCCGGACCGCACCGGTTACATGCGGAACGAGCCGGCCGGCACCTGGATCTCGAACCGTGCCCCAACGCCCGGCTCGCCGGTCTCACGGATGGTGATGCCGGTGATTGAAAGGATTTCCCGGGAAAGGAACAGCCCGAGCCCGGTGTTCTTCCCAAACCCGCGGACGAAGATCTTCTCTTTTGCCTCAACCGGGATCCCATCGCCGTCGTCCTCGCATATGATCCGGGGGTTAATCCGTGATTCCTGCACAGAGAACCGTATGGTCGTGATCTTCCCGCCGTACCTGACTGCATTCTCGATCAGGTTGTAAAAGACTTTGATAATCAACGGGTCTGCGAACACTTCTGTAGCGGCTGGAATATCGTTTTTCACCGCTACGCTTCCGGCCGGGATCTCCTGTGCTGCGGTTTCGACCAGGGTCCGGCAATCCTGCCAGAGCGGGGCATTGATTCCAATCGACTCATATTCCTTGGTAAACCGGATCATGGCGGCGATGCGCTCCGCAGCAGCTTTGGCGTTCTGGAGATACGCAGGGAATGCGGAATCGTACTGCTTCATCTCCAGCAGGGCAAGATATCCCCGCAACGCCACCAGCTGGTTGTTGATATCGTGCCGGGTGATGCCGGAGAGGAGGTTGAGCTTCGTGTTCGCTTGGCGGACTGCATTCTCTGCAAGTTTTCGTTCAGTGATGTCGTGGGCCACAACGCAGGAGATCGCTGGTTCCCCGTCGCGGTGGATAATGCGGGAAGTAAGTTCCACATCCCGCAGGGAACCGTCATGGCACCGGAACTGTACTTCCCCGGACCAGCCATCAGGGGAGAAGATCTGCCCGATCCATTCCCCGCCCTCCTCACCAGGGTGAACGATAATGTCACTGATATTCATGCCGGAGAGTTCCTGCCCGGTATACCCGAGCAACTGGATCAGCGCCGGGTTGGCTTCGAGGATAGTCCTGGTCCCGCTGGAGACCACCAGGATCCCCTCTGCTGCATTGTCCACAATCGCCTGGTAGCGCTCAATGGTCTCCCTGAGCCGCTGATCAATTGCATGCCGGTAGAGTGCCATCTCTATCGAGGCGAGCAGCTCCCGTTCGTTAAAAGGCTTGACAATGTAGTTGTACGGCACGGTCTCCTTTGCCCGGTCGAACCGCTTGTTGTCAGAATAGGCGGTCAGGTAAATGATGGGGATATCGGCGTGCTCGTGGATCATCCGGGCGGTCTCGATCCCGTCAATCTTTCCCATCAGCTCGATATCCATACAGATGAGATCCGGCGGTTTTTTCTCCGCCATCATCACGGCCTCCTCCCCGAACGCCGTTGTACCGGAAATCCTGTACCCGTTCTCCACCAGGAGTTCCTGGATCTGGAGCGCGATGACGCCATTATCCTCCACTACAAGGATTGATTCGCCGGTCATACTGATTTCTCCGGAACCCGGTATGTATATTTGCTCATGGTGACATAGCTGCCAACTTTGTCAATAATTATTCGATCCTGATCCGGGAATCCGGCAGCGGCACCATGCTAAGGCAGGGTGCAGGCTTTTCCTTGTCCATGCAGGGAAAATCAAGCTGTGCCGGATGGATGTCACTGCGTGATTTTTTAATATAAACATTTCACTGGTTTTCAAAATTTATTACATGATACCTGCCGGGATTATTTGTGGAAATCCCCGGAATCCCTTCGATACGCATCGGGTACTGATTGGGATACGGAAAAGTACTGGGAGGAAAAGCCGGTAGTACCGGGCTCTCCGTGGTACGGGCCCTGTATTGATCAAAAGAGTATCCGCATTCCGGCAGGGCAAACAGCAACCTGACCGGGTGTCCCGGGTACGCTCTCAGGTACTGCCGGTTGACAGACTCCTGTGTCATGCTTCCGGCCGCACCACAGCTTTTGCGACAAGAGCGAGCAGATCCTCCTGAATAAACGGTTTGATGATGATTCCGTAAGGTGCAACTTCCCTCATCCGTTCGAGCATGTGCTTCGAGGTATGGGCGGTGACAAAGATCAGGGGAACCGAAAACCGCTGCCGGATCTTCCAGGCAGTCTCGATCCCGTCAAGCACTCCTGCAAGCTTGATGTCCATCAGGATAAGGTCGGGTTCCGGGGACTTTTCGAGTAACCGGAGCACCATCTCCCCGGAGTAAGCCTGGCCGATAACCCGGTATCCTGCTTTTTCCAGTATCTGGATCAGGTGGATTGCGATCAGGCCTTCATCTTCCATTACCAGGATGGTTTCCCCGGTCATGCGTAATCCTCCGTATTGATCAGCCGGAAAATAAACTCAGTGCCTTTGTCCGCCCGGACCTCGGTCTCCGCCCGGAGCTGGTGGCGGGCAAGGAAGTTCACCAGTGTGAGGCCGAGTGATTCGGTTACCAGGGGATCGAACTCCGGGGGCAGCCCGCGGCCATTATCGGCCACCGTGAGCACATACGTCCCGTCCTCCCGGGCAAGCGAGACCCGGATCGTACAGGGTTCTCCCCGTGCCGCCATGCAGTCGAATGCCGGAGGGAATGCGTACTTGAACGAGTTGGTCACGAGTTCGTTGATGATCAGGCCGGCTGTGGAGGCCCGGGAAAGATCGAGGACTACTCCCCGGACATCGACATCAATCCGGATCTCCTGGCTCTTCGGGTACGAGTCAGCGATCTGTCCGACAAGGGTGGTGAGATAGACGTCCATGTCCACGTTCGAAAATTTCCCGGTCCGGTACAGGGTTTCATGGACCAGGGCCATGCTCCGGGCCCGGTTCTGGAGGTCCTTCCGGAGAGCCCTGCCCCCTTCGGTGTCCTCATAAGAACCATCGAGGCTCAGCAGTGAGATGAACGCGGTCAGGTTGTTCTTGACGCGGTGATGGACCTCGGAGAGAAGGATCTCCTTTTCCGCATGGGCGTGCCGCAGCGCCTCTTCTATCTGTTTACGCATCAGTGCCTCACCAATCTGGCCGGCAATCAGTTCGAGGGACTCAGTACTTCTCTAAATTATCCCCTCCATATGGGGTAAACGCCCTGTCCTCCGACATACGGTTTTGCCACTCAATCCGGGACTGAAACGGGCTTATTTTACCATCAGGGTCCCAGGGTGAACATAAAAATGGAACCATGTTGTCCACCACGGAAATTATCCCCGCGATTTGTGGCAAAAACTCAAAAGCGGTCGAATTGCGGGGCGTTATATTTTCCCTTTAGCGGTGTTCTGCAGGGGGTGTTTTTTTGGTCGGACTTTATATCGTCCGGTACCCAATCGGATCCCCGGAGGCCATTATGGGCAATTGTCCGGATTGGGGTGTGCAGGAAAATCCGGGCTTATGGATCCCATCTGAAATTAGTGAAGTACTGGGACTGGATGATAACGGGTGTGAACAATCCTTCCTGAAGGCATTGACCTGGAGTGCCCCGGGGATTTGTCCAAGCCCCAAAAAAGATTCGCACTTCCACGATACATCCCGTTAAGCCGGTTCGTTCCCCCACAATTAAGACGAGGAAAAACGGATACCATTCCCCGGCCGTTTCCCTGTATACCTGTTCACGGTACGAACCGGATACCGGGATAAATTGCACCACGGAACCCATCGTCTGAGATCCCGGTGCCGAATTTTCCTGTTATTACATCCCGGAACTCTTTTTCAAGGATCAGTTTCGGGAACCCGTGTGTTGTATGGCAGAAGGTTCGTACCCATTCATTCCAGAGCAACATGCACTGGACATCGCGTACACCATCAGGCCGCACATGGCGCTCCAGGAACTCCTCGCAGGCCCTGAATTCGTGGAACTCCCCGGGGTCGAGACCGGCCCCGGTCAACCCGCATGTTTCGCGAGGCCGGTTCAGCAGGGGGATCGATGTGTCCATGCCCCGGGAAAGAATATCTCCTGCGCTACCGGTTCTGCTGCCGTCCGGAGGAAATTGTTCCGGCTGGTGTGTCCTGAATGCAACTGAGGTTACCGGGCTTTTCGTAGTAGACATAAGTGAATCGCCAAAAAACGATTATGAGGCTGGAGCATATAGGTGATTACCTGAAAAACAGACTTTGAGACAAATTTTGAAACAACCGGGATTGTTTTCCAGGAAGACCAGTAAACGGGGTTACGGATCAGGGCGACCTGTACCGGAAGATTTCTTCCGGAACTGACAGGAATCATTCTGGAACTCTTCGTCCTGCTATGAATGCCATATTGTTCATTGGTCGACAGGATCAGGAGAACGCCTTCGCATAGGTACCCGCCATCCGTGACGCAACCGGATCCCACTGGAACATCCGGTCGACCTTTCCTCTTCCCCGTCGCCCGAACATCTCCGCGTTCCACGGCTCGTTGATCATGCTGCTGATTCCCCATGCCAGGGAATCGGGTGTCGGCTCGACTTTGATCCCGTTCACGAAAGAATCAATATTCTCTGAAAGCCCGCCTACATTCGATGCCACCACCGGCTTCTCCGCACTCCATGCTTCGAGCAGGACAAGGCCGAACGGTTCGTTCCTGCTGGGGATGACGACGACATTGCATGCGTTCAGGAGGCGGACATATTCCGAATCCGGGATATAGCCTACGAAGTTGACCGGGAGATCGCGGGCCCGCTCCTGGAGGTACTGCCTCATCCCGCCATCCCCGGCAACGATCACCCGGGCATCCCAGCGTTCACGGCATACTTTCCTTAAAGCTTCGATGAGGATATCGGGGCCTTTCTGGTATACGAGCCTTCCGATGAACAGGATGAGCGGGGCGTAGGGGTGGATCCCGTATGCCCGTTTTACCTCACCGGGATCGATCCCTGCCCAGTACTGCCGCGGCACTACGCCGTTGGGGACTACATCGCACTTCCAGTCCGGAATATCATAGAGCTGCATCACCTCGTTTTTCAGGGTGGCAGAGACCGTTGTCACCCGCTTTGCGACCAGGCCTCCGTACCACTCTTTTCCCGAAACCTCCCGGTACTCCCACCAGTCACCGGTATGGTTGCCGTTCCTGCCATATTCCGTTGAGTGAAAAGTCAGGATCGTGTTCCTGTCCTGGAGGTGGTGCAGGGCCTGTATCGCGTGCCAGTCGTGGAAGTGCAGGATATCAAAACGCCCGCGGTTGTCACACGCCCGGAACTGCTGTACCATCTTTGTGCTCATGTCATTGCAGTAATCCACGGTATTGCTGCCGGAAGGCTGGCAATAATGGTAATGGACGTTATTAACCACCTGGCCCGGGATTGAACCCCGGGAGAAATAGTGGACTTCGTGCGATTTTGCCAGGTTTTCTGCAAGGTTGGTGGCTGCGCTCGCGAGACCCCCCACCCGTTCGCCATACAGGGACTCCCAGCAGAAGAATGCGATCTTAAGTGACTCCATAACTCCCCCTTATGCCCTCTGGTGGCGGTTCCTCTTTTTCCCGGTGCCTTTCCGGAATATCTGACGCACTTCAGATCCAGTACAGGACCCGGGCATTTTTCCGGGATCCTCATGTCCGGCTCTCATTGATATGATCGTGAGAGGGTCCGCGGTTCCAGGTACCTGAAAGAGTGTCATCTGTTCCGGTAATATTCCGGAGAGACTAATAGCGTCTTTCCTGAAACCCGGATTTTGTGACAAATTTTGAAACTTTGCCCAGGGGTGTTGAAAGAATGCACCGCGATCTTCCCGTCTTCCCGTGAGATTGCTCCCACCCGCGGGACTGCAGGCAGAATACAGGTTTGTGTCCTCATGAACGTCTGGCACATAAGGAAATTGCCCTGCCGGCAGCGGAAACGCAGGGGGGATCCGTCCGCCGGGTCATATACGGGAAGTCAACGGTCACTGCCCGGACCGGTGACCGGATAATTCCAGGTTCCGGCAGGAGCAGGCATGGGCACCCGGCACACAACCGTCCGGCTTATTGACGGGATTAATTTCTCCTGGAGGCCCCTGTTGCAACAGACTTGTTTAATATCTGGAAAAATAACCCGGACATATGACACGTGATGAAACTGCCGTCTCACTGAAAATGCCGACAGGGCTCTTAGAAAAACTGGACACGATTGCAAAGCAGAAGTACCTGGACCGGGCTGATATCATTGTTGATGCGTGTGCCTATTATTGCCAGTTCTATGATATGAACAGTGAGCGGTTCCCTGAAACAACACGCAACATACTCTTCAATCTCGCCCGTCATGATGATGAATTCCGTAAAACGTTACGGGATGTGTTGCGGGACGGCCCGGCAGCAGATGCTGATAACCACAACTAATTCATTCATAGCACTGCGGACAGCCCACAACGCCTGGCTGAGCCATGGGTTGATAGTGCTCAGGTCCCGTGTTTTATTCGGCACTCTCCTTTTTTTCCTGAATAGTCCCTTATTATTCCGCCTGTTTTTTGTTACCACAAAGGCCCAAATCCCCTGTGTTCCCGTTCAGGCACAACAATGCAGCAGAATCCGACGGGACCCAATCCTTTTTCTCCTGTTTTAGAACCCGGGGTCCAGCCGCAGGCTGTTGAACATGTAGCCTGAGGTCGTGTACCGCAGGACGGGGTCCTGCGATGAGGTATAGAATATAAACACACCGCGCCGGTTCACACCGGTGACGATGTATGCTGTGCCCGTCCCGTCCGTAAAACCCGTTGCATTGATCTTTCCAAAATCCACCCGGATCCCCTTGTAGTAAACACCGGTAAGGGGGACATCCGTAACATCGGAGATAGTGAACGCACCCATGGGCGTATTCGCGCAGTAATCCGGGTCTCCGAGGATGGAATTGACGATATCCGCATAATCAACGTGCAGGTCCTGGTCGCGGGGCCAGATGTCCCGCTGCGTATCCACGACAGAAGAAGAGAATATCGTGGTGTTATCCCCGGAATAAAAGAAGCGAAGTTCCTGGTCCAGTTCGTAGGCGAGCGTGACCGTGCACCCGTCAGAGTTATGGTGATACTCCCGGAGCGGAAGCGTCGTGACATTGATTCCCCACGTTGCCGGGTAATCGAGGGAATAATCTGTACCGGCATAGTGCTGGTAATTCCCGGTCACCGTCTGGTCCGGCGGGAATGACGCCGTATATGACTGCCCGTACGGGGTAACTGTCGTTATACCGGTGGCAGCGGGGATGACCGCAGTCTGGCAGCTTACCTGCAGTGGTGAGGCGGTACTACCGGGCGTGATATCCAACGGAGTCTGCAGTACGGTTTTATCCGGCTGTGAACATCCGGAGATTGCGAGCAGGACAATCACCGTCACAGCCATCAGGGCAGTTCCGCGTAGTGGCATCATCGGAATATTTCTGCAGGGAGTATTAATAATGCGGTTTCGTGGCATCCGCCATCTTTTAAGAGGGGATTACACCAGGGAAACGGTACCTCAGGCGCGTAGTCAGGGAACACGATGGAAGGAGAGAAAACGGATACGCAAATGAAATGCAACACGAAGGCCGGGCCCGCACAGTGAGAGAGGGGCGGGGATACCCGGGGTCAAAGACCGTTTACCGTATGCCCGTACCTGTTCCCGGGACTGCCTTTACGGGTATTGCCCCTTCCACGATTCAGTCCCGCTACTTCTTTGCAGTGCCTGACTTGTCTTCCTCAGCAGCAAAGATCAGGGGGGACTGCCTGGCCCTGGCAGCTGCGCCCATCTTGTTGCGCCCGTATCCCGAGGACGAATCAATGGGGTTCCTGTCCCCCAGCCGCGGCTCCATCTTCATCGTGCCGTCGGTCTGCATGATCCGGACCATTGCGGGCTCTGCCGGGGCAGCCGGGACATCCGGCTGGCGTGCGCCCCGGGGCCGGATCACGGTGCTGCCCTCTGCGGGAGCAGCAGTTGCGGGGGAGGCGGAGGGTCCCGCCAGCGCCGGGGATGCGGTGCCAGGCACAAACGGCCCCCGTTTGAGCTCCTGGCGGCTGCGTTCCCCGTCCTGCCGGGAGATCGTCATTGCGATCGCCTTGAAGTCGAGGAATTCATCGACCAGTCCCCTGATGAGCGCATCCATGTCCCGTACCCTTTTTTCAAGTGCTGCGATCCGTTCTTCCGGTACACCGGTTCCTGAGATTTCCATAATCGTGATCAGTTTCTCCTGGAGATCGAGTTCGTTCCGGAGAGATGTGAGATGTGCATCAGACTGTGCATACAGAACACTACTGATGATCCCTGACATGTTAAAGGGAGATGTATGTTTTTATGAAAAACTGCTGAAAAATTCCGTTTTAATGCATCTGCGGCTGGAAACCGGTCGTTTCTTCCCGCAGGAAATTCCCTGTTAATAAAAAACGGGCAGGGATGAAGATACGATCCGGCGGGACCGGCCAGGATCTTCCCAAATCCCCCGGACCGTTAATGCCCGTGACGGACACACGGCGCCTGCGGTAGTGCGTTGCCGGTCAGGACCCGGACCTGCTGTTCCACAACTCCGATACGTTTCACGAATCTCCTGATCTGTACTTCAGTTGCTTCGCCTATGATAGTTACCTTGCCCGCTATTGCCTGAAGCGGGTGTCAACCAGTAAAGGATGGCATAAAAAGGATGGCATAACAGTTTTGAATACCCCAGGGTCCGGGCCGGGCAGGTAAGATGCCCGGCATTTATTGAAGATCGCGGGGCAGAACCCGGGGGACGGGGAAGTGCAGCCCGCGGGTATAATTGAATTCCGAATGAAAAATTCATTACTATCAAAAATCGGCTCTGTAGAAAACCTCCATTCTCCGAAGTAAACAACTGACCACAAAAGCTAAGGTACGGTGCCTCCTTACCTTGTTATGCTCATAACCAGCGAGGAGGCAAAATAATGTCAACAAACCGGTATA
>NZ_JBAVIG010000002.1:0-3405 GCF_049686655.1 Methanoregula sp.
GTATTGCATTTTATAGTATAAATATATGTCTTTTTCTAAAAAATGGATTTTTTATTGTCATTTTTCAAATCAAGATAGAATTTATCGACATTTAGAAAAAATGTGCTGTTTAGCAGAACGGATTTGATAGAAATATGACAGCCCGCGACGAACGGGAATGCGCGTCCCCACTAATGCGTCTGCGACAATACACAAGCCAAATATTTTCCTTTCCATGGAAAAAATTAGTGCAGGATTTGATAATTTTGTCAGACCGATATCAGCTCAGGTGAGATCAGATGTACTTGTTGCGCCGGAGCCATTCGATCTGCGGACCGGTGTACCGGTACACGATATCACATTTCTCGTCCTGGAAGTTCCACGGGATCACAATGAGGATGTCCCCTTCCCGGATCCAGACTTTCTTCTTGATCTTTCCCTTGATCCTGCCCATCCTTGTCACACCGTCGAAACAGCGGACCCGGATATGGTTTGCACCCATCATAAGTTCGGCACACCCGAACATTTCCCGATTGCGTTTCTGGGGCAGTTTGACCCTGACGATCTCATCGCCCGGCGGTACTCCCGGTTTCTTCTCTGTCAGTACAACCTCTCCTCTTCCAACAGATTTTATGGATTTTGTGTGCTTAATTGTTGGTGCAAGGGAAAATATATTTATTCCTTCGCCGATAGCAGGAATCCCGGCGCATTATATACCACCGGCCTTCCCCGCCAGTGCAAAGAGGATACTGATAAGCATGACAGCGCCGACACAGATAATGAAGAGGCCGGAGGCCCGGTTGATCAGGACAAGGCTTCCGGTACTGATCAGGGACCTGACAGAGCCGATGATCCCGCACATAATGATCCACCACGCCACGGAACCGGCAAGAAACCCTCCTACGAATTCCACAGCGGCAAACAGCGTTGTCCCGCCGATCACAAAGCCAAAACCGGGCAGGGTGACCATAAGGAAGATTATGGTAAGCGGGTTTGCTATCGCGATTGCAACCATCGAGAGGTAGTCTTTCGCATAGCTCTCGTGCGGGCTCCTGTCCCCCTCGGCTCTGGGCCGGGTGAGGAAGATCTTGATCCCGACGACAATAAGGACGAGCCCGGCTAAGAAGCGGAAAAAGTCCTGCCAGGAGAGGATGAACCCGGAGATCGCAGTGAGGCCAAGGAACGCGACCGTGGCATAGACCGCATCGGCAGTCGCAACCCCGATCCCGGAGAGGATCCCGTGGAGACGTCCGTCGTTGATCGAACGCTGGATACACATGAGGGAGAGGGGGCCGACCGGTGCGGAAAGGATGACGCCGATAACGATTCCCTGCACAATGAGGCTTGCATCCACGAAAAAAACTCCCCTAACAGTTGTTGCTTTACCTGTTGAGGTTCCCTCAACATCAATGTTGCATTGCGGGAAGGTATGGACGGTGGTGGCGGGCACCCCGGCTGAGCAGGGGTCAATACACATAAATGCCAACACGGGGTAATGCATGGTATCAGGGGATAAAAAATGGCTGAATCCACAATTCCGACATGTGACAAGAACCACGAGCCGACCGAGATGCGCCGGGTATGGGCCGATGGCCATGGCGATGCGGTATACCAGTGCCCGATCTGCGGCAGGAAGGTACAGGTCCGGGAATAACGATTGGCAGAATTTTTGCCCGCTCTATTTGATAAAAGAGTATGAACTGTTGATGCGAGAAGCAGGAGTCGAACCTGCGAACCCCTACGGGAACGGATCTTGAGTCTTATACCATCAAATAGTATAAGATACATTTATGAATAATCGCGTTTTAGTTAGTTCCATGTACCCCGAGTTATTGAAAATGAAAAGACTCGATCCGGTCAATATCAAATACCTCGAAGGATACGTCCGAGCTCTCACACTGCAGCAGCTTCGCACAACAAGCATCAACGACAAAATACGACGAGTTTATGCATTTCTCATCTTCTTCGAATTTCAGGATTTGATGAAGGCCACGCCAAAAGATATCGAAGATTTCCTCATCTCCCGTAAAACCAAACCGACTAAACGGGGAAGGCCCTGCTCGCATGCAACTATTCAGGGCGACATGCTCGGCATAAAATTATTTTTCCGGCATCTCCGGCCAGCTGACGAAGTGAAATTATTCGAGAATATCAAAATCAAACGACAGAAGAACCGCCTTCCGGTTGAACGGTTGCTCAGCCGGTCCGACATTGAGAAGCTGGTAGCTGCCTGCGATACCCAGCGGGACCGGGCCCTGGTCATGCTCCTGTGGGACTCAGGCTGCCGCATTAATGAAGTTTTGTCGAGGAATGTAGGCAACATCGAGTTCGATCGGTACGGGGCGGTTATGGTCGTGGATGGCAAGACCGGGCAGCGGCGACTCCGACTTACCGCTTGCGTTGGAGATCTCCAGACCTGGATCAACACCCATCCGATGAAAGAGAATCCCGAAGCCCCCCTCTTCATCACCTACAACCGCTACGGGTTTGGACGTAAACGGGTCAACGAACACACGGTCGCAAATCGCCTTAAGGTACTTGCTGATCTTGCGAAGATCACGAAGCCGGTCCACCCGCATGCCCTCCGTCACGCCCGGCTTACGGACCTTGCCAAGCAGGGCTTCTCTGAGATGGAACTGCGGATTATTGCCGGATGGGAAGCGAACAGCGGGATGCCGGCAGTGTACGTCCACATGTCCGGGGCCGATGTTGAGCGCAAGGTGTTGCAGAAAGCCGGATTGTGCGAGGAAGAGGAATTCAAAGAAACATCACTGGAGGCTATCCGGTGTCCCCGGTGCCAGACTATCAACGCTCATGATTCGATGTTCTGCAAGACCTGCTCTCAGGCATTGTCAGATCTGGCTGCGAAACAGGTTGATACGATGCATCAAACGGTGATGAATAATCTCGACGCCATTGCTTCTTGGGCGACGAATGAGAAGGCCAAGAAAGTAGCTGAGGCAAGTGCAGCACGATAATTCCAAATCCCTTTTTTCTTACGCTCAACGGGGCCTAGGCCCCCTGCCGCGTGGGCTTCCCCTCAGCTATACAGAACAAAACGAGCCGGTCCGTGGAGCAGGTGCGAGTGCGCCGAAGGTGCACGAAGCGTGCGGAGCGGGGCGGCGATCCTCCCTCAGCTGATCGAGAGGCATGAAGATCGGTCGGTCATGTTCGTCTCCACGGGCTTACGCCCGTTCCGCTCACATCACCTTCCTTGTTTTTCGAGGTTGCCCTGTTGATAGGATGACGCCCCTGGCTTGTCGCGATGCTCCGGCGCCAGCGGCTGCTCCGGCCCGCTCCTCACACCATGCTCCGCATCGTGTTCGTCGCTGTTGATCGTACTCATGTCGCACGTTCAGTGACTCACTCGCACGACGCATCAGGGGCTCGGACTCACCGCTGATGCGGCTCGTTACCTTCGCACCC
>NZ_JBAVIG010000003.1:0-21310 GCF_049686655.1 Methanoregula sp.
GAACAGACCGCTGTCGATAACGCTCATAAAGCGCCGGTCCCATCCGGCAAGAGTCATGGCATCCTTTACCAGGAATTCCACTGACAGGCCGCGTTCTTCAGCCTTCGTTTTTGCCCGGCGGATCGCCTCCTCTACGAAGTCGATACCGGTGGCCTCGCAGCCCCTGGCGGCGAAATACAGGGTCGTATCCCCCGTACCGCACCCTGAATCGAGAATGGGACCAGTGATGCGGTCCGCAATCGCGATAAACGGTGCTTTGGGTCTGCCGATATCCCACGGTGCGGCGCTGTCATATACTCTGGTAAATCCGTCACGGAATGATGATGGCAGATCCTGCATCAGTGATTCTCCTGTGTAGTTGTGATGATATTCTCCGGCTGATCAAGTAACCCCCGGAGACTGCACTGGAAATTCAGAGCTCATCGATGGTCTTCGCTGCGGCATTCATAGCTTCTGCGATTTTGCTGATCTGTTCCGGTGTTGCGTTCCCCCGCAACATTCGTGCCATCACTGCGCCGTGCAGATTTTTGAAGGCCTTCATTATTTCCGGAGATCGTCCCTGCTGGAAGCCCCTTCCCGCTTCTTCGAGACGGTCAAATAACTCCTTAACGCGTACATCATTAGTCTGAAGGTATTCTAATCCTTCCGGGGTTACCGAATAAACCTTCTTGCTGCCCTCTGAAGATACCGTGGCAAGCCCCTCTTCCTCCAGCATCGTCAGGGTAGGATAAATCACGCCGGGACTTGGCGCATATCCTCCGGCAAGGCGCTGCTCCATGGTCTTGATGAGCTGATATCCGTAACTCGGCTGTTCCGAGAGGAGTTTGAGGACCACAAGCTTGACGTCTCCTGCATCGAACATGCGTTCCCGTCCGCCGGCAAAGCCCCCAAAACCGCGTGGGTCTCTCCCCCCATGGCCAGTAAAACTGCGTGGGTCTCTACCATGAAAGCCACCAGAATTTTTCACCAAAACTGCCCACATTCCACGTCTGAACAAGCATTGTCCGAACCCCTCATTTCCGGAGTTTACAACCTTCCGAATCCGGGCACGCAACGGGCCCCGTTTCCCAAAAATTTCCAATCGGATCCCGCAGAGAGCTCCATTTCGGATCCGACACCCCCCTGTTATGAGCAAAACTCCTGGAGTTTTTGCATGAACATGGGGTCCGGCAGATCATCACAATTCTCCATTCACTGCCGAGAAAATACGAATCCCCGGGCAATAACGCCCTCAAACGCCAAAAAACCTGTGTTGCGGGGATATCGGATACAGGAGTTCAGCTGAATACCCTGTCATTCTCCGACGTGAAATCCGATCACCCCGGTAACGGGGTACGGCACCCCTCCGGCCGCCGGTCAGGGCGGAGAGACAGCAAAACCCGTTTTGAGGGGAGATCGGCCTCTGGGATGCTGCTAAATACTGCTGGTCGTTCTCCGGCGTGAAAATGTGCTGAACATGATGAATTACCGCTGCATTTCCGGGAATTACTGTCTCCCGGGAGGCTGCATCAGTATTCCCGGGATTGGTGCTCCGACGGAGAATGTCAATAAGATGAGCGTATGTCTTTCATGGAGTCCCTGACCGGACAGATCTATCCAAAAGCTCATTTTCTCCGACGGAGAATCCCGCATATCCGACGTGTACCCGATCGCGAAGAAGGGGGTTTTTACCCTTTTCACATGCCAAGACCCGTTTCCGGAACGATCGGCCAGCCAAAAGCGTCTATTAGCGCTCCTCATTTCTCCGACGTAAAAATGAGAAAAATCCGGGAATTTGTCCCCCGTATTCGGGAATTAGTACCCCTGACCAGGGTGAACGTCCGATACGGGGAGATGGTCTCCGACGGAGAATCATGGTGAGGGGAAGGTATATTCCCCAGGGTCTCTCTCCCCCTCCCTATCCGGTTGCAAATGTTTTCCTCACCACCACCGCCACCGTCACCGCCGCCAAGGCCGTCACGCAAAACGCAACAAAAAACCCGGCCGCATCAGCAACAATCCCGGCGATGAAAGGCAGCAGCGCCATCCCGACGTAGCTCATCGTGGTGAAGAGCCCCATCACGGTCCCCTGGTGTTCGTGGACGCGTGCGAGGAACGCCATCTGGGCGATCACCACGATGCCGGCCACGGCCCCGAGCACGAGAAACCCGGCCGGGGAGACGTACGAGACGGCGACGCCGGCCATCATCAGGATCGCGGAGATCCGGATCGCGAGGATCTCGTTGATGGGGAACCGGGAGATCACGAGCACCGCGAGGATCGTGGCGATGCTCATCCCCGCGATCCAGAGGCCGAGGAGGTTGGGCGATGCCCCGGTGAACTTCGGGTACAGGGAGGTGACGACGCCGGTGATCCCGACAAGCACGATGGACGAATACCAGATCCACCGGTACTCCTTCACGAGCGCGATGAAGGCCGGGAGATCGCTGTGAGTCGCGGGGGATGCCGGCGGTTCCCGGAGGAAGAGGCTCGCACCGGCCGGGACGATCGCGAGCAGGGTGAAGAGGACGATCCCGGCGGCCGGCCGGCCGGTCGCGGAGGCGAGGAGGCCGGGGCCGACGAGGCCGATGACGAGCCCGGCGTTGAGGAGTGCCATGAAGTAGCCGCTCATCTTCCTGTGGTCTTCCCAAGCATTGACCACGGACAGTGCCGGGGCTACGAACATCCCGGCGCCGATCCCCTCGATGAGCCGGGCCGCGAGGGCCGGGACTTCGGCCGTGGTCATCGCAAGGAGGATGCCGCTCGCGATCGTGAGTATGAAGCCGGCCCGCACCATATGGACCCGGCCGAACCGGTCCGAGAGGATCCCGGACGGGAGCGTACTCAGGACAGCGCCGAGGAAGTACGCGGAGTAGATCGCGCCCGACCACGCAGAGCCGGTCGCGTACGCGGGGAGGACCGGGACGATGGCGTTCGATAATGCCATGATGGAAAAGATTCCTAAAAAAAGGGTGAGCTGCGATCGCATGGGAATCGCATCAGACCATGCGGTACGTCTCGAGGTTCATGGGGGAATGGGTCTCGATATGGTACCGCTTGTAGATGGAACTCGCAAGATCGATGGTGTTGTTCTCGTCCCCGTGGATGCAGAAGATTTTCTCGGGCCGTGGCGAGATCTGGCCGACATAGTTCATCAGCTGCCTGCGGTCGGAGTGCCCCGAGAAGCCGTCGACTGTAACAATCTCGAGATTGATGGTGATCGTCCCTTTCCGACCCATCGGTACTTCCCGCCAGCCTTTCTGGATGCGGCGTCCGTAAGTGCCGTCAGCCTGGTACCCGACAAAGACAAGAGCGTTCTTTGGATCATCCGCAAGGTTCAGGAGATATTCCATAACCGGGCCGCCGTTGAGCATGCCGCTCGTGGAGATGATGACACAGGGGTCGCCTGCAATCACTTTCTCTCGCAGCTCCTGGCTGTCCACCTGCTGGAAGCACTCGGCAAGGAAGGGGTTCATGCCTTCCCGGAAGATCAGGTTCCGGAGCTCAGTGTTCAGGTATTCCGGATACGTGGTGTGGATGGCAGTCGCTTCCCGGATCATGCCGTCGAGATAGATCTTCACTTTCGGGATCTTGTCGAGGCGCATGCCTTCTTCGAGTGCAAGCATGACTTCCTGCGAACGGCCGACCGAGAACGCCGGGATGATCACTTTCCCGCCACGCTGGAGGACCGTGTTGATCGTCTCGTAGAGCCGGGCCTCGGCATCGGACCGTGGCTGCTGGAAATCGTTGCTGCCGCCGTAGGTGCTCTCCATGAAGAGCGCCTCGAGTCGCGGGAACTGGTTGATCGCCGGGTTAAAGAGGCGGCTCTTGCTGTAGTTGAAATCGCCGGTGAATGCGATGTTGTACATGCCGTCCCCTATATGGAAGTGGGCGATCGCAGAACCGAGGATATGGCCGGCGTTGTGAAAGGTGAGCTTGATATCCGGCGCAATATCCGTGACGCTCCCGTAGTTGAGCGTGATCGAGTGACGGATGTAGGTCTTGACCTCGTTTGAGGAGTAGGGGACCTTCCGGTCTTCCTTGTGGATCACGTCCAGGTAATCGAGCTGGAGCATAGCGGAGAGATCGCGGGTCGGGGGGGTCGAGTAGACCGGGCCTTCGTACCCGTACTTATAGAGCAGGGGGATGAGTGCACAGTGGTCGAGATGGGCGTGGGTAAGAACAACTGCATCGAGCCCGGCGAGCGGGTGGATCTCGGGGACATACAGGTAGGGAGTCCCGTTCTGGTTGTCCGGTTTTTCCCCGCAGTCGATCAGTACCTTGCTGTTCGGTGTGGAGAGCAGAAACGCGGCCCGGCCGACTTCGCGGCAGCAGCCGAGCATCGTGACCCGGATCCAGTTGTCTTTCCGGGTCGCATCCTTGCCGGCTTCATCCCTGCCGGGAAGGTCGCGGTGGATACGACGGCCGATCGTGCGGAGGAATTGTTTCCGTTCTTCGTTGACGGACCGGAGATACTGCCGTACCTGCTTGACTGTCGTGCTCTCGATCGGGGGTGTGCGGACAACCTTCGGAGTCCACCCGATCGCCTTGGTGATCTCACGGAGCGTGGCACCGTTCTTGCCGATCACGACACCGGGCTTCTCGGCCTCGATCAGCACTTCCCCGGTGTCGGCGTCGAAGAAGATATCCGTGATACCTGCGGTCTCGGGGACTACTGCCTTGATATCGTTGTAGGCCTTCTCCGGATCCTCCAGGATCGTGGGCCGCACAACAATGCGCTTGCGCAGGTCCCGGGCAAGGATCTTGATCAGGTCCGCCTCATCGGCAAACCGTTTCGGGTCGTCCGTGTAGATGACCAGTTCCGGGCCTTCGAATTCAACCTGCGTTACCGAGATGCCGCGGGGCACCTTCTCGTTAATCTTATCTTTGAGCTCCTTGAGCCGTTCTTCAATCTGCATAAAAAAGTCGTCCTAAAAAAAGTTATATCGAGGTCTTGGCAAGATACGGTTTAATGGCATCTTAGCTGAGCTCCTGATACTTGTCTTTTGTTATCACCACAACGTGGATCCCTTCGCCGGAACCCGCATCGCGTTTCATTGCCGATTTCAGGCCACGGACTGCAATCTCGATCGCCTCGTCCTCGGTCATGTTCGGCCGGAACCGGTCTTCCAGTACACCATAGGCCATAGGGGAACCGGAGCCGGTGGCAACGATCTCCTCTTCCCTGGTCGCACCGCCCATTGCATCAACAGAGTAGACACTCGAGCCTTTCTCGTCGACACCTCCGACAAGCAACTGGACATAGTACGGGAAATACCGGTTCTGGTTCAGGTAATTCGAGAGCAGCGTCGCTGTTGCCCCAACCGTGATCGGGCGTGACCTGCGGATCTGGTAAAGGTTGCATTCCACGGTAAGGATGCGGGCGAGCTGCTGTGCATCCCCAACCCCGCCGGCCGTGGTCATGCCGATCCGGTCTGCGACCTGGTATACTTTCTTGGCTTTCTTGCTGGCGATCATGTAGCCCATGGTCGCCCGTTTCTCGGTTGCGAGAATCACGCCACCGGCAAAAACAATGCCGAGGGTGGTTGTTCCCTTCATGGACTCCTGTACCTGTTCAGGCATATTGACACCCCAAAAACAAATTAACGCCTAAAATATGTTAAAAGCGCTATAAAGTATTAGATGATATGAGGAAACTTAAAGGTTTTTATTCTGAACCATCGCTGCACAGCGCACGGATCAGTTCGCGGTCATAGAGCATGGCTACCAGTTTCTTGTCGCCGTTCACGACCGGTAGCTGGTCCACGCGGGCCCGCCGCATCTTCAGGGCGCATTCGCTCACTTCTGCATTCTGCGGCACGGCAACTACGTTCCTGACCATGGCGAGTTTTACCGGACGGTTCGGGAGCTGCACCTTGGAGATACCGAAGCTGATCGTGTGATTGTCCCGGATGCTCTCCCAGGTCCATTCGTCGTCATCAGTCCCGTTGGAGAAATCGGAGACCCCGACGCTATCCTCTATGCTGGAGTTCCGGATGAGGTCACGCTCGGAGATGATGCCCTGGAGCTTGTTCTCGGCATCGAGGATCGGAATTGCATCGACACCGGAGATCTCCATGACCCGGCCGACAACCGGCAGGGGCGTCTCCTCCCAGAGGGCAAAGGACTTGCTCGTGTATTTGTCCTTGATCTCATCCTTGATCTTGAGCTGGGCAAGAGCCGCCACAACATCTGCGACCGAGAGGAGCCCGATCAGGTGGCCGTCCTCCACGACTGGAAGCCTGCGGATCCGGCGGGAGATGAGCATGCCCGCCGCTTCACGGATGTCCATATCGGGCTCAATGACAATCGGTTTTGAAGTCATCAGGAGCCCGAGCTGGGTCTCCTCGGGTTTCCGCAGGAGATCCTTCCGGGTGATGATGCCGACGATCTTCTTGTTCTTGATTACCGGTACGCCGGAAATTCCTGTACGCTTGAGGATCTTCAGGACATCGTCCCGGTTGCCCGGGATCTCGACGTTGACAACGTCGGTTGTCATGTAGTCTCTGACAATCATTTCTGTTATGATCTCACCACCATGGTGGAAACCTTGCTGTGGGTGACCACAAACGTGCTGACGCTCCCAATGAGCAGCCGGTCAGTCTGGCTCTTGCCATGGGAACCGACTACGATCAGGTCTGCCTTGACCTTTTCAGCAAGGGAAATCACTTCGCTTCCGGCATGACCGTATTTAAGGTGGGTGGTGAGGGTGACACCTTTTGCAGCTGCCTCGGTCTTTGCCTTCTCAAGAACAGATTCCCCCTCTTTCTTGAGAACAGAGTACATCAGTTCAACGGTATTATCTGCGGGAAGCGAAGAGAAGAGACCTGTCTCCACGACATAGGTAGCATGGAGCTTCGCATTTCCCGTCCTGGCCAGATCGAGCGCCCATTCCAGGGCACGCCGACCAGCTTCCGAACCATCGAGAGCTACGAGGATGTTAGCATTCACCGGAATCACCCAAAACAAACATGCCTGTTTTATTGGGTTTCCGAATTAAAAACTCTTGTGCCGATAGTGGCAAAAGAAGCCCGTTTTGTGATGGACGCAACCGGATCGCGGCTGAAATCAAGCCCGGTTTTTCCGGGTGCCATGCAAAACAGGTTTGCCAGCGCACCTTCCCGGATAAAAAACGGGGACCCCCGCATGGCCGACCCTGCCACCGCGGAGCGGAGAAGACGGGTCGGATCGGGTTTGTATACCGTGGAGACAAACGCCATCTCGCCGGGCATGTCGGGCGGGACGAACATGGCATTGTCAGTACCGAGATAAACCGTACAGCCGAGTTCCTCCATCATCCTGATGGGGGGATGACGGGACGATGCCGTGACGCCGAGGATCCAGTTGGAACGGGGGCAGACCGCGATAGGGATCTCCTGCTCCGCACAGAACCGCAGCTGTCTCTTTGTGGCAAAGGTCGCATGGATGATCAGGTCCGGGTCGAACGACAGCGCCGCATCGACATCTCCTGCATCCCTCTCCCCGGCATGGAACGCGATCAGTTTGCCGGCTGTCCGCGCTGCTGTCACGGCCCGCTCGACATCCGGGACATCACGGGTGCTGCTGATCCCAAGTCCGCCTGCGATCTGCTCGCCCCCTTCACGGCCGAATATAGCGGTATGGAATTTCAGCCCCCGGCAGGCTTCCTGCAATGCGGTGACACCGTCACGACCGCCTTCCCGGAAATCAGCACAGCCCGCGGTCCCTCCGGCCATCATACCCCGTATGCTCCCCCGCATACCGGCAACGAGATCCGCCCGTGGGGCGGCGGCAAGCAGGCGGTGCTTCAGGCCATCCGGGGGGGTAACCAGTGCAGCGAGATCTCCCCCGCAACCGCAGTCCATGGCAATCGTATCGCCAAGGTGCGTGTGCGCATTGAAGAATGCCGGGCAGATCCAGTTCCCGGGCGCACGGGGATTATCCTCGATTGCCGTAATCCTCCCACCTTCGATAATAATATCAACGGGAGAGAGCGCGAGCTCCTCACCCAGCAGTGCAGTTCCGGATATGATCAGCGGTCCTTTTCCCATGACGCGTATCTCTCTTTTATATATCGAAAAATGAAATATATTTGCATGGCAAAGAAGCAAGGTGGAAGATTACTATCATCAGCAGGACTCGTCAATTATTATGAGAGCGAGGACCGCCGGGCAGTGCACATCAGCCCCATCACTGTGATGATCGTTGCAGCCGCGATTGGCATCATCGTCATGGCTGCAAGGATTGCATTTCCCGGATAACTCTCCTTTTGGAGGGTATGAGACCCGGAGTTATGACCACTCTTTTTTCAGCACGCGTTTTGTGATATCCTCCTCACTCCGGAAATAAAGGCTGTCGTGGCCGGCCCAGGCCGGGCAGTTGCGGAAGATGACCGCCGGGACGCCGTTGTTGCTCTCACCCATAACGAAGTTGGCAAACCCGGCGATCTCGTCCACGACCGCTTCTTCCGTGATCTTGAGCACGTGGCCGAAGAGATCCGTATCGCCCCGGAAATCCCGGATCGCCACCATGCCGCTCCAGCCGATCGCGTTACCGGTCTGGCCCCTGCGGAATGACCGGCCGCAGGTATCGGTGATGATCGTTCCCACGTCTTTGCCGGTGATCGTTTTTATCTCATCCCGCAAATCGTCCGCTGCTTTCATGGGATCCGGCGGGAGGAAGATCACCATGCCGTCCTCGATATTGCTCTGGTCCACACCTGCCCTGACACCGATATGGCCGAAAGAGAGTTCTGAGAGGATGAACGGGTGCTCCATGATGATATCGGTCGAGGCATCGAGAACCGCCTGGACGAACCGGGGATCCTCGCCGTTCAGGTTCCCGAGCCGGACCGCCCGCTCCGAAGGGGTAATTGCCAGCAGGGGTTTGGTATAACCTTTCGATTTTGAGTAGATTGTCGAGGCTATGCAGAGCACGTCCCCCTCGTGAAGCGGCGTGTTCTCGCAGATCATTGCGGCAATGTCGTCGCCAGCCTGGATCAGCGGAAGACCCTGCACTCCCATTACCTGGATCGGTTTCATATGTACATCTCTATGAGATGAACGTGCGATATAGGGATTTCGGATTGCTCTGGCAATGTTTGCGCCGGCAGGACTCCCGTGGTATAATGTACTCCCGGGGCGTGCCGGGTGACCGGAACCGGAACGGACCGGCGGTTGAGTCCCGGCACTCGCGGGGACGTGTCGCCGATATCTTTTTATGAGACCTGCACCCAACACCCAGATATCATGTACCTCATCATCCGGTGCCCGGGAGGATGCAAAACCTTCACGTACGTGGACCGGTTCCAGAAATGGAAGCTCTGCCCGTTCTGCGGGCATGCGTATGAGGTGGCAAAGGCGCCAACGTATCTCGAAGTCGAGGACCACCACGAGGCCGAGCATATCGTCAGGCAGATGGAAAAGCACCTGCAGGAAACACGGAAAAAAGATTTTTCACCGGAAGAGAAGGAAGAACTCCGGCACCATTATACCACCCACCTGCGCACGAGAAAGCATAACTCCGTGCATTAAAACACGGAATATCGTTTTTAACAGGATCCTGATTTTAGCGGTTCATCACGTCATCACGGCTGACTTTCCCGGTTGCCCGGTGATAGTGTTCCTGGTCTTCCCCCGGCCCGGATTTCCCCGGGATCACGTCCCCGCAGCCGGGGCACGGGTGGAACCCCTGATAGACGATGCAACGACACCGGCTATGCAGAGCAGGGTGAATACCAGGAACGCAACGACCGTGCTCCCGATCAGCGCAGGACCGACGGCCGGTGTGATATCAGCAGCACCAATAAAGATCGGGAAACAGAACATCGCCATCCCGGTTTTCCTCTTCCGTACAGGTCCGGCAGATCGGATTACGGATGAGGCTTGCCTGGCGATATATGTAAGAGAATGCATAGCGATGTACCTGTGAGGGATCGCGATCGCAGAATCTGATGTGGCCATCATCGGCACCGGGCCTGCCGGCCTGTTCTGCGCGATTCATGCTGCAGGCCCGGGCCGCCGGATCGTGCTGTTCGAGAAGAACGCGGAGCCGGGGAGAAAACTCTTGCTTGCCGGGTCCGGGCAGTGCAATATCACCCACGCGGGGGAGATTACGGGTTTTGTTACCCATTACGGCAGCCACGGCCGGTTCCTGAAGCCTGCCCTTATGGGATATTCAAACCAGGCACTGATCCGGTTCTTTACGGATCGCGGGCTTGCGATGGTGACTGAAGAGAACGGCAAGGTCTTTCCGGAGACCCGGTCATCGGCCGACGTGCTCCGGCTCCTCATACAGGAATGCGGGAGACGGGGGGTGGAGATCCGGTGCGGGGAGCCGGTCACCGGGATCGCAAAAGGCGGTGCGGGGTTCACGATCACATCGGAAAAAGGCACGCACTGCGCCACGAACCTTGTCATCACTACCGGGGGCGCGTCGTACCCGAAGACCGGGTCTGCCGGTGACGGGTACCGGCTTGCTGCCGCTCTCGGCCAGCCGGTGACGGAGATTGCACCGGCGCTTGCCCCGCTGCTGGTCCGCCCGTTCCTGTTTGCAGGTCTTGCCGGCATCTCGTTCGAAGGGACGCGGTTTACGGTCTGGCGTGACGGGAAGAAGGTTGGCGACCATACCGGCGACGTGCTCTTCACCCACCTCGGGCTCTCCGGCCCGGGTATCCTCGATGCCTCGCGTGCGATCCGGCCCGGCGATCTGGTCAGGCTCTCGTTCGTTGGGACGATGAGGCGTGAAGAGTTTGCCGCGGATCTCGCGAAGCGTGCCGCAGAAAACACGGGCTGGCAGGTGAGTACGATCTTGGCAAAGTACCCGATCCCGGAGCGGCTGAACCGGAAACTGCTGCAGCTCTCAGGGATCCCGGAAGAACTGAAGGGCTCCCAGTTCTCCGGAGAGATGCGAGCCGCACTGGTGACAAACTGCACGGAGTTTCCTTTCCCGGTCGAAAGACTCGGGGACTTTGCGGTCGCGATGGCAACACGGGGGGGCGTTGCACTGGAGCAGGTGAACCCAAAGACCATGGAATCGAAACTCGTGCCGGGTCTTTTTTTTGCCGGGGAGGTGCTCGATATCGACGGCGACACCGGCGGCTATAATCTCCAGGCCGCGTTCTCGACCGGGCACTGTGCGGCGATGGGGATCGGCAAGAGAGCGGAAGCACCAGGCAGGTAGGGTAAGGGGAAAACTGAAGAAATCCTGATTCCCATGATCCTTACCGGTCTTTGGGAAAAATGTCTCCCCGCCTCAGGGCCACTCCGGGGCAGGGTGGTTTCATATTTGCTTTTAGTTACTGATCCGCCGCGGGGCGCCCTGTCGGTGGCGGCCCGTTCATCACAATAAGAGATCAGATAATATGAGATCCCTTCAATTCAGACACAAAACAGACACAAAAAATAAAAAAAATTGCTAATTGCTATGTATTCGCATCAGCCGCATATCATTCGTTCTTGTGCAGGCCCTTTGGCCCGAATGTGATCCCGGCCTTCCTGATCATATAATAGGCCCCGGCAAGGCCGATGATCACAACGCCGATACCGATCAGCTCGATACCGTTTGTCTGCGATGGATCGAGCAGGATCACTTTCCGGGCAATCGCGATGATGGCAAGGAGTACCACGATCTCGACATGGATCGCATTCTCCCGGAAGTATTCCATCATCGTATCGAGCAGCTCAATTGCGATCAGCACCAGCAGGAAGGTACCAAGTACTTCAACCAGCGCGGCGTTCTGGAGGAGCCCTACCGGAGGATTGGCGACTGCAATGATAATATCCCAGACGAGTTCGCCCAGGGCAAAGACAAGGACGATCATCAGCAATACGATGAGCGCACCGTAGAAAAACTTCTCAAACTTGTTAACAAATTCCGGCATATCCATTTTGTGCTCCTTATCCGAAAGGGATCAGGTCCGGCAGGGCCGGGTCATACAGGTTCACGACATCGCCGATCACGATCACGGCCGGTGGTTTCACACCCGCTTTCTTTGCTGCACCGGTGATCGTTGTAAGGGTACCGGCAGTCACCCGCCGGTCCTTCCGCAGGCCTCGCTCGATGATCGCGACCGGGGTCTGCGGATCTTTTCCGTGCTTCATGAGAACCGCTGCAATCTTCCCAAGGTTCGCAACACCCATAAGGATGACGATGGTCCCCTGGCTCCGTGCGAGGAGCTCCCAGTCGAGTGCGGGCCCGGGCTTTGTCGGGTCCTCGTTGCCGGTAAGGATCGTGACCTGGGAAGCGTACTTCCGGTGCGTGAGCGGGATACCGACCGAGGCGGGGACGGCAAGGGCGCTGGAAATCCCCGGTACCATCTCCACCGGGATCCCGGCGGCCCGCACGGTCTCGAGTTCCTCGCCGCCCCGGCCGAAAAGGAACGGGTCGCCACCCTTGAGCCGGACCACGATCTTCCCGTTCTTTGCCCGGTCCACCATCAGCGCCTCGATCTCGTCCTGTTCGAGATTATGTTTCCCGCCAAACTTTCCGCAGTCGATCTTCTCGGCCGATCCCGGCAGAGAAGCAAGGATATCCTCACCGGGCAGCTGGTCGAAGAGCACGACTTCTGCCGTATCGATGATCGCCCGGCCCCGCTGCGAGAGCAGCCCTTCGCCGCCGGGCCCCGATCCTACCAGATAGACTTTGCCTGTTGTTTTACCTGTCATGCGTAATCCCCAGTTGCCTGTATGCCTCTTCTATGAGGTCCCCGGCTTTTGCCCGGAGTTTTTTACCCTCTTCGCGGGCCTGTTCGATGGTCCTGACATCCACTTCGATCCGCTCGGCCCGCTGGCCGTCAAGCGAGAGCACTTCTGCAATGAGATGGCCGGCCCGGCAGTAAATACCGAGGGGCGTAAAGCACCCGCCGCCCAGCTGCTCCATCACGGCCCTCTCGATAAGCACGTCGGTCCGGGTCTGCGGGTGGTCGAGCGCTGAGAGCACCTCCATCAGCGAGGGATCCGCCCGGCTGACCACCGCCACGGCCCCCTGGTTGGGCGACGGGACGAACTTCTCCGGGGGGAACCGTTCGCCCGGGATGCGGATGCCGAGCCTGGTCAGGCCTGCTTCCGCAAGGACGATCGCATCGTACTCGCCTGACCCCATCTTCCGGATCCGGGTATCCACGTTGCCCCGGAGATCCTTGATCCGGATATCCGGGTCATGGCGGAGAAGCTGGGCGCGCCTGCGGGTACTCGAGGTCCCGATGACGCGTACGGTGGAGAGCGATCCATTATGGGCGAGGTAATCTGCGGGGGAATCCCGTTTCAGGATCGCTGCGGTAAAAAGGCCGCTTGGCCGGTAGGCAGGTATGTCCTTCATGCTGTGCACCGCACAGTCGATCCCGCCGGCAAGGATCGCATCATCGAGCGCCCTCACAAAGACGCCCTGCCCGCCAATCTCGTGCAGGGGCACCTGGGTCGAGGTATCGCCCTGTGTGGTGATGATCACTTTCTCTGTCCCTATCCCGAGAGCAGTGAGTTTTTTTATCACGGTCTCGGTCTGCGCAAGGGCGAGCTTGCTTCCCCGTGTCCCGATTTTTATCGACATTGTGTGTACGCCTGTGCCAGTGCGGCAAGGTCCTGGTCGGTATGCGCTGCGGAAAGGAAATTTGTCTCAAACTGCGACGGGGGAAGGAAGATGCCGGCCCTGAACATTCCCTGCCAGAACGTGCCAAAAGCGACAGTGTCGCATTCCTTCACCTCCCGGTAATCCTTCGGGGGCGTATCCCGGAAGAAATACTTGAACATCGAGCCGAGCCGGACGAACGAGCCGCCGGCTTTGCTGCCGAGTGCCTCTTCAAGCGCCCGGGTTTTCCCGTCGAGCTCGCGGTACACCGGGGCATGATCGTGGAGATACTCCAGGGTGGCGATGCCGGCTGTCAGTGAGAGCGGGTTTCCGGAAAAGGTCCCGGCCTGGTACACCGGCCCCTGCGGTGCCACCAGTTCCATGATCTCCCTGCGCCCGCCAAAGGCGCCGATGGGGAGACCTCCGCCAATGATCTTGCCAAGCGTAGTGAGATCCGGCTTCACGCCGTACTTCACCTGTGCCCCGCCGATCCCGACCCGGTATCCGGTGATCACCTCGTCAAAGATCAGGAGTACTTCATGGGCTTTTGTGATCTCCCGGATCTCCCGGAGGTAGTTGTCCTTTGGCAGGACCGGCCCGATGTTGCCGGGCACGGGTTCGATGATGAATGCTGCGACATCGGTATGGGCAGAGAGCAGGGAATCCAGTGCCTCAGGATCATTATAGGGCACCTGCCGGGTGTGGGCCACCAGGTCCGCAAGAACCCCCGCAGAGTCCGGGACGCCCATCGTGGTGGCACCGGAACCGGCCTTGACAAGCACAGCATCATGTGCACCGTGGAACCCGCCTTCGATCTTCACGATATCCTTTTTCCCGGTGAAGCCGCGGGCAAGCCGGATTGCCGCCATCGTTGCTTCCGAGCCGCTCGAGACGAACCGGACCATATCCATGCCGGGGTGGTCCCGCGTGACCAGTCGTGCGAATTCCGGCTCCAGGGGAGACGGGGTGCCGTAGAGCCACCCGCTCTCCAGCTGGGTCGTAATGGCAGCCCGGATCAACGGGTGCGCATGGCCGAGGATCAGCGGGCCATAGGCCATACAGCAGTCGATGAGCGTTGTCCCGTCGACCGTGGCCAGGTGTGCCCCGGAGGCGGATGCGGTATAGAACGGGTATGGTTTGATCGCCCGTACCGGGCTGCTGACACCGCCCGGCATCAGGGTCTTTGCCACGTTAAACAGCTCGCTGCTAGACTTATGCGTCATCGAGCCACCCGGCAACGTCGCCAGCAAAATAGGTGATGATCAGGTCGGCACCGGCACGCTTGATGCAGGTGAGGCTCTCAAGCACGGTCTCCTTCTCTTTCAGCCACCCGTTGGCAGCCGCGCTCTTGATCATCGAGTACTCGCCGCTCACCTGGTACGCGGCCACCGGCAGCCCGAGCGTTGCGATCTCCGCAAGCACGTCGAGGTAAAACCCCGCCGGTTTCACCATCAGGATGTCCGCACCTTCATCAACATCCAGCTGGGATTCGAGAAAGGCTTCGCGGCTGTTGCCGGGATGGACCTGGTACGTGGTCCGGTCACCGAACGAGAAGCCCGAGTCTGCCGCCTCCCGGAACGGGCCGTAGAGTGCCGAAGAGAACTTGGTGGAGTAGGACATGATCAGGACTTCCTCGAACCCCTCATCATCCAGCGCCGTGCGGATGGACCTGACCATCCCGTCCAGCATGCAGGACGGTGCAACAATGTCGGCCCCGCTCGCCGCATGGCTGAGTGCAATCCTGTTCATCAGGAGCAGCGACTCGTCGTTGAGCAGGTCAGGACCGCAACGGGTCTCGCCCACAATGCCGCAGTGGCCGTGATCGGTATACTCGCATGCACAGACGTCCGTGATGACGACCATGCCCGGCACTTCGGCCTTCACCCGCCTCACAACCTGCTGTACTACCCCGTCAGGGTCAAACGCTGAACTGCCTTCCGGATCCTTGTCCTTTGGGATCCCAAAGAGCAGGACCGCCCGGATCCCTTTCTTCCAGAGCCCGGCTGCCACGTCACCTATCCCACTTACGGGATACCGGAACTGGCCGGGCATTGCCTCGATGGGACGGGGGACGGTGATGAGTTCGTCCACAAACAGCGGGGCGACCAGATCATTACGGGAGAGCCGGATCTCCCGCAGGAGCGGCTGGATATTCCGTGACCGTGCCCTCCTCATACGTCGTTCGGGAAACATACAGATCCTTGGCACCTCCGGTTTACTGACCGGTTGGTTGAATACATTTTTTTAAATCCATCGTATTTATGGTTACAGTATTGTACAGGCCGTACTGTATAGTGGAAGATCTTCACGGGCCGGGCAGACCGTCGCTACAACAGGAGCAGAGCCACTGAACAACGGGCCGTCATTAAGCCGGAGAGCGCCAACAGGATACTTCCTGCCTGTTTTTTATCTTTCCCGTGGTTATAGTGAATATCATGCCGCTCATTCAGGGGCCACGGTCCGGTTTTTCCGGGGTCTTCTCCGTCATGCTCATCCTCCTGCTGGTGGTGATGCTGACGGGGATTGTCGCAGCGGTGCTGTTTGGGACGGTGAAGGTCCCGGAGAAGGGCGGCTACTTCAGCCCGGCGGCAGAAACGGTCTATATTGACGGGAAGATGGTGGTCCGCATCCAGCACCGGGGAGGGGATGTACTCAGCCTGAATACCTCCCCGGGCACGGGAAACGCACATCAGATTGCCATTTTTGTCCAGCTGCCATCGGCAATGGTGGAAGTCCGCATCTCCCCTTCCACACGATCGATGCGTTTTGGGCCGGGAGACACGATTTACCTGTATCACGCTCAGGCCGGCTATTTCCTGTCCGACACCGGGGCATCCATTCACCCCGACCAGGACATTTCTCCGGAAACGACCGTGCCTTCAGCGTATGTCGTGATCGTTGACCAGGCTGCAGGCGTCACGATCGCCCGGCTCGGTCCCTTCTGATGGCGGGACCCGGGCTCACCTGCCCCCCCCGCTCTTCAGCAGCATGCCGCTTGAGGGCGCAGGCAAGCCGGAGGGCGCTTGCCACCAGGTTCCGGAGATCTTCCTGCGTATACCTGTTGTTTTCGATCTGGCCCCAGTCCTTGGTCGTGTCCTCGTCATTTTCCCCGACCCATGACGCGATCGCATCCTCCGGGATATGGAAGCCGACCCATGAGAGGAAATTCAGCAGGTTGCCGGCCACATGCTGGATCCCGTCCACATGGCCGATGATGATCAGGCCGGCTACTTTGTCAGCGATCAGCCGGTTCCCGAACCACGAGTACTGGTTCTCGATACAGTTCATGCGCTCGACAAATTTCTGGATGAGCGCGGAGTGGTTGTTCCACCGGATCGGTGTTGCGAGGATCAGGATATCGCAGGAGAGCACCGCATCGTACACGCGCTGCATCTGGTCATCAGGGTACTTGATGGAGCTCTGGCAGGGGTAGGTGCAGTAATACGGGTTCTCGGAATAGTTACCTTCACATTCATAAATCCGGCAATCCTTGAGACGGATGAAATCGGTCTGGCACCCGAATGTCCTGTACTGCTCAAGTGCCGTATCGAGCAGGCGCTCTGATTTGCTCATCTCCGGCTGCTGGCGGCTCGATCCCGAGATGCCGAGCACCCGGATCTCGCGACAGACGCTCCGGTCCGGGATCGGGACGATGTTGATCCCGAACTTCCTTCCGACAAGTGGCGCTGGCATGATTTAATTATGATGGAGCACGCGATAATCTACTTATTGATCCGCAGGCCCTTAGGATGCAGGTGGAATCAGGGGGGAACAATACGGGAGAGAACCTTCAGGCGGTCATTGCAGAGGACCCTGTAATTGCAGAGGATCGTAAGAGATGCATATGCGGGCCGTGTCCGAGCTACAACGAGTGCATGCGGGCTGAGGGCGGCCTGCTGTTCTGTATTACCGGAAAGACCGGCGACTGCACGTTCGGCATGAAAGGCTGCTCCTGCCCCGTATGCCCGGTATGGAAGGCCCGCAGCCTCAGGAAGGCGTATTGCTGTATCCGCGGATCCGCAGAGGAGCAGGTATAGCAGCACCTCTCTGCGGGGAAAGGGATGTGCCCCTCACGCCAGCAGAAATTCCGTTGCTGCATACAGATAACCATTTTTTTATACCGGCCGGGACGACCATGTACTATGAAGGTCTCCCTGTTCCTCGCCTCTGTCCTGCTGGTCTGCGCTGCACTGGCAGGTGCGGCCTGCACGTCCACAATCCCCTCCGCCTCACCCGGCCTGTCTTCTCCCGTTACCCGGGATTCTGCTGTGCTCTCCGTCCCGCTTTCGTCCCTTGCCCTGACCCCGGAGGATATCCCGGCAGGGTACGTGCTCACGGAGAGCCGGGCAAAGAACAGTTCAGAAGTGGGGAGCCTCGCCATCAGCCTTGGCTGGCAGGAAGGCTGGGTTGTCGGGTATACCAACAGTACCGGAGGGTTCCTGAATACTTCCGGTATCGTGCAGACCATTACGTTGTATCCAAAGAGCAATATCCCCGGTATTATCGGCGTTATCAGCAGGCAGGAGCAGTCCGATAAAGACATCACGTTTACTGAAATTGCGGCCCCGGGAATTGGCGATACGAGCGGGGGTTACGTGGGCAAGGCACATTCGGGCATGGTAATCAAACCGGATGATGCGGGCAGTCCTTTCTCCAGCAGTCTCGTATCCGGGGGGTCCCTGCATACCGAGTTCAAGCAGGATGTGGCCGAGGTATATTTCGCCAGTGACGGGATACTGGAAGTGATACGGGTGACCGGGCCTGGTGCAGATGCAGCGACGGTAACCGGACTCGCCCGGAATGCAGCCGCCAGGATCCCCTGACCGGGCTCACCCTTTTTATTGTTGGCACCCAATCAGAACTGATCAGGGTACTCAACCGGAGAAGAAGAATGGAATTCAAAGATGTTGTCATGCAGCGATATGCGACAAAACAGTTCGACGGGAGGATGATCGAGGAACCGAAACTCTTTGCCCTCCTTGACATCATCCGCTATTCGCCATCGGCCTTCAACCTGCAGCCCTGGAAGATCAAAGTGGTCACTGCAAGCAAGATCAAGGCAAACCTCCGCCCGCATGCAAACGATCAGCCCCAGATCACCAGCTGCTCTCACCTGATGGTCTTCTGCGCCAACACGGAACTTGAGCCGCTGGTAGACAAGGTTTTAGGCGGGATGCGAACGGGTGGTATGCCCCCTGAGATCGTCCGCCAGTTTGAGGCGATGATGAAGGGCTATGTCGCGTCCATGAACCCGGAGCAGCGCATGTCCTTTGCCCGGGAACAGATCCACATTGCCCTTGCAAACGCGGTGAACGGGGCCAAATCGCTCGGTATGGACTCCTGCCCGATGGGTGGCTTTGACCCGGCGGCCTTTGCAGAAGTCCTGTTCCTGCCGGAAGAATACGTCCCGGTTGTGCTCTGCGCAGTCGGATATGCCGCTGATACCCCTCCTCCCAAGTGGCGCCTGCCCCGGGAAGAGGTATTTTTTTAATTTTTCCCGTCACAGGTTCCGGTAACGGCCCGGCAGAACCGTTTATCCGGGAATGCAGGATATCCGGAAAAATCCGTATTAAAAACCGGCATATCCGATACGGTTGCAGTTATTCCTGCCGCCGGGTATCCCGGAGAGGCTCTCCCGTGGTCAGGGCCTTTACCAGGGCATGTGCAGCGGGCATATCCCCCTCTTCGGCACTTGAGCGGACGGAGAACGTTGCATCGGTGAGCAGTTTCCGGGCGAGGACCCGGGTGAGATCATCGATAATGGCGGCGGTCTTATCATCGGCCGTGCCCAGCCGTGCAAGGGCCCGCTCCCGTTCCCGTACCCGCACGGTCTCTGCCCAGGTGTGGAGCGCACCGAGCAGTTCGTCCGCATTTTTCCGGTTGAGGTGCCGGAGAAAGATGGCAAGCTCGGCCTCGACAAACCCGTGGGCCCGGTCAGCTTCTGCCTTGCGGGTGCTCATGGTCTGCTCGTTGACCGTGCGGAGATCATCGATCGTGAAGAGCCGGACACCGTCAATGCTTCCTGCGCCGTCTTCCACGTCACGGGGCTGGGCAATGTCGATGAGGAGCAGCGGGCGGGGGTGGCCTTCCACAGGCCAGCACCGGTCCTTCATCGCCCGGGCCAGGTCCTGCCGGTGGATGACCGGGTGCGGGGCGGAGGTACAGGAGATCACCACGTCCGAGAGGGTGATGTAATGGTACAGGTCTGCCATCCGCACGGCCTTCCCCCCGATCTTGTTTGCAAGGATCTCCGCCCGGCCGTACGTGCGGTTCGCCACGTACATGGCAGTGAGGTTTTTTGCTGCAAGTGCCTGGGCGACAAGGAGCCCCATCTCGCCGCTGCCTACGACAAGGATATGCCTGCCGGCAAGCGTCCCGATCTCGGTTTCGGCCAGCTGGACAGCGGCGGACCCGATCGAGACTGCACCCCGGTTGATCAGCGTGCGGCGCCGTACCTCGATCCCGACGTGGATCGCCTTGTTGACACAGGTCTCAAGGAAGCTGCTGGCCGTGCCGGATTCCTGTGCATCCGTCAGCGCTTTCCGGAGCTGGCCGAGGATCTGGTCTTCCCCCACGATCATCGAATCGATACCGGATGCAAGGGCGAAGAGGTGGCGCAGGGCCCCGGTCCCGTCGTGGATGAAATAGTCCTTCCGCCCGTTCCCGTCAAGGAAGTCGCGGAGGGAAGCCTGGTCTCCCTCGACCACCACTTCCACCCGGTTGCAGGTCTGGAGGAGGAGGACGCCGGCAAAGCGTTCCCGTGCCGCGGCCAGGAATTCTTCTTCGCCCGCGAACCGGAACGATTCGATGGTGGTCACGTTTGCCGTGTGGTGGCTGACCCCGGCAATCGCCAAAGGCACGAGCGGCTCATGCATGCAGGTACCTCCCCCGTACCTCGTCCCAGGCCCGGCCGGGATCATCCAGCAGCGCTTCCCAAACCGCATGATCCTCCAGCACGTCCCAGAGGATGGCAGTCCGCCGGGCCTGGTCGGGCTCACGTTCCTTGAGCGCCTCCCGCAGCCGGGCCTGGAGCCCGATCATCTCATCCAGCGCCGGGAAGTCCTCCTCAATATGCTCGCGTATGAACCGGGAGATCGCCGGGCTCGCCCCCCGGGTGCTGATCGCGATCGTGTAATTCTCCCCGCCGGTAACCGCGGGAAGGATCACGTCGCCTGGCTTGCCGTCCGCGTTGTTGAACAGGATTCCTATCGCTTTGCACGCCTTCCCAATCCGGTTGTTGATTGCGGGATCGGAGAGGGCGGCAATGACGAGGAAGGCTCCCGAGAGAAGCGGTGCAAGCTGGCGGCCTGTCACCGTCCCGAGCTCGAGTTCCTGGCGTTTCACACCCATACCGTCAAAGGCCGGGACAAACGACCGGCTTACGACAAGCACATCGGCCTTGCCGGAAAAACAGGCAGCCTTCCGTGCGGCCACTTCTCCCCCTCCGAAGATCACGATGCGCCTGCCGGAACAGTCCACAAAGAGAGGGATCATCTGTTAGTAGATAGGGTGATATCGTTACTTTAAGATTCTGGAATATCCGGGAGGGTCATCAAAACCCCGACAAAGAGAAGGACCAAAGGTTCTCCCGGGCTACCGGATCCGGAAGGCCGGGACCAGGGACTGCCGCAGCACATGCCCGCTGTAGTACCGGAGAAATTCCGGCACGCTATAATGGCGGAAGGGATACGTACTGCATCCCTGACTGTTCGATATGCTTAAATCGTTTGAATTCCCACATTGTAGAGCACACTGCGCCGATAGTGTAGTGGTTATCACTAGGCGTTGC
>NZ_JBAVIG010000004.1:0-39137 GCF_049686655.1 Methanoregula sp.
TAAGGTTATCATATTTTTATAATATAAGATGTGTCCATTATCCAAATCTTTCGCGTGACTGAACCCAAATTTTTTCTCATAAAATGTTTTTGCCGTTTGCTTTGATTGAACGATTAAATACCTACAACCCACGTCAAAGGATATATTGATGGCTCTTGCAAATAATTGTTCCATCAACCATACCCCAACGCCTTGATTTTGATATTTATCATCCACCGCAAAACGACCAATGTATATTGCAGGGTAACGGTCTCTTCCTGGTAAATTCGAGGTTTGTTTTTTTTCCAGATTATTAACAGCGATGCTAGCACAAGCAATAGAGAAAAACGCAATTGGATTATCGTCTTCTGTTAGAGCCACATATGTGACAGTCAGTTGTTTATGCTGATTGTCAAGGGCATGTACTTTTAAAAAATTTTCTAGTTGGTCGCTCTCGGGCTTTTTATTGCAAGAAAAGTTTTCGACGGATACTGTGTCGTCGAGTACTTTTGAGACGCAACTCACTAGTATCCATTATTGATCATCTTGTGAGATTGGATGCGATTGCCCGGGCCCGCTTAGCGCTTTCTAAACTTGCCTTCGTCTCATTTACCCACGGGTTTTTCTCGTATTCACGGAACTTGCGGGCATCCTCGCCCTCTAAGACAATTGCTGTATTGAAATGCTCTGCCATAATCCTTCCCATCTCCGTAGGTTCTCGGTCGCCGGTCTGCAACGGGTCTTTACGTTATATTTTCAACGTGAGGGTATATATGCTTTTTATAAAAGCAGTATCTCCCCTCGTCGGCTCGTCTTATCCGCATTCCTGTGCATACGGCTTACATACTGATCTCTAATAAAACTGATCTTTGGATACCAGGTGGAAACCCAGGAGGGACCCTTCTGGCTTATTGTTGTGATATCTTACGCAATGATGCACGATTACGAAACAGAAAAATGGGAGGAATGGGATTCGAACCCATGAACCACTAAGGACCGGATCTTAAGTCCGGCGGAGTTGGCCAGCTTTCCTATCCTCCCGGCTGATCTTATACCGGTTTTCACGACGAGGTCTTAAGTCCAGCGCCGTTGGCCGACTTGGCTACCCTCGCGCTCTAAACTATTGACCTCCCGATGCAAAAAAGATTCTATCGTTTTCCATTTTTGGATCCATGCCGATCCAACTGGTGCCGGCACCGGTATGCTGGTTCCTGACTACCGGGACGGTTATCCGGCTCTTCACTTCCGGGTTCCATAAGGCATGATTTAAAAACGATGGCAAAAGTACTGAGTGTGAAGATCGGACACACGATGGGCTGACCATGAATCCACTGACAATCTCCGGCTGGGTCGAACTCGGGGGAAAACGACTCAGTCCTCAGGCAATTGAAAAAATTGTCACAACCTCCCAGGAGGATATCCTCCGGTTCGGGGGCGAGTTCTCGCTTGACTGGAACGGGTGCAGCGCACGCGACTGTTACGGTGTCATGGAAGGTCGGGGGCCGAAAGGTACCCTTCTCTGCAATGGCGAGGTAAAAGGGCAGATCACCCCCGATGTCCCGGACATGTCGCTCGAAGATGCGATCATCACGGCCGTGCAGCTGCGCAGCGACGAAGGCGTTACCGCACTCTCGGGTGGCGTTGATTCCACCCTCGTTGCTTTTCTCGCGGGACGTGAATGCGTGACCGTCGGAGTAGAGGGTGCCCACGACCTGGCACAGGCACGCAGGGCCGCGGAGGCACTCGGACTCTCCTGTACCTTTGTGACGATCGCTGTAACGGAGATCGAGGCGGTACTCCCGCTCGTTATCCCGGTCATCCCGGACAGGAGCCCGGTCAACGTCGGGATCGCGGTTACCCAGTACTTCATAGCCCGGTGGGCCGGGGAACACGGATACCGGCGTATCCTTGCCGGCCAGGGTGCAGACGAGCTCTTCGGCGGCTACTCCCGGTACCTTGAAACACCCACGCTCGAAGCAGATCTTGTACGGGACTTTGCCGGCCTCGAAGGTCAGGCACGCCGCGACCAGGCCGTTGCTGCCCTCCACGGTACCTATCTTTCGATGCCATATCTGGATGCCCGGGTCGTGCGCGCTGCCTCACATATCCCGGCTGCTGGGAAAGTGAAGGACGGCCGGCGTAAAATTCCCTTAAGGGAGGTCGCAGAACGCCACATTCCGGAAGATCTCGCATGGTACGAGAAGAAAGCCATGCAATACGGGAGCGGGGTATGGCCCGTGATCCGGAAGCTCGCCCGTAAAAACGGTTATAAAACGTCCGTGCAAGATTACATAGATTACATCAGCAGGGTGGACCATGGTCTCTGAAAAAGATGTACAACATATCGCGGAACTGGCCGATGTCGGCATCAGCTCCGGTGAACTGGGCACCTTTACGCACCAGTTCAACGAAATCCTCGAATACTTCGATCAGCTCGACGCGGTGAAAGGCGATGCGGCTGCAATAAAGGATCTGTATAACGTGATGAGGGAGGACGAGATCGAGCCCTCCCTCCCGCAGGAAGAGGTACTCAGGAATGCGCCGGCACAGGAAGACGGTTTTATCAGGGCACCGCGGGTGATGTAGTGTCGGGAACGTCGATCAGGTTCGAACCGGACGATACGTTCAATGCCTTCCTTACGGTCTGCAAAAGGCCGACGCATACGGGCGGGAAGCTTGCCGGTGTCGCCGTAGCAGTGAAGGACAATATCTCTACCCGGGGCATCGAGACCACCTGCGCATCGCGGATCCTCAAGGGCTACGTACCCCCGTATGATGCCCATGTGGTGGAGCTCCTCCGGAAATCCGGTGCGGCGATTGCCGGCAAGACAAACATGGACGAGTTCGGCATGGGGACCACCACCGAGAACTCCGCCTTTGGCCCTACCCTCAACCCCTGCGATACCGGGCGGGTCCCGGGCGGGTCCAGCGGCGGCAGCGCTGCCGCGATCGCCTCCGGCATGGTGCGGATGGCACTCGGTACTGACACCGGGGGTTCCATCCGCTGCCCCGCCGCATTCTGTGGGATCACCGGGCTGAAGCCCAGTTACGGCCGGGTCTCCCGGTACGGCCTGATCGCGTACGCGAACTCGCTCGAACAGGTTGGCCCGATGGGCAAGACCGTCAGCGATGTCTCCACCCTGATGCAGGTGATCGCAGGCTACGACCGCCACGACTCCACTTCCCTCAACAAGCCCTATACCCACACTCCCCGTGCTGAAATCAAAGGCATGAAGATCGGTATTCCGCAGGAATATTTCGGTGAGGGCGTAGATCCCAAAGTTGCAGCATCGGTGAAAGCAGCCATCGGCCGCCTCGAAGAGCTCGGGGCCACTACCGTCCCGTGCAGTATCCCCTCAATGGAGTACGCCCTCGCCGCGTACTATGTTACCTGCACCTGCGAGGCAAGTTCCAACCTCGCCCGGTTCGACGGGGTCAGGTACGGTCCCGCCGCGGACACGAAGAAACCGTGGCATGAGGCCTACCAGGAAGTCCGCAGGGCCGGGTTCGGCACTGAGGTGCGCCGGCGGATCATGCTCGGGACCTTCGCGCTCTCGAGCGGATATTACGGGAAATATTATGCAAAGGCGCAGGTGGCCCGCGAGAATGTCAGAAAGGACTTCCAGCGGATCTTCGCGGATGTCGATGTGATCGCCGGCCCGACCATGCCGACGATCGCGTTCAGGCTCTGTGAAAAGAGCGACCCGCTCTCGATGTACCTCGCCGACATCCTCACGGTGCCGGCGAACCTTGCCGGTATCCCGGCCATATCAGTCCCGTGCGGCAAAGCCGATGGCATGCCGGTCGGCCTCCAGATCATGGGCAGGCATTTCGAGGATGAGCGTGTCATCGATGTGGCCTATGCCTACGAACAGGCGGTGATCTAGAGATGGAGACCGATGTTATCGTGGGCCTCGAAGTCCACTGCCAGCTGGACACGAAGAGCAAGCTCTTCTGCGGCTGTTCCACTGACTACCGGAGCGACGGGCCCAACACCCATGTCTGCCCGATCTGCCTTGGCCTGCCAGGCGCGATGCCCGTGCTGAACAAACGCTCGATCGAGTACGCGATGCGGGTGGCAAAGGCCCTCAACTGCACCGTGCTCCACGAGTCCGAGTTTTCGCGGAAGAATTACTTCTATCCTGACCTCGACAAAGCCTACCAGATCACCCAGTACGACAAGCCGCTCGCGGAAGGCGGGTACCTGGAGATCGAGGGCGACGAAGGCGGGGAGAAGCGGATCCGGATCACCCGTATCCACGTAGAGGAAGACCCCGGCCGGCTCGTCCACATGGGAAACGCAGAGCGGGGAAAATACTCGCTCGTGGATTACAACCGCGCCGGCATTCCCTTAATCGAGATCGTGAGCGAGCCGGATATGCGGTCGCCCAAGGAGGCCCGGAAGTTTTTGAACAAACTCCGTGCCACGCTTGAATACCTCAGCGTCTTTGACTCCGACAAGGAAGGATCCCTGCGGGTAGACGCGAACATCTCGATTAAGGGCAGCGAGCGTGTCGAGGTCAAGAATATTACTTCCTACAAAGGTGTTGAGAAGGCGCTGACATTCGAGATCACCCGGCAGAAGAACGTGCTCCGCAGGGGCCAGAAAGTGGACCGGGAGACCCGGCACTTCCTCGAAGCCCGGGGCGTCACCCAGTCTGCACGTTCCAAGGAACTGGAGCACGACTACCGGTACTTCCCGGAACCGGACCTCCGCCCGCTCCATGTCCAGTCATGGGTGGAGGGGATTGTCCTCCCCGAGCTGCCGGATGCACGCCGTGAGCGGTTCATGGCGCAGTACGGCTGCTCGCTCAACCACGCCCGGACCCTGACCGGGGAACTGAAGCTCGCAAACTTCTTTGAGAAGGTTGTTGTTTCCGATCCAAAGGGCCTGTCCATGCTCGCCGCGACATGGATTGCGGATACCCTTATCGGGGAATTGAATTTCCGGGACATGGAACTTGACCCGGTCGACCCGGAGAGTTTCACCGGGCTGGTCCGGCTGCTGAAGGCGGGCACGATCACCGACAAGAGCGGTGTGGAAGTGCTCCGCGTGATGCTCGACCAGCGGCTGAAGCACGAGACCCCCGAAACACCGGCAGGGATCGTCGCCCGTCTCAACCTGGCAAAGACAAAAGGAGACACCGGTGCCATAACGACCGCGATTGAAGAAGCGATCAACGAGAACCAGAAGGCCCTTGAGGATTACCGGGCAGGAAAGGCCGGGGCACTGAACTTCCTTGTCGGCCAGGTCATGAAGAAGACACGGGGCAGGGCGGATCCCGGGGAACTGAACCGGATGCTCGCCGAAGTGCTTCAAAAGCGGGAGGCGTAATACCCGTGCACCTGATCGTAGCAGAGAAGAACATATCGGCCCGCCGCATAGCAGAGATCCTTTCCGAAGGAAAGAGGATCTCCGAAAACAAGGATGCAGGTGTCTCCACGTACAGTTTCGGGGACACCACAACGGTCGGGCTCCGCGGCCACGTGGTAGAGATCGACTTCGAGCCGGGGTACTCCAACTGGCGCAGCGAGGAGGCAACCCCCCGGCACCTGATCGATGCAAAGACGATCAAGATCCCGACCGAGAAGAAGATCGTATCCCTGCTCCAGAAGCTCTCCCGGAAGGCAGACCGGGTTACGATCGCCACGGATTTCGATACGGAAGGGGAACTGATCGGCAAGGAAGCCTACGAGCTCGTCAGGGCCGTCAACCCGAAGGTCACGATCGACCGGGCCCGGTTCTCGGCGATCACCTCCCAGGAACTCCGTCACGCCTTCTCCCATACCACGGACCTCGACTTCGCCCTCGCTGCCGCCGGCGAAGCCCGGCAGTCGATCGACCTGATGTGGGGGGCATCCCTCACCCGGTTCATCTCGCTTGCAGCCCGGCGTGGCGGCCAGAATATCCTCTCGGTCGGCAGGGTCCAGACGCCTACCCTCTCCATGATCGTGGACCGGGAGAAGGAGATCGAGGCCTTTGTCCCGGAGAAATACTGGCAGTTATCCCTTGACTTCGAAAAGAAAGGAGAAGTGATCGAGGCCCGGCACACGAACGGCCGGTTCCACGAGAAGGCTGTTGCCGAGCAGGCCCGGGACCGGACGAAGGCGCCGCTCGTGGTCAGGGACGTGAAGTTCGGTGTCAAGCAGGACCGGGCACCGTCGCCATTCGATACTACCACCTACATCGTGGCGGCAGCCCGGCTCGGGCTCTCCGCGGCGAACGCGATGCGGATCGCCGAAGACCTGTACATGAACGGTTTCATCTCGTACCCGAGGACCGACAACACCGTGTATCCCCCGTCGCTGGACCTTGACGGGATCCTCAAAACACTGCGGAACTCGCCGTTCAAAAAGGACGTCGAATGGGTGATAGCGAACCGCCGTACGGTCCCGACCCGGGGCAAGAAGTCCTCCACCGACCACCCCCCGATCCACCCGACCGGGGGCGCGACCCGGGAGCAGCTGGGCGACGATGCCTTCAAGGTGTACGAACTCGTGCTGCGGCGTTTCCTCGCTACCCTCGCGCCCGATGCCATGTGGAAGACCCTGAAACTCCTCTTCGATGCAAACGGGGAAGAGTATACCACGACCGGCGGGCAGCTCACCGAGCCCGGCTGGCACACGGTCTACCCGTTCAGCGAGGCCCGCGAGACCCTCCTCCCGGAGTTCACTGCCGGAGAGCATCTCCCGATCAAAAAAGTCAACCTCGATGAGAAAGAAACCCAGCCGCCCGCCCGCTACACCCAGAGCAAGCTGATCCTGCGGATGGAAGAACTCGGCCTTGGCACGAAGAGCACCCGGCACGAGGTGATTGCGAAACTTGTCTCGCGGAAATACGTGGAAGGTGCACCATTACGACCCACGCTTGTCGGGAGAGTGGTGACCGAATCGCTCGAGCAGCACGCCGATGCGATCACCAAACCCGGCATGACCCGGACGCTTGAAGACCACATGCAGCTGATCAAGCAGAGCCAGCGGACCCGGGAGGACGTGATCAAGGAGTCCCGGGAGATGCTCCACCATGCCTTCGACCAGCTCGAGGCAAACCAGCAGGTGATCGGCGACGATATCCGGGACCGGACTGCCGAGGAGATGAACCTCGGCAAATGCCCGGTCTGTGGCGGCACGCTCGCGATCAAGCACCTCCGGGGCAACACCCAGTTCATAGGCTGCTCCCGGTATCCCGAGTGCAGCTTCAACATCGGCCTGCCCATGGCGCAGTGGGGCTTTGCGGTCCGGACAGATGAGGTCTGCGACAAACACCAGCTCAACTATGTCCGTCTCGTCAGGAAGGGGGCACGCCCCTGGGACATCGGTTGTCCGCTCTGTCACCACATCAGCTCGAACCAGGAGTCACTCTCCGAGATCCCCGGCATGACTACGGAACTGGCTGACACGCTCCGCTCCCGCCATATCTATACCGTGGCCGAGATCACCCGCAGCATGCCTGATGTACTCGCAAAGAAACTCGGCGTGGACGAGAATCGGGCGGGGCAGCTGATCCGGGACGCGGGGACTGTGCTCGAGAGGCTGCGCCGCAGGTCGGAGTGCCGCAAGTTCATCCGGGACCACCTGATCCCCCGCAAGGGGCGCAGTTATGCAAAGATCATGACCTCCCTCCGGGAGTCCGGCGTCTCCGAGCTCGCCGACCTGGCAAAGGCAGATCCCTCGGTGCTGAAAAAAGCAGGGATCAGCGATGCGGAGTCCGGGCAGGTCGTGGCCGAAGCAAGAACGGTCTTCAACACCCAGATCCTCAAAGAGATCGGCATTCCCGCAGTCAGCCTGAAGAAGTATATTGCAGCAGGCGTCATCGAGCCTGAAGCGTTCTGTGCACAGCCCCCGCTGGCCCTCAGTTCCCTGACCGGCATGTCCCTTGGCACGGTCCAGCGCCATGTCGAGCTGGTCTGCACCCACCTCAAAAAACCCGTACCGAAGAAATTTTCAAAACTCCAGGTCGAGCGGGGCAGGAAGGAACTGCTCGCCATCAGCGGCCTGAGTGTAAAGGCAGCGGAGACGATGTTCCACGCCGGGATCATCGATACGGGGGCACTCCTCACCGCAGACGCAAAGAAGGTTTCGGCAGAGACCGGCATCCCCGAGCAGAAGATCCGGGATTACCAGAGCATCATCCAGAAAAAGAAAGACAACGCAGTTATCCAGCTCTGATCTGACCCGGGCGGAGTTTATTTTTTCATGGCGAGTTCAATGGCGACCCGCAGGTCGTTATCCTCAAACGGCTTTACAATAAAACCATCCGGTTTCGTTTCCCGTGCGCGCTCGATCGTGGGGCCGTCAGAATGGGAAGTGACATAGACAACAGGGATGTTGAACCCCTTTTTGATCATGTTTGCCGTCTCGATCCCGTCAATGTCACCCTTGATATTTATATCCATGAGGACAAGATCCGGCAGGGATTTTACTACCAGATCCATAGCCTCTGCGGCACTTACTGCCCTGCCGCAGACCTCGTAGCCGAGCTTTTTCAGCCGCCAGTCGGTTACCTTCGCAATGATATCATCATCTTCGACAAGAAGGATTCTTTCACCTGACACGAGTCCCACATCCTGTACATAATCAAAAGTGCGTCTGCCTGATATGTTTACCTCTCATTTAATCTTTGGGGAACCGCCAGGTACCGTTCGGGATCCGGATCTCGAACCTTGCCCCTTTCCCGGAAATACCGTTCTCTTCAATAGTTATCCCGGTTATTGCCAGAATTTCAGCGGTCAGGAACAGGCCCATGCCGGTATTCTTTCCCACACCCCGTTTGAAGATCTCACGTTTTTGCCCGGCGTCGACGCCAACACCATTATCCTCGAAAATAAGCGAGAGCCCCTTATCGGAAATGCCGGGATATATCGACAGCGTCGTAATGGTATCTCCATACCTGATCGCATTATCGATGAGGTTGTAAAACACTTTTTCCAGCAAAGGATCCGCATAGATCTCCATATGCTCAAATTCTGAAGAAAATGTAATACCGGATTTTGCAAAATTCTGCAATACCTTACTGATGATATCATTGACATTCTGCCACTGGGGCAGGTGAACCCCGACTTCCTGGTACTCCCGGGTGAACGTGATATGCCGCTGGATGACCCGGGTCAGGTCCCTGATATCATTGAGCAGCTGCTCCTTTTCTCCAGGGGATTCTGTGGCTTTTGCCATATCCACGCATCCGAGTAACCCGGTGATCGTGTTGAGGATATCATGCCGGGTGATCTGGTTCATCAGGTTCAGTTTTTTGTTGGCGATATCGATCGCATCTTCAACAAGTTTTCGTTCTGTGACATCCCTCAGTATCCCGTAAATCCCAACCGGTTTTCCTGAGGGATCGAGCCGGAGTGAGCTTTTTTCTTCAAACCAGTTGATTGTGCCACTTTTGTCAAGGATCCTGAACTGTGAAACGAACTGGGCACCTTTTTCCAGTTCGCGGGATAAATTGCCTTCTACCCGGTCGATATCTGCGGGATGGATTAAAATACGGAGTGATTTCCCGACCACATCATCCACAGGGAAACCATATTTATTGATTTGTGGCGATGCATACGTTATAATCCCGGCCATATCCGTGGAGAAGAGGATATCGGGAGTATTTTCCGTGAGAGCCCGGTACTTTTCCTCGTTCTCCTTGAGTGCAGCTTCGATAAGTTTCTGCCCGGTAATATCCGTGATTGTACCAACCCAGCCGGTCAGGTTGCCGTCTTTACCCATGAGGGGTACCGTCTGGCCAAAAAGCCAGTAAGGCGTTCCGTCCGGGTGGATGTATCGTGCTTCAGCACTCCCCTTTCTTCGTTCCCTGATTGTTTCACCCATCTCCCCAAGCACACGTTTCCGTTCTTCCTGCGGGAGAATATCTGCCCAGTACGTCCCCCGGATCTTCCCGAACGGGATGCCGGTGATCTTGGTGAACGTCTCGTTGATAAAGGTGACTTTCCCGGAAGGGTCCATCCGGAACACACCTACCGGTGATGCCTGCAGGATGCCGTTGAGGAGGTCGGTACTCTCGCGCAGGTCATGTTCTATCGTTTTGCGGATCGTGTTGTCGATGAAGGTCTCCAGCAGGCATGGCTTGCCCTGCAGCTTGATGCGGACAACATGTTTGATAACGGGGATTTTATTACCGCTGGATGTCAGCAGTTCGCGTTCGGCATTATCCATGTTCTGGTTGAGATCCGTTATAGGACAACTGCCTTCCTCCCCGGTGCAGATGAAGCGATGGCAGCTCTGGTTGATTATCTTGTTTTTCGTGATGCCAATCATCTCCAGTGCAGCCGGGTTGGCATCCATGATCCTGTGCGTCCCAATATCGATGACAACGATACCTACTTTCACCGATGAGAAGAGCGTCTGGAGATATTCCTGGCTCTCGATGAGGGCCTCTTCGAGTTTAACCCGTTCGGTGACATCGACGACAACCCCCCGGAAACCGGTAATCTTCCCATCCTTTTTTATGAGCGAGGTGGAGACGATCGCTTTCATGAAGCTGCCGCCCTGTCGTTGCAATGAGTAGATCTCCCCCGGGGATGGCGAACCTGCCATCACCGCGGCGAGACCGCGCTGCATCTGCGCGATGTATTCCCGGGATAAAAACCGGTTGATATTGACACCCTGCCCGATCATCAGGTCGGTGATCCCGAATTGTTCCGCTCCTGCTTTATTGACATACAGGATATTCCCGGTAGTATCCATCTCAAAAATGATCTGGGGGAGAAGTCCGGTAAGTTCACGGAACCTCGCCTCGCTCTGCATCAGGCCGTTATGGGTCTTTTCAATGGTCTCAAGCATACGGTTTATCTCAAGGGACAGTGCAGAGAACTCGTCATTGCCGCCAAGATCTATCCTATGGTATGCTCCGGTATCGGCACCGAGGTTATGGACCTGCAGGCTTAAGGAACTGACACGGGACAGGACAAGACGGTCGAGGATAAGGAGGACGACGACACCAAAGAGGAGTCCTGCTCCCAGTACGATCAGGATATACTGGTAGGTTGACGTGAGGCCCTGCTGGTAGATATCCCGGGGCTGCAGGATCTCGAGGATGAGGGCGTCGTTCCCGTACACGTCCCTGAGAAGTGTGTATCCGGCGATCTGGCTGCTGTTGACAGGGATGACTATCCCCGGGCTGCCATCCGGAACGGTTCTCAGGGACGGGAGCAGCGAAGCGGGGAGTGCGGGATCATCCATGCGGAACAGGTGGATGTTCAGTTTGGATAATTTCGAGAGATAGGAGATCTCGTTATCGTCAAGGTACCTTCCCATGATAACTACTCCCTGCGGGATACCGGAATAATCTGAATGGATAATGGGGCGGGAAGAAGCGATCAGGGGTTTTCCATCCAGCATCACGATACCGGTAGTCGCGTTGTGGGGATCTGCCATGGAGAGCAGGGGATTTGTCGCGGTCAGAGTCTGCCTGAATGCTTCCGGTATTGCAACCACCGTTTTATTCTTGTCATCATATGCGCCGGCATAGACGATCTCCCCCTGCCTGTTGGTGATGACGATGAGGCCAACCCCCAGGTTACTGTAGGTTTCCGGAAACAGGTTGTCTGATATATAATCCGGCTTGTTCCCGTTGACAAAATCGTAGGTGTCGTCCCATGGCCCCCAGTCGGCAACGATCGATGAAAGTGAAGTCTCATCGTCATGCAGACGGTTCACGGCCTGGTCCACGTCCTGCAGTGCGTACTTGTGTTCCAGCGCGCTGTAACTCGACATCGAGACGACTGAGACGAAGACACTGATCAGAGCGAGGATGACGATCAGGAGGATCACAAGAATAATACTCGTTTTTTCCTGGAGCTTCATGAGAATCCTTGGATATCTTCCCGATTACGGTTTATCCGATATATACCATTCTAAATTAACCGGTTTACTGTAGGGTATGGTGCCGGAAGGGATACCGTTTATGGGGATGAAACACCATAATGTAAAGTGATTTCAATGAAATGGAAAGACTGGGTGCACGTGACCAAACTGGATCCTGACAAGCAGCTCAAGCCCGGCGATATTGACGCGATCGCTTCCAGCGGCACGGATGCCCTGATGCTCTCCGGCACGCTCAATGTCACGAAGGAGAACCTTGCGATCCTCCAGAAACAGGTGAAGGCTTACGACCTGCCGCTCGTGATGGAGCCGGCCGGTCCTGACGCGGTCCTCGTGGAGGGCATCGACTACGTGTTCGTCCCCAGTGTCATGAATACGACCGATGTGATGTGGCTCGTGGGCAAGCACCGGGCCTGGGTGCAGCAGTATACCGGGAAGATTCCCTGGGAGATGGTGGTCCCCGAGGCCTATATTGTGCTCAACCCGGACTCATCAGTCGGGAAAGTGACAAAAGCGGTCTGTGATTTAAAGGCCGCGGAAGTCGCTGCTTACACAACGGTCGCCGACCACTACTTCCGCTTCCCGATCATCTATCTCGAATACAGCGGCACGTTCGGCGACCCGGCTGTGGTGAAAGCTGCGTCGGACGCGATCGACAAGTCGGTGCTCTATTACGGCGGCGGGATCAACTCCGCGGAGAAGGCGGCCCGGATGAGCCGGTATGCCGATACGATCGTTGTCGGAAACGCTGTCTACGACCAGGGCGCCTCGGTCCTTAAGGCCACTGTCGACGCGGCCCGGTAACCGTACTTTTTATGCCGGCCATTGACATTGTCCTTGTCGAACCCCTCTACGAGGGAAATGTCGGCTTTGCCGCCCGGGTGATGAAAAATTTCGGCTTTTCCCGTCTCGTGCTCATCAACCCGTGCAGGCTTGGCGAAGAAGCGAAGGCCCGGGCTTCTCATGCGCAGGATGTCCTCAAAAGCGCGGAGGTCTGTACTATCGAGGACGTGTTTGCCCGGTCCAATATCGTCATTGCTACGACCGGCACGGTGAGTAAGTCCGTCTGCCACGCGATGCGGATGCCCTTCTATTCTCCAAGAGAACTCCGGGAGCGGATCAAGGACGCCGACGGCCGGATCTCGATCCTGTTCGGCCGCGAGAACTGGGGGCTCAACAACGAGGAAGTCAAGCGCAGCGACATGATCTGCACCATCCCGACTGCAGAAGTGTATCCTATCCTCAACCTCTCGCATGCGGTCGGTGTGGTCTGCTATGAGCTCGCAAACCTCCCGCTTCCCTCATATACCCTCGCTCCCCCGGAGTACATGGGATACCTGTACCGGCATGTCGACCGGTATCTCGATGCGATCCACCACCCGGCGTTCAAGCGGGAGAACACGATGACCCTGATCCGGCGCGTCCTCGGGCGGGCGAATCTCACCACCCGGGAGGCGAGCACGCTGCACGGCCTGCTGCGAAGGAGCGAATGGCACATCGATCCTGCGCTGCTCGACCGGGACAATACGGGGAGAAAGAACCTGTACGATGATGGGGAAGAGTAACGGGATCGCGGGCGTGCTTGCGGATTTCTCCGGGATTATCTTTGGGATCCGCAGGAATAAGGGGCGATTATCCCGGTAGAAATCCTTGTGCCGGAACAATTATTTTCAGGTTATTTTTGGAGAGGAGGAGACCGTGCCTGCCCCCCACACCGCCCCTGCGCATTGCGGTTGCCTGAGGGAATTACCTCTTCTCGAGTTATCGCATCCGGGGGCTGCCACAGCGGCGGGGGTGAAACCCCAAAGAGCGTTGATATCGGTACCGGTTTCCCTGCAACGTGCACCAGGTCAGGAGTCCTGCTGTGGAGAATTTAGTCGTCGCATAAGCGAAGACAGATCGGAGAAGTGATAACTTCGGATGATGAGCAGGCTATCAGAACCATGAACCCGGAAAGTCCTCAAACTCCGAAGCGGCAGCGTTCATCATAACCGCTGATATGAGAGTGTCAACCCCCCTCATCACTTCCAGAATAATACATCAGATTATGTCCGATCAGCGCCCATACTGGAGCCGATGATTCTCGTAGACTGGCAGCTCCGCGACCGCATAGAGCGGGGCCATATCAAAATCGATCCCTACGACCCGAACCTGGTGCAGCCCAACTCGTTGGACATCCGGCTTGGCAATCACTTTGTCTGGTACAAACCAGGAAAGGATATTATTGACCCCTTCACCCGGGAGAGTGTTACGTCAGGTGTTGAAGAGATCCACGCGGATTCGTTCATCCTGCACCCGGGCCAGTTTGTCCTTGCCGAAACCCTGGAATGTATCGCCCTTCCCGACAACATTGTTGCTACCATTGAGGGCAAGTCCAGCATCGCCCGGCTAGGTGTCACCCTCCACCAGACCGGCGGCTGGATAGATGCCGGGTTCCGGGGCACGATCACGCTCGAGATGGCAAACGTCAATGCCCGCCCGGTCAGGGTCTATGCCGGGATGCCGATCGGCCAGCTCGTCTTCTATACTACAGAGCGGGCAGAGAAGCCCTATGACAAAAAGGGCGATGCAAAATACCTTGACCAGCGGCAGGCAACCCTCTCGCGGTACCCGGCAAACAGGAAACAGGAGTAACGGATGGGTCCCGGGGAAGGGCGGGCAGGTAAAGAATTCGGTGCTCTGTAGAAAACCTCATAATCGCTGACGCTCTTTGGGGCTTTGCCCCCGCCGCTCTGGCATCCCCCGGTTGCGATGACTATTGTATTACCTGCCATTTGACTCGGGGCTCATCGCACTGCGCCCCGTCCCCCGCGGGGGACTGGTGGCGCAAGAGGGGGGCATCGTCTCTTTGAAAAAAAATGATTTCTACAGAGCAGAATTCGAAAGAACCCAGGTATGTTCTTCTCGTCATCATGGTCCTGATGAACCCTTCGGACGGTTAACCGTTATATATACCGGGAAATCCCATTTATGATCAATGATCGGATCCATTCCGGAGATGAACCAATGCGACTTCTTTTAATCCATTCTGATTATATCGAATACGAAGCCAAAAAGAAGACAAAGATGGCGGAAGAGGGTGCTGTCCTCGCGGACAGGGAAGAGGATGCCCTCACTGTTTTCTGCGCCGTGGAATCGATAGACGAGGAAGATCTCGAGGGCGTAATCCTCCAGGGGATCGACGAGATCAGGAAGACTTCCGGGCAGGTCAAGGCCGACAAGATCGTGCTGTATCCGTACGCCCACCTGTCCAGCGACCTCGCGTCGCCGGAGACCGCAATTGCTGTGCTCAATGCCCTGAAGACCGGTCTTGAAGCGGAAGGGTTCGCCGTCAAGCGGGCACCCTTCGGCTGGTACAAGTCATTCAAGCTCTCCTGCAAGGGCCACCCGCTTTCGGAACTTTCGAAGACGATCGTCCCCGGTGAGATAACGGTCAAGAAGGAGAAGAGTGAGGTCACCCATGACTGGTTTGTGCTGACCCCCGACGGGAAGAAGCACGACTACAAGGAGTACCTCGACGACTCCCCGTTCGGCTGCCTTGTCAAGAAGGAGCTGGGCGTTGCTGTCCCGGTGGGCGGTGATCCGGCCCATGTCGAGCTGATGCGCAGCAAGGAACTCGTAGACTACGAACCCGCAAGCGATGTCGGCTGTCTCCGCTGGATGCCAAAGGGCAAGATCGTCCGGGACCTGCTCGGCGATTACGTGCTCCACATGGTACTTGAGTATGGGGGCACGCCGGTAGAGACACCGGTGATGTACGACCTTGGCGACAAGGCGATCAATGAGCACGCAGAAAAGTTCGGCGAACGCCAGTACCGCTTCAAGTCCAACAACCGGAACATGATGCTGCGGTTTGCGGCCTGCTTTGGCATGTTCTCGATCATGCGGGATATGCACATCTCGCCCAACCATCTCCCGATGAAGATGTACGAGCTCTCCACCTACTCCTTCCGCCACGAGCAGAAAGGAGAGGTGATCGGGCTCAAGCGCCTCCGGTGCTTTACGATGCCCGATATGCACTCGCTCTGCCTCGACATGCCCCAGGCCCTGAAGTGCTTCGAGGAGCAGCTCGCGATGGGATGGCAGACCGGCCGGGACTTCGAGACGAAGCTCGTGGCCGCGTTCCGGTGCACGAAGGAGTTCTATGCCGAGCACGAAGCCTGGGTCAGGAAGATCGTAAAGCAGTCCGACTGCCCGATGCTGATCGAGATCCTTTCCGACCGGGTCCACTACTGGGTCGCGAAGATCGACCTCGCTGCCATTGACGGCCAGCTCCGCCCGATCGAGAACCCGACCGTCCAGATCGATGTCGAGAGCTCGACACGGTTCAACATCAAGTACCACAAGGAAGATGGCACACCGGTCCACCCGCCGATCCTTCACTGCTCGCCCACGGGCAGCGTGGAGCGCGTAATGTGTGCCATATTAGAGAATATCTCGACCCAGCCGGTCCCGGCACTTCCGACCTGGCTCTCACCCGTGCAGGTAAGGGTTGTCCCGGTTGCCGAGCGCCACGGTGCGTTTGCTGCAGAAGTCTGCAATGCGATCAACGCCGCCCAGGTCCGGTGCGATCTCGATGACCGCGAGGAGAGCGTGGGCAAGAAGGTCCGCGAGGCCGGCATGGACTGGGTACCGTACGTGATCGTGGTTGGCGACGAGGAGATCGCATCGAAAAACCTGACCGTGACAATCCGGAAGAAGTCGGAGCCGAACAAGCCGCACAAGGAGCAGCTCACCACCGGGGCCCTGATCGCCGCAGTGAAGAAGGACACGGAAGGAAAACCGTTCCGCCCGCTCTATACTCCCCGGAAGCTCTCGATGAAGGCCCGGTATATCTGAAAACTTTTTTCAGGTTTCACCATACTGTTTTTTTGCAAACCCCTTATCCTGTGATGGGATTGGTTCTTATCGGGACCCGGACCCGGGACGTGAACCCCCCGACGGAAATTGGGATCACCGGGAATTGCTTTTGTCCGCCAGGAGGTCATAATTCCCGGAACTGGTGACCATGTTTTTATGATTTTGTTGATATGCCCGGATTGGTTAACAGGGGTTGAGATGAGATTTGCAAGAGGTCATATCCAGCCGCATTTTGATAGACGTTATCTTTTAAAACGGGTGATTCCTGTTGGAGGATATCCGGAGAGACAGGATAAGAACCGTGTGAGCCCACCCCCTTCGGGAGTTGCCCGGCCGCTTCGCCCTGGCCTCGCCCGGGCATGTTGCCTGAACCGGGAATTTTTTATGGGCAATGAGGCTCCCCGCGGTGGCGCATACATCCTGGAAATGAAGTGATGTGTTCAATTTCCGAATTTCCTATTCCGTAGTATTCCAGAATGATACATGTGGATAAAGAGCGCGAGAATAATTTTAAAGAGATTGTATTGGATCAATTACTTAGGAATTACCAGTTCACTTTCCAGAGATTCGAAGAAAAGAATATCAATCAGCATACCCCATCGAGGACTAATAATCATGGCAAAAAAAGATAGTTACGATCGATTGCTGGGTATAGCTCTTGGTATTCTTGGTCTTATTTTAATTACAATATGGATAGCAAGCTCTTTGGATTTCATAACCGGGATTGAAAGCTCGGTTTTGGATCTGTTTTTACCCGTTGGTATCTGCCTGATATTTTTAGGTGTTTTGCTGCTCTCCCTGATAAAATGAAATCGATCCGTTGTATCCCCCGGCGAAAAGGAAATTTTTTTTCATGTAGTTTTATCCCAGGGTGTAATTCCGGTTCATGGAAACCCGATGGTGATTGCGGGTGACAGGAGATCCGGAATTCCAAAAAAATTTTGCTCTATTAGAAAACCTCATAATCGCTGACGCTCTTTGGGGCTTTGCCCCCGCCGCTACGGCATCCCCCGGTTGCGATGACTATTGTATTACCTGCCATGTGACTCGGGGCTCATCGCACTGCGCCCCGTCCCCCGCGGGGGACTGGTGGCGCAAGAGGGGGGGCATCGTCTCTTTGAAAAAAAAATGATTTCTACAGAGCAGAATATCTCACAATTTTTTCCAAAAGGAAACCGGGAACGGGCGCCGGCCACGGATTCCGGACCAGTGAGTTCGTCAACCTCAAAAATAAATACGGTTGACGATAACAGATCAGAGACGACAGACCGGAAAACCCCGGCGCCGGTGAATCCCATGGATGAATTGCCCAGGATCCCCAAATGCATGAGCACCCAGCACCCGGACAACGTCCACGTGCCATTTTTTGCAGAATCGTCCGAGCTCGGTGGCGAGGATGAAGTCAGGGAGGCATATTATGTCTACTCGCACCTCAACTGCCGGGAGCAGATGTGGGACTGCGAAGGAAAGGAAGTAGACAATTTCGTTGTCAAAAAACTCCTGACCACCTATAGCCCGTTCTTTTCAGAAAAAAAACTGGGTCAGGATATCTTCCTGACCCTTCGTGTGCCAAACCCGCAGGTGGAGAAAGCCGAGGCAAAGATCCTGCTCGAGACCCTGGAAAGCATCCCCCGCTCCTTCGATAGTGCAAAACTATTCTATAAAGAAGATATTGCCCCGATCTACGAAGTCATCCTGCCGATGACCGATTCCCATACCGCCATCGACAACATCTACCAGTATTATTCGGATTTCGTGATCGGCAAGCAATACAAACGGCTCGGTGGAAGGGATACCACCATCGCCGACTGGATCGGGACGTTTGCCCCCCGTCATATCAACGTGATCCCGCTGTTCGAAGACAAGAAAAGCATGCTTGGTGCCCACACAACGGTACATCGGTACCTGCTCGACAAGCAGCTCCCCTACCAGCGGGTCTTTCTTGCCCGGTCGGATCCGGCCATGAACTACGGGCTTGTCAGCGCAGTCCTGCTCAACAAGATCGCCCTTTTTAATTTGAACGCCCTGCAGGAGCGGACAGGTACCCCGGTTTTCCCGATCATCGGGGTCGGGTCCGCACCGTTCCGGGGCAACCTCCGGCCGGATACCGTGGACCGGGTCAGCGCCGAGTATCCGTCGGCACATACCTTCACCATCCAGTCTGCATTCAAGTACGACTATCCGCTGGATGCGGTGCAGGCTGCAGTCAGGGAGCTTGAGCAGCGTGAGGTTGTCGCACCGGCAGCCATTGATGAAAAGCGGTGCAGTGAGATCATTGAGCGATACACGCAGGCCTACATCACCGAACTTCTCCCGCTCACGGACATTGTCAACCGGGTTGCAGCCCATATCCCGGGCCGGCGCAAACGCAAACTCCATATCGGCCTGTTCGGCTATACCCGGAGTACCGGCGGTGTCACGCTGCCCCGGGCGATCACTTTTACTGCTGCCATGTATTCGATTGGCGTTCCTCCAGAGATTCTCGGGTTGTCTGCGCTTGACCGGGATGACCTTGCATTTGTACGTGAAGTGTACGTGAATTTCGACCGGGACCTTCTCGATGCAGCCCGGTACATGAACCCCGATTCGCCGTTCCTTTCGTCGCCCATGAAGGAAGCAGCGGAGCGGATCTGCGGAGACGAAGTGCATGATGTGCACCGGCAGGTCACCGGTTCGATTCTCCAGGCGCTCCACGATCACCGGAACAAGGATCTCCAGCCGATGATCCTGCAGGCAGCGAACATCCGGAAGTTTCTGGGATAAGGGCAACGAAAGGAATTCCAAAGAGGTGCACCGGAAAACCGCCGGGGGTCTTTGGCTGTACGTGCGGGAATGCAGCCGGGGCCGGTATGGAATGAGTTGGGCATTCGCCGGTAATCGCGAGGCCAATGGGGGGATTTTCGGATCCGTCGGATCTGAATACATGATCATGAATCCGGGAGCCGGGGCAACCTCGTGCGTCAACTTAAAAATGATCATGGCATCATCCCAATATATTTCATCATACAGGGAAGACCGGGTCATCATGGCAATACCCCGATATTGGATCATTGTTGCGTCACGGGAACACGTAATGCTCGGTGTTGCCGGAGGATTTGCTCAAGGCCGGGCACGGGAAGCGGTCCGGCCTTGCCAGAATGCATGCCGGAGACGGAATTATTTACTATTCACCAAAAGAGAGATACGGTGGAGATGAGCCGCTCCATGCCTTCACCGCCCTGGGAAAAGTGGCAGATGAGGAGATCGTCGAGATCGAGATGTCACCGGATTTCAAACCATTCCGGAGAAATGTAAAGTACCTGCATACCGGTGCAGTGAAGATCGGGCCGCTTATCGATGATCTGGAGTTCATCCGTAACAAGAAGTCGTGGGGCTCTGCATTCCGCTTCGGACTCCTCGAGATCCCAAGGCGTGATTTCGAGCTGATCGAAGAGGTGTTCGCCAGGAAGGGATAACCGGTGTGATTGCAAAGGGCAGCCACCCCCGGTTAGTACATACCGTTTGGAACCAGCCGGCGATCGCTACGCGGATGGGACCGGGGCCGGAGAAACGGGAAACCTTCACAAAAAACCTATTATCCATCTTTGTACACATCATTCATCATGATTAACCCCACCAAAAATATTCCCGAAGATACAGAAGAGAACCGGGAGATCTGCAGGAAGTACTGTACAATATGCCCGAACTACAAGGCTCATTCACTTGAAAAATACCAGCCGACCGAGCTCTTCTGCGCACGCGGAAACTCCTCGTGCCCGGATAAAAAAGAGATCAGGTGTTTCTGTACGGGCTGCGAGATCTTCGCAAAGCACCATCTCCGTGTCGGATACTTCTGCGTCACGTACTAGTCAATTTTTTGTTTATTGATTTTTCCACAGGGTTGCCGGGGGATGACCGGGCCTCAAGCCTTGTACCTGCAAAGGGCAGCAAACGCCGGGCGATCGCATGGCATTTTGCAACCGCTGGCGATCGCGTTCCTTGTCCCGGGCACGTTGAGGTGGTCCCCATTCGGGAAAAAGGATAAAAAGATCTATTAGCCAGGATTGCCCACTTTTTTTACCATGTTTGAATCAGGAAAACCGGTTGTTGAGGATACCGAAGAGAACCGGGCAATCTGCAGGAAATACTGCAAGATCTGCCAGAACTACAGGAAACACTCGCTGGAAAAATTCAAGCCCAACGAACTCTTCTGCGCATGCGGGCAGTCGTCGGCCACTGACATGAAACTGATCGGCTGTTTCTGTTCGGGTTGCGAGGTCTACATCAAGCATCATCTCCGCGGCGGCTACTTCTGCGTCCGACGCTAAACAATTTTTTCCCGGTAATGATCTTTGCCGGGGTTGCCGGATAACTGCAGCTCGTGCCCCCTGTATCCGGAGTACCTCCCGTATCTCCACGCTACGGGCTCCGTTTCCCTTTTTTCCGATCCGCAGGTAATAATTCGAAGATATTCGTCTTCCCTTGTCTCATGCTTTCAGCATTCGACATTCCCGAAAACGCGGTAATAATTCGCCTGAGCATCAGGCATTTTAACATCGGAAAACGTGAGGTAATATTTAGCAGCATCTGGAGGCGTGAAAAAGGGCCTCCGCGGGTTTCAGCCCCGGGCCGGGGGTGACGGGCCTCAGCTTTGAATTCGCGAGGAGCAGCAAACACCTGGCAATTGCGGGGCGTTTAGCACCAACCGGTGATCGTAAGGCTGACAGACTGGGATCTAGAGACATGGGAAAATTCCATTGATAAAACAACCTGCCCACTCAATGCATTAATAATAAGGACAGACCAACCACTCACATACAGGAATCGTATGAACGTACTCGTACTCCTCCGGCAGCACGAACCGGAACTGAAGAAACGGTTCGGTGTTGCGAAGATCGGCATCTTCGGCTCATTCGCACGCGGAGAGGAACGGCCGGACAGCGACGTGGATATCCTCGTTACATTCCAGAAGGGCAAAAAAACTTTTGATAATTTTATGGGGACCAAATTCTATCTTGAAGATCTCTTCAAACGGAAAGTTGATCTCGTAACCGATGCTGCACTCAAACCCCTCATCCGCGATCCCATCCTTCAGGATGTTGTCTATGCCTAGGTCCCAGCTGCTATACCTCAATGATATTTCGGAGGCTGCCGGGAATATCCAGTTATATGTCGGGGACCTGTCATTTGGGGAGTTCAAAAACGATCGGATGCGGGTCGATGCGGTTGTTCGCAATTTCGAGGTCATCGGCGAAGCTGTCAAGAACTTAAGCGACGAGCTGAAGTCACAGTTCCCAGCCACAGACTGGAAAGCTGTTGCCGGATTCCGTGATACCCTGATCCACGGGTATTTCGGGGTGGACCCGTAGATCCTCTGGGATATCATTGAGCACAAGATCCCGGTGTTGAAGAAAGAAATTGCTGTAATCATTGCACATGAGAAATCCAAAATCCCGTGAATCAAATTTATAGATGGCTATTTTTCTGGTTTTTAATGGGACGATCCTATCCAGGCCGTGGCCGTTGGAGGTGCCGGGCCGGTGATCGCGTGCCAGGCCCCGGTGGCCGGTGACGAGGGGGGATGAAAAAAATGACCACTTATGTTCCAGGTTTGCATTAAATTAAAAACATGGACGGGTTTAGATTTTCACGCGAGCCGGATCTTTGATTTTTGAAAAATCCCGTTCGAATGTTGCAATCTTCAAAATTGCGTGTTCCCTGCATGTGGCGACAAACAGTCACCTGAACCGGTCTTCATTATGCTATCCCTACCCGATAATTCCCCGCTTCCTTAATTCAAAATAACATCTCGCACAGGCCCCCACATCGGCACCGGCATTATGGCTGCCGGTGAATTCCTCCTGGAACAACTGCAGGTGCAGCTCGGTCAGGGTCGGCCATTTGTATCCATGTCCCGACGCCTTGGGAAGTTTGCACCAGTGGATAATCTTCGGGAACTTCATGGTGCAGAAGGTCTCTTTCTTCGCGAGATTTGTTTCGAGCCTGCACCGCATGAATTCGGTATGCACGATCGGCAGGTCGAAGTCGAGATTGTGGGCAATGACGGTCGTTGCCTTCTCCACATCGGCGTTGAATTTCGGGAGCACTTTGTGCAGCGAGGTCCCTTCCGCCTTCGCCCGCTCGGTCGTGATCCCGTGTTTTTTTACGGATTCCAGGGGGATGGTGAAGTCCGTCGGGTAAATGATATAGCTCTCCTGGCTTTCCCGGTTGCCGTCGTTGTCGTATAACGACCAGGCCAGCTGGACTACCCGGGGCCATTTTTCTGTAGCCTCCGTTGCGGAGTATCTGGGGAGGCCGGTGGTTTCGGTGTCAATGAAGAGGAGCATCAGATCTGTTTTTTGGGGGATGGTATTTGGGGTTGGTGGTTTGGGGTGTCTGGCACAAGCGGGTTATTACGAGGCCGGTGAGCCGGGCAAAACGGGCTGTGGTGGGGAGTCCTGCTGGGCGAGGATTACCCATCCCACTCTCTCGCCGGCGGTGGCTGGGGTGGCCGAATTGCCGGATGTGGTGGGGAATGCCAGGGAGCATAGTGGAGAGGGCGGGGCCAGACCGATGATCGCAAGGGGCCGTCGGGGCCGGTGAAAGCGGGGCGTTTGGCACAGTCTGCGATTGACCGGACGGGCTTTAGCCGGGGAGCTCGTTTGAGGGGGCTGCTCGTGCTGCTCCGATTTTTCCCATTCATCGGACCTGTTCTTCTGCCCATAAGAGAATATCCTGCGCAAACCTTATCGCTTCAGTATATTCTTCTTTGGTTACCGGAGTTGTGGTTCCCGGGTACCGCGTATCTGAAGCATACGAGGTAAGGGTGACAGCATGCCATAGCGGTTCAGGAATTGTGATGCCGTGCTGTTCAAGTCCCGAGAGAAGGGCGTTGATATCGTGATATACGGGTACGGGATTTTCCGTGCTACAAAAACTGCCTTAAGCGCCTTTTCTGCGGCCTGCTGGATCTGGAAGCAGAGGTCTTCATAAAGAACACCCGGCGTCTTTGCGGAGGCGAGAGCTAAGGAACTTTTTGCCCGGGCAAGCCATTCTGCCGGGTTATCCGGCGACCGTCTTCTTCCGCTCATACAAGACCCTGCCTTCCCGCAATGCGGGATATACGATACTGAAGGGGGAGTTTTTGCAGTCCTCAACCTGTTGTGGAGTAACGATGACAAAATCCATCGACCGGGCGATTCCCCGCATCCGCTGATAGATTATTCCCGCGATTTTGCGTGCATTGTACCTGCCGGATTTTATCACAAGGAAGTCAAGGTCACTGTGCGGCCCGGTTGTTCCCCTCGCAGTGGAGCCGAAGAGAAGAACCTGTTCCGGATGGGATGCTTCAACAATCCGGTTGACGATTTCCTCGATTTCGGCCTGTCGGCTGGATGTTGTGTCCCTCATATATTCACCGGATTTTAGATCGTTTACCTCATCAATGTATTCGGTTGTCCTGCAATGATCAGTTGTCCCACGTAATATGGTATCTTTGTCCGGGAATATTATAGGGTTTGTGTACAGCCCGGGTGCTGGTCGGTAATTGTGAGGGTTCAGCCGGGCAAATGACTGGTGCCGGGGCCTGACTCCGGCTGAGGTGTGCCCACCCCCCCTTGTTCGCGGGTGGCGGGGGACGGCCGGAATCGTGGCAAAAATGGGGGGGACCACAGCGCCGCTGCCCCCGTTATGGTGCAGCGTCCGGGCCGTCATGTCCCGTGGGATTTTAAAAACGGATCAGGCCACCCAGTGCAGCACGTTCCGGACCACTGACCAGCGGGGTTCTGTTGCAGACGGGATCTCTCCGAGCACCCAGTAATCGTACTTCTTCTGGAGCAGCCCGTAGTCATTCTCCGTCCGTAGCCAGTAATCGAGCGCGAGGAGATAGGAGTCGCTGCTCTCTTTCGCCACCGGGTACGCGTACATCATCTGGTAGGAGTCGCTGGGCTGGATGATGGCCACGTCGAAGAGCGGGTACTGCAGGGTCAGGGTATACCCTTCCTCGGCGGGGATCATCAGGGCATCGGCCTTCCCGCCCACGAAGAACTCCTCCTTCGAGTCGATAGGGACAATCGTTGCCCGGGGAAGAAGCTGGTGGGCTACAGCGACAAGCGCCGTGTTGTTGTAGACCGCAACCCGGAGGCCGTCCATCTTCTGAACTTCATCCAGCTGCGTGAACTTATCCTTATTCCCGTCCGGAACCACGAACGCCAGGTGAACGGTGACGGTCGGGTCGGTGAATTTCATCTGGTCGAGCCGGTCCGTATTCACCACGACCGCAGACATGACAATGTCGCAGTAGCCGCTGTCGAGGGACTGGGCAAGGGTGGTTCCCGTGATGGGGACGAACGCGATCCGGGAGACATTCAGGGTCCGGGCCAGGTCGTAGGCCATTTCCACGTCGTACCCTACCAGTTCGCCCTTACCGTTGAAGAATACGAACGGGACGTTGTTCTGGTTGTACCCGACACGGAGCACGCCCCTGTCGCGGATCGCCTGTATTTCATCTCTCGCGCCGGGGGGCGGGGGAGCGACGGCCGGGACATCCTCCTTGTGCAGGTAGACCGTCGTGTTCACGACACTGTCCAGCCGGTTCCCCGACGGATCCAGGGGCAGCTCGATCTGCGAGATCTTGTCGCTCCCGTGATAGGTACCGGCCAGCAGGTACGTGAAGCCCATGTGCAGCCCGGCGATCACGATGGCGGCGAGCAGGACGACCCCGATGAGGGACACGATCGCCCTCTTCCACCGGAACCGGGCCCGGTTCGTGGTGAGGGCGATCGTGATGGTGGAGAGCGAGAAGATCGAGATGACGCTCAAGGGGGCCACGAAGGCCTGCCTGAGGATCCCCGAACTGACGTACAGGTTATTCGCGTCTGCCGGGAGGTGCATCAGGTTCAGGAGTGAGACCACCGAAAGCTTCGATGAGCCGAAGAAGCTCGGGATCCCGATCGCGATGAGCCGGAGCTGCCCGATGAGACCGAGCGGGTCCTTGTACATCCAGGCCACGAAAAGGATGAAGAGGAAGGGGACGAGCCCGCCGAGGAGCGGGAAGGTATAGGCCACGGGTACCATGATCTCGCTGAGCGACCGTACATTCCCCCGGTCCGTGCCCGGGGCCGGGGTTCCTTCCGGATCTCCGGCCAGGCCGGTACCGGTCCCGCCGGGTGTACCGGGATCCCGGTCCCCGTCCTCGTCGTCTATATTCCCGTTGCCGGTCTCGCTGGCCCGGCCCTGGAAGAGCTTCTCCACCCCGTCGGAGATCAGCGGCAGGGTGATGAATTCGGTGCCGGTCGAGAACGCGAGGAGCATCGCCCGCGAGGAGGCGTCGAGGATGTCCCGGTACCGGAACGTGGTGAAACAGGTGACCAGCAGGGGCATGGCAATGAGACCGAGCAGGATAGCGGCAGCCGCGAGGGTGATGATGAAGACCTGGAGGTCCAGGAAATCCCCGAAGGTCAGGGTCCCGGCCGTGACCGCCGTGATGACGAAGATGCCGACCGGGAAGGTCAGGGAGATGATGTGTGTCATCCGTTCAAGGGCACGCAGCAGGGTCTTAAGGATGCTCACGATCGGCCCGCTCCCGTCATCCAGCATCAGGGCAAAGCCCAGGAAGAGGCAGAAGAGGACGGTGGCAGGGATGATCCCGTCCGAGAGGGAGAGGAACGGGTTTGACGGTATGAACATGTCGATAAAGTTGATATCGGTCACCGGGGCCAGGAACCGGGTGCTGAAGAACGAGGCCTGCACCCGGGGGGGAAACGCCAGCTGGAACGAGAAATACCCGATCACGCAGATTGCCCAGATCAGGAGGAGGACCAGGAACGCCTTGAGTGCGATCGCTTTTGCCGTGTCCCGCTTCAGGCTCCCGATACCGACAATGAGGGAGATGGCGACGGTCGGCAGGATCGTGATCTGCCAGATCTTGATGAACGCATCGCTGACGGGCTGCATCACCGAAGTGAGGTCGCCAAAGAACAGCCCGGTGGCGATCCCGAGGATGAAACCCGCAAGTATCCAGACTGTGAGGTTCCAGCGGGGCAGTCTCATGGTACTCTCTCTCCTTTGCAACAGGTGCCCAATCTCCCGGGATCTCCTGTACCGGAACGACAACAGGTGTCGGTAAAACGGTACGGCACCGTGCACTCGGGTGACTATCCGGCGCCGGTTAAGGGCCGGGCTTTTTAAGCGTAACCGGATATTACTTTCAACATTATTTAACAGTACCGGGGACTGCTGTCCGCCCGGGGAATTTCCGGGCCGGTTTTTCTCCTCCGTAACATACGGCTATCAATGCCACGGGGATGAAGGGCAGGGGAACGTTTGTCCGGCAGGCCTGGTTTTTCAGGATATTTTACCGGGTGGCTGGTATCCGGAACACGGGGGAGGGAGGGGGATGCCACTGAGCGGAGTGGCCGGACGGGGCTCATGCTCGTACTTGCGAAGGGCAGCCGGGGCCGGAGATGCGGGCGTTTGGCAACTGCCGGCGATCGCAGGAATTCAGCTGATTATCCAAAGTTTCCCCACTCGTTCTGAACCCTGACCGGTAGATGACTGCGTTAGAAAGTTTAAATGCCACGAATGTAAATCGCTCATCGTGGGCAGCCGGGGGTTGTTCCACAGAAGAAGAGGACGGGTCCACCTACCGTACAAGTCAGATGGCCCGCATCCTGCCCGTAGGTATGAGATCATTATCTTCCATTCCTATGAAGGTTTTCCCATGCCGGCGAGCGTAGCGTATAGAAAAACGAGGAGTTGAAAAAAGAATGAATCTACGCAAAATGAGCATCGTCCTGCTGGCACTGCTGCTGGCAGCGATGGCGATGGTACCGATGGTGAGTGCCGAAATGCACAACAAAGTTTCGCCGGATATCGCACAATCCGATACCATTAATGAACGGTCACCTGCGTTCCTGAATGATCTTAAAAACAAAGGGTCTACGGATGAACAGATTGCAGCGGCAATTGTTAATTATTCAAGAGTTTCGTATATTAACGGTTGGACTCAGGCTGATGATCAGAAATATTCACCCCTGTTAAAGCAGGGGCGTTCCAACAAAAGTTACACCAGCCCGTCTAATCCAGGTGGCGCTTTGTCGACAGCTGCCCAAACAGTATCGGGTCAGTACATGGATAGTGCAGGAATGACCATTTACGAATATGACTATCGGGGACTCAACGGAATAATGCATCCAGGATCAATGCAATGTTCTTCGACCGGAACAATTTACCAGTATCTCACAAATCATCTGGGTAAAGTGATCAGCGGCCAGGATAACTGGGTTGAAGTAGGTGTCGAAACTACGTATTGGAACCCGGGCCAGTATTTTGTCTTTACGTATGATAATCACGCGACACCGGGGCAGGAGTGGATCACCCATTCATCGTTCACAAATGGGAACACTGATCACACTTTTGACATATACGTGAGCAATGTTCTGTATTCTCAGGGATATCCATATGTATTATCGTGGGATGGTCAGGTATTACGAACGGGATATGTTCCATTCAATAAAGGCAATCCAACAGAATATCATGAATTTGTAAGAAACGATCCGGGTTCATACTCATCCGTATCCACGTCGTACGTCCGCGATTCACACCTATACGGTGATACTGCATCTTATTACTGGAATAGAAACCTGCCGGAGACAACGTACGCACATAACGGCGGCCCGACCAGATCGAGTATGTATATACCTTCAGGATCACTGTCGTACAGGATTGATACATGGATACCCTGAAAAATCCCCTCACTATTTTCTTTTTTTTATTTCTCATTTTAGTGATAACTATTTGCGGATGCACAGAGAGGGATCAGACCGTTAACAATTCATCCCCTGGAACAGTCACTATGACCGGGGTTGCTCCTCAACATACATTCATTTCGCCACCATCACATACTTCAGATCTCTACAAGATTACAATCTCTGATTTTTTCGCAGGCAACGACAGCATTCGAATTTCAAATAGCGGAACAACTGCGGTTTCTATGTCCGGATGGATATTGAAAACAAAGCCGGGTAATTTCACATTCATATTTCCTGCATTTTCTCTCGAAAATGGGAAGTCGGTAACAGTGTTCCTGAATAAAACCGGACAAAATACACAGGAAGAATTGTTTGCCACGGAAGGGGGAGCCGGGAGAAACATCAGCACAATTGCATTGTACGACGCACAAGGGAATCTGATGATAAAAACCAATAGAACTGCAGATAGTGATCTTCTCGCATCTTTTGGCGATCCGGTTAATCTTCAGGAAATTGGAATTAATAGTTCCAGTGATTATTATGAACTTCTGCAAAAAGTGACGAATGAAAGTGATGAAGACCTAGAGAGGTATTATTATCCTGCAGGTCCCGTATTCGCGGTCGGATACGATGAAAACGAAACAATTGTTGAGATCAATAACGACTGGAGTGTGAATGAAACAACTATTGAAGAAATTTACCGGGTAATCGAGAGGCATGGAGAAGAAAACGGTATAAAAAATATTCCTAGTAAATTCCTCTCTTTAGGTTTGATGAAAATGGAGTCAAAATGATATGAAATGGGGCTCCAACTTATGCGATTGCCGGATTCTATCATACTTTCATATCTCCACCACAGATTCAAGAAAATTACTATGAAAAAATATACCGTAGATTACCTTATGAAAACAAGGCCGCATCTGAAGAAAATTCTAGTCATTCTTGGTTCTCTTCTCATTCTTATTGCATTCAGTGGTTGTACCTTAAATGGAGGGAATGTCTCCCAGACAGCTCGTGCGACAATAACGCAAAGTATTCAGAATGCTTCTGAAATTGATGCATGGTGTGAAATTCAGGAATTTAATCTCACGATCGTCCAAAACCAGACCGCAGTCCCTGTAACCGATGAAGATATCAGTCCGTATCCTGAATTTGCGATATATTTGCATGATGTAAATGACGATCCTCATGCATGGAGTTTTGGAACCCGCCTTGTCAAGGACTTTGACTGTAACGCGAGCAGGACAATCCAGTTCCTGAAATTATACCGGAAATATGAAGAAATTCCCAACCAGCCGGTCCTGGAATATCAGGGGCACGACTACAAGATAGGGTTTGAATATTTTAATGCTCACCAGAAGTACGTTCCGACGAATCCATGAAGGCAGGTGAAAAACGTTTTTCCTCCTTGTGGGTATGGGGGCTGAACCCATTCACCAGCTGAATGATGCGCAGACCGATGCCGCAACGGGTACAAATGCGATCAAAAGCCAGGCCGATTCCAGGGCTGGCATGGTGAATACCGGCGGCTATTATACCGTCACAGTAAGTGGGCAGGATACCGGAACCGTCAGTCGTGGGGAACTCCGGGATGGATGGAGCAGGCTGCGCGAAACCTCGGGTATACTGATACCAATGGCGATGGAAGGACTACCGATGATCTCGCCCGGTCGATCAAGAGCTGGTCCGGATCAAATTCTGTTATGCTGATGTTCCTGACCCACGACGCGATGGGAGGATATGCAGTGGGGCCTGACCAGGGTTATGCCGATAAACTTGCACTTTCTTATTGGGGCACTGGCAGTTCCGGCAGGAGATGATCCCATCCGGGCCCTGTACGAGCCCGGATTTGGCGTTTCGATCGCGTTTGACCGGCCGAATTCGTACTTTTTTCCGCCCCATAACCAGAATTCATGGTATACTTCGTTATTACGGGAAACGGAGCGATTTCCACGCGAAAAAACCGGCGTATTTATTCCCGTTTTGAGGGCGGAAAAACGAGGAGGTGCCCCAAAGGAGCGGGGGCCGGCAGGATGCGGCTGCGGGGGTTTTGGCGAGCCTCACTGGCAGCGTTACAGGCGGCCCGAAGACACGCCTTATCCAAAACCCCGTGCGACACTCTTTTCGCCCGCCCAAAAGGACCCATTAGGGCATGGTCCGGAGCACGGTCATGTTACGACGTGAAAACTGCCAGAATCTATCATTTGAGATCCGTTTAAGACACGCGTTTTTGCATTTAGGACACGGTCTCCCCAAAAAAGTGGCCAAACGGAGCGTTTTACGGGCCCGGTTGGCAGGTGGTCCGGATCAGATCATCAGGAAGCCCCACGTGAGGCTCGATGTCTCCCAGCCCGGACCGCCGGTGGGAGTAATCGAAGATCTCTTATGACTCTCAACTCCCCGATGGTCCCTGGGAGTACCTCCCATCCGGGGCCATTTTCGCCTCCGTTTCCTTCTTCCGGATGCCGGACAGACAACATTTCACCAAAAAGAGGCCCCCTGTTTTCCGGGGACGGCCAATTCAGCCCCTGATTGTCGATCTGACCTTTAAAGCGGGTCCGGAAAAAGCCACATTTAGCAACGATACAGCAGCCGATCGTCTCCAAAGACATGCTGGGGCAAGGCCAGATGAAAGGAACCTCTATTTTAGCGTCGGATCTCCGGAAAAATAACGGTGTCTGGTGAAGCCCTTCGAAGTGACAATGTTCGACGTCAGAACATTATGGTAAAGCAGGGGGTGGCCACTCCGGGAATTTATGAGTTTTTTTCAAGAAGGGCTTTGACTTCGCGGGTAAGTACCGGCAGGCTGGTTTCGAGCACTCCCCAGACAACTTCATCGGAAACCGTCGCGTACCCGTGAATGAGCCGGTTGCGGAACGATATGATCCTCGATGAATTGCTGATCATCCCGGCAACTGCAGGGTTGTGCTGAATTGCCTGGTTGAGCGCCTCACCGATAATTTCCAGCTGGCGCTCCACACCGGATCTCAAAAGCGGATCTTTCTGGTAATCTGCAAGAGTCTTGCCGCGGATGAACTGAGTTATCAGATCGCATGCTTCCGCGATGTCAAAAAGATATTTCTTCGTCTCATGCGGCAGCATAGATCTCGACCTGCGTATCTTCAAGGGATTTGCGGAAATACGGGTTGCGGATCGGTCCCGGCTCCACGAGATCAACGGGGCGGTTGAGCAGTCGTTCGAGATCTTCAGTGAGCCCGAAATATTGTTCTGCATGATCCGCCGGCTGCATCTTCTCGAACTCAACGAGCAGATCGAGATCGCTTTTTTCCGGGTTGAACCGGCTATCGGTTGCAGAACCAAACACCGCGAGACGCCGGACCTTGCGGTACGTGCATATCCGCGTAATTTCCTCCAGGTTCTGTTCGATGATGGATTGCATGGACTGACCGTTACCTTTTCATGAATTACTTAGTAATGTGGTGATCGTACTCCCTGATAGTGCTTGCGTTGGCCGGATAAAAGAACCCCATCTTCGGGCGTCGGTCTTCCGCAAAAATTGCCGGTGTCTGGCGAAGTCCCTGCGAGTGCCATTGTCCACATCAGGACACGAATTTACAGCCGGGGGTGGCCACTACAGGATTTTTTCACACCTGAATGTATCTGACGAATTATTTTCACCAGGCACCGGATAGATATTGGCGGCGGGAGGGGGCAGCAGACACCGGGCGATCGCGGGGCGTTTGGCAACCGCTACAATTCCATCCGCTTCAACAAAGATTTTAGGATATGACAACCCAATGAGATTTGAGAGAAATTATGTCCACATTTACCGCCGTACTTCACAAAGAAGATAATATGTACGTGGCAGAATGCCCCGAGGTAGGTACGGTCAGCCAGGGAACAACCGTGGAAGAGGCGGTCAGCAACCTTAAGGAAGCAACCGAGCTCTATCTCGAAGAGTTTCCCTTAACCAAAAAGAAACGGGCAATCCTCACTACATTTGAGGTGTCATCGGTTGCCACATCATAAGCCGGTATCCGGTGATCTGGCGATCAAAGTTTTATGCAATTATTTCGGTTTTTCTGTTTCCGGAAGAACGGGCAGTCATGTGAGGCTTTCGAAGATGACACCTTCCGGGAAGACTGGTACTGTTGTTCCACTACATGATGAGCTGAAGCCGGGGACACTCCGGGGCGTGCTCCGGCTGGCAAAAGTCGATGTCGATGAATTTTACCGGAATGTGTGAAAAACCGATGATGCACAGGTTCCTCATCGTAATTGAAAAAGCAGGAAAGAATTATTCGGCCTATTCGCCGGATCTCCCCGGCTGCGTAGCGGCCGGAAAGACCCGCGAGGAGACGGAAGAGCGGATGCATGAAGCAATCGGGATGCATGTCCACGGACTTATCGAAGACGGAATGCCGGTCCCGAAGTCCCATTCCTCTGCAACGTTCGTTGCAGTCCAGAGCTGAATGAAGATATATCCAGAACTCTTTTTTAAAACTTGCTTTTATTCGGATGAGCCTTCTTTCATTATCCTGCTGGCCGGGGAGAGTACCTGCCCGATATCTTTATTGTTCCACGATATGCACACAACAATTAACCATGCCACCGGCTGCCATCAGGACAATACGGGATCAGATTTTCTGGCAATATGCAAAGCTCATTGCAAAATCTGCCGGGCTCGAAGGCCAACGGGGATTCCAGATGAGCCGGTTCGTCCAGCTTCGCGACGGGAAGATTATCTGGTCGTCAACCATTCGCGAGTGGGTGCATGAACATGAGAAAGCGGACGAGTGCATCTATTGCGGGATAAAAGGGCCATTGACTACGGAGCATATCCTGCCGAGATCCTGCGGTGGGCCGGATATTCCCGATAATGCCATCCGGGCATGCCGGTCGTGCAACTCAGGCAAGGGGGGGCAGGAGATTATATGAGTGGAAAGGACTCCAGGCAAAAGACGGGATTCCCCGGATCGCAGAGGGAAAATACCTGAAACTGCTTTATGATCTGCACGACAAACGCGGAACATTGAATGTAGACAGGAATGATCTTGGACGCATAATGTGCCCGGCCTGTAACCTGAAAACGCGATGTGCTGATGAAGGCACCGTAGAAAAGCTGACAGTGTTTTGCCTGGAGGGCGGGTTTCACGGATAACATCTTAACGCGATATCGAAAAGATATTTCTTCGTCTCATGCGGCAGCATAGATCTCGACCTGCGTATCTTCAAGGGATTTACGGAAATACGGGTTGCGGATCGGTCCCGGCTCCACGAGATCAACGGGGCGGTTGAGCAGTCGTTCGAGATCCTCGGTGAGCCCGAAATATTGTTCTGCATGATCCGCCGGCTGCATCTTCTCGAACTCAACGAGCAGATCCAGATCGCTTTTTTCCGGGTTGAACCGGTTATCGGTTGCAGAACCAAACACCGCGAGACGCCGGACCTTGCGGTGCGTGCATATCCGGGTGATTTCCTCCAGGTTCTGTTCGATGATGGATTGCATGAACTGACCGTTACCGTTTCATGAATTACTTAGTAATGTGGTGATCGTATTCCCTGATAGTGCTTGCGTTGGCCGGGCAAAAGGAACACCACGTTCGGGCGTCGGGCTTTCCGCAAAAATTGCCGGTGTCTGGCGAAGTCCCTGCGAAGTGACGTTGTCCACATCAGGACAAGTATTTTAGCCGGGGGTGGCCACTCCGGGATTTATTCACATCCCAATTTATCTGACGAATTATTTTCACCAGGCACCGGAGTAGATATTGGCGGCGGGAGGGGGCAGCAGACACCGGGCGATCGCGGGGCGTCTAACAACCGCCGGTGATCACGATGCAACTCACAAATCGCAAAGGAAATCCGGATACTGGAATGGTGATCGCTCTGCAACCGGATGCAGGAAAAATAAGGATCATCGTTCATACCATGAGGGAAATAATTATTGTGAGGTACGCCAGATAGGAACAGGAGAACACCATGACAAGCCGTGACGAGATTCTTGATCTGCTCAGATCTTTACAGAGTGATCTTACCGCACGGTATAAGGTTCGCAGGATTGGGTTGTTTGGTTCATTTGCCCGCAAAGAGGCACGGACAGATAGCGACGTGGATATTCTCGTTGATTTTACGGACGGGGCTGATCTTTTCGATCTCATCGAACTTTCCCAGTACCTTGAAGAAAAGATCGGGAGACACGTGGATCTTGCTACGCCCAGGGCACTGCGGCCGGAAATCCGGGATGGCGTTTACCGGGATGTTGTGTACGCATGAGGGAATCCCAACTTCTCCTGCGTGATATTCTGCAGGCTGCCAAAGATATCCGTGATTTTTCTACCGGTATTTCCCGGGAGGCATTTGTTACCGATGAGAAGACACGCCGAGAAGGTGATTGGCTACACAGTGTGTAGCGGATTTTAGCTGGTCTCATTACCGGCTCCTGATGCAGGTTGAGAATCCGAAGGCCCGCCGTTATTATATTCGCGATGCGATCGGACAGAACCTGAGTGTACGGACTCTTGAGCGGCAGATCGGTTCACACTCCTATGAACGTCTGTTGAAAAGCCGGAACCGGGAGATCGTAAAATCCACCATCACCATCCTCCACAAGAGCTTTGATATAATTCCCTTACCATATACTACAATAGCAATAGTATTCCGTGGAGAATGCAATGGCAAAACCAATTGAGATCGGACTTGTGCTTGAAGGCGAAGATGCAACGGCGTTTCAGCATTACTTAGAGCACCCGACATTCACCCGTGAAGGCCTGAACCTTATGCGTGAAGCAAAGCGCGACGCCGAGCATGCCGGGTTGGACTGAACCGCTCTTTTAAAAATGATCACCCTCATCCCTTTTGAAGATCTTGAATTTGTTCTCCTGGGTGCCGATCATGATGTATCCGGGTTTCATTCATCTGAACCGGAACTTGATGAATTCCTGAAAGACGATGCTCTCGATAATCAGAATAACCTGATCTCTGTTACGCGGCTGGTTTTCTGGAAGGGGAATCTCGTCGGGTATTTTACCCTCATCAACGACAGTATCGAAGTACGGGCTGTTGAAGAATGCGACCGTGAGGAGAGTTATCATTTCCGGAAGTATCCGGCTTTGAAAATCGCACGGCTGGCAACGCACAGTGAATATGAGAGGTTCGGGGTCGGGCGGAGTATGCTGCGGAAGATATTCACTATCTCGATCACGCTCTCCCGGTATGTCGGCTGCCGTATCATCACGGTCGATTCAAAGCACAGTGCTGTAGAGTTCTATAAAAAATTCTCATTCAAACAGGCAATCCGGACTCCGGGTGAGACGGTCCCGCTCTACCTCGATCTCAGGAATGCACTCCAGCGGATCTGATAACCGGTCAGTCATCGGAGAAACCTGATGTTTTCTCCTTTTCCTCCAGATCGAATAACCTGTCAGACGAGAGGAACACTCCCCGTAGACACATCCAATACCCCCCCGTAATCCGGCCCCTGTACGCCCCCGGATTACCCTTCCCGAGGGGTCATTTCCGGCATTATGTGCAAAAACCCCCCTATTTTTACACACGTTTTCCAGAAACGCATTTTACGCGGGATTTACGCCAAACGGGGCATTTTCCATCGATATATTAAAACCTTAATAGACGCTTTTGGATGGCCGATCTCCCAGTAAACCAGGCAAAGGTAGCGGACTTCGAAAAGAACCCCTGTTTCGGGCGTCGGGCTTTCCTTTAAAAATTGGTGGTGTCTGGCGAAGTCCCTGCGAGTGCCATTGTCCAGATCAGGACACGAATTTACAGCCGGGGGTGGCCACGTTAGGGAAATTTTCACATCCCATGCTTATCTGAATATTTTCGCCAGGCACCGGATAGATATTGGCGGCGGGAGGGGAGAGCGGGCGTCCGGGACTGGCCGGAGATTGCAGGAATTCAATAAATCCCGATAATTCCATTTGCGTTTTTTCCCCAACTCATTCTCATTTGTTTTTCAGACACCTGACCGGTAGATGGACGCGTTAGAAAGATTAAATGCGCCGACGATAAATCGCTCCTTGTGGACAGCCGGGGGTTGTTCCACGAAAAGTAAAGGACGGGTCCACCTACCGTAGAAGTCAGATGGCCCGCATCCTGCCCGAAGGCATGAGATCATTACCTTCCACTCCCATGAAGGTTTTCCCGTACCGTCGAGCGTAGCGTATGCAAAAGGAGTTGAAAAAAGTATGAACCTACGAAAATGGAGCGTCGCCCTGCTGGCATTGCTGCTGGCAGCGATGGCGATGATACCAATGGTGAGCGCAGGGGAACAGGTGGTATCTGCCAGTCCCGTCGGGCATCAGATACCCACGGATTATCTGAAAGATTCAAAGCCAGCTCAATGGCTTCCTGAATCGGACATGGTCAATATTGTGATCTCGCAGAGATCCCTGGAAAAATTCGGCCAGGGGAAACTAACGGGAATCATCACAATTCCGGTTTCATATATTGACCTGAAAACGACATTTACCAATTCCAAAGAAAACCCCTATGTTTACACAGAAAATTCTATTGGATCAGATGAGGGGATTGCGCTCATACGAATGCCAGGACAGATGTATGAAATGTATGTCCTTGCTGCGAAGGATGGGAAACTTTCCCTGCCTGCGGATTATTTCGTCAGGTACTATGAAAACCGAACCGATCTTAATAATCATTTCAAGGCAGATGGAAATTCGGTCCAGGTCCTTCCCAGTGAGAAATACCCCTTACCGAAAATATCTTCAGGAGTGGGAACGGATGTTTCGCCAGAAATTCTTCCAGTTCAAAAGCCATCGGGGATCAGTGTCAGCCCAGCTGTCACCTATCCTCAGTTTTTCGGATTCTGGGAAAATTATAACAGGATATCCTCAACGAACTACGATTACTGCATCGGACAAATCACGCCGAACAGCTGGACACTGTCGGGTTCTGCTCTGGACCAGTTCGATATTTTCCAGGAAAGAGAATACAAATTTAATTCCGGTGAGGCCATCGAAGTTGTGACCAAATACCGGGACAGGAACCAGGGTGGGGATATTGTACTCTTCCCGACACTTTACAGAAGCGGTTCTACCGATCCAATTACTCCGAGCCAATGGACGGTCTGGGGCGATTATCTACCGGTAGCAACAAATTCCATTCCCCACGCCTTTGGATATCACGTTTATTTCAGTGGCGGATATTATTACATCGCCTTTGAAGATATGAACACGTTGCAGTTTGTCAAATCATACCAGGCAACGGCTGCATCAGGAACATCGTCGTTCACGTATCTGAGCGGCTCCAGTGAATACCGGCAGAAGGCCGCACCTACAACGAATACATTTTCAGCAACGACAAATCCGGTCGTTGATCAGTGGGTCCGGGTTCTGAATGGAGCATGGCAGGCACCAAACCTGGCATGGCAGCACGTTACACGGGGATCAGGTGTTAGTTATGTCGATGTCCAGACTCAGGTAGACAGTTCGGGAAATATTATAACCAGGTCGTCTGGCCATTATCCATAACCCCATCCTTTTTTTTGGAGCGGATATTGAGGATCTATTATGATATTGATTCAGATAATGACAAGTTCAAGAGAGGCAACATAAGAAGAAAGAATGGCAGGGGATATCCCATGAAAACGAAGACGGGTCCGAAGAGAAATCTGGTGATTATCGGTATAATTGTAATGGCGATTGTTTTTAGCGGATGTGTATCAAATGGGGGAAATACCTCACAAACAAATGGCACAATAAATAACCAGAATGATCGGAACACTTCAGAAATCGATGCATGGTGTTCTGTTCAGGAATACAACCTTACGATTGTCCAGAACCAGACAATTGTTATGGTGACCGATGACGATCTCATGCCATTTCCTGAATTCGGAATATATCTGCATGATGTAAATGATGATCCCCATGCATGGAACAACGGGATGCGTGTTGTCAAAACGTTTGATTGTAACGCGAGCAGGGCGCTTCAGTTCCTGAAATTATATCGGAAAAATGAAGAAATACCCGTCCAACCGGTCCTTGTATATCAGGGTCATGCGTACAAGATAGGGTTTGAATACTTCCATTCCGGGCAGACGTATGTTCCGACGACAGCGGGATCTGATGGAGGGAGTTGAACAACATTAATCAAAAACCGGGAATAGTTATGTCAGGGATGGTCATTTTCTTGTTTATCCTTGCGGGGGCCTGCCTCTGGACAGGACAGCAGCATCCTAAAACGGATACTGTACCAGTAACATGTTCGGAATCGCTGGTGTCCGGGCAGAATATGATCGTTAATGAAACGCAGAATAATGCTACAATCTGTGCCGGCCGGAACGTTTCAGTGACAATCAGGCTGACAGATTCTACCAGAAACGGGCATACATGGAACATGAAAGCAAGTCCGGGTCTTATGATAGCAGATCACGGTCTTACATGGTTCAGGGAGAATGGAACACAAACGACATCGTTTATCGAACACGGTTATGACGAATGGCTGGTTACTACGAATGAACCAGGGATCCAGACAATACAGGTAAGTCTTCTCAGGCTGGGAGATGAGATGAACAATCCATTGGAGACGTATAATCTGACGATTGTTGTCGAATAGAAAATTCCTGTGACCTCAATCACCAAAATAGATCGAGCATGTATATCCCATCAGGATCACCGTCGTATAGGATAGATACATGGATTCCCTGAAAAATCCAATCCCAATCTTCTTTTTTTTGGTTATCGTAGTGCTGGCTTTTTTTTCCGGATGTACGGATAATGTTCAGATCTTAGGCAATTCATC
>NZ_JBAVIG010000005.1:0-9079 GCF_049686655.1 Methanoregula sp.
CTCCTGACAGAGCTATTCTGGTCCTGTCGGAAAAAAGCGTTCTTTTGTCGATCCATAGTTCCCTTTTGGAATACACCCGGATCAGAAATTCCCGATGACCACCGAGTACAAGTCTGCTGATTTCACCGGAGGGGACTGGATCGGGGCGGTGGTGATCTTCTCGTCATTATATCCCAGGTTCTCGCAGAGCGATACCTGCAGGGGAACCGACAGGCCGGCAAGCCGCCGGTATAATTCACCGAGATCGAACTTCGGGTCTGCCAGGAGAAAGACGATCTTTCCCCTCCGGACCTCTTCGAGTGTCTCCTGCATACCTTTCTCATGGCCCCTCCCGTGGGCGACAACGATCGCTACCCGGGACTGGGGAATGTGGAGCCGGGAGAGGGCGAGCTGGCAGGAGGAGATACCGGGGATCACCTCGCCGGTGAGATACCCAAGGCCGGCAAGCATGGGATCGCCGGTCGAGAGCACCACGGCATCCTGGGGGAGCTTGTGCAGGGCCTTGAAATCATCGATCGATTTGACACTTGCCGAAGCGGTAAGAAACGGACGGGCGAGTTCGATTGCCCGGCCGGAGCCGTAGATGTTCCGGGCTTTCCGGACTTCCTTTATGGCCTGTTCCGTCATGAGCCCCGGGCCGCAGCCCACTCCGATGATCTTCATACAGTCTCTCCTATAACAGTTCCTTTGCGGTCGATCAGGATAACCTTAATGCCGGGATTATGTGCAGAGAACTCTGCAAGAGTCTCGCGCACGATCGGCCCGAACAGCGGGGAAGCGGCGAGTTCCTCGACGGTGCCGTACCCGGTCCCTTCGAGGATCCCGGGCCGGATGTGCCGGAGGATCAGGGCCGGCAGGCCGAAGAGGACCGCTTCGTCCCTGACGACTGCAAGGGACTCACCGATTTTACCCCCGATCAGGATCACATCGTCTTCCGGAAACCGGAGCCGGGCGAACCGGAGCCCGATTCGCCCGGTGGTGAGGACCGGCAGCCCGGCTGCAGAGACCCGGCCAAGCGAGGATTCGGTGAGGTGATCGTCCCAGGGTTCAACGAGTCCGGTGCTGCCCAGGACCGAGATACCGCCGAACACCCCGACCCGGGGGTTCAGGGTCTTCTCTGCCACGGCCCGTCCTTTTGGGATGGTGAGCTCGATCCGGACGCCGGGGAGTCCTGCGGTCTCCATCGCCTCCCGCACGGATTCCTCAATGCAGGCAAACGCCGGCGGGCTGACGGCCGGGGCATCTTTCTTGTACCGCGGGGTGTCCCGCGAAAACCGACCGATCCCCTCGCCGAAGGTGATATGGATCCCTTCTGCCGCGGGAAGAACTTCAGCCACGAATTCAATGCCGGCCGTGACATCCCCCGGATAGTCACCGGCAAACTTCCGGGCCGTGGCCCTGCCGCCCTCCGCATCGACCGGCACGTCCACGACCAGGCCGCAGGGCAACGTAACGGGGACCGAAAGGGCCGGGGGGCCGTCCAGGGTGAGGACCGCGGCCATGCAGGCAGCGGCAGCCGTTGTCCCGGTCGTGTAGCCCCGGACGATCACGGTGCCCGATGCGGTGAGGACAGCCAGCCCTTCCTCTGCGAGATGCAGCCGGTACGGGTCCTGGCAGCGCTCCACCCATGCATCCGGGTACACAAAACCAGTGACCGGGTCTCTCATTGCTTCAGCCTTCGATAAAGATAGTAATGCACTCGTTGATCGCAGCAACGGCGACAGGAGTGCCGCCCCGGGTGCCTTCTGTAGAGACTGAAGGGATGCCGATCGTGCGGAGGAGTGCCTTGGACTCGGCCGCATTCACGAACCCCACGGGAGCGCCGATGATCACAGCCGGGCGGATGCCATCCTTCACCATCGCACAGAGCGAGAGAAGGGCGGACGGGGCGTTGCCGATCACCACGATCGAACCGGGGAGCCGGTCCCTGAGAGCAAGCAACCCCGCGGAACTCCGGGTGATCTCCTTCTCCTTTACGATCTCCGCCCCGTAGTCGAGGGCGCAGAGCACCTCGCTCGCGTGGCCCTTCTTCTGGATCCCGACCCGGACCATCCGGATGTCGGTGATGATCGGGGCTTTGTTCCGGAGGGCGTCGAGCGCAGCCTGGACCGGGCTGTGCTCAAACCGCATCAGATCTGCCATGGCAAAGTCCCCGACTGCGATCGAACACCTCTGCCGGATCCGGTCCTCCAGTGTCTCGTTACCCACAGCCTCGCGGGCAAGTGCCCGTGACTTCTGCGAGATCGCATATCCTTCCTTTGTATCGGCACCGGGATCAATATACGTATTTCCGGTGGTAGCCGCGTGGCGTGATGATTCCTTTGACATCGTCTCCCCTCTTCCAGATCCTGCTCTCGCTGCCCCCGATAATAACCGTAGTATGCATATCGATCGCAGGCTCATGTTCCTCTATCTCTCCCAGTGTCGTGATGATCGTCTCTTCGTTCTCGCGAAGCGCATTCCTCACGATGGCGATGGGGGTATCTTTTCCCAGATGGTGCCGTGCGTGCTCCACCGCAAGGGCGAAGTTGTGCGGCCTGCCCCGGCTTTTCGGGTTGTACAGGACCACCGGGATCCCGAGCCCGAAGATCGCCTCGAGGCGCTTCCCGATGATCTCGAGCGGCGTGAGCAGGTCGGAAAGACTGATCACGGCAAAATCACCGGAGAGCGGCGAGCCGACACGGGATGCTGCCGCATTGGCCGCAGTCACGCCCGGGACCACCTCGACCTCGATATCGGCCCCGTCATGCTCGAGCACTTCGAGCACAATACTTGCCATGCCGTAGACCCCGGCATCCCCGCCCGATACGATCGCGACTGCGTGTTTTTTGGCGAGATCGATCGCCTGCTGTGCCCGGTCCACTTCCTTTCCCATGGAACTGCTGATTACCTGTTTACCCGTGAGCAGCGGCTCCAGCGGTTCAAGGTACGTGGAGTGCCCGAGCACGTATTCAGCCCCGGCGATAACTTTCAGGGCCCGGGCAGTCATGTACTCCCGCTTTCCCGGGCCAAGGCCGACGATGGCAAGCCTTCCCTTGTTTTCAGTGTGCGATGGCAACCGTTACGCTCCCGTAGACCTTCTTTCCCATGACGAGCATTTTTCTTCTGGATGTTGCAAGGGCACAGGGCTCTGCAACGCCAAGGAGTCCGATCCGGGATGCCCGTGAAGGCGAGAGGCCCGTCTGTGCGTTTATGGTATCGTCGTCAAGGAATATTAAATTCCCGGATAGGGCACCGACAGCCTCAATGAGTCCGGTCTCATTGAATTTTTTTGTCGTTGTTGCATAGACCAGTACATCAGTCTCCGGAATCCGGTTCTCTGCAAGGGCCGCCCTTACGGCGTCCACAACGTCTGCGGCCCCGATACCTTTCCGGCACCCGATGCCGACCGTGTACTCCCCTTTTTTCACGAGAATGGATACATCAGGCCCGGCCAGTACGATCGCAGGCCCCTGCACGGCATACACCGGGATGTCCGCGTCCAGCAGGGCCGCATTGACCTGCCGGGTGGAGTCCCGGTTGACTACTTCGGTGCCCGTCCGCTCCGCCAGCGTCTCCACGGAATCACGGCCACGGGACTCTGTCGCTGTGGTGATAACCGGCTGCAGGCCGAGCCCGGCCAGTTCCTTTGCCAGCTCGTTTGCCCCGTGGTGGCCTCCGAGCAGGGGGACCGCGTACCGGAGATCCGGGCTGACAACAACAACTGCCGGATCCGTCCACTTGTCCTCCAGCAGCGGTGCGATCTTCCGCACGACGATCCCCATCGACATCAGCGCAACGATCCGTTTCCGACCCGGGAAAACCGTGTCAAAAATCCCCGGCGAGTAGTCTGCCACATCGGCGCCGAGAAATGCAGCGATACGGTCTGCTTCCCCGCGGGAGTACGGAAACGTGATGACGACAGTATCGTTCATGAGTAGAGATGCGATCGCTGGTACCCGGAACCAACGCCCATGACCGCCCTGCCAACGATGAGGAGGGCGGACCGGGTGATGCCGGCGTCCTGTGCTTTTTCTGCAATATCGGCAACGGTCCCGGTGATGATCCGCTGGTCGGGCCACGAGGCATGGAAGATCACCACCGCCGGGGTATCCTTCGGGCATGCAAGTTTTGCGGTGATATCGGCAAAGTGTTCGCTGCCAAGGAAGAAGGCCAGGGTAGCCGGGTATTGCGAGAGTTCCGTGATGTAATCTTTCCCGAGCGTCTTTCCGGCAGGACGGGTGATGATCAGGGTCTCCGAGACGCCCCGGGGAGTGTACTCCGTTGTGAGAGCTGCCGCAGCGGCAAAGACCGAGGAGACGCCGGGCACGATCCGTACGGCAATGCCCAGTTTCTCCAGTTCTGCGATCTGCTCCACGATCGAGCCGTAGAGCGCCGGGTCACCGGAGTGCAGCCGGACCACGCGCTTTCCCTGGTGCACACGATCCGCCATCAGCGCAACCATCCCGTCGAGGTGCATCCCCCAGCTGTCCAGTTTCTCCGCTGCCGGGCTGCCGGCGACAAGGGCAGGGTTCACAAGCGATCCCGCGTAGATCAGCACATCGGCCTGATCAAGCAGGGCCTTGCCTTTCACCGTGATCAGTTCGGGATCGCCCGGGCCGGCGCCTACGAACCAGACCAGCTTCGCTTCACTTCCGGGCATACATCACGCTCATGTAGTCGCTCTTCTCCGGGAGCTCGTCGTCCCGGTAGACCTTCATATCCGGGAAGTACATCCGCTCCACGAGCACGAACTCCCGGTAGCCCTCGGCCCTGAGGGACGCGGCCTTCTCCTTCGGCTTCCGGACTTTCAGGAGGATCCTCGCATCTGACATCGTCCCGTCCGATACCGTGAATCCCTCGTTGACCGGCACCCCGCCGGCCGCAGCGAAGGCCGTGATCGAACTGATCCCGGGCTCGGTCCGGAACTCGATCCCCGGGTGTGTCTCCGAGATCACCGCACAGAGCCGCGAGAACGTGGAGAAGAAGTTCGGGTCGCCAAGGATACCGAAAACCGCGAGGCCCTTCTCCGCAACAGGTGCGATCTTACGGGCATTGGCCTCCAGGCACTGCCGGATCTTCGCTTCATCCTCCGTCATCGGGAAGTCCAGCACCACAGGTTCCCGGTACGGGGCTACAAGGTCGTGGGCAATCCGGCCCGGTACAAAGACTCCATCCGCTTCCTTCAGCAGCCGGACGGCCCGGAGCGTCAGGAGTTCCGGGTTGCCGGGCCCGAGGCCGAGGCCTACGAGCATGCCGAGCCCCTCCCGACAATGATCCAGACCGGGTCGATCGGTTTGAACATGACAGAGCCTGCGATATCGTGCGACCGCGAGACCTGCACCTGCACGACCTCGGTAAAGAGCCCGAGGCGCTTTAAGCCCGCTACTGCATCTGCAAGAGTCCCGACGAGCACCGCGTTGATCACGATCGTCCGGCGCACGTGTTCCGCAAGCTGCGGGAGCATCACCGGCAGGTGCTTCGACCCGCCGACAAATGCACAATCGAAGACCTCCCCCGTCCGGATATACTCCGCCGCATCCATGCAGAAGAATTCGATATTGCGCACCCCGTCCGCTTTTGCCGTCTCCGTGGCATACGAAACCGCGTCGGGCCGCAGGTCGATCGAGACCACCCGCTTTACTGCATGTGCTATCGCAACCGAAACCTTCCCGGTCCCGCAGCCGACTTCGAGCACCGTATCCGTGCTTTTCAGGCCAAGCTTGTGCAGGGAGATTGCAAGGATCTCGTCCTGCGTGGGACCGCCGGGGAGTTTTTCGTCGGGCATCTTCACAAATTTGGTTGCGGGAGGGTATTAATCTTGGGGGGAGAATGGGAGTCCGGGGTTTAGAGATCGGTCGAATGAGGATCTCTCTCCCTCGTGGCAACGAACCCCTCCGTCACTGCATTTCATCGATCTTCGTCAGGATCACCTTGTCCCCAAGCGAGATCACCGTGCGATTCGCTGTCCCGCCAACCATTCCACCGTTCAGGACCTCCATCATATGCTCCGCGTTGGTATTGAAGACCGCCAAAAACTCCGTCCCGTTCGCATCAAAGACCCGGCAGACTGCGTCCTTCGCACACCAGATGATCGAGCCGTACGGGAGATCGGTCGGCTGCGTCCCGGTTCCCGGCTCAACAATGCTCCATTCCCCGGCCTGGTTAAAGGGCACGATGCTGGCGTTCACCCGCAGAACCGGCAGGGCCGGGCTTACCGTATCCACATAATCGGTAACGGCCGGTACCACGGGAATATCGGGATAGATCTGCGAGCTTGTTGAAGCCACTGCATCCCCGGGACTGGAAGACAGGGAAATACCGGCAGTCCCGGCCCGGAGAAGGGACGTATTGACCGTGACTGAAAAGGTGTTCACGTCCCCGGTACCGGCAAAGACTGTCCCGGATCCCGAGGCGAATTCGTGCGAGAAGTCGTAATTTTTCGGTGTCGGATGATACATTCCGGTGTGGACATCGGCGTTTATGGTCGTTCCTGGCGGCATGTTCGTCTTTCCGGTAACCGTCATGCTGCCCGGTGTTGTCGGGCCGACCGGGTCGGGATCGATCCACCCGTCATGGACGCGGAGGCTGTAGGCATCGCAGGAGTTGTCCGGGACGGACAGGAAGATGGCCGATTCTATCCTTCGCGTGAGGCCGAAATTATCCATTGACCGGATATCATCCGGCGACGCAAGGACAGAACGCGTACCGTTATTTACTGCAACCAGGGTCCCGTTCGCAGCATCGTAATCCACGGAGAAATGATCGGGCGGGCGGGGAAACTGGACGATGATACCGATATCTTTTACGGCCGGAGCTACGGCGGCCGAAGAAGGGATTGCAACGGAATACGTGCCATCGGGAGATACCGGCTCTGTAGAAATTGCGATCGTGCTATTTGCGATCATCCAGATCCGGATGACGGTAACCGATGGATCCGGTACTGTGCCATTAATGGTGAAAGAACGGTTACGGACACTATCCATTGACATTACCGACGGCAGATCTCCTTCGCTGGTTATCCGATGCGTGGCTGCCGGTACAGGATGAATGGTGACTGTGGAGGCAGAAGAGATTGTTCCGGGCAGTGAAGCTGTCACGGTCATATTGTTTCCTGCAGATGTTCCGGCCCAGGTGCATCCGGCAGAGGCCAGCAGGAGAATAATAAGAACCACGATAACAAGACCGGAAGCATAGGAAATACGGGCGGAGAGAAAATTCATAAATGTATTTTTATGTTAATATTCCTTAACTATTGCGGGATATTTTTTCTGGCATCGGTCCTGAAGCGGTGACAATGCCATGCAGGATCCTGCCTGGTGATGACAACAATTCCTGCTCCGGACCTTGTGAAGAGAGGTCCTACCCTCTTCAAATCAATACAGGGGGCCTACCCATTTTCAAAAAATTTTCAAGGAGTCAACCCCGCCATCTTTGAAAAATGGTAAAGATCCCCCGACCCCTCTTCGCGGCCGAAAAAATGAGTGATTCTCCACAAACAAAATGGAAAAATCCCGGCACCACCGCTCACAAAAAAAATCCCGGCAAAATTTTTCCGGCCCTGAAAATTTCCCTGCTCAAAAATTTTTCCCGGCACGCGCCCAAAAAAATTGCAAAATCATTTCTCAAAATTTTTCACAATGCAAATAATTTCCTGGAAGCAATTTCCTGTTTCCTATCGCTCATGCCTTTCGCACACCATCACCGTCCCTGGCCCCGCAACAACCTGGAACACCCCGGATACCCCCTTCGGAAAACCACTGGATTTTCCATGGCAATCCCCAAACTTGGCCGGGCACCCGTTTCGCTATCCAGATGCTGCTAAATACTGTAGCCTGGTTACCGGCGTAAAATGCAGTTCCGGAAGGTGAATTACCGCTGCATTTTCCGGAATTACCGCTTCTCCAAGCCTCATGCAGGGGATATACCCCGGCAGTCTCCGACGGAGAATGAGTGCCGGAGGAATGTATCTCCCGGGCACTGCCACAGGATTGGCATCTCCGACGGTAAACAAGGATATTCAGGACGGGACACCTACCCGGAAACCCCCCATATAACCCCCTATATATTAGTGCAATTCCGGACTCGTGCAAAAACCTGTCACAGGTCTCATACCCGGCCGGTGTGCCGGACCTGTCACAGGTCATTAACCTGTCACAGGTAGCCGACCTGTTACGGGTATCAGGAATCCCGATACGACAGACTGGGAGATCAGACAATTACCAGGGAACCGATACTCCACGTGGTACCAATATAACGTGAAAGACATCGGGAGAACCTGCACCTCCTGCACCCTGATTCTCTGTCGGAGATTTTCTGCCGGGAACGGGCGGGCATGCCCCCGGGGGGTAATAATTCCCGAAAATGGAGGACTAATCCCCTGATTTTCCACATTTTCACGTCGGAGAAGAGAAGCCGCATTTAGCAGCGTTACAGCAGCCGATCCCGGGCCGGATCGAGCTCTGGTGGGACAAAACGAAAAGAACCCTGTTTTGGGGGTCGGGCTTACATAGGGGATATTTCACGCAGGAGAAAATATTCGACCGGTACACCCGCCGGTCAGCAGGGAGCGGGCCGCGGATCCTTCTGCCAGAAGGGGGACACCAGAAAATTTTGAGCGGCGGCAACGGATTTTTTTGGAAAATTTTGAGACGCCGGGGAAATTTTCCTGAGAAATTTTCTGCTGCGAAAAAAATTTTAAAGAAAATTTTTGATCGGGGCGCAAGGTCCCGGAATATCTTTGCTGAGGGGCATGGGGGTCCTGGAAAATTTTAGAGCGAAGGTAGGTTCCTGAAAATTCCTGGAAATAATTGACTTACGGTACCTTTTTTTCCCGGCCGTATTTCTCGGTCCCGGGATCCTTCAACATTGCCACTATGGAAGGCCCTGAACATTCCCCGGCATCCGGTCATCCTATGAAGGTCCAGCCAGCCACCGTTCCGGTTACGTTGGAGGAAAATCCTGCTCTGTAGAAAATCATTTTTTTTTCAAAGAGACGATGCCCCCCTCTTGCGCCACCAGTCCCCCGCGGGGGACGGGGCGCAGTGCGATGAGCCCCGAGTCAAATGGCAGGTAATACAATAGTCATCGCAACCGGGGG
>NZ_JBAVIG010000006.1:0-1929 GCF_049686655.1 Methanoregula sp.
CCCTTGGGAGCGTGGGAAACGATCCGCGGACCGGGGATGCCGTGCCTCTCGCGCACCAACTCTTCATCCATGGGCAGGAGATCGGTAAGATCCTGTCAGGGACCGGGGACCTGCTCATCCTTGGCGAGTGCGTGCCGGGCGGGACGACGACCGCGCTCTGCGTGCTCCGGGCCCTCGGATATCCTGCCACGGTCAGCAGCAGTTTCGTCCGAAACCCTCTTTCTCAGAAAGAAGCGATCTGCCGGGATGTTCTCGCTGGTATCGCACCTGATACCCTCAAGGATCCCCTCGCAATAATCAGGTGTGTCGGAGATCCGATGATCCCGGTGGCGGCGGGTATTGCCCGTACGTATTCCGGGACGCTGGTGCTTGCCGGGGGAACCCAGATGCTTGCGGTATGCGGTGTGATCAGGGCGATGAAGGGTCTCCTGCCTGCCGTCGCCACTACCGTGTATGTCCGCGACGACCGAACGGCAAACGTGCAGGAGATTGTGGCGATGCTCGGGATGCCTGTCTATTATGTCGACCCCGGGTTTGGCGAACTCGGCCACGACGGCCTTGCCCGCTACTGTACCGGGGAGGTTAAAGAAGGAACCGGCGCCGGGGGGGCCATGTTCATGGCCTCGGTCATGGGCTTTACCCCGTCCCAGATCAAAGAGAAGATCTTTAGGACGGTCCAGGCATACAGCTGATCAGGCTTAATAGCCCTTTTATCATAAGGATCTGTAACAATGCTTCCCATCTGCGTGGTCAACAACTATGGGCAGTTCAACCACCTGATACACCGTGCCCTGAGAGATCTAGATATCGATGTGATGCTGATCCCCAATACGACCCCTAAAGAGGAGGTCGCTGCAGCGTACCGGGGCATCATTCTTGGTGGCGGGCCGGCGATCGAGCGGGCCGGGGTGTGTGCTGAGTACCTGGATATCGGGCTCCCGGTCCTTGGAATCTGTCTTGGGCTTCATATCATCGCGAGAAAGTTTGGCGGCGGGGTTCATCCGGGAAAATCCGGGGGATACGGATCGGTTGAGGTCACCATCCGTGATCATGACGATATTCTGGCGGGGTATCCTGAGAAGATTCCGGTCTGGGCATCGCATGCGGATGAGGTCTGCAGGGTGCCAGGCGGATTTACCCTCTTAGCCAGCTCCGGTATCTGCGGCATTGAGGCTGTTGCGTGCCCGGAGAAACGGATTTACGGGCTTCAGTGGCATCCTGAAGTCAGCCACACGGTTGACGGGAAACGGGTTTACGAAAATTTCGATGCGATCTGCAGAGAATAACGTGAACCGGATTTTGGATTAACTTTATCTGCCACAGTCCGGGTGAAGGCATATTTCTTGATCTCACCGGGCATTGGAACAATAAAAATGATCGTTGTTCCCGTACCTTGGGGAGAAGAGAACCGGATCATCGTGTACGGGACCGATTGTGACAGATCTTGTTTTTATGATACTGGAAGCGGCTGCACTACTGCATCCGGGGCCTCTTAATGGTCCAGCGGATCCGGCCAAAAATTTCCGTCCCGAAACCGCGATTTTACATATACATTCAACTATCAAATGTACATCCAACCGTTGCATGTACATCCAACTCAATTTTTCCAGATCCGGGGTGACTTCATGACCAGATCGCGCGTTTTTGTTTTGGAGTTCCGGACCGGTAAAAAAAGAATAATGTCCCGGGTCGATCCCGTACCGAATCTTTTTCTTTCAATACATGAGGAGACTTTGCCTGCCCAGAACATATTTTCGCATTGATGGTAGTGTCCCTCCCCGGAGTTATCGGCTATAATCTACCCCCCACCTCTTCTCACCGATATTACTTTGAGAAGCGTCACGTTTTTTAAGACCAAAACAGCATTGAAGTTTATGCGAGCCGAATCAAAAGTCCGGATTGGGATTGTTCTTATATGTCTGTGCTTAC
>NZ_JBAVIG010000007.1:0-4694 GCF_049686655.1 Methanoregula sp.
ATTCTTGCCATTCTCCAGCGAAATGACGGGGGATATTCGGTTTTCTGGAAAGACGGACGTGTATACAATTTCGATGCTTCAGGAACTATGGAAAGGATCGTGAGTATCCCGGAACAGATATATCAGACCCGGGGAACGGCATATCCCGGGGTTACCCCGCGATCCATTGCCTATACGCCCGATGGGACGATGAGTGCGATTATGACCGGAGGGGATTATAACGATCAACAGCCACCGTTGGTAATTGCCGGACTTTCGCAAAACGGAACGGTCTTATGGGAAAGACCATATGAGCTGAAAAATATGACTGGAGCAACTTCCCTCATCCAGACCCGGGACGGGGGATTCTTACTGGGGAAATTTTATTATAGCGACGAGCCGGGGGGAGGAAAGAAAATCCTGATAGAAAAAACAGATGCCAATTCCTCAATTGCCTGGGATTCCACGCTGGGTATATGCAACTACACGTTTTGTAATAACGATTTGCTCGGCATGCATGCATCTGCAAACCAGGGATATGATATCATATATCAGTCCCATGAACAGAATAATGCGTCTTCCGGCAATCCGGTAGTAACTGTTTACGCACGACTCGACAGTAGTGGTCAGGCAATGCAGCAGGAGATACTGACAAATATCACGGAATTACCCACATGGTTTTTTGATCAGAGCGGGAGTTCTCCTGAATTTGCCGACATGGTACAGGAAAGTGTAACAAACACCGTGATTCATGGAAATAGTCAGGTCAATCCGACTATAGGGTTTGTTTCTATTCTCAAAACTGGTGATGGAGGATATGCTCTGCTTGGGATCAGAGATTATTGGGATTAAGCCGGGGTTTCTTCCAGCATCTTTTGAAGGTTGTAACAGGTTAAACCGGAGATGGTGGGGAGTTTGGTACGGGGTCCGGCATCGGATGGACGGGCCTCATCCTTGTACTTGCGAGGGGCAGCAAACACAGGACGAGCGCAGTGCTCCTGGCACCAGCCGGGGATCGCAGGAATTCAACCAATTCAGAATTTAATTCGTGTTTTGCAGGCCGGCGCTTTTCCATTTTTTCCGTAGCCTGACCGGTAGATGACTGCGTTAGAAAGAATAAATACCACGAATATAAATCGCTCATACGTGGACAGCCGGAGGTTGTCCCGAAAATCAGAGGACGGGTCCACCAAGCGACGAACTTCGTTGGACCCGGTCCCGCCCGTAGGCATGAGATCATTATCTTCAATTCCTATGAAGGTTTTCCCGTGCCGACGAGCGTAGCGTATGAAAAAGGAGTTGAAAAAAGTATGAACCTACGCAAAATGAGCGTCGTCCTGCTGGCATTGCTGCTGGCAGCGATGGCGATGGTACCGATTGTATACGCAGAATCTCAATCAGGACAACTGAGTGGTCAGGCAACGGGGTCAGTTGCATCATCAGCCCCGGTCCAGTATGGTGTATTTGACGAACCCCCCTTCGCAAAAGTCACGGTAAATCCTGATGACAATAAGGAACAGTTTGAATTTATTTATGCCCTTGTTGAACAGAAGTGGCTGAAAACCGAGGGGCGGACGGGCAAAGACGGGTCTATCACGTTCACAGTCCCGGTTTCACAGGTGCACTTCCAGAAGAATCAGGCAGGAGTACCCGCGCATGTCCCGACGGCATTTCTCGATGAAGTGAAATCAAGTGATGCCGCCGTTGCCATCCTCTGGGCCCCGACAAATGTGGTAAAAATCACGAAGAATAACGACACGATCACAATCACCTGCCCTGAACAGATGCTTCTCAAATTCGGCAGTCTGAATGAAACTAAGACCAGACTTGAAGTTGCCAATACGGAGAACCTTCAGATTTCGGGGGTCCCTCAGGATCCGTCCATCGATGTTTCGAAGATGAAGATATCGCCAATGGCAGCTGCGAGCCCGTCCGAGAGGAGATGGTATACTGCGACCTCCGCCATCAATGGTGTAACCGGAATCATGCAGCCGGCGGGTTTCTCTAATTCGGGCCAGTCGTTTACGAGTTATCATGAGATGGAACTGTACCTTAACCAGCCTACCGATGCTGTCGAGTACATCGTGTACCATCGAACAGACGGGAGGGTCATTGATTTCGTTTCGGTCCACGATGACTATGCCTTATCGACACCCCTCAGCATGGATGTCACCTCTCTTTCAACGTATCTTGAATGGTATTTCTATATCGACAGCGGCCATATCTGGGACCTGTATTTCAGAAACCCGATCAGCGGGACTTGGTACAGTGCATCTCACACGGATACCGTTAACCTGTCGAATACGGTCTCAAGCATAACACCGTCAACGGAACTGTATCTCACATCCAGCCCGCCGGCAAATTATTTCTATATGCTGACTTCTCCATTCCGGGTGGACTGGACCAGGACAACATCGAATACGTTCCTGTCGCCTCAGCAAACAACAATTGCCGGTTCGCTCCCGCCCAATAACCAGTACGTCCAGCTGACGACGTCCTGGGACAGTTCTGGAAGGATTGTTACCTCTCAGGCATGTGGGTCGGACGTCTCATAACTCCTTTTTTATACCACAGATGAGAAAAAATCAGGAGGGTTATATGGAGAAAAGAACATTCATCCTGTTGTGTTCCGGAATTCTTCTTGCCGCAATCCTGGGCTTACTCTTAATGGCTGCTCCGGATCAGTCCGGCTCTGCAGCACAGCCCCTGCCCCGGTTCCAGCCGGGAATCTGGGACCAGCCGGTGATCCGCCCGCCGTACAACTCATCCGCCGGCCTCTTCGATTACCCATTCATGTACCAGTACGAACTGAACGCTTCAACAGGTTTTGCGTCGGCGTATAAAAAATACTACCGGCCCACGTACATCCTCGCACCCGGAACAAATGCCACGATCGTCATGAACGTGACCTCATATTCCCGGCAACCGATCAGGATATCTGTCGTTGCGATTGACAACCTTCCCGCGTACGGGTTCGGATACGTCCAGCCAGGGCCCCTGGTCCTGCGGCCCGGGGAGAGCCGTCTTCTCTCTGTTCAGGTTTACGCTCTGCCAGACGCATCGCTTCCGGATGATCCGTCGCTCGTCGAGGAGGGGGACCGGCAGCTGGCGTGCGGCCCGTGGCTGGAAGCCGAAGGCTGGCAGATCGGGCAGGGGTTTTACCTGAAGCCGACTCCCTGAAGCTATGTATGAGCCCATGTGGTATAGAGAGACGAAGAACATGCCGGGAGTCTCATGCAAGGGAAGGATACCTTCGATTCCCTCACATTGCGTGCGCCGGGTGTGCCGGGGCAAAAGTGTTCCCTGCATTCACTCTTTCCTCCGTTGGAGATACCCCTTGTTTGGAGTACCTCCTGTATCTCCTCAAAATGGACTCCGTTTGGAAATGAACACGGTATCCAACTGGGGTGACGATCCAACGTTAGTCCAGGACACCAAGGATTGTCTGGTTTATGGAGAAAGATACGACATGGGGCTTGTGAACTATGCTACAAGGCCATGACCTGATCTTTAAAGGATAAAACCCATTATTTTTTGTCCAGGGCATAGTATCGATGAAAAACAAATGGAAATTCAGGAGCGGGATCACATGACCAGTATATCGTGGAAGAATATTTTAATTGGTATCACATTCATTCTCGTCCTCTTCGCAATTATCTGGATAGGGGCGATTTCATATATTAACAATAATCCAGGATACTACAAGTATACTATTGATATAGATGGTCTTGAACAATTTCAGACGGGTCTTGTCACAGATATTATCATTCCCCTTCCCGTTCGGGATGGCCAACAGGTTTTTACCGATGATGAACTTCAGTACCAGTCGTTTGGTAACTGGAAGTCCGTGCTGGTAATGACACCGTACGGGAAAATGCTTGCATTCCAGAGTATCGGAAGGAATCTGACAGATCTCCATGCAGAGTTTACCCATAAATTCCTTGATGGAGATCGGATAAAAAATATCACTTCAGATTCATTATCGCCGGTGTTGCCATATACATCATCACCATATACCCAATGGGTCTATGGTTCGGGGTCGGTCCAAAACTATTCCACGATTATCTATATTCCCGATTCACTGCAGCCACGGGACACGGTAAACGATAAGATGGCGGTCAGGATCGAACTCATTGCAAATGGCGGAATGCAGCATTCAGTAACCGATAGAACGTATCGTGTTACGATACGAGAGAACATTCCCCCGGAGGCCCGCAATCTGACACCGGTCATCGCCCAGATTGGGACACTGGATGCCGGAGATCTTAATGCTGAGTATAAATGGGTCGCTGGTCCGATAATCTGAATCTCTCCCATCTTGCATCATTCTCTCAAAAGTGGGTACGTCAATGAGTCTCGAATTCTCTTCACCGAACGCGCACGGAACCTCCGCACGGGATAATGCACGAAGGATAAGCGAGACTAAAGCGGCAGTTGCTGCGTATCGTTAGAAAAAACCAGAGACCACATGAAATCGCAAAGGGTAATAATTACTGTATGTGCAGCTCTCGTGATGGCGATAATTGCGATCATCTTTTTTTCCCCATCGTGGCAACCTGGTAGTGATAAGACCCTCAGGTGTGATCCTCCGCCGGTTTCGGTGTATGGCTTGTTGAATGACGATGGAAATTCCTCCCACAATTTCCAGATTCGCGTGAACACTTCTTCGAATCTGACGATTGGAGTGGAGTCGTATATCCTGGCTCCCGGGGAAT
>NZ_JBAVIG010000008.1:0-37153 GCF_049686655.1 Methanoregula sp.
AGGTCTCCGCCGCTATGGGTGATAAGGGAGTCTCCATCCAGCGGTACAAGGGTCTCGGCGAGATGAATGCCCAGCAGCTCTGGGACACGACCATGGACCCCGAGAACCGGATCTTCCTCAAGGTCTCGATCGAGGATGCGTACGAAGCAGACGAGATGTTCAAGACCCTGATGGGCAAGGACGTGGAGATACGGAAGAATTTCATCATGCGCCATGCAAAGGAGGTGACGAACCTTGACATCTGAAGTCCCGCCTGCAGGCGTCCCCGAAACCCACCGCACCGAGCCGATCAGCATCGAGCAGGAGATGAAGACATCGTTCATCAACTACGCGATGTCGGTCATCATCCAGCGTGCGATCCCGGACGTCCGTGATGGCCTCAAGCCGGTCCACCGCCGATCGCTCTATGCCATGTGGGACATGGGCAACACGAGCGACAAGCCCACCAAGAAGAGCGCGAGGGTGGTCGGTGACGTGATGGGTAAGTACCACCCTCATGGTGACGCGTCCATCTACGACACCATCGTCAAGATGGCCCAGCCCTTCTCGTACCGCCACATGCTGGTACAGGGTCAGGGCAACTTTGGTTCCGTTGACGGCGATGCCGCTGCAGCGAGCAGGTACACCGAGGTCCGGCTCTTCCCGTACGCCGAGGCGATCCTGCAGGATCTCGACAAGGAAACGGTGGAATTCGTTCCCAACTACGATGAGTCATTAAAAGAACCGACCGTCCTCCCCTCGAAGATCCCGAACCTCCTCGTCAACGGGACCGATGGCATCGCGGTCGGGATGGCGACGAAGATGCCGCCTCACAACCTCCGCGAGGTATGTGCAGCCGTTAACCGGTTCCTCGAAGAACCAAATGTTTCCATTGAGGAACTCCTCCAGATTATGCCAGGCCCGGACTTCCCGACCGGCGGTATCCTGATGGGGGTCGAGGGCGTGAAGAATATCTACGCCACCGGCCAGGGCCGTGTCGTGGTCCGCGGGGTTGCCGAGATCGAAGAGTCCGACGGCGGGAACCGGGGCGACCGGATCATCGTCACCGAGCTCCCGTACCAGGTGAACAAGGCCCAGTGGATCACTAACATCGCTGAGATGGTGAAGGACAAGAAACTCGACGGCATCAGCGACATACGCGATGAGTCGGACAAGGACGGTATCCGGGTCGTCTTCGAGCTGAAAAAGGGCATGATCTCCGCGGTCATTCTCAACAACCTGTACAAACACACGGCGCTGGAGTCCAGTTTCTCGGCTTCAAACCTCGCGATCGTGGACGGGGCCCCGAAGATCCTCAACCTCCCGGCCCTCCTCGGGAACTTCGTCCACCACCGGATCGAGGTCATCAGGCGCAGGTCGGAGTTCGACCTCAACAAGTGCCAGGAGCGGGTCCATATCTTAAACGGCCTTCTCACCGCGCTCGCGAACATCGATAAGATCATCGCGGCAATCCGCGGGTCCGACACGGTCGACAACGCACGGATCGCGCTCATCTCGGGTTTCGGCCTTGACGAACCTCAGGCCAATGCAATCCTGCAGATGCAGCTCCGCAGGCTCGCAGCGCTCGAACAGCGGAAAATAACGGATGAGAAGAACGACCTCGAAACAGAGATCCGCAGGCTCGAGACGATCCTCTCATCTGAGGCAAACATCAAGGATGAGATCCGGCGCGAGACCTCCGAAATCGCACTGAAGTTCGGCGACGTCCGCAGGACGGAGATTGCCCTCGATATGAGCGATCTCTCGACCGAGGATCTCATCGAGGACAAGACGGTGCTCGTCTCCATCACGAAGACGAACTATATCAAGCGGATGGATCTCGACACCTACCGGAAGCAGCGGCGCGGCGGCCATGGTGTCACGGGCATGACCACGAAGGAGGACGATGTCGTCAGCTCGGTCTTCGCTGCCGGTATGAAGGATTACCTCCTCTGTTTCACGAGCATTGGCCGGGTGTACTGGCTCAAGGTGTACCAGATCCCCGAGAGCTCGCGGATAGCCAAGGGCAAGCCGATCGTCAACCTCCTCAACTTAAAAGACGAGGTCATCACGACCGTTATCCCCATCCGCGAGTTCCGGCCGGACCGGTACCTCATGTTCGCGACGAAACTCGGGCAGGTCATCAAAATCCCGGAGACCGAGTTCTCCAACCCCCGTTCGACCGGGACGAACGCGATCCGGCTCAAGGAAGGAGACCAGCTTGTCGACGTCATCATGACAGACAACACCAGGGAAGTCGTCCTCTCGACCCGGTTCGGGTACGGCCTCCGGTTCCACGAAGAGACTGTCAGGGTGGTAGGACGGAACGCGTCCGGGGTCATCGGTATGCGGTTCCGGGTCAAAGAGGACACGGTCTGCGCGATCACTCTCGTGGATAACGACCACACACTCCTTACCATCTCCGATGTCGGCTTCGGGAAGCGGACCGAGTTCGACGACTTCCGCGGGCACGGCCGGGCAACGCAGGGAGTCCGGACGATGGTGCTCGAACGCGATGCCGTGGTCATCGAATCGCGGGCTGTTTCAGAAACAGACGAGATCTTTGTCATGACTGCATCCGGTGTCGTCATCAGGACGCCGGTCAGCGAGATCCGCATCATCGGGCGCGGCACGAAAGGTGTGAAGATCATGCGCCTCGACGAGAACGACAAGATCGTCGGCGTTGCCGTAGTCCCGGCAGACCTGGACAACGGTACGGAGATCAGCGGCGGAGATCCGGTTCCGGAATAGATCTCCGGACATTTTTTTTATACATCCGTAGCCCGGTATAACGGGGAAGCGGATGAACTGGGAACATGGAATAGGGGGATGTGCCGGGTCCGCCGGAGGAACACGTTCCGGAAAAACGGCACATTACCAAACATTTTTGTTCGGGGGTGACCAAACTAACGATTAAGGCCTGATGCATGAAATGAGCACTTCCGAGCGAGCCCTCTCCGAAACACTATCCCTGGTATTCATGGCAATCCTCGTGGCTGTTGCCGCACTCCTCCTTATCGCTTCATTAACCGGTGTTATCTCCCACCTGCTCCAGAAACCTGCACTCTTTTCGGTCCAGGCCATTCAGTACAATACCAGTGCAGGCAACCATATCATCGGGGTCTTCCACCAGCAGGGGGATGCCGTGAACCTGAACGGAACCTCCCAGTCGGGCGGGACTTCCATAGTCTCGCTCTTCCTGGTAACTGCCGGAGGTATTCCCTTTACGGTGAATCCTGCCGGACCGCTCCAGACCGATCGATGGGGGGCGGGGGACATGTTATTCATTTACAGCCAGGACGGCGGCAGCAGCTATGTCTATTCGGATGTGGTGCCGAATGGTGTATCGGGCCTGCAGACAGGTACCTACACGGTGAGAATTATCGATAGCAACGTGAACGTCCTCCTCAATGCACTCCCGGTAACAATCCAGTAAAAAGGGGAGATCCGGACCGGATTAGCCCGATTCCCGCAGTGTCTCTCCGCATTGATCGGATAAGGTGGGATATGTTCAGGAAGATCATCCGGATCACGTCACAACACGAAGGCGACATCCTCAATATCACTCATGAGGTAAACGAAGTGATTGGGGAGAGCGGGATCACCACGGGAATGGTTCATCTGTTCGTGCAGCATTCAACCGCCGCACTTACGACGATTGAATACGAGCCGGGTGTCATTTCAGATATGAAACAGGCATTGTCCGTACTCGCTCCTGACACTGCCTCCTATGCCCATAATAACCGGCGGGGTGACGGGAATGGCAGGTCCCATGTCAAGGCTGCACTGGTCGGACCGGATCTTGCGATACCGGTTGAAGCAGGGAAACTGATGTGCGGGACATGGCAGCAGGTGGCCCTCCTTGAACTCGATGTGAATGCAGGCCGCACGAGATCCATTATCTGCACCATCACCGGTGAATAGGTTCTTTCTCTCCTGCAGGAGACAGCACCGTATCCCCTCCTGTTTTCTTTCCGCGGGGTCCGCCCAGGGTCGGTTCCCAAATCCATTTATTGGGGTTCATACTATGTGGTAGATGGAATGAGCGCCTCACTCAAACAGGAGATCAGGGAACGCTGTCTCGGGATGGATATTTCCCTGGTCGGCTTCGCGCCGGCAGAACGCTGGGATCACCATTTCTTCGAGCCATGGGTGCCGGTGGACTTCCGGCCGCGATCGATCTGGCCGGAAGCAAAGACCGTTATCGTGATCGGCCTTCCGGTCAGCCTGCCGATCATTGAGACGGCACCGTCGATCTGGTATCACGAACTGTACCGTACGGTCAATTCCCTTCTGGACGAGGACGGATACCGGATCGCCGCCTCCCTTACCGCACAAGGTCATTCCTCAATCTGGATCCCCCGCGACGGGTACGGCTCGGTCAGCGTACTGAAGGAAAAACCGGTCACATTCTTCTCCCACCGCCATGCAGCCTTTCTCGCCGGCCTCGGGAATTTCGGGACCAATAACGTCCTGCTTACGCCGCAGTTCGGCCCGAGGGTCCGGTTCGCATCCATATTCACCTCCGCAGATATCCCGGGAGATCCCGTCCTCGAACACCCGCTCTGCACCCGGTGTATGCGGTGCGTCCATGCCTGCCCGGTACGGGCACTTGGAGAGAAAGACTATCCCGAAGGACTTACGGACACGAAGGCATGTGCAACGCGATCGGAGGCCCTGAGCACCCGTTACATCTCACCGTGCGGCCTCTGCATCCGGATCTGCCCGGTTGGAGCGGACAGGAAAGCGTATGCCCGGGAAGACCCTGAGATCTATAATGATAAAGATGAACATTATGCCCCCTATCACCAGGCATGGAACCATGTACGGTCATACAGCGGGCGATAAGAGCCCGGGGGCCTGGCATGCGTTTTTTTTACCGGCAGTATCCTGATATTTTTCATTTTTCATGTGCGGGTCCGGGCTCCTGCTGACCCCCAGGTCCTTCAATGCAGGAGAGACGATATTATACCGAGGAATTTTATTCATTTAAAAGAAAGTGGCTGAAATAACCATATTTTCACTATTGTCAATTCAATTTCGGCATTTTTGGCATTCCGCCGGTTTCAGGGATTCTGAAGTTTTCGATACAAATAAAAAAAAATTTATAGATTCTGGGTAATTTGTACATTTATCAGAGAGTGTTATCGTAAATGGACAAGCACCCCCGGGCAGATCAAGCACCGGTTCATACTAACGGAGCCGGTTCCAACGGTTCTTCTAACGGCATTACCGGAGCGCAGGGAATTTCTGTTCTGTACGTTGATGATGAACCTGCACTGCTTGAGCCGACCAAAATATCCCTCGAAAAAAAGAAGGGTTTCATCGTCGATACTGCCTCGGGCGCGGAAGAGGCTCTTGCAAAAATCGCCGCGAGATCATTTGATGTGATTGTTTCAGATTACCAGATGCCCGATATGGATGGCATCGAGCTCCTCAGAAAACTCCGCGAAGAGGGAAATGATATCCCCTTCATTATATTCACAGGGAAAGGACGTGAAGAGGCCGTCATCGAATCGTATAATGCAGGTGCGGATTTCTACCTGGCAAAAGGCGGCAACCCCAAGGCGATGTTCCTCGACCTCGCCAACAAGATCCGGCAGACGGTCAACAGGAAACGGGCGGAAAAGGCACTCCGGGAGAGCGAGGAACGGTACCGGAAAGTTGTAGAGCAGAGCCACGATGCTATATATATCTACCAGGATGAGAAATTCGTCTTTGCCAACGACCGTGTCTCGGAGATATCCGGCTATTCCAGGGACGAATTGTACGGGATGATCATATTCGATCTTGTCCATCCCGATGACAGGGAGAGACTCGGCGATATCTCCCGGAAAAGGATGAGGGGAGAACACGCCCCCCTGACGTACGAAGCGCGTATCCTGACAAAAGCCGGGGAGACCCGCTATCTCGAACTTTCCGTGACAACGCTCTTTTTCAATGGGAAGGCTGCTGCTCTCGGGTCGGTACGGGATATCACGGACCGCAGGATTATTGATGATGCCCTCCGTAAAAGCGAAGAAAAATACCGGTCCATATTCAATACCTTCGACGACCTGTATTACCAGACGGACATGGAGGGTATCATCAGGATACTCTCGCCGTCATGTAAAAAGATTACCGGATGGGATGCCTCAGAACTAATAGGTCACCAGGTTCTCGAGCTGTACCCGTTTCCCGACCAGAGAAAGATGCTGCTTGGTGAGATGTTCACCAACGGTGCGGTGCACGATTACGAAGTGATCCTGAAAAACAAGGAGGGAAAACATCTCATCGTCTCCGTGACCAGTCACGTTGTCCGCGATGAAGCCGGTAATCCGCTGGGGGTCGAGGGATCTCTCCGGGACATCACGGAAAGAAAACTGGTTGAGGAGGCCCTTCATGCAAGCGAAGAACGGTACCGGACACTTGCAGATTTTCTCCCGGTGATCGTATTTGAAAATGACATTTCCGGTATACTCACCTTTGCCAACCGGCTCACCTATTCGACATTTGGCATCGATCCAAAGGATGTCATGTCCGGCATCAGCGTGATGGACTACGTTGTTCCCGAAGAGCGGAGGAGAGCCCGGGAGATGATGGTTAAGGTATTCGCAGGGGATTCAAGGAGTTCGGTTGAATATACCCTGCAGCGTAAGGACGGCAGCCGTTTCCCGGCAATGATCTCCACCAGCCCGATTATTGATCGGAAAACGGGAAAGGTGTCCGGCCTGAGGGGCGTGATCATCGATATTACGGAAATCAAAACAAAAGATGCTGCGTTACAACAGAGCGAAGAAAGTTATCACGGGTTGTTCAACACGGTCAAGGATGCCATTGGTATCATGGATGCGGCAGGTACATTCATCGATGTCAACAAGGGTGCAGAAGAGATGTTTTGTCACCCGCATGAATTCTTCATAGGCAAAACGTTTGAAGCACTTTCCGCGCCGGGCCGCAATGATCTGGTTCATGCCTTTGGCCAGGTGCGGGATGCATTTCTTGGCAGGCCCCAGCAGTTTGAATTCTGGGGCTTGCGTAATGGCGGCGAGGAGTTCCTGACCGAGGTCCGCTTATACAATGGGACATACTTCGGCAAGGACTCAGTCATCTTCCTCTCGGTGGATATCACCGAGCGCGTGAAAGTGGAGCTCGCCCTCCGGGAGAGCGAGGAATTATTCCGGACACTTTTCAATAATGCAAACGATGCTATTTTCCTCCATGAGATGCTGCCCGGCTCAGAACCCGGGCGCTATATCATGGTCAACGATATTGCCTGCACGCGTCTTGGGTATACCCGGGAGGAACTCCTCTCAATGTCACCCTCAGATATCGTGTCCCCATCCCATCTCCGGAAGATGCCGGCAATCGCCCAGATGATCAGGAAACGGGGTCACGCAACGTTCGATGCAATTTACCGGAGAAAAGACGGAACGGAATTCCCGGTGGAGATCAGTACTCACACGTTCGAACTGCGCAGCAGGCAGCTGTCATTGTCAATCTCACGGGATGTAACGGAGCGTAAACGGATGGAGGAGGCCATCAGGTCAAGCGAAGAGACGCTCCATGCGATCATCGACGGTTCATCGATCCCCCTGTTCGTGATAAACCGGGATCATGAAGTGCTGTACTGGAACAAGGCACTGGAGAAATACAGCGGTATACAGTCACGGGATGTGCGTGGGACCACCGGGGCCTGGAAGGCATTTTACACAGAGAAACGACCGGTTCTTGCGGATCTGCTGATCGAAAACGAAATTGAAAAAATCCGGTTATGGTATGCCGGCAAATTCAGTTCCTCACCGTATATCGAAGGGGCATTTGAAGCAACAGACTTTTTCCCGAAGATCGGTCCTGCCGGCACCTGGATCCATTTCTCTGCCATCGCCATTAAAGACACGGATGGAAGGGTGATCGGTGCACTTGAACTCCTTGAGGATATCACCGATCGTAAATGGGCCGAAGAAGAACTCAAGAACAGCGAGCAGTACCTCAAGACAATCTTCAATTCGGTCCAGACCGGGCTTTTGATCATCGATCCCGATAACCACACAATTATCGATGCCAACCCGGCTGCGGTCAGAATGATCGGGGACGACCGGGATGCGATCATCGGGGCTGGCTGCGAGGATTTCATCTGCCATACCGTGAAAGGGAAGTGCCGGTTCACAGACAATCCTCCAAAACGGGAGAATTTCGAGAGTATACTCATCAGGGCCGACGGGCAGAAGGTTCCAATCCTGAAAACAGTGATCCCGGTTATGATATCCGGTAAGCCTGCCTACCTTGAGAGCATCCTGGATATCACAGACAGGAAACGGGCAGAAGATGCAATGCAGAAAGCATACTTCGAGCTTGAACAGAAAGTCGAAGAGCGGACAAAAGAACTGAGAAAACTCACGGAAAATCTCCGGAATGAAGTGTCGGAACGTAACCGCGTGATGGAGGCACTGGCCTTCAGCGAGGAAAAATACCGGTCCCTTGTCGAACAGATCGGGGATATTGTGTTCCATATTGATGAGAATGGTTATATCACGTACATCAGCCCCCATGTGCTGTCAGAGATGGGCACGACGCCGGAACAGTTCCAGAAGATCTCTGCCCGCGACCTGGCACCTCAGGAATATCATGAGGCCATCAGGACATTCCTGGACCCTGCCCTCTCCGAACATCCCCTGGTTTCAGGTTTCGAGATACGGGTCCCGGCAGCAGCAATGGGTTCTCCCCTTGTATTTGAAGTGAATGCAACCCCGAGTAAGGATAAAACCGGACGGTTTACCGGCTACTCCGGCATTGCCCGGGATATTACGGTCCGAAAAAATCTCGAGAACGAAATTGCTGCTTCCCTCAAGGAGAAAGAGATCCTCCTCAAGGAAATCCATCACCGGGTCAAGAACAACATGCAGGTGATATCGAGCCTGCTCAGCCTCCAGGTACGGCTGATGAAAGATCCCGGGGGCCGTGAGGCAATGAGGGAGAGCCAGAACCGGGTCATGTCGATCGCTCTCGTTCACGAGAAACTGTACCAGTCAAAAAACCTTGCCCGTATCCCTTACGACGATTATCTTAAACAAATCGGGGAAAATCTGCTCCAGTCCTATGGAATACCCGCCGGGAAGATCCGGCTGGAGATCCATGCTGCCGATATGGTCCTGCCCATCAGCAAGGCAATTCCCGTCAGCCTCATCATCAACGAATTGCTCTCCAATGCATTGAAATATGCGTTCCCCGGGGACAGAACGGGAACCATATCCGTCGAGTTCAGGAGGACAGGTGAGCTTTATACCCTTGTCGTGAAGGATAACGGGGTGGGACTGCCCGGGAGGATTGTACTGGAAACTATCGAGACACTGGGCCTGCAGCTGGTGAACTCGCTCGTGGCACAGATCCAGGGCACCCTTTCCCTGAAGAGAGAGAACGGGACGGAATACAGGATTGATTTTGCTTTTGAACCGGGAGAAGGAGACCATTATGGGTGATGTAAAAATTCTGGTAGTTGAGGATGAAGCGGTAACCGGCATGGATATACGAAGAAGCCTCACTGAACTTGGGTATTCGGTATGTGCAATCGCAACCACCGGTGAACTGGCTGTGCGAAAGGCTGGCGAACTGCATCCTGACCTGATCCTTATGGATATCATGCTCGCCGGCAAGATGACGGGTATAGAAGCTGCAGAGATTATCAAACAACAATACCATATCCCGGTCGTGTATCTCACTGCATACAGTGATGACAGTTTCCTCACGAAGGCGAAACTCACTGAGCCGTTCGGTTATATCCTCAAGCCGTTCCGCGAACTGGAGCTGAAGACTACCATCGAGATGGCGCTCTATAAATATGCCATGGAACATGCACTCAGGATCAGTGAAGAGACCACACGCGTCCTTCTGAACGCCACGGAAGATTATCTCTTTCTTATCGACACCAATGGCAGGTTTCTTGCTGCAAATCTCGCCCTTGCCCGTAAGACCGGTAAAAATGTTCAGGAATTTATCGGTACCAATGTGTCTGATCTCGTTGAACAGGGTTTTCTCTCCCCCCATATGGCAGTCTGGAATGTGAACGTGACCCAGAAAACGCCGATCCATTTTGAAGAGGAGTTCAAAACTGTCTGGTTCGAAACCTCGATCTATCCGGTCGTCAACCTCGAAGGCCAGGTCGTCCTGTTCGCAGTTTCCATCAGGGATGTTACAAGGAATAAAACAATCGAAGAACAATCCCGTCAGAACGAGGAATTTTTCCGGTCCCTTATTGAGGAAACGTCCGATATTATCGCGATCCTGAACAGGGACGGGACGCTCCGCCACGAGAGCCCGTCGATGACAAAGACCTTGGGTTATGCACCTGAGCAGATCGTGGAAAAGCCCCTCTCGGATATTATCCCGGAAGAGGACGTCCCGGTCTTTAACCGTATCCTTGGCGAGATCATCGACAACCCTGGCATTGTAAAACCTGTAAGGATGAGGATTCGGGACCGGGCGGGATTGGCACATATCATGGAAGGGATCATCAGCAACCTGTACGGCAATCCGGTGATTGATGGTATCGTTCTCAACGGGTGGATCAGAACGGAGTAAGAATACGCCCCTGCCTCTGCCGCGAAACGGTCCTGGGAATCCGGCACGGGGATTTGTGCAGTTATTCCGGTTTTGGGATCTCCCGCAGGGATTTTACAAAGAAGAATCCCACAACACCGAATGTGATGAGCGGGGAGACCCAGAAGGGAATGCTGACAGAGAAACTATCCAGCAGCATGATGATCCCAAGGAAGAAGATGGAGTACATGGCCCCGTTTTTAAGATAGAGATATTTCCTGATGTTATCAACGTTCCTGACCGTCAGTTCCCGGACCACGAGCGCCCCGAGGCCGTTCCCGATAAGGATCAGGGGAACGGCCATGGTAAAGGCAAAGGCACCCACGACCCCGTCGATGGAGAAGGTGGCGTCGATCACTTCGAGATAGAAGATCTTACTCAGGTCGGTCATGTCCGTGTGCAGCATCGTCTGCTCTGCCTGCTCGGCATTCTGCCGGAACCCGTGAACAACAAAAAACGCTGTCGACCCTATCACCGCACCGAACGCAACCATCGTGTTGTGTCCAAGGGACAGCCAGACAAGGGCTGCAAGGATCACGGAGACCACGGCAAAGAACCAGACACCTTTGGAGGCAAAGAACCGCTCGCCCCGCAGGCCGAAATTCTTGTCTTCCAGGAACAGCCAGTGAAAGAAGAGGAAGATGAGGAACGTACCCCCGCCCATCAGGAGGACAGGGGAGGACAGTTCGATTGTGGCGAGGACGAGGGGATCGCCTGAGAACGTAGCGGTGAATGCACCCATTGGGCCGAGTGACGGAGTGGAGATCCAGACGATCAGCCAGGGCAGGAGGCCGCGGACAGCAACTACAGCAAACAACAGTCCCCAGACCAGGAACCAGCGCTTTGCACGCCTGCTCATGGTCGAGAGCACTTCGGCGTTGATGATCGCATTGTCTATGCTTGTGATTGTCTCGAACATGCAGAGGCCGGCGATGATCAGCACTATGGAAATAATGTCCATGAACAAGGATCCTATGCGATGTGCACGAGTATTAACATTATCAGGGCGGTGAGCACGGCTGGATCCACCATACCAGCCCGCGTTCACAATCCATATACCTATTTCCTGCAAACGCCAGACACAGTACTGAAGAACCGGCACGATATGGAGGACGGAACCATCATTATGGAAAGCACGGAAGACCCCGATCAGGTCTCACGTGAGATTCACGCGGTCGCAGAGCAGATGCAGACGGCGATGACAAAAGGCGAGCTGGGTTCGATCCTTTCCCGGGAACTTCAGCGGTATTCCCTCTTCGATCTCCAGATCATCGGGGGCCGGCTCAATACCGAGATCGAGCGGCTTCCCTCCCCGTACCGCGAAGCGATCCGCCCGTTTTTCCGCGAACAGCTCTTTGGGAAACATCACCTCCTGCTCGCCATGTACCGCAGCCGGTCATTTGAGCGGCTTAATACTCCCCTCCGGGACCGGGAGTCCTTTGAAAATTTCTGCACTATGCTCAAGACAGGTGTTTTTGCCTGGGATGATTCCAGCGAACGCAACCCCTGTTTCCGGAACCCGAAGAACCGCCTGTTCTACTACCTGATCTCCGCGTTCACGCTGTTCATCCTCGAAGAGCCCGGCCACCCGGTGGGGATGCCGTTTCCCGGCGGGTTTAAGGTGGAAAAGCGGGGAAACGAGTATTACTGCCTGATCCGGGACAGGGAAAAAGAGGTATTCTACTCCATCTGCAATTTCTGCCCGGCGTTGCAGAGTGAAGAGAACAAGAACCCGGTATAGATTATTCCGGATTTTTGCAAGGGTATGTCGTGACGGCCGGATTGACCCGCCAATACCTGGCGGGTCAGACGAGCAACGTTCCCGTATTGGGCAACCATCGCATCGGGTTTGCCTGCAGTATCAGAGTATCCCTACGAAAACCGGGGGAGGGCAGGCAATCGCCCGTTCACCAAAGGATCCCTTCATACTAAAATAATTGTGGCTGAAGAGAATCAAAAAATTTCACCGCAGATTATGCGGTACAGTCAGAAAATGCCCGGAACTTCCAGCATTTTCACACCATCGGCCAAAAAGGCCATTAGCAGGGAGAAAGCATGTGGGAAAAGAGAACTGTAACGGACTGGAAATTCAGTCCAATGGAATCGTCTCCAGCTGGGAGACGAGTTCCCAGATCCTTGTCCGCGCATGGATGGGCATGTTGGGATCATTGGATATTTCATCAATCTTTGATATGGCTTCGGCAGCGCGCAGCCCCATGGCCTTTGAGTTGTTCGTGAGCAGCGTCCGGGTCTCGTCAGCAACGCGCCGGATATTTCTGGGTATCGAACCGTCTTCCTGGATGTGCTGCAGCATCAGGATACAGTTTTCCATAGTCTTTTCAGGGTTTGGCATGGTAGCACCTACCTGGGTACCTTTAGTTAATATGCGGAACGGACATATATAGTTTAAATAACCTGACGGTGAACCATGCCCTCCCGAAAAGAAGACGAAATAATGGCTGAATGCCTCCTCAAGGGAGGCAAAATGCTCGAGAAGAGCTGCAAGACCTGCGGATGTCCCCTGTTTGAAGTCAAGGGAAAAACGCTCTGTATCGTCTGTGCAGAGAACGAGAACGCTAAAAAGTCTGCAAAAAATGTCAAGACGCCGGCTGCTGCAACGGCAGTGACCGAGCCCCATCATCACGAGCATGGCGATGGATGTGGCTGTGACGGGGACCATGACGAGGATTCATGTACCTGCGGCGATGAAGACGACGGAATGCTCACCGATGAAGTAGCAATGACCGTCTTCTCTCTCTGTGAGCGGATCCATAACGAGAAGGACCCGGACCATGTCCTCACGTTGATGCAGGCAGTGAAGGCCGGAACCGAGGCGCTCGAGATCCTGTGCCGGTTATAATCATCTAATATCTCCTTTTCTTTTCTCCATTTTCAGTTAGCAGCTCTCATCATATCCGGAAAAGTGCTCCCGAATTCAGAATAACCGGGTCTATTCATTCCGGAGCGCGTCGATCGGGTCCATGTTCGAGGCCATCCACGCAGGGTAGAGTCCTGATACGACACAGACGATAACACCGATGATCATCCCGTACGGGATATAGATCAGGCTTTGGGGGAGGAAGAAATACGCCGTGCTGCCAATCATTGCCTGAACGACTGAATACCCGATAATAAAACTCATAATACCCCCCATGATCGCCCCGATCAACCCGAGGATAAGCGTTTCGTAGAGGAACATCCTCCGCACCTCGCCTTTTTCCGTACCGATAGAAAGCAGGATCCCGATCTCCTGGACCCGTTCCTTGACCGACATCATCATCACGTTGAAGATGCTGACTGCGGCCACGACGAGAGAAATGCCACCGATCGCCATGATGAACGTGGTGATCGTCCCGAGGGTGCTTGTGATCGTGGAGAGCCGAGAGCTCGCGTCGCTGATGCGGATCACATCCGTGTTCCGGTTGACCTTCTTGTCGATGTTGGCCTCGGTCTGGTTTATCGTGCTTACGTCCTGCAGGATTACGTTGACCTGGTTGTATACGTTCAGGTACCCGAAATGGTCGGTATACCACTGGTCCGAGACAATGATCGCATTATCTGTATTGACGTTGTCGGAAGCAATCCCCCTGGCAGCCAGGATACCGGCGACCCGTACGACCGGCCGGACGATCGTTGCGCAGTTCTGTCCGATCTTGATGCTGCTCCCCACGCCCATATTGAAGTTGTTTGCAATCGTTGCCCCGACCAGTGCGTCGTTTCCTCCCTGGATATTCGACCCCTGGTCTATTGTGAGGAACTTCGGGATATCGCTCGGGGCCAGGCCATAGATCGACCCCCGGCCGTTCGTACTGCCGACCGTGAACTGCGTGCCGGAATCATGGATCGGAATTATCTGGTTCTGTCCTGCCGATGACTTGATATCGTTGAGCTCACTTACATCAATCCCGTTCTCGGCGGAAGCATTCCCGGTAGTACTCACTTTCACCACGTCTGAAGTAAGGATTACCGTGTTTACGTTGGAGGAGAGCTGGCTCTGGACCGAGAGCTGCATGTTGGTACCAAGCATGCCCATGGTCGAGATCGCCACAACCCCGATAATGATCCCGATCGAGGCCAGGAGTGACCTGAGGAAATTGAGCCGGACGCTGCGCACGGAGAGATCGAAGAAGATGTCCCTCATGGTTCCACAATCCTGCCATCGTCAAGGGTGATCGTGCGTTGCGCATACTCTGCGATCTTCTGGTCGTGGGTCACGATGATAACGGTCTTTCCCTTCCGATGGAGGTCAACAAGAATGTCCAGGATCTGGAAGCCGGTCTTCCGGTCGAGGTTCCCCGTGGGCTCATCACAGAGGAGGATCTTCGGGTCATTGACAAGCGCCCGGGCAATCGCGACCCGCTGCTGCTGCCCGCCCGAGAGCTGGTTGGGCCGGTGGGCACCCATGTCATGGTCGATCCCGACTGCAGTGAGCATCTCCGCAGCCCGCCCGGTGGTATCCCGTTTTTTGTACTTCAGGATGAGGGGGTACTCCACGTTCTCGTACGCGGAAAGGAGGGGGATCAGGTAGAATTTCTGGAAGATGTACCCGATGGCGTCGCGGCGCAGGTGGGTCCGCTCGAGGTTCGACATTTTGGCCACGTCCTGCCCGTTTATCAGGAGCTTGCCGGTTGTAGGCACATCCAGGATGCCCAGCTGGTTCATTATCGTCGATTTTCCCGAGCCGGACGGCCCCATAATCGCCACAAACTCACCTTCCCGGATCTCGAGCGAGACATGGTTGAGGGCGGTGAAGTCCCCGCTCTCCAGGTGATAGACCTTCGACACGTCCACGAGCTGGATCAGGGAAGAGTTACCCATAGTACTTTCCATTATTATCTCCTGAACTTTGCCACGATCCATCTCCTCTTCATCCAGAGAACAATGGCGAAGATAAGGATTATTCCGCCGTAGATCAGGGGATAGGATGCACTCAGGTCGCCCCCGGTCTGTGAACCCGTGCCGGAATAAGACAGGGGGCGCAGGTCAAGTATCTTTGTCGTTGTTAATATGTTCCCATATGCGTCCTTCCATTGGACAATAATCGGGACGGACGAGAGATCGTTCGATACGAACGTAAGGGTGAAACTCGAGAAATCATCGGATGCGAGGGCTCCCACAGCATAACTTGCATACGGCTGAACAGGATGAGCAGGAGCACCCACACTCAGGACCAGACCGCTTGCATCGGTGATACCTGCATTGGTCACATCACCCGTCAACGAGTAGGTGTTGTTGCCGGTGCCCGCAAGAGCGAGATCATTAAGGACCGGAAGTGACGCAGACTTGGACTCACCCGTATTCATCGGCAGGACAACACCCGTTGTATGGATGTTGTTACCATTGCGGAAACTGACATTGAATATGACATCTGACTGAGCGTGAGGGGTCAGAGCAAACGGGACGTCAACCGAAGTACCGGCAGGGATGGGGCCCACGAAACTTTCCGACGGAGACACATCATTGCCATTGCCGGATGCAACGATCAGGACATCCGATATATCCCCGAGCCTTGGGTTGGCGATACTCACATTCACGGTATCCGTCTGGTTAAGAGCGAATGTCTCGGGCTTTAATGAGATACTCGCCCTCACATCTGCCGAGTCTATCGTGAGGGGGATCTGCGAATGAACAGGGTTGCCGCCATAGGAATTTGGCTCAGCGGTAAAGAGCGGAAAATATGTCCCGTCGGGTATGTCAGCTCCAACCAGTACGATGAAATTAAAATCCATGGTGGCCCCGGGCCCGACCGTTGTTGCAGTTGTGAACGTGTCCTGGTTGAGGACGTGGATATGCGGATCGAGCAGGGCCGGCTGGTCCAATGCCACCGAGGCGTTGGCAGCATTGGTTACATGGACCGTAACAGTCCCGGTTTCACCGGGGTAAAAAACCTCAGGAGTGAGATTATACCCGGAAACATATACAAGCGCTGCTGCATCCTGTGTATTTGCTGCCGGAACATTGGCAGAAAGAGCCGATGCAGCACCTGCAGAACCACTGCACAGGAGCACTATCAGGAGACACACAATCCAATATTTCATGATTTCTCCATCTCGCGGTACCAGCAAGTGGCATCTGCCAGACAGGTAAACAATATCGGGGAGATGTTATTCACCTGGTAACCGGCATGGGACCATTTTTTCGATATATTCCGCATTTAGCGGGAGAATGTATATTAACGTACCTGTCATTGCAAATTTTGAGACAATCACGGAACCCGTGAGCACTGCAGGCAATAAACCGGATATGCCCCCGGTCGCACAATCCCGCCCGGTTAATGCCTGAGACCGTTGGAGAATTCCGCAAGAGGCACATTCATGAAAAGAGCGCGGGAAAAAATCGATCTGAAACCTTACGATCAAAACCTCCACAAATGCTACCTTACCGTATCAGCCATTGCGGAGGCTGTTACATGCCACGGGCGACCGGAGAACAGCAATCAGGCTGATCTCATCTTCCGTGGTGCCCTGTCGGGGCCTGTTTCGCCAACCGCATGAACCCATAGAAATTTCAAGCCCATATTCTGAGCTTTGAGCGAGATCGCCACGGGATCCACCCTTTTTCCCGGTGCTCTCACGATATAATGATAATATTCCGATGTGACCACGTACCGCTTCTCTTCCAGAAAACGTTTGATTTGATCCCGTTTCCCCCCGGAGATATGATAGATCATGTCCCCCGGGGGCTGGCTGTTGCCGGCCCAGTCCTTCATCCGGACATCGTACTCTTCTTTTACCGAACCATAGTGAGATCCGGTAATTATCTGCCCTGTACTGAAGTGCCCGAGAGTATCCTTTTTTACTTCGTATTCCGGTTGCCCCGGTGAAGTCCCCTGCCGGAGTGTTGGCCCCTTGGCCGGAACACAAGAATCACGGGGCTCTTTCTGTCCATCACGTGCCATTGCGATACCGTCATTTACCCTGTTATTCCTCAAGATGGTTGTTGTTCGGTTCTCTTCGTTAAATATATATGACATGGTCCTCAGGCGCGATCAGGTCCGGCCGGTGGTGTGGGGGCGACCACTCAGGGGCAGCGGGAGTTCATCACAAGTTTCAACAGGGATTGCGAACTCCCCACGAAGGGGTACCCATCCCGCTCACAGAGTGAGGTGCAGGTAGGGAACCACCATGAATTACGGGGATTTGGGCCCCCGCTGCCGGACCAGGGGGGTCCCAGGCCACCCCCACGGCATCTGACCGGAACCCGGTCGACCGTCGGGAATTTAGCAAAGCCACAGATCCGTAATGAGCTGCAAGGGGGATACCTTTCCCTCCACACTTCCGGGTGGGTGGGGGGTCTCCACTCTCAAAAACAAAAGAGGGAGGGGGGGTTCATCGCCAACCCCCCTCCTCATTTTTGAGAATTATGCATTATTGCACGTGTCCCGGGCCAGATGTACACACCCCTCTTCAGATGAGACAACAGTTCGGGGGGCTACTCAAATATGATAAAGAGGGGTTTGCCCGGGCCAACGAGGGGTGGGGGGGTTGGAAGTCTCCCCCCCTGCGTTTTCAGTCGTACCCCTGCCTGCACAGATCGAAGATCCTCCCGCCGGTCTTCTCCCCGATCCCTTTCACCGCCACGAATTCCTCGAGCGACGCGTTGGCAATCGCCCGGATAGACCCGAAATGGTCGAGCAGGAGACGGGCATTCTTCATCCCGATCTCCGGGAAGGATGAGACGATGTACTCCTGCTCCTCTTTTTGGGAACGGTGGGACTTATGCGGATGCATCTTGCGCTCGCCTCGTTCGCCTTCCTCACGTTTTGCGAGCACGAAGAGCATCTGTGCGGTGTCCTGCTCGTCGGTCGTGTAGATGAGGGAGACCCCCATGTCGATGGTGAGGGCAGCAAGCACACCCTTGATCGCGTTAGGGTGGATATCCCGCTGGGCATAGAGGTCCCCGCCTTCGATGATCAGCACCGGGCGGGGAACGGCCTCCGCCAGGGACTTCACCTGCCCGAGCAGGTCACGGTTGATCAGGGTATCGACAAAGTCCCGTGCGGTCTTCCGTTCAATCAGGATACGGTCACCGATCGCGTAGTCCCCGAAGGGGAGGCGTTCGAGCCGGATCATCGCCCCCATACCGGAGAGGTGTTCCACGACCCGGGATGAGGTCTCGCGATCGTCGATCACTATCTTCGGCCCCTGCGGGGTGAACTCATCGATGCTTGCCTGTTCCACGGGCGCAGTCCTCTGGGGGAGCGGGGAACTCATGCTGCTCATCGACCGCATGGTCTTCTGCATCTGCTTCTCCTTTCCTGCACTGACGTGCCGGAAGACCTCGTCCGAAGTGCCCTTCGTGACGAGGACGACGACCCGGCCTGCGCCCGACCGTCCCGTTCTGCCCTTGCGCTGGATGGAGCGGATCTCAGACGGGACCGCTTCGTAGAAGATCACAAGATCCGTCGAGGGAACATCGAGCCCTTCCTCCCCGACAGATGTCGCGACGAGAACTTTGAACTCTCCTTCCCGGAACCGGGTCAGGGCCGCGATCTGTTTCTTCTGGGAGAGACCTTTCTCGGAATCCTTGGCCGCCTGACCTACGAAGCGCTCGCTCATGATACCGTTCCGGGCCAGGTGGTCCACGAGTAGCTGGACGGTGTCCCGGTAGGTAGCGAAGATGATGATCCGGCTGTCGGGGTACGCCTCCAGCTGGTCCCGTACGAGCCCGAGCACCACCTCCGGTTTCGGGTGCAGTTCCTTTGTCCACGAGACCGAGCGCTCAAAGAGTTCCCGGAACGACAGGTCCTGAGCCAGGCGCTGGCTGGCCTTGCTGCCACCGGTTCCTGTTCCCTCGGCAATCATCTTTGCCAGATACCCCTTGAGTACCTCGCTGCCCTGCGATTCGGCGAGGGTGACCGCATGCCTGAGTTTCATGCACTCGGCATAGACTGACGCAGCAGAGAAACCGGTCGGGTCACGGCTGGCAATCCTCTGCTGGATCTGGGCATTGATTGTGTTGAGCGCTTTCATTGTCAGTTTGTCCCGCTTGGGCACCGTGAAGTGCAGGGAAGCAAGCAGGGCGAGACGGTCCTCGATGAGAGTATTGAGGGTCTGGATCACGTATTTCAGGTCAGGGGGCAGGTCAATCGAAATATAGTCAAGCTCCCGTTCGAAGACATAGGGCCGGACATCCGGATCATTTTCCGTGCGGGTCTCAACATGGGCAATACCCAGGTTTGCACAGACCTCCTGCACCTTCTCCTGCGCCCCACCGGGGGAGGCGGTCATCGCGAGGAGGAGGGGCTTGTCCGCAGAGCCGAGATAGCGCTGGGCAAGGAATACGTAGGCGTAGTTGCCGACCGCCCGGTGACACTCGTCCACGATGAGAAGCGAGACATCCTTTAAGGTGTACCGGCCGGCAATAACATCGTTCTTGATGACCTGCGGTGTTGCGAGGATCACGGTTGCCCGTTCCCACTCGGTAGTCCGTTCTGCCGGCGGGGCATCCCCGGTGAACATGACAAACGGGGATCCTTCCGGATCGGAATGGCTGACGGGAGGATTTTTTGCGAGGAGGTATCGTTCAAAATAGCGGAGGTGCTGCTCCACGAGGGGTTTTGTGGGGGCCAGCATCAGCACCTTGCCCCCCTCGTTGTAGAGCCGGGAGGCGGCCACGAGCAGTGCCACGGCGGTCTTGCCGAGGCCTGTCGGGAGGATCACCATCGTGTTCCCGTCAAGTGCCCGCATGGCAACCGAGAGCTGGTACTCCCGCGACTCGATACTGTCCGGCCGGATGAGGGGATGGCTGATGCAGCTCATGTACTTGGTGAGAAGTTAGGTGTCAGTGGGTAATATAGGAAATCGTGGGATCCTGAACGTTAAAATCGCGCTCTAACGGTTCAATCCTGTATAGATATAACGAGGGTTCCCCGCCTCAGGGTCTCTCCGAGGCACGGTGGCAGGCATCGTTAATGGGGGTATGGGGGCATCAGCCCCCCATCATTGTTCTATTCATCTGATCCGTGTTACAGAGTAGTAAATAAAAAAGTATCGAGGAATTATTCCAGTTCCGCAAACTTCAGACTCCCTTCAACCAGTGCTGCAACGGTTGAAGGCAGCTTATCGATCGCAATCCGGACCTGCTTCATGCTGTCGCGGTCGCGGAGCGTCACAGTATTATTTTCTTTTGTATCGTAATCGACTGTCACCGCGAACGGGGTGCCAATCTCATCCTGCCTGCGATAGCGCCGGCCCAGGGCACCACTGTCATCGTACTCCGCCATGATACCCGTCTTGTGGAACGTACGGGTGATCTCTTCAGCAATGGTGTCGAGACCATCGCGGGTCATGAGCGGGAAGACCGCAACCTGGATGGGTGCAACCCTTGGGGAGAACCGCATCACGGTACGCGCCTCGCCGTCGGCGGTGTCTTCATCGTACGCCTGCTCGAGCACTGCATAACACATGCGGTCGATACCATAGGAGGGCTCAATCACGTGCGGGACGATATCCTCGCCCCGGATGTCCACGATCTCGTCCCGGACCTCGAAGAGGCTGGCGGGGATGTGGATCTTCTCGCCATCGATCACCACGTCCGCCCCGTCCGCAGTCGGGGTCGAGTTCCCGAGCGCTTCGAAGATCGCCTTCGCCTTGTTCCGGTACTGTTTACCGAGCACTCCCATGTTGGGGATGATCCGCCTGCGTGCCAGCTTGCGGGGCTCCGCGTACTGGATGAAGACGGTCATCGGAGTGCCGCTCTGTTTTGCATGGGCATTGAGGTCATAGTCCGTGCGGTCGGCGATGCCGACTGTTTCAACCCACCCGAACCGGCCGGAGAAGATCTCGGCATCCCAGCAGTCGTTCGCATAGTGTGCCAGCTCATCGGGGAGGTGCTGGCGGAACCGGAGCCGGTCCGGTTTGATCCCGATCGTGATCAGGAGGTCGTGGGTGAGGGCCACGTAATACGCCACGTACTCGTTGGCGATTACGCCCTTGTCCACTGCTTCCCGCATGGAGAGCACGACGGGCTCTCCGTCTTTCAGTTGACTGTCCGAGGTGAGGAGGGGCATCCGGTAGTCGGCGTACCGGCTGAATTTCGGGTGCCGGTTCTTCTCGTCCGGGTGGACGAAGATCTCCGCTTCCGCCTGGGTAAACTCCCGGAGCCGGATCATCCCCTGCCTTGGCGAGATCTCGTTCCGGTAGGACTTTCCGATCTGGACTGCCCCGAAGGGGAGCTTATCCCGGTAGAACCGGAGCAGCCGGGCGAAATCCACGAACATGCCTTGGGCCGTCTCCGGGCGGAGGTAGCCGACCCGCTGGGTGCCAGGGCCGATCATCGTCCTGAACATCAGGTTGAACCCGAAGACCTCGACTTTCCCGAGCATCTCCTCACAGGCAAGGCATTTGCAGGGAGCAAGGGCGGCGGAAAGCTCCTCGTTCTTCATCGTCGAGGCATTTTTTATCCCGCCGGCTTCTGCCACATGGTCAGCCCGGAGGAACTCCTTACAGTGAGGGCACTGGCACATCTTGTCGGCGAATCCTGCAACATGGCCGGAGGCGATAAAAACGGCCTCCTGGGCGATAGTGGGGCATTCGATCTCGTAATATCCCTCGCGGATCACGTAAAAGTCCCGCCAGACATTCTCGACCCGCCGCTTCATCATTGCGCCGAGCGGCCCGTAATCGATGAAACCCGCAACCGCACCGTAACATTCTGATGTTGGCCAGATGAAACCCCTGCGTTTGGCAAGATCCATCACGTTCTCAAAGACATCGCTCATGGTGATCACGAATACTCGTGCTGATAATGTTGAACCACTGGCGACAAAAAGACTTTCATGGATATCTGCCGGGATTCAACCCGTCCGTAAACCGGAATAATCCCCGGGCGATGCAGACGTTTTACGGGCGATAAAAACAGGCCAATAAAATGGGCACTACCAGTGACCGGGAATAGAGCCATAATGCGGGCTCTTTGGACAGGAAATACCTAGATGTTCACTGGATGATAAAAGTCCAATTTATAGGTCTTTTGGTCAAACAGCGCGTAAAGATAGCATTAAATAGCTGACGAAGTATTGTATATCCTAATCCCAATACGGGGTATGCAATGACCGAAGACAAACGCAAGGCACATCTTCTGAAACTCTTCAGTTCCATGTCGGGCAAGACAAAGATCGTCGAGCCTATGAAAAATATCCATGGCACTCTGAGAGACAGTGACGCGATCGAACGCGAGGTCGCTCTCGTCATGAGAGAGATCACGGAACAGGGAATATTCAAGACATCATTAAAGCCGATCCAGCTTGCAAAACTCGTCACGTCGTTCTATGCAGGAAAGAACGATACCGAGATCGCCCGTGAACTCGGGGACGAGAAACTGAGCAAAACTGTCGCCAGGGCACGCGTACGGCTCAAGCTTTTCCGGGAGCTTGATTTCAAGATGCCGTTTGACAAGGAGAAGATGGAGGAACTGATCGAATCCGGCAAGACCATGAAAGAGGTATCCGAGGAACTCGGGGTCAGCCCCTCGACCCTTCGGGAATACCGGCATGTGATCGAAGAACAGGAAGATCCGACCATTGACCCCTATATCGACCGCATCCGCGACGTGATGGAAGACCGGGATCTCACTGAACAGATGACCCGGAGCGCTACGGCCGACAGCCTCGGTGACTCGATCGATATTACCGAAGCAGAACTGATCGATGTGACATAAAGGGCAGATAATCCCCCCGAAATTACAGCCCTTTCTTTTTTAGTTGTGGTGCGCTATAGCGCCTGCACATACCTGATCAGGAGTAACGTTCTTGTAAGAATCAGGCAGATACCGGTATACATGCAACTCACCTGGCTTGGTCATTCCTGCGTGCTCCTCTCCGGAACAAAAAAAGTCCTGATCGACCCGTTCATCGAAGGAGGGAGCGCGGCCGGTATCCAACCTGACATTGTCGCAGTCACCCATGGGCATTATGACCCCCTGGGGGAGACAGTGGCACTGGGAAAAAAAACAGTGGCAATTTCAGAACTTGCCAAATATCTCAAGGCAAAAGGTGTGCCGGTCGAGAGCATGGGAATCGGTGGAACGATCCGGGTGGACGGGGTCTCGTTCACGATGACACCGGCCCTGCACTCTTCCTCTGTCGAGGATGCAGGCGCGATCGTATCGTCAGGCCTTGCGGCCGGTTTTATCATCGGCATGGATGGATTGACCGTATACCATGCCGGGGACACAGGCCTTTTTTCCGATATGAAGCTGATCGGGGACCTCTACCATCCGGATATCGCACTCCTTCCGATCGGAGGGAGGTATACGATGGGAGTCGCGGAGGCGATGATCGCTGCCAATTTCATTGGTGCAAAAACCATTATCCCTATCCATTACAATACCTGGGACGGGATCGCTGCCGATCCTGAAATCTTCAAAAAATCAATTGAAAGGACCACGGACCTGAAGGTCAGAGTCCTGCAGCCCGGCGGGAGTATTGAGATCGGATCCTGATCTTTCCTGTAATTTTACCTATCTTCGCAGCATTCCGATGGGGCACGGTTTTAATAATGCCCTTGCCCACTATTTCGTAGACCGAAGCAGATAGGATAAAACCATGTCAAACTGCCCAAAGTGCGGATCGAAAAATACTGAATGGACCGACTGCAAAACGGTGAACAACAAGACCATCGTCGTATGCGTATGCTCCGATTGCGGTCATACGTGGGAACAGTCCCTCTGATCCATGTTTTCTGCCCGCACTGAAATTATTTTTGAATATTGTTGTGCCTAAAGTGCCCGGTACAGCACCCGGAAACCCGTCCTAAACCCGTCCTAGGCACCCGTGCCATGGGGAAAGAATAATGTTAAGGGGCAGGGATATCCAGTACTGTGTCTCTGCAGGCCAAATCTTACCGGACGGGTATCCTGATCCTGCTGATCTCATGCTTATTCTTGACGGGGACAGCCTCAGCACAGGGTATCCATGCATATCTGGGGGATACCATCCCCCTCTCCGGATATTCCCCGACAAGCCCGTGGGTGTACCTCTTCCTGACCGGGCCCAACCTCCCGGCGAACGGGGTTGCGCTTGACAATATCAACCTGCGTGCGGATGAGGGAGGGTTCACCAAAGTGGCAGTCGACGGGGGAAATGATATGTGGACCTACAAGTGGGGTACCAACAGCCTTGGCGGACGTCTTGACGCGGGGACCTATACGATCTGGGTGGTCGACGGCCCGAACGATCTGTCCAATCTCGCGAATGCCGATTATGCCACCATATCGGTCACGCTCAGCAGTCCGGCGCTGAGTATCGAAACCCACGAAACGCCGGTGGTGCCCCCGTCCCTTGAAGTCGGTTCCATCCCTGACGACTCTTCGGTATCCGTTGACGGCCAGTACCTGGGCAAAACAACCTACACGACAGACTACCTCGGGGCCGGGACCCATACGATCACGGTCTCCAGATTCGGGTACGTACCGTACATAACCAACGCATCCCTCGTGAATGGGATGACTACTGTGATCAATGCCACCCTCCCTGCCGAGCCCGAAGCACTCATGATAACGACGATCCCCCCGGGGGCCGTCATCACCGTCGATGGAAAAAATGCCGGTACCTCCCCGGCAACGATCCCCGATCTGGCACCGGGAAACCATACCGTAAGCGTAACGAAAGACGGGTACAATCCCTCAGTCCAACAGGTAGCGATCACCCCCGGGCTGACCGGCCGGCTGGCGGTCACCCTGACACCGCTGTCTCCACTTGCTGCGGTGCTGCCTCTGAATACTCCCTGGCCCGTGGCGGGTACGCTGCTCGGACTCTGTGCCGCAGTCCTCGCCCTGGCATATTGCAGACAGCGATCCTGACAGATTATTCCCCGATTATGGGGGCGGGCACTCTGGCAATCTGGTTGTCAAGTGCAGCTGGACACGTTTTATATCCGAAAACGGGTAACCGGTAGAGAGGAGTCAGAAGAACGTGGCCGTATTTGATATCCTGATGGTGGTTGCACTTGGGACGCTTGCCGGCTCCTGCATCGGGCTCGCAATCGGATTCCTGGCGCAACGGCAGAAGCCCCTGTGGCAGTTGATGACACAAAATGAGAAGACAATCAATATCGCACTGGTGCTGCTCTTTTCAATCATATGCACTGCCGGTCTTGCCTGGTACTCGCTTTCCTGAAGCGTCCCTACCGGTCACCGATCGGTTAATAAAAAAGGATTATTCCAGCCAGCAGGTCACATCGTTTACCGGAGGGCGTATCGAAGGCGAAAGTTCATCGGCAGGATAACCCACGGCACAGCCCATCAGATCCCACACGCCAGGGGATATACCAAGCACTTCACAGAATGCAGGGTCATCGGACAACTGCGACGTGATCGAGACCAGCTGGAACCCGAGGCCGAGTGCGGTAGCCTTGAGCCACATGTTCTCCATACAATGGGCGAGCGACTGGAGACTGACTGGCGGAAAACCCCGACGCTCAGCGACAACAATATAGAATGGCGCGGTCCCGACCCCGGGGACAATACCGGCCTTTCGGATCATCGCAAGCCGCTGTGCAAACGCGGCAGCCTTCTCCCGGACAGCAGGATTTTTGGCCATCTCCTTTTCAAGACCGTCTCCCATCCGCTGAACCTGGGCCAGGGCAAGGGGAGCCATGGTGTTCATTGCCTTCGATCCCCGTCCGATAACAAAGAACCGGCGGAAGTAATCATGGGAAGTGCCGACAGCTGCTGCGGCAAAGGGGGCAAGAAGCCCTGCATGCAGGATGCGTCGTATCTCATCTTCCGGGGGGTACTCCGAAGTGAAGGTCCTGTGTGATCGTCGCTCCCCGAGGATCTGGTCGAGATACATATTCCTCTGTTCGAACAGGTCTGAATACATAGTAACGTACCTGCATTATTTTAGAAGAGCCGGTTCTTGAATATTACCAAATGAACAGATCCACCAGCATCCCGACAAATGAGTTGCTGTCATGGGACAGCTGCAGTTACCCCGTCATTCCTTCCGGGTGGCATGCAGTACGCCCATGACACCCAGCGCATCGTGGCAGGGAGTCCGGGTGATCTCGAAGTCGAAATCGCGGCTGATGTAATCGAGAAGGGTCATGTCCGGAGGTCCGCTGATCGGGGGCACGTGAAGCTCCATCTCGATCCTGCGGATACCGTCGAGTTCACCGTTCCGGATCAGCCACTCGCCCCCTTCGCAATCGCATTTCAGAAAGTCGCATCCCCCGGCCAACCGGATGATCCCGGACAGGGTATATCCCGGGACCGTTACGGAACAGTCGTCCCAGCTGCAGGTACAGGACCCGCTCCTTCCCAGACCACCTTCGATCACCCGTACACCCGCCACATTTTTGCGTATATTTTCCACAAGAATGCGTGCCGTCACCGGTTCAACCGCGGTTACCGACGGGGAGAGACGTGCAGCCCGGATACAGAACGCACCGACATTTGCCCCGATATCAATCACACGATCCTCTGGCAGGATATCCTGGAACCAGTACTCCGGTACATCAAAGATCTGGCGATATGGTGTTGGCTCTTTCAGGAAAGAGACACCATCCGCAGTGGTAAAATAGGACGGCGCTGTCATTGTTATCCGTGAATACGCATACCAAGCCGCGATGCCGGCACGTTCAGGTATGACCCTTTTTGATGAAGGTCCCGTCCTCGTATTCCCGGAATGCCTCCCGCAGCTCCTCGCGGGTGTTCATGACGATGGGACCCCGCCATGCCACTGGTTCGCCGATGGGTTTCCCGGAAAAAAAGAGGAAACGCATCCCTTTTTCAAAGGACCGGGTCCAGATCGAAGGCCCGTTGCTGAACAGAACAATATCGCGGTTGGCAACACGATGTCCTTCCTCCGGATCGAAAGTCCCTGTGCCTCCGATCACATAGGCCATGGCAGTATATCCTACCTTTACCGGAAGCGTGAAGAACATATCCGGCTCAAGTGTCACGTCAAGGAATTCGGGGTCGGCGACTATGTCCCTCACCGGGCCTGTGACCCCGTTGACCAGGCCGCTGATGATACGGATCATGATCCCTGACTTTGGCGAGACAACGGGGATCTGATCGGATTTAATCTCCTGGTACCGGGGATCCATCATCTTATGCGCCCGTGGCAGGTTCACCCAGAGCTGGAACCCGCCCATGCGGCCGTTCACCGGTTTTGGCATTTCCTGGTGAATGATCCCGGATCCTGCGGTCATCCACTGCACATCCCCCCCATTAATGGTGCCGGCGTTTCCCATGCTGTCGCTATGCTCAACGGAGCCTTCGAGCATGTAGGTGACGGTCTCTATCCCCCGGTGGGGATGCCAGGGAAATCCCGCAAGATAATCGCCCGGGTTTTTTGCCCTGAAGTCATCCAGCATCAGGAACGGGTCGAACTGCGGAACCTCATACGTACCGAACGCCCTGTGGAGCCTGACGCCCGCCCCTTCAACCGTAGCATATGCCCGGAGGATCCGCCCGATTCCCCGCACCTGTGTCATAATGAGGAGAACAAAGAACTCAGGGTTCATTAAGATATGGGTCGCAGCCGGGTCTACGGGAGTAAACGGGATATAAAAAAGGAGGTTAACCGGCAGGTGCCGGGGGCACTCCGACGTCGTAAACCAACGAAATGAAGCGTGCGACAAGCACGCTCACGATCGGGGCGATGACGAGTTCCAGGACCCACCCTATGAAAGGAATCAGGCCGAGTATACCGGTTACGATGCCGAAAATGAGGGCAGTTACGATGATGATGATACCGGCTACAATGTAGTCCCACCAGCCGATCACCGTGATCGTTGCGAGGATCTCGTGATAATTCACACCCTCCATGATACTCCCGGTCCGGGCAAACCGGATTGCTCCGACTGTCCCGAGGATCACAGCAAGAAGTACTGAGACCCGTTCGCGATCGGGTTATGTCACTTTGTGCTGGCTATTCATGCTTTTTTTTATATCGAAGGCTGGCGGGATGTGCCTAAATCTCTTTAAATATCCGGTACACTGCTGAGAAATCCAGGTCGTCGATCTCCCGGGAACGGGTCATGGCAAAAATTTCCTTGACCGTGCTGCCAATAAAAAGCGGCCTGCGCATGGTCCGGCAGAGATCCTGGAGGTAATGCAGGTCCTTGTAGATCAGGGCCGAGGAGAAGTGCGTGGAGAACTCTTCGTTTACCAGTTTTTCTTTCTTTGCCGAGAGAATCATCGAGTTGCCTGCACCGGAGAGCAGGATATCGATTACGCGCGCACGTTCCACGCCGGCTGCTTCCCCGAGAGCAACCGCCTCTGCACAGGTAGCCATGAACGATCCGAGGACGAGGTTATTGATCAGTTTCATTTTCGTGGCGAGAGCGGGTTCCCCGAGATAGTAGAGCGTGCTGCCGATCTTTGAAAGGACCGGCTTTGCCTCATCGAAGGAAGTCTTCTCCCCGCTCACGACCACCGTCAGTTTCCCTGCAGATGCCGGGATAATACTGCCGAGTACCGGACATTCGAGATACCGGGCGCCATGGCCCCGGGCCTGTTCATGGAATGCGAGCACCCGTTCGAAATGGTTGGTAGTAGTATCGATGATGATCGTTCCCCGGCAGTCACCGGAGAGGAGGCCGTCCGGCCCGTTCATTACCACATCGACCGCGTCGCTGTCAAACAGGTTCATAATGATGATATCTGAACCGTCCATTAGTTCACGGGGAGAATTAGCTACGGGGACACCAAGGCCGGCGGCCTTCCCTGTAGTCCTGTTCCAGACCGTAAGTTCCATATGTTCCGCAATGAGATGCTGCGCGATTGCACTTCCAAGGTGCCCGAGCCCGGCAAAACCGATCTTCATGATGATCTCCGGAACGTGATTGATCTGCAGGGTTTATTACCCCAGTGATCCATAAAAACGCGATTCTGACCGGTAAACTAACGTACGTGTGTTTCGAATAGGCTGTAAAACATCCGTCTGTACGGTTCCCCGGATGATATACCCTGTCCGGTCAAAATGGAGTTTTGCGTGCGTGAACAGGAAAGATAAAAGCAGATTGCCCTGAAATGAAGGGATTTTAAAAAAATGGGAGATTATTCTGCATTTTGCCTATTCATTCCGAAGTGCATCGATCGGGTCCATGTTCGAAGCCATCCATGCCGGGTACAACCCTGATACGACACAGACGACCACCCCAATGATCATCCCGTACGGGATATAGATCAGGCTTTCAGGAAGGAAGAAGTATGCAGTGCTGCCGATCATTGCCTGCACGACCGTATAACCGATGATGAAGCTCATGAGCCCGCCGACGATCGCCCCGATCAACCCTAGGATGAGCGCTTCGTAGAGGAACATCCTCCGGACCTCGCCCTTTTCCGTGCCTATGGAAAGCAGGATACCGATCTCCTGCACCCGTTCCTTAACGGACATCATCATCACGTTGAAGATGCTGACTGCGGCCACGACAAGGGAGATGCCACCGATAGCCATAATGAACGTTGTAATTGTCCCGAGGGTGCTCGTGATCGTGGAGAGCCGAGAGCTCGCGTCGCTGATGCGGATCACATCGGTGTTCCGGTTGACCTTCTTGTCGATATTGGCCTCGGTCTGGTTGATGGTGTCCACATCCTGCAGGATAACATTGACCTGGTCGTACACGTCTTTGTCCCCGAAATGAGTGGTATACCAGTCGTCCGAGACAATGATCGCGTTATCCGCATTGACACCATCGGAGGCGATCCCCCGGGCCGCCAGGATACCGGCGACCCGGAGTACCGGCCTGACGATCGTTGCGCAGTTCTGCCCGATCTTGATGCTGCTCCCGATGCCCATATTAAAGTTGCTCGCAATCGTTGCCCCGACCAGTGCATCGTTTCCTCCCTGGATATTTGACCCTTGATCTATGGTGAGGAATTTCGGGATATCATTGGGGTTAAGCCCATAGACTGTACCCCGTCCGTTCGTGCTGCCGATCGTAAACTGCGTACTGGTATGGTGGATCGTGACTACCTGGTTCTGACCCGCCGAGGACTTGATATCATTAAGCTCACTCAAATCAATCCCGTTCTCGACAGAACTATTTGCAGAAGTGCTCACCTTTACCACATCAGAGGTTAGCATGACTGTGTTCACGTTTGACGAGAGCTGGTCCTTGACTGATAACTGCATGTTTGTACCAAGCATGCCCATGGAGGAGATTGCTACTACCCCGATAACGATCCCGATCGATGCAAGGAGCGACCTGAGGAAATTGAGCCGGACGCTGCGCACGGAGAGATCAAAGAAGATGTCTCTCATGATTCCACTATCCTGCCATCATCGAGGGTTATCGTGCGTTGCGCATAATCCGCGATCTTCTGGTCGTGGGTCACGATGATCACGGTCTTTCCCTTCCGGTGCAGGTCAACGAGGATTTCCATAATCTGGAGGCCGGTCTTCCGGTCAAGGTTACCGGTAGGCTCATCACAGAGAAGGATCTTCGGGTCGTTGACGAGCGCTCGTGCGATCGCGACCCGCTGCTGCTGCCCGCCCGAGAGCTGGTTGGGCCGGTGGGCACCCATGTCATGATCGATCCCGACCGCATGGAGCATATCCGCAGCCCTGCCCGTCGTATCCCGTTTCTTGTACTTCAGGATAAGCGGATACTCGACGTTCTCATAGGCTGACAGGAGTGGGATCAGGTAGAATTTCTGGAAGATGTACCCAATGGCGTCGCGACGTAAATGGGTCCGCTCGAGGTTCGACATTTTGGCCACATCGTGTCCGTCTATGAGGAGCTGGCCGGTGGTGGGAACATCCAGGATGCCCAGCTGGTTCATCATTGTTGATTTTCCCGAACCGGACGGCCCCATGATCGCGACGAAATCGTTGTCACGGATTTCGAGGGAGACGTGGTTGAGAGCGGTAAAGTCACCGCTCTCCAGATGATATATCTTCGACACGTCAGCGAGCTGGATCAGGGGAGCTGTTTCCATGGAACTGCTCCGTCACTGTTTCCTGAATTTTGCAATGATCCATTTCCTCTTCATCCAGAGGACAATGGCGACGACGAGGACGATCCCGCCGGCGATGATGGGATAGAATGCACTGAGGCCGCCGCCACGGCCGCCACCGAAGCTGAAGAGTCCGCCGCCGCCACGAGCCGCTCCGCCACCGCTATATTGTGAAGAGGCTGCACCACCGGCTGTTGATGCACTACCGGATCCGCTGGAACTTCCCCCGGAACTGCCGCCGGACCGAGAACCCGTTCCGCTGGCATAATACAGGGACCGCAGGTCAAGAGTTTTTGTTGTCGTTAACGTGTTCCCATAGGCGTCTTTCCACTGGACGATAACCGGGACTGCTGATAGATCGTCCGCCGTAAATGTAAGGGTGAAACTCGAGAAATCATCGGAAGCAAGGGCTCCCACCGCATAGCTCGAATACGGCTCAACGGGAGTAGCGGGTGCGCCAACACTCAGGACCATACCGCTTGCGTCAGTAATACCTGCATTGGTCACATCGCCTGTCAGGGTATAGGTATTGCCGGTGCCAATAATCGCGATATCGTTGAGGACCGGGACTGACGCAGACTTGGACTCCCCGATATTCAGCGGCATGTCAACACTCGTCGTATGTACGTTGTTACCGTTGCGGAAGCTGACATTGAATGTCACGTCAGACTGCTGGTGCGGTGTTATCGCGAACGGGACCTGGACCGAAGTGCCGGCTGGAATGGGCCCCACGAAACTCTCTGACGGGGAGACATCATTGCCATTTCCGGACGTAACGATCAGGACATCCGATATGTCCCCTAGTCGCGGGTTGACAATACTCACATTCACGGTATCCGTCTGGTTAATGGCGAACGTTTCAGGCTTTAATGCGATGCTGGCCCTCACATCTGCCGAGTCCACCGTCAGTGGGATCTGGGAATGGACCGGACTACCGCCAAATGCATTGGGTTCAGCAGTAAAGAGCGGGAAATATGTCCCGTCGGAAACATCATCACCGACCGTTATGATGAAATTAAAATCCGTGGTCGTTCCCGGCCCGACCATTGTGGCGGTTGTGAACGAACCCTGGTTAACAACCTGGATATGCGGATCGATGAGCGCCGGTTCGTCTAATGACACGGAAGTATTTGCTGCATTGGTTACGTGAACCGTCACGGTCCCGGTCTCACCGGGGTAAAAGACCGCGGGTGTAAGATCATACCCGGAAACATATACAAGCGCTGCGGCTGCCTGGGGATTTGCTGCCGTAACAGTGTTAGTTGAAATAGAAGCAGCACTCGCAGAGGCACTGCACAGGAGCAGTACCAGGAAACTCATTAGGATAAACCGACTCTTCATATATTCTCCTTTTCGTAATACATTGGATTCCTTTTTAGAGAAATTCTCACAGATTTCCAGGTGTGGACAAAGGTCCAACAGGAAATTGTAATGTATATTTTACATTTTGTTAATTAAATACCTTTTTCTTCAGGCAAGGTGCAGGCTCACAATTCTGCCAGTATCCAAACATTCCGGCTTAAGAGCGCATGTGAATGAATAACGATACTCCTGCTCCGGCACGATAAATGTTTCTTTAGAATCGAAAAAAAGAGAGATCAATTGTATGACTGGATAATGCGGTAGATACGTCAGGAGGATGTATGCGGACTTCCGTTCCGGCCCTGCCCTGTATGGGGGTGAGCCTTGAAGAACGACTCGAACCACGATTTTACTGAGGCCGTATCGCCGTTCTGGAATGCAGCCTTGAGGGCGCTGGTATCCACACCCTGTTTATCAAACCGGTCCAGGATCTGCTGCTGGACCGTGGTGTTGGTCAGGTCAGGTGTTTTCCCGAATGATCCCTTCGTAAACCCGGATGCAGCCGGACGGTTTGCATGCAGCCATGACTGTACGGCTGTGGTATTGCCGGACTGGAATGCTGCTGCGAGTGCAGTTGTATCCACACCCTGTTTATCAAACCGGGCCATGATCTCCTGCTGGACAGTCGTGTTCGTCACGTCAAATCTTTTTGAAGGGCCTTTGCTCGCGAACTGAGCCCTGGTCGGGCGGTGTGCTGCAAGCCAGGATTTTGCCGCAGTGGTGTCGTTATTCTGGAATGCCGTCTGGAGAGCAGTTACATCAATTCCCTGCTGTTCATATCGCGTAACGATCTGTTGCTGGAAAGTAGCATTGGTCAGATCAAATGCCTGATGCCCGGTGCCTCTTCCATGAGTGCCGGTATGCGTTGCCTGCGTAGTACCCGCCGCACTGGCAAAGCCAATACAGAGTGCAATAACGCAGAATGCGGCAAGAGCACCGTAATACATTCTGGGCGTTTTCATAATGGCGTTCTCCTGTAGTTGTTGCTATGATGGCATGCACGATCTCGTGCCTGTCATGTAAAGTATATTTTACATTTTGTAATATATACTTTTTGTTATTCCCAGTTTGGATTACATATTTCAAAAAAACCATTCATTTCCGGAGGGATTGGGCTGCGTCAGGACCTGGATGCTGGTCTCAAAGCAGACAGGGCATAATGGATAGGTTCATGATTTCTCGTGGCCGTCGTGGAACCATAGCAGAAAAATGCCAGGTCGTGTTTTGTACAGGGAAAAATGGTTAATCTATGTCTATCGTCCGGGTTTCTTCACCGTACGCAAACACCTCTTCGATGTTCACATGGAAGTGGCGCGAGATCTTGAATGCCAGGTCAAGGGAAGGTACATATTTACCCTTCTCGATGGCAAGGATCGTCTGTCGCGTGACGCCTATGGCTACAGCAAGATCTTCCTGCGTCATATCATGCATCGCCCTGAATACTTTGATCTTATTCTTCATCGGTCTCCCAGTCCCCGTACTTTCTGGCATAGTACATTCGGAAGCCGACATAAAGGAAGATCATCAGGCAGAGCAGTCCCAGCTGGAAATATCCCATCATCCTGATCGTAAGGATCCCCGGGGGACGTCCCAGGAAACGTTCGCGGGAAAATTGCGGAAGATAGAGGAGATCCATCACTGCACCGATAGAGAATGCACAGAAGACAACCCAGAATACCTGGAAAGTCCTCACTACCGCATTCTCGGTGATCTTCGCGCTGCGTTCATCCTCGATGAGATCTGTCACGGATTTCCGTGCAGTATACACTATCAGGATGCCGGTGACAAATGCAACCGGTTCGATCCATAGAGGGATCAAACGGGTCTCAATCGAATATATGAAAAGCGCGAGCAGGGCCAGTGCAATGCACCCAATGAGAATATAAAAGGTATTTTTTTTCATGGAGTCCCTTTGTTATTGATTCTTAACATTTAGTGTTATAAATTTGACTGTTGGAAAATATCAACGTTCTTTTTCGGGCAGGATACCCTGGAAACTTGTTAACTGTCTCTCATTTCACATCGGTAAATATAGTATCATTTTTCCGGGATCCTCAGGAGAATACAGGGTATAATGGGCCGGTCCATATCCGGCATTGCTGCGGTATTGGCCAGTACGATGACCGTATCCTATATGGATACCCTCATATCCGATCAGGAAAAATTCGTATACCACGAGGCTGTAGAAGTGGGCGGGGTAACCGTAGGACTCATCCAGATGGCGATGGGGAATGATGCCGAGGAGAATATCCGTACGGCCGGAGAAAAAGTCCGGGGCGCGATCGCAGCAGGAGCAAACATCATCTGTCTGCCCGAACTCTTCTATTCACGGTACTTTCCCCGCCACACCGGGACAGATGTTGCAGCCGTTGCAGAGACCGTGCCCGGCAGGTCAACCGCCCTATTCTCGGCCCTTGCCCGGGAGCATCAGGTGGTCATCATCGTCCCGGTCTTTGAAGAGGGAACTGATGGCAGGTACTATAACACTGCGGCAGTGATCGATGCTGACGGAATGCTGTGTGCGCAGTACCACAAAGTGCATATCCCCCAGGACCCGGGATTCTTTGAGAAGGGCTACTTCTATCCTGGCGACGGATACAAAGTAGTATCGACCCGGTTCGGCCGGATCGCCGTCCTCATCTGTTATGACCAGTGGTTCCCCGAAGCGGCTCGGTGCGTGGCACTGGAGGGCGCGGATATCATCTTCTACCCGACAGCGATCGGGCACCCCACGTCAGCCGAACCGGAGGAAGGAAACTGGCAGGATGCCTGGGAACTGATCCAGCGCAGCCATGCAATTTCAAACAGTGTCCATGTTGCTGCAATAAACCGGGTCGGGCTTGAAGGGCAGATCAGGTTTTTCGGGGGATCGTTTGTCGCGGATGCGTTCGGGAAGATCCTTGCAAAGGCTGGCGATCATGAAGAGACTCTAATCGCACAGATAGATACCACGATGAATAGCGCAGTCCGGGATTCATGGGGATTTTTTCGGAACCGGCGGCCGGAGACCTATGGCCGGATCACTGTCCCGTTCCCGGGATCTGATGGGACGTTCCCATCCCTGCGACCGGGTGACACACCCCGGAACCGGGGGTTCCACATGCCCGCCGAATGGGAACACCACGAAGCGGTCTGGCTCTCGTGGCCTCATAACTTCCAGACATTCCCCCGGCTTGCGGAAGTGGAACTGGCATACTACGAGTTTATCTCCAGAGTGCATACCTCAGAGCGGGTGGAACTGTTCGTCCCGAGTGCTGTTATCCACCGTAAAGTGCGTTCACGACTTCGCGAAATGGGCGTGGATCTCTCCCGCATCACACTCCACACGAACGAGTATTCCGATGTCTGGATCCGTGACTATGGCCCGACATTTGTTATCAACAGGGCCCTTTCGAAAACCGCACTGGTGCGCTGGAACTTCAATGCCTGGGGCGGCAAGTACGAAGATCAGGTCCGGGATGGGAAGATTCCTGTTATGATGAACCGTCGGCTCAACCTCCCCCTGTTTGAGCCCGGGATCGTGCTGGAGGGCGGATCGATTGACGTGAACGGCAGAGGCACGGTCCTGACAACCCGGGCCTGCCTCCTGAACCCTAACCGCAATCCTGCCCTCTCCGCGGATGGGATCGAGGAGAAACTACGGGAATATCTCGGGATAGAGCACGTGATCTGGCTCAACGATGGCATCGTTGGCGACGACACGGATGGCCACATAGACGATATTGCACGATTCGTCGGCCCGTCGACGGTTGTCTGTGCGTACGAGACCGATATCACAGACGCGAATTATCCCTCGCTCCATGACAATTTCGAGATCCTCCGCCAGGCAACCGATCAGGACGGCAAGCCCCTGACCGTGGTAAAACTGCCCATGCCTTCGCCGGTTTCTGATGCAGACGGGAGGTACCCGGCAAGCTACACGAACTTCTATATCGGGAACACGATCGTGATCGTCCCCGTCTTTGATGATCCCTATGATGCCGATGCGATCCGTATCCTGCAGGAGCAGTTCCCGGACCGCAATGTCGTCGGCATCAGCGCCCGTGCAATGGTCGAAGGGTATGGCACGTTCCACTGCGGAACCCAGCAACAGCCGAAACTGTAAAAAGACATCTGAAATAATTGTAAAAATACCTGCTCTATTAGAAAACCTCATAATCGCTGACGCTCTTTTGGGCTTTGCCCCCGCCGCTATGGCACCCCCCGGTTGCGATGACTATTGTATTACCTGCCATTTGACTCGGGGCTCATCGCACTGCGCCCCGTCCCCCGCGGGGGACTGGTGGCGCAAGAGGGGGGCATCGTCTCTTTGAAAAAAAAATGATTT
>NZ_JBAVIG010000009.1:0-23821 GCF_049686655.1 Methanoregula sp.
ATCATCAATAAGGAACAGGGAACGATATTTGCCTGGACAAAAATTTCGAGAAGTGATGGCAGTCCGGGGATCCTGTGGATGAAAGCCAGTGCCCTGTACGATGCAAAAGGGGCATTCATCGCAGCACTCACCATGGTCAGGGATATAACCGATGAACTTGGAGAGGAACTTCTCAGACAGGCAGATTATTTTTCAGATGACGCCGGACCAGTCGCCCTCCCTGCAGCAGCACAGGGAAGCAGGTTCAACAGGCTTCTCGGGAAGGCCAAGTCAGTGCACAAAGAGGGGCTCATACGGTCATTCAGGGAGGGAAAATACCGCGAGGCAATTCCGCTCTTCACGCAGGCAATCGAGATCGATCCTCAGTATGCGCATGCCTGGCATGACCGGGGAGTTGCCTTAAGGGAACTGGGACAGGACGAGGAAGCTGCAAAAGATTTCGAGAAGGCTGCGGAACTCGCACCCACTGACGAGGAGATCCTCTTCAGCAGGGCAGACATTCTCAAGAAGAGGGGAGTATTGCGGGAACAAAAAACATTGATCGAGGCTGCGGTCAGGGCATTCAACAGCGTGCTTGAGGTAAACCCGAACAATGCCGATGCCTGGAACGGTCTTGGAATCTGCATGAAAGTGCTGGGAAAAGACGAGACCGCACACAAGTATTTCGAACGGTCCAATGAGCTTAGCAAATCGGGAAAAGCCAAATTCAAAAAGCGGAACCTCGATTTCCTGACCTGATGGAATCCGATGTATTAAAATATCCGGAATACAATCATCCCCATAGGAGGCAATGTCATGAAAAGTCCTGTCTATTTTGCAAACCTGCGGGCCATATCCGACAAGGATAGTATGGCATCCAAAGTGCGGCGGCTTTTTGACCGTGCCGGTTTTTCCGGAATAATCAGTCCCCACGACAAGACTGCACTCAAACTGCATTTTGGAGAGACCGGTAATGACGGGTTCATCAGCCCGGTCTATGTCCGCCAGGTCGTCGAAAAAGTGCGAGAATGCCAAGGGCTGCCATTTCTCACGGATACAAACACCCTGTACCTTGGCAGCCGGTCCAATGCCGTGGACCATATCACAACCGCAATTCTTCACGGGTTCGACTTCGCGGTCACCGGGGCCCCCGTCATAATAGCAGACGGGCTTAATGGAAAAAATGTAACAAAAGTGTTCATAGGCAAAAAACACTTCAGCGAAGTAACAATTGCCGGGGATATCGCGGCAGCGGACAGCATGATCGTGCTCAGCCATTTCAAGGGACATATCGTCTCCGGGTTCGGCGGGGCCATCAAGAACCTGGCCATGGGTTGTGCACCACCGGAAGGGAAGCGGGCACAGCACAATGCACGTCCGTTCACCATTAGCGAGAACTGTACCGGCTGCGCAGCATGCCTGAAGGTCTGCCCGAAAACAGCGATCAGCATCCATGCAAAGAAATCGGTTATCGACAAGGATCTCTGTATCGGCTGTTTTGAGTGCATGCATGCCTGTCCTGAACATGCGATCGATATCGACTGGGAGACGGAGATCCCGGTCTTCATGGAGCGTTTGGTCGAGTATGCCTGTGGTGCTGTCGCGGGGAAGCAAAAGAAGGTCGGCTACATGAATTTCCTGATCCGCATCACACCGGATTGTGACTGCTTCCCGTTCAGCGATGCCCCCATTGTACCTGATATCGGGATTCTTGCCTCCCGGGACCCGGTTGCCATTGATGCAGCAAGCTTCGATCTCGTCAACCAGCAACAAGGATTTCCGGATTCCCTGCTGGCAATGCACCACCCCAAAGGTGAAAACAAGTTTTCCGGGGTGCATGCCAATACGGACGGGTTCCGGCAGATACAGTACGCTGAAGAGATCGGTCTCGGTCAGAGCCAGTACGAACTGATACTCCTGTAATTACTTTTTTATCAGTTCGTCCCGGTTCTTCCCGGGCCAGAACCCGGGAAATGGCTGGACCGGCTGTCCGGTACCTATAGGCAAGCACTTATTACGTAATGGTGTCCAAAAAGGTTTTATCGGCGGGTACTCCCTCCCACAACAAATTCTTTACACCATCCCGGAGTATCACCCGCAGGAACGGAGAGTCTCCATGAATCTCAGGCAGCCAAACGCAAATGAAGCAACAGGAACAGTGAACCGCTCCCGGAATGTTGCCCCTGTTTCCGGTATCTGTACCCGGTGCATAGACGGATGTAAAGGCAGTTGCGATATCTGGCTCTCCTCGTTCCGCGGAAGGGAGGTATTGTATCCCGGCCCATTCGGCGAGATTACGGCAGGTGCTGACAAGAATTACCCGGTGGATTACTCGCACCTCAATATCCAGGGATATGCTACGGGTGCAAAAGGGTTCCCGGAAGATGTTGTGGCAGGCCCGGATTCTGCAGTCTTCTCATCAGTAATTACCGAAACAGAATATGGCTGGGATGAAAAGGTGAAGATGCGACTCCCCATCTTCACCGGGGCGCTCGGGTCTACAGATATTGCACGGAATAACTGGGAGCATTTCGCCGCCGGCGCTGCGATATCCGGTATAACTATTGTCTGCGGGGAAAATGTCTGCGGGGTTGATCCGGGACTGGTACTTGACAATAAAGGGAAAGTGAAGGAATCGCCAGAGATGGATCGCCGCATCGGTATCTACAAAAAGTACCATGAAGGCTTCGGGGAGATGCTGGTCCAATTGAACGTCGAGGATACCCGCCTCGGGACCGCGGAGTATATTGCGAGCCGGCATAACTTCGAATCGATCGAACTGAAATGGGGACAGGGCGCAAAAAGTATCGGAGGCGAGATCAAGGTCCGGTCCCTTGAACGTGCACTCGAACTGAGGAAACGAGGCTACATTGTTATGCCGGACCCCATGGTTCCGGAGAACCAGGCTGCATTCAGGTCAGGCGCGATCAAGGAATTTGAGCGCCATTCACGCCTCGGTTTTATCACCCGCGAGGGATTTTTTGAGGAGATCGACAGGCTCCGGGATATCGGTTTCAAGAGAATTACGCTCAAGACCGGGGCATACTCGATGGTTGAACTCGCAATGGCGCTGCGGTTCAGTGCGGAAGCTAAAATCGATCTGCTGACAATCGATGGTGCCTCCGGAGGTACCGGTATGAGCCCGTGGCCGATGATGAATGAATGGGGGATACCAACATTCTACCTCCAGTCACTTGCCTGTGAGTTTGCAGGAAAACTGGTGAAGAAAGGATACCGGGTTCCTGATCTCGCAATGGCAGGCGGTTTCTCCGATGAGCCCGGCGTCTTCAAAGCCCTCGCGATGGGCAGCCCGTACTTCCGTGCAGTCGCTATGGGCCGGGGTCTCATGATTCCCGGCATGGTCGGAAAGAACATCGGGAAGTGGATCAAAGAAGGCGATCTTCCCAAATCAGTCTCACGGTTCGGCACTACGATACCGGAGATCTTTGTCTGCTACGAGGAACTGAAAGAAAAATACGGGAACCGCGTCAACGAGATTCCCCCTGGTGCCATGGGAATTTACACATACACCTCGAAATTCCGGACCGGGCTCCAGCAGATCATGGCAGGCAGCAGAAACTTCAGGATCTCGTCCATCTCCCGCAAGGACCTGATGGCCCTAACGGATGAGGCTGCCCGTATCTCAGGTATTGACTACATCATGACAGCACGATACGATGAAGCGATAAGCCAGCTGCTCGACTGAATTCGCAAAAACGGTCATCGCACGGGAAGAGATCCGTACCATCGTTTTCCCGGGATCAGGAAACATCTACGTTTTCTGCAGTGGCGCAATGGTGAATGTATCGAGGATCTGGAGGGTCGCCCGGGCCCCGAGTGTGGGCTGTATCGAATCGAGCCAGAGGAAGAAACCCACTTTTGGCGGAGTCGGGCGCTCGAACTTGAAGTGTCCGTTCTTGAGCTGGATCATCTTGTGGTACTCTTTCTTCTGCTTTGAGCGGAGGTAGATGATCAGTTCATAGTTGGGCATGTCCGTAGCGATGACTGCCTTGGAATAGTACCGGGAGAACTCCTCGTACTCGATTTTCTTCCCCCGCACATGAAGACCATAGTCATCGCAGACTGATTTTATCGCCGGGGGGAAGAGCCCGCCATACAACACCTTCTTGACCAGCTGGCCGGTCTGATCGGTGAATTCCGGGCGGATCGGGCCAGGAGTCCGGGAGATCTCTGTAAAGATCCGGTTTTTCACATCGTCATGGTAACTTTTGTAGTCAAACGGATGCTTGAGGGGGATGCTGGTTGCCGGGATCAGTTTGGGGTGGTTCTCCGGCAGGTTATAAAGAATCCGGGGGCGGTAATGCTTGACAAGCGATTTGATCTGTTCACAGGAACTGGTATGGATGATCGCGTTTGTCCTGTCCTTTGCGAGCCTCTTCACTACAGAATAATTGGAAAGGTCGAACGAGGAGACCAGCAGGAAGGGCGTGATCTTCTGATCATAGAGATAGCCGAGCAGTTTCTTCTTGTATGCGATCTCCTGCTCGAACTCCTTGAGATCCGAGGGGGAGGTGACCACTTCGGCAAAGGCGACATGGTTTTCGGCATCGACCAGCATCATATCGAACTCGGCAAGGTCCTGTCCGTTACCCCTGACCGTGATGTCGCCGTATTTTGAATAAAAAAGACCGTTCTGACCGAGACGGACATCCTCCCGCTTCTTTGGGGCATCCGCACCTTTCATGGCAAGGTATTTGATCGTGCCCGATTTTTTGGAGATCTCGAGAAACATCTCATACACGATCGCCTCGAACCAGCGGCCTTCGGCGGTCCGCATCGGTTCGATATCCGGCGAGAAAAGTTTCTTCCGCTCGATCTTGTTCATGTGCCGCGTGGCATTGAGCGCGATCATCGCGTTGGGTTTGAAATGCTGGAAATTGGTATTCAGCCACGGGATCATAATAGTAGTAAAGAAATTCTGCCGTTATAGTAGATAACAATCTGCTTTGCCGGCCATTCCATTCAGGGACTTCGTTTATACAGGCCGTTTATGTATGTGAAGATAAAAAAGGGGTATCAGGTATCAATCTCCCCGGTCCGGATCCGGATCGACTTCTCCACCGGGAGAACGAAGATCTTCCCATCCCCGATCTTTCCGGTACGGGCAGATTCGGAGATAATTGCTACAACGCTGTCAACCTCGGCGTCACGGACAACGATCTCGATCTGGGTTTTTGGCAGGAGATCAACCGTCATCAGGCCGCCACGGTATTCAAGGGTGATCCCTTTCTGTTCGCCCCGGCCTTTCACTTCCGTGATGGTCATGCCGTTGAAGCCTTTGTCCTCGAGTGCTTTTTTTACGAACTCGAACCGTTCCGGTTTTACAATTGCCTTAACCATTTTCATGTTGTTTCACCCGTATCAGGCCCTCTCTCCGTGCTGGGAGATATCAAGACCCGCATATTCTTCTTCCGTGACTCGCAGACCAAGGGCATTGTCCGCCAGGATTGCAAGGATATACGTTAGGACGAACGCGTAGATAAGTGCTGCGAAGGCACCTGTTGCATGGGCAGCAAACAGATATGCAGTACACTTACAGTCCGTAAGATACGGGCTGGATACAGGAAAAATGGAGTTGATTAGTAGGTTGCCAGGTAGCGGTCCAGTTCCCACTGGTGAACCGTGAGCCGGAACGCATCGGTCTCGGCTTCCGCAATGTTGGAGAGGGTCTCCACGACGTGGGCGCCGAGTGCGTTGCAGATTACATCGTCTTTCAGGAGTGCTGCCTGGGCCTCTGCAAGGCTGCCGGGGAGCATGTCGATCTTCATCTTCTTCCGGTCCTTTGCACTCAGGTGGTAGATGTTGGTGTTGGTGGGATCCGGGGGCATAATCTTGTTCTTGATGCCGTCGAGACCTGCTGCAAGGAGGCAGGCGAAGGTGAGATACGGGTTGCACATCGGGTCCGGGCTCCGGAACTCCGCACGGGTGCTGTTGCCGCGTGCAGCGGGGATACGGATCTGGGCGGACCGGTTGGTCGTGCTCCACGAGATATAGCAGGGGGCTTCGTAACCGGGGACGAGCCGCTTGTACGAGTTGATGGTCGGGTTTGCAACCCGGGTGATTGCCTTTGCGTGCTTCAGGAGACCACCGATGTAATAAATACAGGTGTCGGAGAGGCCGTCCTTTGCATTTGCATCGTAGAAGGCATTCTTGCCGCCCTTGGCGAGGGATCCGTGGGTGTGCATACCGCTGCCGTTGATGCCGCCAATCGGCTTTGCCATGAACGACGCGTGGAGCCCGTGCTTGAGGGCGATAGCCTTTGTTGCAAACTTGAAGGTCATGGCACGGTCTGCAGTCGTCAGTGCATCAGCATACTTGAAGTCGATCTCGTGCTGGCTTGCAGCGACCTCGTGGTGGGACATCTCGATCTCGAGGCCCATGCTCTTGAGTGCGAGGACGATCTCGCGCCGGACGTCTTCGGCCTTGTCGTTCGGGGCAAGGTCGAAGTAACAACCCTGGTCAGCGAACTGGGTCGTCGGCTTTCCGTCAACGAGGTTGAAAAGGAAGAACTCGAGCTCGGGGCCGGTGTTGAAGGTGAAGCCCATCTTTGCTGCTTCCGCCATCTGTCTCTTGAGGATATATCTTGGGTCGCCCTCGAATGGCTTGTTGCCGTACGTATACACATCGCACATGAACCGGGCAACCTTGCCTTCCTGAGGTCTCCAGGGCAGGACCTGGTACGAGGACGGGTCTGCCTTGAGGAGCATGTCGGACTCTTCGATCCGGGTGAATCCCTCGATGGACGACCCGTCGAACCAGGTTCCTTCAGTCAGGGATTTCTCGGCATAGTCTGCCGGGATTGCGGCATTCTTGGGGATACCCGGAACATCACAAAACTGGAGCCGGATGAATTTGACATCGTCGGCTGCAATTTTCTTGAGCAACTTGGATACGTCTGCTGACATAATGGAAAAAAGGTTCCACCCAATTACATTTATATTTTCTGAACCAAGCTTAGGGAAGAATGCTCACATTCAATTTCCATGACGTTTTACTATTATAGATCGATCCGATTTGTGATATCATGTGCGGAATAATTGGAGTCATCGATAAACGCCGTCAGTGCATGGATGGCAGTGGCATAAGGAACTCGTTAGCGTTGATGAACGAGCGCGGAAACGGGGAAGGTGCCGGGTACGTGGCCTACGGGATTTACCCGGACTTTGCGGATTCGTACGCCCTCCATGTTTTTTTTGATAACCTTCACGAGAATAAGCCTGCACTTGACCGGGAACTCGAAAAATGGGGGACCATTGTCCACGATGAAGAGATCCCGACCTTTGCTTCGAGAATAAAAAAAGTGCACACCCCGTGGCGGTATTTTTTCAAACCCGACCCGAAGATGGCACCGGAACAGAACACCACTCCTGATGATATCATCATGCACATCGTCATGAGCGTGAATACAGCAAAGAATGGCACCCTCATCTTCTCATCAGGCAAAAACCTCGGCGTATTCAAGGCATCCGGCTGGCCGGAAGAGGTTGCCGACTTCTACCGCATCCAGGACTACAAAGGTTACCTCTGGCTCGCCCACAACCGCTACCCCACCAACACCGCAGGCTGGTGGGGCGGTGCACACCCGTTCAACCTCCTCGGCTGGAGCGTTATCCACAACGGAGAGATCACTTCCTACGGCACCAACCAGCGGTATATCGAGAGTTACGGGTACAAATGCACGATGTACACCGATACTGAAGTCGTTGCCTATCTCATCGATTTGCTGGTCCGGAAACACGGGCTCTCGGAAAAGATGGCAGTCCGCGCCCTCGCTCCCCCGTTCTGGAACGAGATCGACCGCATGCCGCCAAAGGAGGAAGAGCTGAACCGTGCAATCCGTATGGCGTATGGCCCGGCACTGATGAACGGCCCGTTTGCGATCTGCGTTGCCAATGAAGATACCCTGGTCGGATTCACGGATCGTATCAAACTGCGCCCGATGGTAAGCGGAGAACACGGCGACCGGCTCTACATCTCGAGCGAAGAAGCTGCAATCCGCAGGATTGAACCCCACATCAGGGACGTCCAGATGCCAAAGGCAGGCGAGCCCGTAATCGGGAGGGTCATTGCATGAGCATCGGCAGTATCCCCCTCCGGTTCAAAGTAGAGATAGATCCTGAACTCTGCATGCAGTGCGGACGGTGCATCGAGAACTGTTCGTACGGGGTATACCGGATGGAGGGCGATAAGATCCGCGTCAATTCACGGAACTGTGTTGCCTGCCACCGCTGCACTGCCTTCTGCCCCCGGGACGCGATCAGCATCCACGAGAAACCCACGGACTACCGGAGCCACCCGGTCTGGACCCGGGAGATCCGGGAAGCGGTCTTCAACCAGGCAAAGACCGGCAAGATCATACTCGGGGGCATGGGCAATGCCCTGCCGTACCCGATGATCTTCGACCGGCTCCTGCTTGATGCATGCCAGGTGACAAATCCGAGCATCGATCCCCTCCGGGAACCAATGGAGCTCCGGACCTATATCGGTAAGAAGCCCGCGGCACTTTCGATAAAGGAACATGCCGGAAAAGACGTTGAGCTCCTGACAAAACTCACTCCCAACCTCCAGATCGAGACCCCGATCATGATCGGGCACATGAGTTACGGTGCGATCAGCCTGCCGGCACAGCAGGCGCTGGCAAGGGCGGTCAGCCGCATCGGGACGTTCATGGGGACCGGTGAAGGCGGGCTTCACCAGTCACTCTACCCATACCAGAAACACATAATCGTCCAGGTCGCCTCCGGTCGGTTTGGCGTAGACATCGACTATCTCGAGCGCGGGGCCGCGATCGAGATCAAAATCGGGCAGGGGGCAAAGCCGGGTATCGGCGGCCATCTCCCCGGCGAGAAAGTCAACGCCGATGTCTCCCGCACACGGATGATCCCGGAGAGCAGCGACGCGATCAGTCCGGCACCCCACCACGATATTTACAGCATCGAGGATCTCAAGCAGCTGGTCCATAGCCTGAAAGAGGCCACGGAATGGAAGAAGCCGGTCTTTGTGAAGATCGCTGCCGTACATAATGTGGCAGCGATCGCAGCAGGTATTGCCCGTTCATCGGCCGATGCCGTGGTCATTGACGGGTTCCGCGGGGGGACCGGTGCGGCACCGGTAGTCTTCCGGGACCATGTCGGAATACCGATCGAAGTAGCCGTCGCAAGTGTCGATGCGAAGCTGCGCCAGCAGGGAATACGGAACGAAGTATCCATCATCGCCAGCGGCGGCATCCGGCAGAGCGCAGATGTGGCCAAGGTCATCTGCCTCGGGGCCGATGCCGTTTATATCGGGACTTCTGCGCTCGTTGCCATGGGATGCCGGGTCTGCGGTACCTGCAACCGTGGCCAGTGTGCCTGGGGCATTGCCACCCAGAAACCCGAACTGACAAAGCGGCTTGACCCTGAGACCAATGCGGTGCAGGTCGAGAACCTGATTCACGGCTGGACCCTTGAGCTCGCAGAACTCATGGGTGCAGCCGGCATCAACAGCATCGAGAGCCTGAGGGGCAACCGCGACCGGCTCCGGGGCTATATGCTTGACGAGGGGATCCTGAATGTCCTCGATGTCAAGACTGCGGGGGCCTGAGGATGAGCACGATGACGATCGATGCAAAAGATCTCCATTATACACCGCTCAATAAGCAGATCCGCAAGGCCATTGCCGACGGGGTAAAAGAGATTACCATCAATAATGTGCTTGGCCAGCGGTTCATCGGGGACGGCCTGAGAGGTGACGATGTTACCATCACGCTGAATGGCGTGCCGGGCGGAGACCTCGCGATGTTCATGAGCGGCCCGACGGTTATCCTTCACGGCAACGCAGACCATGCCCCCGGCAACACCATGGACAAGGGCAAAGTGATCATCCACGGCAGTGCCGGGGACGCAGTCGCCCACAGCATGCGGGGCGGCAGGGTCTATGTCAGGGACAACATCGGCTACCGTGGCGGCATTCACATGAAGCAGTACATGGAAAAACGCCCCATCGTCGTAATCGGTGGCGGTGCCCGTGCATTCCTCGGGGAGTATATGGCAGGAGGGCTCATCATCGTGCTGGGGCTCGGGGGCGTCCAGCCCATCTCGGAACAGGGGGTCGGCAGCGGCATCCACGGCGGAGAGATCTATGTCCGCGGTCCTGTGGACGACCTCTATCTCGGCGGCGGGGCAAAACAGGCACCAGTCACCGATGAGCAGAAAACAATGATCCGCCCCATTATTGAGGATTTTGCACAATCGTTCGGCATTGATGCAAGCCCCCTGCTTGCATCGGAATACACCCGCATAGCCGCGACAAGTGCCCGGCCGTTTGCGAGCAAATACACATGGGAGTGAATGCGATGGCAGCAAAGAGTTATCTCGATTTGAAAAGCGAGGTCTGGGATACCGGAAGATGCTCAGGGTGCGGTGCATGTGTAGCGGTTTGCCCTGCCGATGCCTTGTTTTTTGATGAAGGGGAGATGATCACCAGTCCCCGCAGCAACGGGTACTGCAAGCAGGCAACCGACAGTGTCAGCTGCGGGGCCTGTTATGCAGTCTGCCCCCGTATCGGCGACCAGCCGGCCGAGACACTCGGGAACTACCTTGAGATCGTCTCTGCAAAAGCAGTGTTTGACGTGCCCCGTAAGCAGAGCGGAGGAGCAGTAACCGCGATCCTCGCCAATGCACTTGACGAGGGACTGATCGATGCGGTCGTGACAGTTACGGAAGATCACTGGACACTCCGGCCATCATCTGTTGTCATCACGAAATCCGATGTCCTTGTCCAGCAGGCAGGGAGCCGGTACAGCTGGTGGGTGCCGCTCCTTGCCGCACTCAAGTACGCGATCGTGGAGAAGAAATTCAGGAAAATTGCCGTTGTGGGTGTTCCCTGTGCAGTCCAGGCCGTGGACCATATGCGGAAGAGCGACAACGACCTCCTCAGGCCGTATGCGAAGGCAATCCGGCTGGTGGTCGGGCTGTTCTGTACAGAGACGTTCGATTACACGGCCCTGATACAAGGAAAACTTAAGGCACATTACAAGCTCGAGCCCTACGAGATCCGGAAACTGGATGTCAAGGGCAAACTTGAGATCCTTAAGCAGGATGGTACAACTACAATCGTTCCGCTTTCGGAACTGGAGACCTGCATCCGCAAGGGTTGTCACTTCTGCACGGATCTCACCGCAGTTCAGTCAGATCTCTCGGCAGGTGCGATCGGGAGCCCTGCCGGGTCAACCACGCTCATTGTACGGACGCAGACCGGTAAAGGGATGCTCGACAGTGCAGTCCAGCACAAAAAACTCGCCGTTGCCACCGACATTGACAAGAGTGCCATAGAAAAACTGGCCTCTTCAAAGATCCGGAAGAATTCCGGAAAGTAACTGCCAGGACCATTCCCACTCTTTTTAGGATCGTAATTGCGTTCAATCCGTACCTGAGATATGAGCAGATACCTCTCCGCCTCTCGCAGAACAAACCGGGTTTATCTTTTCATTCAAGAACGGTCGGAAGAGCCGTCTGGATTTTTCTCCTGCAGGATACGCACCAGCGGGGAGCAGCGGGAAAAAAACCCGGCAATGAATGACATAAATTCCGGCTGGTAACAATCTGCCCCTTCGTACACCTTCCAGCCGGCACCAAGGGACTGGCGCACATGTTTGCCGTGACCCACCTGCAGGAGTGAAGGGGACGCGAGCAGGTCGCCGGCCCGCCTGAACTCCCGGGGCACTTCCATCTCGTACCGGCCGTCGAGGATATAGGGGCCGGGCAGGGCAGAACCGATATGTTTGGCCCGGAATTTTTCTGCATTGACCCGGTTCCAGACCGGGGGTCCCGGGTGGCTCCTGACGACCGGCAGTTCATTGACCAGCAGTTCAAAGAGGACCATACAGGTACTGGCCCCCATCCGGTAATGGGCATGGTGCACGGGGAACCCGTTACGCTCAAGGTGCTCGCTGATCGCAGACGTGCTCCGTTTCAGCTGCGGAACTACAATCTCCTCTATATACGGGGGAGTGTCGAACGTGATCGCATACAGGAACGTCCCCCGCCCGGCAAGCAGGCTTTCCAGCTTATCCGGTGTGATCGTACGGGGGCCGGGCAGTTCAAAGAAGACCGGTGACGGGACCTCCAGGTATCCCCGGGCCAGCTCCACAAACTCGGCCATCCGGTCAAGAGAGACCGCTGCGGCCACATTGCGCCGGGGATCGACCGGGTCGATCACGATAAGGGGCTCATCAAACTCCTTGGCCCCGTGATCTTCCTGATCTATAAGCGTATGGAGCCTCCATTCCGATGCGGCCTGAAGGAGTGGTGTAAAACCCCCGTACCGGAGTACCAGAAGCTCGCAGAGATACCCGGAGAACCCTTCTGTCATCCCGTCAGAGCCATAGATCCCGCCGGCCTTTGCGAATCGTTTGAGGAGAAGGACATCATCGATCAGGCCGTTGATCTTGTCCGTGATATAACGCGTATGAAACGGGGTGCGGTCCACGGCGCTCTGTATCCGCTCGGCGCTCGCGACGTTGTAGCAGGGAACAAGGTCCACGTCCACATCATCGATCACGGCATTGATATAGGGATGTTCCGCGTATTTTTCATGGTAGCGATCAGTAAACGCGGCTGCAATGCTCCTGGCAAGCGCCAGGCCCTGCTCCTCGAGGGCTTCACGGGGGAGTGCCGGGTCGAACAGGAGGAAGACGTCAAGGTCCCGGTCTCCCCGGATCCAGGTATGGCGGGCGATAGACCCGACAACCATTCCCTGTGCCTTCCCGCTTCCGGCTATGGCTGCAAGCAGGCGCTGCGCAATCCCGCAGACATGATCTTTCTCGATCTGAGTCGGACGGAGGGTTGCAAGGACCTGGTCTTCGTGGGGCAGCCGCGTCACCATGTCACCTCCAGCAGGTCCTCGTAGAGGGGGCCTTGCGGGGTAAGCGTACTCTTCTTCAGGGTCATTCCCGCAATCGTGCAGCTGCCGAACCCCCGGTCACCTATCCGTTTCAACGCGGCAAAGAGAGAGGGGTCCAGTGATTTTACCCGTGCCAGCGTGGCATGCGGGAGGAAACGGCGGGTCTCCGGCTCACATCCCAGCGGCACGAGAGCCCTGTCGATCAGTGCAACGAGTTTTCCGCCGTTCCCCGCGTCATCAACCTCACACCAGATCGTCTGCGGGCGGCGGGGATTGTTGAGGGTCACCTTGCCGACAGTTACCGGAAACGGCGAGAACGGGATTCCCGTAATCGCGTCCTTTATTTTTTCAAGAGCCGGCGGGTCTGTCTCCCCAAGAAATTTTGCCGTGATGTGGATCTGGGCAGGTTCCACAAACGCCAGGCGGGCATAACAACCACGGAGCTGCTGCTGTGCCTCTGCGATGCTCTCCCGGATCTCCCGGGACAACTCGAGTGCGATAAATGCCCTGACCATTACGGTACTATTATTCCATTCCCCTACAAATGGTGATCGTTCGATAGGGCCGGGCACCGGATGGGGCCAGGACATAACCAAGATTTTTTTATTCCCGTACTGCCTATTGGATAGATGACAGAGTAAGGGTGTTTTTCCGTGCCGAAGAAATCTCAGTTGATCGTATATTCGCTTGAATATTGCCCGAATTGCGAAATTCTCAAGACATTCCTGAAGAAAGGAAAGCACACGTTTGACGAGCGCGACCTGTCCACTGCAGAGTCCCTGACGGAACTGCGGGTCAACGGGATATTTGTGAACGAGGCCCCGGTCCTCCAGCGTAACGAGGATTTCTATACATCGGCGGACCTGTTTCCCTCCGGAAAACTCGATGAAGAACACCTGTCCAGACTGCTGAAAGGTGAATGATGCCAAAGCGGGAGACCCGGCAGAAAACGATCTTTGGTGCCTATACACCAACCCTCCCTCCGGTAAGGACAACCGATGGGCATATTGTGGAGTGGGATCGCGAGCGGATCGTACGGCAGTTAGTTGAAGAGACCAAACTCGTTGAAACATTCTATGGGTACAAGGGTGCGAGTGTTGAGACCGCGCATGAGATCGCGCTGGAAGTCGAGAACCGTATCAAGAATATGGGACTCAAATCGCTCTCCGGCCCGCTCATCCGGGAGATCGTCAACATCACCCTCCTGGAGAAAGGGATGGTGCAGTACAGGAATGTCTCGACCCGGGTCGGCACCCCGGTCTATGACGCACACCAGATCGACGTAGGGAAGGGTTTTGAAGCCCATGACAATGCGAACCTGCAGGAGAACGCTGAGACCTCGCACAAGAAGAAGGCGGACAAGATCTCAAAGGAGCAGTACCTGCTCCAGCTCCCCCCGGCACTTGCGGATCATCACCTCTCGGGCGAGATGCATATCCACGATCTCGAGTATTTCGGCACCCGCCCGTTCTGCCAGGACTGGGACCTGCGGTATTTCTTCTATTACGGCCTGATGCCGGACGGCAACGGCACGAAAGCTTCGGTCGCCGGGCCGGCAAAGCGGGCTGAGGTCGCAATCCTCCACGCTGTCAAGGCTCTCGGCTCCGCCCAGACCAATTTTGCCGGCGGGCAGGGGTACTACAACTTCCTCACGTTCCTTGCGCCGTTCTGCGAAGGGATGAGCTACGAAGAAATCAAGCAGCTGGTCCAGATGTTCGTGTATGAGATGACCCAGATGATGGTGGCCCGGGGCGGCCAGCTGGTCTTCTCGTCCATCCAGCTCTCGCCGGGTGTCCCGGCTCTCTGGCATGACAAGCCCTGCGTATACAAAGGAAAGATATGGGACGGGCACAAAGCCCCGCTCCGGACCTATGGCGAATTCGAACGCGAAGTCCGGCTGCTCTTCAAGGCGCTCATGGACGTGATGCTCGAAGGAGATTACTGGGGAAAACCGTTCAACTTCCCGAAACCCGAGATCTCGATCGAGCCGGAGTTCATGCACGAGAAAGAGGAGTTCAACCGGAAGAATCCCGATCTCCCCACGTACCAGGATCTGTACCTGATGACCTTTGAGCTCGCTTCAAAATTCGGTACCCCGTATTACGACAACCAGCTCCCTGCGTACCGCGGGGCTGGCAAAGGGATCTCCTGTTACCAGTGCTGCGCCTACCAGTTCTCGACCGTTGCCGACAAGGATTCAGAGTTCGACAAGAAGCTGGTCTTTGAAGAGGGACGCCACTTCTCGATGGGCTCATGGCAGGTGGTCTCGGTCAACTGCCCGCGTGCAGCGTATAACGCAGAAGGGGACGATACCCGGCTTTTTGCTGAGCTCAAGAAACTGATGGACGTGGCGGTGGAGATCTTCCGGATCAAGCGCAGGTGGATGGACCTGATCCGGGCAAACAGCCGCATGCCGTTTGCCATGCAGCGCCCAAAAGACCCGAACACCGGGGAACGCGGGGCGCTTGCCGTTGATCTGGAGGGGCTGGTATATACGATCGGAGTCGTCGGTGTCAACGAGATGGTGCAGCACCATACCGGCAAGCAGCTCCACGAATCAAAGGAAGCGTTTAAGCTCGCCATCCGTGCCATGACCGAGATGGAACTGTATGGTCGCGAGCTCTCTAAAAAGAACAACATGACGCTTGCCCTTGCCCGCACCCCCGCGGAGACTACAGGTCAGCGCTTTGCCGTCGCTGACCTGCTCGACCGCCGCTATCATGATTTTGCAAAGAACGTGATCAAGGGGGATCTTAAGGACGGGCTCTCACAACTGGGAAAGAGCCGGGATCTGCCTATCTATTACACGAACGGCACCCATGTAGCTCCAGGTGCGGATGTACCGCTGACAAAACGGATAGAGATCGAACATGTCTTCTTCCCGATTGTAGACGGGGGCAATATCTTCCACATCTGGCTTGGCGAGGCACGCCCGGACCCGCGGGGCCTCATGGATATGGCAATGAAACTCTGCCGGACTACCCAGATCGGGTACTTCGCATTCACCCGGGACATAACGGTCTCCCTCCGCCAGTTCCACGAAATGCGCACGGACAAAGAGCCGATCAGCGAATGGACCCCGTCAGACTTCCCGGTAAAAGCATAAAATAACGCAGTCCCATTTTCCTGTTCATAAGCGTCCTGACCCGGACGCGGGAAAAAAGGATTACAGGTTTTTAATCTTTTTAAGGGAGATGTCCATCACTCCGCGGTGAATCCGGTAATAGCTGTGAATACGATCGATGGGCTGATCCAGCATGATGGTAGTTGTTTTCCCGTCAACGATTATCCGTACGCAGCTGATCTCGATGTCTGCTATGGGTGCGTTTTTCGGATCGGCCGGCAACTTCGCCGTAATGAAGAGATCGGTATCGTTCTCCACGACTTCGTAGGGAACCTCATCGTCATCGTCCTGCATGCCGGCATGGAACATCTCCGGGTCCCCGCCGTTTGCCTGCCGGGTGATGATCGTGTACCCGACAATGCGTGCATGCTGGCTTTCAGGCATATTCTTCACGATATCCTCTACGATCTTTGCCAGGTTGCTGAAGACATCATCGTAGGGGCCGGTTGGGTTATTCTGCATGAATACCTCCGAGTGAATATAAGTCGTTTTCGCGCTGTACGATTCCGCGCCTCTCGAATTCCCTGACAATCTCCGACAGATTGTTTTCCGGTATGCCGGTGACCTGCTCAATGTCAGCAATGGGAAGGGCCTGGTGAGAGAGTGCGATGATTACACTAATCTCTCGTTCGCTCCTGAATAAATCCTTATGGTTATGGGCAAGGTCGGTGATTTTCATCTCGATATCATGGTTGATCTGCTCAAGGTTTGCGAGGATCTGGTCGTGGGCCCGTATCATACGCCCCAGCAGGGCGACGGTCCTTTTGAGGGATTCGTCCTCCCCGGTATCTTCCTGTGCCGGGACACGGATAATCCGGAGGCCTTTGAGGCTGACATCGATCAGGATGTCGTTTGCCAGGTAGTAGTATTTCCGGCGCCGTTCATCCATCTCGCAGGAGAGGATCTCTTCCCGCTCCATCATCTGGAGGTGATCGATGACCGCCTTGGGTGAGAGCACGAGGGTCTCGGATATCTCGGTGACAAAACAGGGCTTCTGCCGGAGCAGGTCGATGATCCGCCGCCGGTTGCGGTTACCGAGGATATCAAGCAACCGGGCTACCTCAGCAGCGTCATTCATGTTTACGTAATGTTAGTAGGGTCAATATTTAATTGTATTTTTTTGGGGTTCTGATAAGATGACGGGACTTCGGGACTTTTAAAAGCGCGTGATAAGTAGGGGGACTTTTTAGCAAAGACGTGGTATTTCCTGAAAATAATTTCGGAAGACATAACGTCTCTCCAAAATATCCCATTATATGGGTTTTCTTAATTCAATTAAGGATGCCATTGTAAACGTAGGGGAGAGAGTCGCGGAATCACAAGATCGCAAGAATGTGAAGATTCAAATCAAGTCTAAAATCCTTCAGCGTTTCTCCGCGAAACAACTCAAAAACATTTGTTATCGATATGGCGATGGGCCTAAAGATTACGAGAAAGATCCTTTTAATGGGGAGATACGAAAGTTTAAACTTACCACACCCGATTACATCAAATACGCCACATATGAGATAAAATTAGAAGAAGTGAAGGATTTCGCAAAAGCAAACAAAATTCCAATTTCCGATATTCTAAAGGAAGAAATCCAACTTCTACGCGATTTGGATAAAAAATGGAACCCAAATCAGTTAGATGAAACTATCTTTGGATCTCCAGAAAATGAATTTTTAGAGAAGATTATTGCTACTATAGAAAATTTCGAGCCATCGAGAATTTATCGGGATGAGCAAGGATATCATAACGAGTTACAAGGTTGGATGAAGGCGCATTTTCATGGAGCAATTGTCGAACATCAAACGGGGTCTTCGCGTCCAGACATTGTTATTGACAACAGGATAGCCATTGAAGTAAAAGGCCCAACAAGATCAAAGGATCTTGTGACTGTCGCTGATAAATGCAATCGTTATTTGCAACATTATGATAACCTAATCGTCGCCTTATTCGAAGTTGACGTAAACGAAAGATTTTATGATGAATGGTTAAAGGGTATTGAGGATCGATATCCAGAAGTAAAAATCATTAAAAAATAATCTCTTATTTTGTCGCTGCTAACCCAATCATCGTTTCCCACCGATTCCCCATCAGATTGATCGGGATGTTTGCCATCTGAGCCGGTGTCATTCCGTTAATTCCCTGATGTGGCCGGATATAGTTGTAGTATGTCTGCATACCGGCGGCAAAGTCCTCAGCACCGAGCGCACTGTCAAAGCTCCGCATAACCTTTGTGCGCTCTCGGAACGTGCCGTTTAAACGTTCGAGGATATTGTTGTTCGGCTTGGTTTCAAAGTCCTTCAGCCGGATGTGCGGGTTCTGGATGAATGCCTCGTGATCATAGAACTCTGCTTTAACGGCTTCTTTGTACGCCTGTAATCCATCGGTGACAATTGCATCCGGTCGAACGTTGGTGACGCCCTTTGCCGCCCGGAGTGGCTTGCGGGCATCCTTTACGAACCGTGTCTCAGTGACCTGACATGCAAGGAGATACCGGGTCTTTGCGTCCATGACGTTCCAAATCCACTGATAATACTTCTTCTCACCATCTTTCTTGATGAAGATCGTAGTTTCGTCGGAGTGCCAGATGTTGCCAACGTCGGCTTTGTATTTCTCTGAGTAACCGCCAAGGAGTTTTAGGTATTTCTTGATCCAGATCAGGATAGTGGGCTGTGTGACTTCAACGCTCTCAAACTGTTTCAGGTGATCGGCGATCTTTCTCTGTGATACACCTTTGAAGTAAAGATCAAGGGTGAGTGTGATAACCTTTGGGTTGAACTTCATCCGGCAGAATCCTTTGTCCACAACAAATCTGTGATTACAGTCGGAGCACCCGTATCGCTGAACTTCTCCAAATTGGGTCTTGCGGATTCCGCGTTTTACGACATTGGCACTCTTGCAATCAGGGCAGAGGACTTTTATTTCGGTTTCTGTGATTGTGGTTGGTGCGCTGCGTTCCTGTATGTCACCAGAGAGTTTCAATGAGAATTGTACCGCGTGGATGTGTTTGCAGGGCATGTTGCGGGTTATGAAGTCGGGACAAGTGCAAAACCAATCGTGCAGGTGGGGAGCGTTACGACCCTTTACGAATTTGCGAGATACTTGATAATAGGCGTCTTTTGACTGCGACCTTACATCCCATTCGTTCTTGCCGGTTTGAATGATCGTGTCTGGTTGGGAGAGGATCGCCAGTCCTCTTAACTCTCGTGGGTTGGTTAGTTGTTGCATCGTAATTCACTATACATATTTAGGTACCTAAATGTATTAAGTCTTTCGATACCTAATCGGCACCTAAAAATTAATAAAGGATTAAAACAAACAGGAGATCATGCATCTGCAAAAACAGCAATCTCGAATCTACAATGGAAAAGAATATCCAAAATATGTAATTGTCATCCCACCCAGTGAAGTAGAAAGACTTGGTTGGAAAAATCAAGATAAGTTAGTGTCAAATGTAATAAAAGGAAAACTCATTATTGAGAAAATGGGAGTCGTGAGTCAAACGGTTGTGTCACCCGACTCCGAGGAATAGAAAGAGTTTATCTTGGTGGTTTCCACATTTCTATGTTATTTATTCTTTCAGCGATGGAAGGGTATGAAAATCCAACAATAAAATTATAAACACTTAATAGAGCAGCAAATTTTAGATAATGGGGATCATCTTTTTCCACAATATAGATTTTCTTTAGTGCTACCTGAAAAGCATGGGGATTCCCTATTTTAATCACCGCGTCTGTATCGGCTCTTGTTTCCATTTTTCTTCTTTTCCAATTAAAATTCCTTGCTCCACATATTCCAATAAGAACCAAATCTAAAAAGATTAAGAAAAGATTACAGGTAGATGCAATCATAACGATCCCCGCAGAAATAATTGCCAATACTGCATAAATTATTATAATTTTCTTTGATATTGAATCGTCTTCATTTTTTATATGACTAACTTCGTGAGCGATTAAACTTTTCATCTCGTCGGGGTTTTCTACAAAATTTATTATATTAAACATTCCTCTTGAAATCTTCAGAACAGTATTGAGTGTATTTGGGTCTTTTTTCCATCTGAATTTGGATTCTACATTCATATTTGGGCCAGATGAAGCATCATCAACTATATCGATATCCAATTTATCTTTTATACCAAATTTGCATTTTACATCATGGATCAAATCATCTAGCCCCGGGTAGGTTTCATTTTTACGAAGCCCATTAATTGTAACGTCATCTACCATGTTGTAAACAACGAATGGTCAAATTAAATAATTATTGTAAGAAAAAATTAATGTGGTCTGGTTTCAGGTAAAAGTGGTGTAAAACCGAAATAAATCAAAAGACTCATGATCAAAATAACTAACAGCATTACCGAAAATCCAATCGGTGTAAACATGTTAAAATGACATGTATAATATAAAATCATAATCCCAACGATTATTAAAACAACAACGTTTTGTATTTTTTTAAACAGAATTCTCATTTTGTACACTCCTTATTATCCCATTGCCATTAAAAGTCCCGCCATTTATCTGTGCCTTGGTTTTTTGTAAAAGCCCCGTCAAGTTATCACAACCTTTTTTGGGGTGCTGAGGCTTTCGCGGCTGGGATGCAGACTTATTACAACTATATCCGTCCGCATCAGGGTATTGGAGGGCTGACACCGGCTCAGATGGCGAATATCCCCATCAATTTGATGGGCAACCGGTGGGAGACAATGATTGGATTATCTGTAAAATAATTTTAACAAATTATAATTTTATGATGATGATGAGTAAATTTGATATAGTGTAGTGGTTATACTTAGATTCATTATATCCGCTATCGTCCCTTCTGGAACGATAGTCCATTATAAACGGTGGTTTTTTTGAGTGAAAGAGCTGTTGTTTTAATTGACGGTGGTTATTTAAACAAGATTTTACCAGCTCTTTTACCCGGTCGCAAGATCGATTATGAAAAATTTTCTGATATGGTTTGTGGAAACTGCGAAAGGTTGAGAACTTATTACTATAACTGTATGCCATATCAAAGCTCTCCAGTAACACCTGAAGAGAGCGAAAAATATTCAAAAATGAACCAATTTATTCGCAGATTGGAACAACTTTCGAGATTCCAAATAAAATTAGGAAGACTACAAAAATATTACAATGAAACTGGAGATGTCGTCTATAAACAAAAAAGAATGGATGTTCTTTTAGCTGTTGATATGGCACAGTTAAGTTGGTCTAGAAATATTAGCACTGCTATCCTTGTGGCTGGAGATAGTGATTTTGTACCTGTTGTCCAAACAGCTAAAGACGCCGGTGTATTAGTGAAACTATATTACTCCGATATCGCCGTTCATGACGAATTACTTACTTCTGCGGATGACAAAATAAAAATTACTCCTGAAATGTTAGAGAAAGTTGCATTGCGCAAATTCATCTAATGTACAGAAATCTCGATATTGAATAGATATTTCACTACAACAATAAGGATGATCATAACAACAATTGCTAGAATTGGAGCAATTGCATGAAGGATTTCCATTCTACGTTTGTGTCGTTTATCTTCGTAATTTTGAACACTTTTACTGAGAGCTAAATGCAAATCGTTCGACAGGATTTTAAAAGTAGTGAGAGATTCATTGAGTAACTCTTCATCAATTTTATCCACATAACTTCGAATGTATGCTTTTTTCTCTTCGGAAAATTCGTTTGTATAGATTTGAAAATGTTTTGGATGCAATCTAATCTCTTTTAAAGATTGGATTGTACTTCCCCATCGGATTTTAAACCGATCTATTTGCAATCTTGCAAATTTATCGTATTCTACCGGCCCCATAGTTGTAAATGGATTCTCTCAAATTAACAATCTTGCATGGATCAACCGCCACTTATCACTGAGCATGAAACTTATCATTCAACCGCGAACCTATCAGAACCTTTTTTGGGGTTCTGTCAAGTCTGTGTGGGATAGAAAAAAGTGTTAACTATCGTGGGATAAATTGAACCTACATCTTTACTATTGTCAATTGTAATCTCATTTATGATACACTTGGATTATCTGTGGAGCGGATCTCAAGTAATTTTAACACTAATTTTGTGTATACTAACGTACTTTTACGTTAGAGATACTAGGAGGTCAGTAATCTTCACAAAAGTTGATCATCTCTCAAAGATTTATGAGAGAAAATGTGATACTGTTTCTACTTTCATAAAAGCAGCATCTTCATTTAGAAGTCAAGAGGCAAGAGATGAATTTATCTCTATAATGGAGAAAGAGGACAAATTAAGAGATGAAATTTTGAGTTTATATTTGGATGCTGTTGATGAATACGATAAAGAGTTTAAATTGAATGGAAAATTTTCACATGCTATAAGGAACACGTTTGCTTCAACCGATGAAGATAGAGAAAGATTGGGGAAATTAATAGAGAGGGAGTTGGGATCATAGATTAGACTAGGAAATTTATTTTACCTGCGCACTCGCCGCATTCTCAATCAATGTCATCCATTTATTTTTCCCCTCAACAACAATCCCACATGCTTCCGCCGGAGTTTTTCCGTCTAATGCTTCGTGAGGTCTGACGTAGTTATGATAAATCTGCATTCCCGGTAGTACCTTCGTATCGACTTTCTTTAATCCCCTCATCGTCTTTTCTCTGTCGCAGATTTTTCCATTGATTCTCTCCATCTCTCAGTTCATCGGTGATCAGAACATTGGGTCTTTTCCCTGAGATAAATGTCAGGACGGATGAGAAAATAATTGACACATGCATCTTCTTATCCGGATTGGGCAGGGCCCCCCCGCCCGAAAACTTGAGTGCGACCGCAACAGATCCACGTGTGACTGTCTTCTGCTGACTCAACGAGGCCCGCTTCTTTCAACCGTTCGATGTGGTGAGGATGAGAGGATGTAAAACAATTCCTTCGCAAGTTCGGCACGGGGTTTTTTTTTCCTGAAAATTTTATTTCCGGATTTCCCAAAAATTTTTTCAGGAAATATTTTTCCGGATCACATGACCGGATTCCGGGGATCCGACAAGTCCGGCTCAAATCCCGGACTCCCGCATTCTAAATACCGGATATTCCCGTATCATAAATCTCTTGGTTCTACGTCATAATTCCCCTATATATTAGTGCGAAACCGGGCTCGTGGAAAAACCTGTCACAGGTCACTGACCCGGTCATGACATCTGACCTGTGACGGGTATCCGACCTGTCACGGGTAAGTTACCTGTCGACAGGTAAGGAGGAATTGCACCCTCGTCTCCGACGGAGAATTGTGCCTCTCCGACGTGAGCCCCACCTCCAAAACAGGGGTTCTTTTCATTTTCCCGTACAAAAGCCCTTCCGGAAGGAGATCGGCCGTCCAATTGCGTTCTATCAGCGCACTTTTGAATCTTCGACGGAGAAATTTCAATCCGGGCCCGTATCGCCCGGGAAAATCTCCTCATTGCACCGTTTTCCGGGAATAAGGCACACTGAAACAGGTTCGGGAGAGTTTTCCGGAATGACGCTCCGTCGGAGAACGGGGATCAGCAGAATGTATCTTCCCGGTGGTATTCCGGCAGGATGATCTCCGACGTGAAACCTGCATCACCGACGGAGATGGTTCTCCGGACCCTGTCTTTGTGAAAAACATCCAGGAGGATCGCATCAAACAGGGGGTTGGCGGAGGTAAATTGGGGCCCAATCTGGGCTTTGTTTTGAGACGGAGCCCGTATAGTGCCCGGATTTGGGGGTGTTTGAAATTGGGAAAAAGGTGGTCCGGGATGGGGGTATTTTCAAACGGTGAGGGGTAGTTTTCAGCGGGCGGAGTGTTGGGGGTCTTGGGATGAATGTACCCGGAATATTTTAC
>NZ_JBAVIG010000010.1:0-4862 GCF_049686655.1 Methanoregula sp.
AAATGAGATTCTTTGAATTTTTTCCATAATAGTACTGATTCCTAGTGGCTTTAATTAAGCAATCACCAAATTAAATTACACTGATGGCCAATATCGATTCTGGTTTGAAACAATAGAAAATATCTTATAATATATATCCCGAGGGTCACCCGGTAACATGTATGAGAGGACGACTGGATGGGAACTATTAATCATCCAAAAATTTGACTGCCCTAAAAGGATGATGCAGAGGACGCAACATATAGAAGCAGGAAGGCCATCTTATCACTTCCAACTCTCCTTGGGAGTTGTCCGCGAATTTTTCCATGCCTCAATATTTTTACAGTCATGATCAAACGGTAGCCGGTGCCTGTCGCAATAATAGTTGTCGCAGTATTCACACCGGAACGGGAGATAGACGCGTTCGCCGCAGATCGTGCAGGTTTTGTACAAAGGATATTCTTTCTTCGGGAAAAACCGCTGGAAAAACCGGGTAATTGTTTCTCTCAGTCCCATGCATGACAGCTTCGCGGTACAGAGTAAAATAGTGCGCACCCCGGCACACGTGGAATACGGCATGCGCGATTCAGCGGACCCCCGGTTTCTCCCTCCCACAATTTTCGGCAGCCTGCTTCAACCGCATTATACCAACCGTTCTGGGATCAGGACACACGGCAGAAGATCATCATCGCAGTCCACATACCCGGTACGCTCATGGGATCGCCCGATTCAACGATCAACATCCCGGCATTTCCTACCATTTCCCAGAGCCTCCATGCAGACCTGCTCTCCAGGCTCTGGATTATCCTCATATATTTCTTGGGGTGGCGGTCTGTACTACCCAACTCGGCAGGCTTGGCGATATCTAAAGCCGGAGCCGCGTGTTCAATATCGGGTTTGGCATTTTCACGCTCGGTTCACGTTTCTGCGGATATTCTCCAAAGGGGTCAGGTTGCTGATCCTCTCCCGTGCGATCCAGGCATTCAGGAGTTCCCTGATGTCATTACCATGTACCTGCAGGAATCCGGGGGCTCTACCTGCACCTCATAGGGTATATACCGGAAGCAAAAAAACGAACATCTGCTGTGTTGGAGGGGAATCAATCCCCGATCCAGGATGAATGTCTGCGAAATAACGAAGAAATTTATGAGCCGGGACAAGGTACGAAATAGTTTTCCATACCCCGGGTTGCAGGAAGAAGTCCGACGCAGCCCTACAGACGTGGATCTGAACAACCGGGCAGAATTTTCCGCGCGATCCCTTTTCTTTACTCAAATTAACCGTTTTTTCGTCACTTTTCTGGCAATATTGATATAGAAATAGTATTCAACCTTTTTTAGGCACAAAAGGAATCTTCCGCTAAAAAGGCGAACACATGTCATTTTTCCTGATAAGTCCTGAAATCTACACCTGGTTCATCCTCCCCCTTCTGATATTCCTTGCCCGTATCGGCGATGTCAGCATGGAGACAATCCGGGTGATCTATATAACGAGAGGCATTAAGTACCTCGCCCCGTTCATTGCATTCTTTGAAATCATCATATGGCTGCTCGCCATGGAGGTCGTAATGAGTGACCTTTCCAATATTGCGAATTTCTTTGCATTCGCATTCGGTTATGCCACGGGTACCTACGTCGGGCTCATTATCGAAGAGAAACTCTCTATTGGTATGGTGATCATGCGGATCGTCACGACCGAAGAATCCAATGAGGAAATTGCGGCATTTTTGGAAACAGAGAACTTCGGTGTCACGTCAATGGATGCAAAGGGTACGCGGGGAAATGTCAAACTGCTCCTCTCGCTCGTCAACCGGGCAGATGTCCCCCGGATCACCGGACACATCCAGACCACCAATCCCAATGCCTTCTTCTCCATCGAAGATGTGCGGTATGTCAACCAAGGGGTCTTCCGCCCGAAAAAACCAAATTCGATCACCGGCTTCTTTCACTCGTTCATCCATCCCTGCGAGAAAAAGTAACAACCCTGCAGGGTTCGTTCATGTACCTCCTTTTTTGCCATACATTACGGAGACTTTAAAATGCATCGGCGCCTAGTGAGAGTGTAACCGAATATCGTTAATTAATCACATCCAATTTTGAGGACCGCTCTCATGAAAACAGAGATGCCATTATCAAAACCCATCCGCCGGTTTCTCACTCATACCGAAGAAACCCTTAATACGGAAATTTCCCTTCTGCGCCAGCCGGAAGCGGAACCCGGCGGGACACTCGTGGATACCTATACGTACGATATAGAAAAGAACGTGATCATATTTCCCGCACAATACGTCGGACTTCTCAAGGATTTCATCATCGCAAAGCAGTGCACCAACCTTCTCATCAAAGGGGCCGCAGCCAGGAAAGGCCGGTACGAAGTCTGCTCGTATACCGAAGACTCGGTCTACCGGGGTATGCGCCAGATCTACCTTGATGCCCTCAAGGATGAGGCCAGGAAAGAGAGCAAGCTCCCGGTCCAGAAACTGCTCCAGATGCTCTTCATCCTGTTCTCCCACTTCAATGACGACGTCAACGAGATCCCCTGGAATGCGATCGTCAATGCAAGTGTCTACCACCGCATGCCCAAGATCCGGAAGACGCAGCTTTACCATATCATGAAAGAGAGCAAGAACGACATGGACGAGATGATGGCGCAGGAGAACATTGTCCCCCGCCGGTATTTTGTCCTGAACAAGGCGATGTTTTACGCCCGCGACATGTTCCTTGCAAAGACACTTCCCGCCGATGAACTGATGCCGGTCCTCAATATCCCCCAGATGAAAAAGTTCAACCACCTCGAAGTGAAAGAGATGCTGACTACACGGTGGACGAATACTGCGTGGTACCAGTCAAAAGTTTTCGGGGATAATATGCTCGAGATCATCGATCGCCCCCTGAGCCAGGTCAACTGGAGCGCTGAGCCGACGCTGGATTATTATTATGATTTATATAAAGTCGGAGTCAATCTGACGAACCATCTTATCGGGTACATGACCATGAGAGACTGGTTCGTGTGGGAGACGCCCAGACACCTGCTGGAAGCACATGAGCACAAAGAGCAGTACGAGAAGACGGCATTAAAAAAAATTTTCGGGGATCTGATCACCGATACATGGGGGGAGTCATGAGCAGGCCGCAGTATAAACAAACGAGAGGCTGTCTATGCCCGTGAAAGAAGTGCTTGAGCTACTCAAACGGGGGAAAGCACTTGCCAGGCGCACCAAATACAAGGAAGCCATTGCACATTACGAGAAAGCAATGTCGCTGGACCCGAAGTACCCGGAGAGCTGGTACCTCCGTGCAGCCGTATATGTTGAAACGAGCAGGCACAAAGAGGCGATTGCCGATTGCGACAAAGCGTTGTCAATGGACCAGAATTATGCGGATGCCTGGTCGACCAAGAGCCTTGCCCTCTTCAATCTTGAGCGGTACGAGGAGGCAGTTCTCGCAAGTACCCGGGCTTCCATGCTGAATGGGAACGATGCGATGGCATGGTACATCAAAGGTGTCTGCCTTGACGAACTCGGCAGAAGTGACGAGGCCCAGGAAGCCTATGGTAAATCCCTCGAACTCGAGATCATTCATGACATGGAAGCGGATGCAAAAAAGATCAGACAACAAGGATGATCAGTTATTTCTTTGCGGTTCTTCTCCTACTCCTGTCCATATTTGTCTGCAGTTCCCTGAATGCCTCATGCGAAAGAATTATCAGACAAAACATCAATGAACGATCGAACGGAGGAAACCGTATGATTTCAAAAACCTTAGAAACAGCACTGAACAAACAGATCAACCGGGAATTTTATTCCGAGTTCCTGTACCTGTCGATGGCTGCATATTTCGAGACAATCTTCCTGAAAGGGTTTGCCAAGTGGATGCGGATCCAGGCAACAGAGGAACATGCACACGCCATGAAGATCTACGAGTTCATCATTGCACGTGGAGGCAAGGTAGCACTCGAAACCATAGAGGCCCCCAAGGCAAAATGGGCATCTGCTGGAAAGGTCTTTGAAGAAGCATATGCCCATGAACAGAAAGTAACCGGCTATATCAACGGTCTTGTCGATCTCGCAATCAAGGAGAAAGACCATGCAACGTTCGAGTTCCTGCAGTGGTTTGTCAGGGAACAGGTCGAGGAGGAGGCAAGCACGGGCGAGATTCTCTCCCAGATCAACATTGTCGGCGATATCATCGGACATCTCTTCTATCTGGATCACCACCTCGGGAAACGCGGATAAACCCACAATCTTTTTCCTTTTATACACTGTTTATTTAAAAGAATTTTTAATGCGGTCGGTTCTTTTCGTAGATGATGAAAAAATATTACTGGATGCCACGCGTTCATTCCTCGAACGGTTTGGCAGCATGCAGGTTCAGACTGCCACATCTGCAAAAGAAGCACTCAGCATCCTTATATCGGCGACATTCGATGCACTGGTGGTAGATTATTACCTTCCGGAGATCACGGGAATAGAACTGCTCAAGATCCTCAGGGCAAAAGGAGACACTACACCAGTCATCATTTTCACCGGAGTCGGAAGGGAGAACGCAGCGATTGAGGCGCTCAATAACGGGGCAGATTTTTTCTTAAAGAAAGGAGATAATCCCTCATCGGAATTCCGGGAACTCGTCCATATGATCAACCGTGCGGTTGACCGTCGCCAGGTCGGGCGATCCCTTGGTATCTCCGAAAAAGTCCTCTCTGGTGCAGTGAGTTTTTTCCCTGAAGCCGCATTTGCCATCGACCGCGAAGGCAAAGTGCTGGTATGGAACCAGGAAATGGCGGATCTGACGGGCATCAGCATAGCAGAGATCCTGGGTAAAGGGGACGGTGCTTATTCGGTTCCCTTCTTCAGGCGAAAGTCTCCGATGCTTGTGGATCTGATC
>NZ_JBAVIG010000011.1:0-28484 GCF_049686655.1 Methanoregula sp.
GTTCTTCGTGGAAGCAGTCTTTGCATACTGGAGTCTCTTGCCAAGTTTCATGACCCTGCCGGTCACCAGATCGGCAGCGACTACGGCATGGCCGGTAGTGTTGAGATCAACGCCAATCCAGCGGGCCTGACGGGATGAATTGTTATGGGGATGGATATTGTTCACCTTGTATCCATGGGTATTCGACAGCGGTACATGGGGACTCCCCGGTCCCGAGGGCCCGGATATCCCGGATCACCCGGCAGGCCCGGGACAGTGCTGCCCCGGGCTCACAGAGGATGCGGTGACGGACGTAAAGGGGATAGAACCGGAGGAAATCCAGGAACGGGATAGTGGTCCCCCGGGGAGTGCACCTCCCGCCACGCACCGCTTCGAGTACGCCGTCAAGGGTTCCGTCAGCCTCCACGAGAGTCCAGGTGTATCCCATCATGGGAAGGGCATGTGCGTCGCTGCCACCGGTCTCCGGTATATTCCGGGTATTCCTCACGAGGGCATTGGACTGCGGCTCACTGCCGTTTAAGGACTCGACCGCATCGAACCCGAGACCGGCATAATCGGCATAGCCGAGCCTTGCATGGGGGTGAGGAGCAACGGAGACGCCGCCCTCGTTCCTGATAAAAGAGAGGACCGTATCGATGGAGAGCGATTCAAAGGGGCGGGAGATGCCAAGAGCGATCCAGTGTTTCCGGATCGCGATGTTACCCCCTTCCATACCCGGGATGACCAGCAGGCCAAACTCCCGGGAAAGCTGCCGTGCCAGGGCGTGCGGAAAGAGGCGGTTGTGATCGGTGATGGCAATCGCATCGAGACCGAGTTTTTTTGCATATTTTACTACCTGCCGCGGGCTGGCCACCGCGTCAACGGACCTGCTGGTATGCACATGGAAATCGACCTTCATCCATTCCCCCTCTCATGGGCACCGGTAGACAAACAAACATCCTGTCCGGGCGCGGAGATGCGGCCAGTCCGTGTTGGTAAAAAAACGTGTGGCCGAACCATGACCGCGATAAGACTGCCGGTTCTCAGGAAATGAAGTGGCAGTCCGGAAGAGGTACGTGCAGGTCTGGCCGCGTCAGGCCGCGATTGGCTGCCCGGGGGCATTGTCACCCTATGCAATCCAGTGCTCCCCCGGGCTTTCCCTGGGGATGCTGCACGGATCTGGACCGAATGCGACACAATAGAGTCTGCCTAAAATCTATATAAAATTTTCTAACACTATATTTTTGCAGGATATAATCCAGCGTGGGGATTGGATTTACCATTCAATCAGTATTTCGAAGTTCATACATTGTACATGTGAATTGGGGATCGTCGTTGGATGGTTTTTGTACAGGGTGTGTTGCGATCGGAACAGTGAACTATTCTATATAATAGTGAAACACTCTATATCATTTCGCCAAATCTATATAGTTGCAGGTCAAACATGCTGGTAAGGCAGTAACCCGCACTGCGGGAATGTGCCGGGCAGGTGAGAAGAATTCTTACATCCTACGGAGTTCATCACGAACAGATCCAGCGTTTGAACGAATCCATGCGAGACATGTATTCTCAAAGGGGTAACACGAAGCCGCTAAGTACGCAGGGGTGCCTTTCCATGTACCGGGAGCATAACACGATCCAACCGGGATCCCGTGGCACGCAAGCAGTCTCTTTGTCCGAGACCGGTGCAGATCCCCGGGCAGGGAAAGGACCGAAAGTTCCTGCGATACGGTGCCGCCAGTGCGGGGAACAGTTTCCGGTACTTGATTTCCATTATACAAAAAAATCCGGATTATGCATTCCCTGCTGGGAATCAAAGGTGAGATAAGATGGCAATGAAGATGAAAAAGAAGCAAAAAGCCGTTGCCGGGGTACACCCGGCAACGCACCCCCGCGAGAATATGAGCTCAAAGGGGAACCGTGAATGTACAGCGAAATCCGTACAGGCCGGCCTCTCCGGCATTGGCCGGTCCTTCAGCGGTCTGCTGGATCGCACCCGTGCGTATTTCAGGCAGGCAGAACCTGCCAAGAGCTGAAAATCACAGTTCTTTTTTAATCTGAAGTTGTGCCATCCTGACCATTACATACCGATGATGCGGATTGGGAATGCCCGGAGCCCCGGGATTGTAATCGCTCTATCAATCGGAAAGATATGCAGTAATATCCGCGGGTTCTGTGGGTAATGCCGGACCCGGATACAGCCAGCCCAGGACTTCTTCCTTGTCCCGGTAATACAGCTGGACCATCTTGGTGACTGCATGATATTCACGGATGTTATGCTTCTGCATCCAGATGATGAAGTCCGTCCGATATTTCAGCTCATCCGTGAGAACCTCCTTGCTCACACCGTACGTGTCGCGGATCTTGTCAAAGAGAAAACTCCTGCCCTGCCACTGGAAGATATCGACATCCGGCAGCCATTTATAAACCGTATTGGTGATCAGGTCGCCGCTATCCCGGTCAAGTTCAAGGATCTCCACGATATTTGCGATCCTCCTCATGCTACGCTCGCCTTTCTTGATGTGCATTGGGAAGATGACAAGATCGAGATTCGAGAGCAGGCTGCGCGGCACGTTCATGGGGTTGGATTCCACGCGGGCCAGCAGTTCGTCCATGGAGCCGGCGTGGATGGTCCCAAGGGCCGCGTGACCGACAGCGATTGCCTGGAACAGGGTGAAGGCCTCCCCGCCCCGCACTTCACCGACAATGATGAACTCCGGCCTTTGACGCAGTGCGGCGACAAGCAGATCGTACAGGGAGATGTCACCCGGTGATTTTCCCCCGCCTCCACTCATGCCGGAAACTCCACTGGCCCCTGAATCCGATGTACCGAAACCGGTACGGGTGATAGACTGGATCCAGTTGGGGTGCATCAGGTTCAGTTCAGCCGTGTCTTCGATGGAGACGATCTTGTATTCGGGCGGGATGAAACTGCACAGCACGTTGAGAAACGTGGTCTTACCGGTCGCTGTTCCCCCGGATACGAGGATAGAACGTTTGTATTCCATCAGGATCCACATGAACGCCAGTTGCTGGGCATCGATAGACCCATAATCCATAAGCTCGATGGAGGATATCGGATTTGCCCGGAATTTCCTGATTGTAAACGTGGAGCCTTTTTTTGTTACTTCGCCCCCAAGCGTAATGTTGCCGCGGCTCCCGTCCGGAAGGGTCAGGTCGCGGATCGGCTGGAGAAGTGAAACGTGCCGGCCGCTGATCTGCGCGAGCCGCAGGACAAAGTTGTTGAGTTCAACCTCGCCGAACTTCACGTTGGTCCGGACAGAACCGTACGTACGGTGCTGGACATAGAGGTACATATCAGAGCCGTTGCAGCTGATATCCTCAATATATTTGTCTTTCATGAGGGTATCGATCCGGCTGTACCCGAGGTACTGCTTGCGTAAGTGGAAGTACATCCGCTCCTTCTGTGAATCTGTCAGGCTGAGCCCGAAGATATGGACAAGGGAATAGAAGCGTTCATGCAGGTACTTCTCCCGCTGTTCTGCATCAATCAGTTCGGCGTTCGTGCTCACCAGTTTTTCAAACGCATTCTCGATGATGGTAAGCGCGGATCGCTCAGTCTCGCTGAGCTCGGGTTCTACCACGCTGTAGATCATCATTCCCTCGAGACGGGAGTACTCGATATGGACGAACTGGAACGGGACTTCCACTACGTACGTAAGGTTGACGTCCCTGAGCGATCCTTCCAGGGATGGCGTATCAAGATCCCCGGGATCGAACAGGAGAGTAGAAATATCCTGCTCAGGAGGTTTGGAGAAGATGGAAAGGAATTTCCGGAAGGCTGAGGGGGAGGAATTTTCGGGTCGGGCACCGGATGCAGGTGGATCCGCGGGGGATGGCTGCACCGGCCGTCCAGAGGGAACGGCCGGATGGAGGTTGTCGTCCTCTTCCGGTTCGGCAAGAAAAGACCGGAACTTCGATCCAAGTGATAACGGGCCGGATTTACTCGCAGGCATCAGCTCCGTTGAAACCTGTGGTGGTTCTGCAGAGACCGAATCGGGAGAGCCTTCTTCCCGTAGTAAAGTTTCAACGGTATTTCCGGTGCCGGGAGATTGTTCATCTTCAACCGGATCATCCTCATCAATAAGGAACGATTTGAACCTGTCTGTAAAAGAGTTGGTTTTCTTGGGAGAAGCCGGCGTGTCCATAGTTGCTGAATATCCCGAAATCCCCGGATTATTCATTTTTAGCTGCCCGGGGATTTTCAGGAAAAAATAGGATGTATGCGGATATATAATTTATTTATTGAGTATATAGTCATGACAGTAAAGTATAGTTTTTAATTCAGACAACGTTACGGTGATTCGTTATTTTTGATTAATATCCGATACTCATGCACAAATAATCGTGTTTTATCTGCAGACTCAGGATAAATCCGGTGTTGAAGTAGAAAGGCGCACGTTTATCGAGACTGACCCATTTCGTATTCATCCTTCAATGATACCGGTAAAGAGTTACCTGAATGATAAATGTGTCATTCTTTTCACGGGAGTAAGTTATTCTGAACACGAGATTTCAGATGAACAAGTACCAATCCGATGAAGCTCCGATTCCACAACCCCTTTGGATCGGCAATGAGAATACTATTCTGGATAATGGCACCTCCAGACAGGGTTACCTTCAGGTAACGGTATTTCCGATATTGAGGGGGATATAAGTAAATCCTACCCGTGAGGCAAATACCCTCGGAATTACAAGGAACCTTATGAAATTGTGATATACCCGGTCTTATTTAACCATACAGTCCCCTGCGGATTAGTGGCAGAATGATTGACATTATAGGGTCCGGGACTGGAATACTGGTGCGACGGGTTCTGTTGGGTGCTGTTGTACCCATCGCCAAAATCCCAGTACCAGGATGTTGGGCCGGGAAAGCTGGTGCTCCCGTCAGTGAAAATTACGGATGTTCCGGGAGTCCCTGATACCGGGCTTGCCGTGAACGAGACCTGAGGAAGGGAATAGCCCGTGATCAGAATACTTGGGGAACTCTTCCAGCCATCGAAGCCGTTGGTCGCGCTGAGGTTCACAGTATAAATTCCTGATGCAGTGTACGTGTGAACCGGGTTTTGGAGAGTCGATGTCCCGCTGTCGCCGAAGTTCCATGACCACTTCGTTGGTTGGTCAGTCGAGGTGTCAGTGAACTGGACAGCGAGAGGTTCAAGGCCGGTAGTCTGGTTCTCGTTGAAGGATGCGGTCAACGGTGAAACGGTGATCTCCGTGGTTTTCCAGCAGGAGCCCAGATTGTTTGTTGCATCCAGTCTGACAGTATAAACACCTGAAGTGGTAAACAGGTGCGGCGGGTTCTGGAGCGTTGAATTTTGCGTACCATCGCCGAAATTCCACAACCACCCGATGGGCTGATTAGTCGAGGTATCGGTGAACTGGATGGAAAGTGGCACAAGGCCGGTTGTCTGGCTCGTAGTAAATGATGCAACAAGCGGACAGACAGAGATCGTACTTGAATATACCGCGGTAGCATTACTGTTTGTCACGAAGCGATATACCGGGTAGTAACCGTACTTGTTAAATAAAAGAACCAGGGTCTGGTCGCTTGAGGTGATTGAATCCACTCCCAGCGGATATCCCCAGCTTGAATTGTACGGGGGAGTGTTCGGGGAGCTGGTGAACTCAACAGCAAGGGGCACCGCCATTCCCATTGAAACATTCGAGGTGAATTGCGCCGTGGGGGGTGTCATACTGTTGTCAGAAGTGCTGCCGGAAGAACTGATAACGGAGATGTTCGTGCAGTCAAAATCGCTGGGACAGGTATAGCTACCTCCGGAGAGACCGCTTCCGTTGATCGTTGTCTGTGCTGCCGCGTCAATCACCGGCAGATTTCCCAGTGTCGTGGTTGGGATTACGGGCCCCGTAGCCGGGTTCGCCGTACCCACGGGATGGGCAATGTACTGATCCGGTAGGGTAGGCGTATCGGCGGGAAGCGTCCCGTTGTCTTTACCTGAACTGCCATTGCCTCCGCCCAGGAACGTACAGCCACAGGAACAGGTGAGAAGAACGATCAGCAGGCAGGCAGCCCAGCCCCATTTATACATAGATAATTTTCTCTCACAATAGTTTTAAAGTATTCTCTCTATTCCTGAAAATCCTGAAATGTTCCCGGATGCATTTGAAAAATTTTATGAGAATTTCTGGCAGGATTTTATTATTAAACACGGAAATCTTAATGAAAAACCCCTCCCTATAGATAGGTAATGTTCCCAAGAGGCCCGGTAATTTCCCTTTTAGCCCTGATTGTCGTGGCAGTATTCTGCGTGTTTTCCGGCTGCACATCAATCCGGACAGCAGATACCCACAATACAACCGTTGCCATCCAGGAATACAATGCATGGGTTACCGAGCAGAAGCAGTTTGATCGGGAGGTCAGATCCGATCTGCAGCGGATCTCTGCAGATACGACAACATATAATACTGAAATCGCCCGCGATACCCCGGATCTTGCGCTTATACGACAAAATGTGGGTGAGGAGCAGCAGCTCCTCAATTCCTGGGAGAACGGACTCACCCAACTGAATTTTGCAACGGACAACTTTGAAACAAATACTTCGGCACTGACCTATGAGAACAATCCGAAAGCGCATCAGCAGATTGCCCTTATGGTCCAGTATATGAAAATATATACCGTCTCGATGGGGAATGCCCAGCAGCACCTTCTTGATTACACCAACAATGCGGGACAGTACGTGAGTCCGGATGACCCCGATTACTGGAATGATGCCTACCTGCAATCCGCGATGAATGCCCGCCAGCTTGCCGCCTCATCACTTTCTGACGGGGATGCGGCCCTGGGAAATATCACTGCACAGGCAGAGCTGCTCCAACAATCCCAGTGATTTCCTTTTCTGTGATGGTATTTTCCCGACTGCCTGAAAGGACGGCATCACGCGTACCTGGAAAAACGGAAGCGGTTTTTACTAATATGTTTTAACGAATATGAGAATGACCATGCACAGGACAGAATAACGGGAAGCCGGTCTCCAGGTCCCGGGCAATCACGGGACAAGCCTGACGATACCACGGAGTTATTTCCATTCCGATGCTGATCATTTTCGGTGACGGGATGCAAAGAACGCACGATCACCGGTTCCGGCATCGATGTACCCGATGTCAGGTACTGTCGTATCAGCAACACTTTTGCCAGCGTTGGCTTTACTGCACTATCCAGTCGTGGACCGTCTGGTTATCAGCACCATCGATCAGGGTGGAATTGTCGGAGACCGTGAGACGGAGGTTGTCACCGGCGTTCATGCCAATATTGGAGAACCGTATCCAGGCATTGTCCCAGTCTCCGAGCACCTGGTACCCGTTCTCCATGACCGTTGTCCAGGAAGATGCCGGCTGGAGATAGTACGAAAGTGCCGTCCGGAAGTCCGACATGTACGGTACGTATATGCTGTCAATCCTACCGGCAGTGACGAGGTCCCCGTCAATATAGAGGGAGGCATCCGGCAGGCTGAACTTGAGCAGCTGGCCCTTGTCGATATAGATATCGCCTTTCTGGTTACTCAGCGCCTCGATCCTGATGAGGGACCCTTTCGGGAGTTCCCGGTATCCCCCGTTGATACTGATAGTTGCAGGGGTGTCCCTGACAATGAACTGGATGCAGGAATCTTTCTCGATATATCCCTGCTTTCCGGTCTGCACCTGGAGCTGTGTATCAGGGTACCGGTAGGGATCCGTGATGGTGATGTACTGCGGACGCATCAGATCGCTGCTGCCGTAAATATTGTTGACCGCAAGCCAGACGTCGTAGGTCCCCGGCTCGGTGAAAGTTACCACCGGGTTCTGCTGCGATGAGGAAAGCGGGGTTCCAGTCGCCACATCCCAGAAATTCCAGTTCCACATCCATGGCGATCCCGTGGAGTTGTCGGTGAACCTGACTACCAGCGGGACAACACCCTCAAGGGGGTAGGCGGAAAAAGTTGCTACCAGCCGGGGTGGCGTTGCCACGACAAAGTTCTTTTCCACGACGCTATCGGTGAGATCGCCGCGGCTTACCGTCAGGGTCACCGTATATGCCCCCGAGGTCACGTACTGGTGAACGGGATTCTGCCCGGTGGAACGGGTCCCGTCGCCAAAGTCCCAGTCCCATGTAGTGGGATTTCCTGCAGACTGGTCCTCAAAGCTGATATTCAGGGGTGCATCGCCCTCGTGCGGGGAATGGGTGGTAAAACCTGCAATGACCGCGGGCGTGATCGTAAACTGTGCAGCACTCCCTTCAAAAAATGCCGGATCCGTATCCAGGGTCAGGTCGGCATCGTGGTCATCGGATTCGTGCATGACCAGGATACGGGAGTTCTCTACTCCCGCCAGGATCTTCTCGCCATTGATCGACACCTGCCGGACATCGCCTTTTGCCGGGACTACGGTATAGGTAAAATTCGTGCTGAAGTACTGGGCTGATGGGATGCTGCAGTCCCCGGATGGTCCCTGCACGAGCTGGGAACCATTGACATACAGGGTTGCGTCAGGTACGGAAAACTTCAGCAGGTTGCCCTGTCGTATGGTGATCATTCCGTCGCCGTCGGTATTTGTCCTGATCTTGACGACCGAGCCGTTCGGCAGCGCGATGTGATTCCCGTTGAATGTGCAGTACGAATCACCGTCAGTGGAAACAAAGGTGGCATATGCACCTTTTTCCAGCATTCCCGGCCGGAGTGTATCAACAAGCACCTGCCGGGGCTCAGGACTGGTGTTGCCAAGCACATCGTTTACCGTGAAGGCCCGGGCGGAGCCGTCCGGGCGGGTAATACGCAGGGTAACATTATACAGCCCGGGATTCTGGTACACATGCACCTGATCCTGCAGGGAGCCGGTAGTCCCGTCGCCAAAATCCCAGTCCCACGTGGCAGGAGAGCCCCGGCTCAGATCAAGAAACCTGATGGAGAGTGGCGTGTAATCCAATGCAGGCGCATGCAGGAAATCGGCGATCAGGGGGCGGTTCATGGGTACGGTGATGCTGTTCACTGCATCCGCAAGGGGGTGAAGCGTCACCGGGCTTGCCCTGGACTCGAAAAACCGTGGCAGCGTTCCCGGGCCGGGTAAAATCTGGAAGAATATACCGGCAACTACCAGGAGAAGGATCGCAATGCCGAGAACAGCAAGTAATGATCGTTTTTTTATCCTGGGGAACCGTGCCACGAAAAATCTCCTTACCTGCAACCGGAACCTTGAATTGACAAATCTTTTGCGCGTGCACAGTGCGGGAATATGGTCACATTCACAACCTGAAATAACCCTGTTTCAGGAAGTCGCTTGTGCTTCTTTACGTATGGGAACTTTCTAAAAATATATCTTTTGAATAGAGAATATAGAGGAATCATAGATTTACCGACATACGCTCCTTCCCGGGAAAACACTTAAGCCGGGACATCTGTTCCCAGCTGCCACCGGGTAGAGCTGATATTATTAAATGAAACCTGTACATAGGTTGATTTCAGTTCCTCCGTGGTATTCACAGCGGTATCCGGTACTGTATAGATCAGGTACCCGTCAATTGCATTGCTGGTACCGGGAAGGAGGAAATAGCCAAGTCCCCACTGGGGTTCCGTCTGGTTGATGCCAAATGAGTTACTATCCCCGCTGGCATTCGAAGTGAGCTCCCCGATATTGCCTGCTGAGCCTCCTGCGCTGGTGCCCCCGTTGGCTGCAAAAATGTTGTATCCCATCAGGTAGGAATAATCCCGTTTTTGCTGCCCGAGCTCCCGGATCCACTGGTATGGAAGATCGTTGAGGTTGTTGCTGTAATAATCGACCTGGGATTGGCTGAGGACGGACATGTTAAAGAATGGATCATTCACGTAGCTGTTGCCATTATTTGTTACCATCATCTGGTCAGCTGCCGGTATGATGGCACTTTTTGTTCCCAGGTCCTCAATCCGGAGGAATACGACAAGATACTTGTAACCATCCGGCGGCTGCTGCATGACGAACCGGTTATAATCAATGTACCACCAGAAATAGAACGGAAGTACCTTGTAATCGTACACGGTTGCCCGGGTGGTGTGCTGGGCATCCCCGTACCAGTAGTATTCACCTACGCCAAGTGCATCTTTGACAGGAACAGTTGGCGTTGTTGCCGCACCCGGCGCAACCTGTGCGGGTACTGCGGTGGGAGCCGGGACGGTCGGGGCCACGGTCTGGACAGAAACCGAAGAGCCCGAACCATCGCCAAGTTGACCGGAAGCCAGCATGGCCGCAAGTTTTGCATTACGATCCCCACCGGCCTGTGCTGCAGGTGCTTCCCCGGTATTGAAGAGGCCGGCTGCGGCGGACGAACAGATGATGCCGGCGATGCAGAGGATACAGAACCCTGCAGCAACGGCGGCGTACCCGGCACGACGGTTCTTTGGTTTAAACGCCCCGCTTCGTTTTGCAAAGAGAATCCCGAAGATCAGCCCGGCGACGGTGACGACCAGGGTAAGGCCGGAGGCAAAGAGCCCGGCCAGGGCAGGGCTGAGCGGGCCGAATGCGCCCTGGAGCGGGAGGATAGTTGCCAGGAACGCGATGAGAAGGAGCAGCGCGGCCGGGATAGCGAAGGGAAGGAGGGTGCGGAGGAAGACGCGGACGGTTCCTCTGGTTATTCGTTTCTTCCCGTCATTTTCAGGGATTGGCATCTGCGCCGGGTCCTCTTTTTTTCCGGAACGCACGATCGGCGTGATGATCTTTTTTACCAACGGGAGATTCCGGATCCTGTCAGAGAATGACGGTTTGGGTTGATCTGTGGTTTCCGGCATCACGGGGGCCGGCTCATCGGGTGATTCTACCTGATTACCGGGTTCCTGTTCAGAGCTTTTTGTATTACCGGCCGATAATTTTTCCCGTAACATCCCAAGGAGTGAGATTTTGGGCTTTCCGGCGTTCATGGTTCGCGTAAGCAGCATCTTGCCGCCAATATTAATTGTAAATACAATTACGACCAGCACGAATGCTGCGGCAAATCCCGCTGACGGTTTTACCAGGGTCTGGTTCTGGAATGCATGGTACACAGTATATGGCAGCGTAGCGACCTGATCCTGGATCGGATAGATCTTCATTCCGTTACTGCTCCCGGAATGAATACCGAAATCCGGCATATACTGTGTGTAACCGGCAGTCAGGATCACGACGGCGGATTCCTCGGCTGCGCGCCCGAAACCAAGCGTGAGTCCGGTCAGGATACCGGTAAATGCCGTCGGGATCGTGATACCCCGTATAGTCTGCCACTTGTCAGCGCCGAGCGCGTAACTTCCCTCTTCAAGTTCCCGGGAGACACGGTCGATCGCATCTTCAATGGCACGCTCGATCACCGGCATGATCAGGATTGCGAGAGCGAGCGCGCCGGCGATCAGGGAATATCCCCCCGTGATCTTTTTCAGGTAAATGACGAATATGAGAAAACCAAAGACACCGACGACGACGGACGGGGTTCCTGACAGGACCTCCAGCAGGAACCGGAATGCCCGGGTGATACCGTTATCCGGCGCATATCGCTTCATGTAGACCGCAGTCCCGAACCCGAACGGTGCGGCAACGATGACCGCGCAGAGGGAGATCAGGATCGTGCCGGCGATCGCATTGGCGATACCCTGCCCCAGTCCCGGCGTGGCATTCTCAGGAGTTGTGATGAAATACCAGGAGAGGGAGGGCAGGCCGTTGATGAATACCTGCCCGATGATCAGGAAGAGCACGCCGACAACTGCCAGTGTTGCAAGGAGACATAACCCCGTGATAATCTTCTCGTTTATCAGTCGGCGCATCGTCGTCATGACTGGGACCTCTTCTGGGCCCAGGAGCATATGAGCCGTACTCCGGCAACAGCGAGAATTTCCATCAACAGGATCGCGACAGCAATCCCAAAGAGCGCGGCCATGGGTTCAGGGTCGCCGATATTCCACAAAATGTCGTTCAGGACTTTGGCGGTCATGGTCTCCCCGGTATCGAAAACCGATGAAGGTATCTGGGGTGAATTTCCCATGAGCATCACGACGGCCATGGTCTCCCCCATCGCCCGCATCATGGCAAGAACCACGGCAGTGACAATGCCTGGGAATGCAGCAGGGATCACCACATACCGCACGGTCTCCCAGCGGGTCGCCCCCAGAGCGACCGAGGCTTCCCGGTATTCATCCGGGACTCCCCGCATCGCATCCTGCGAGAGCGCAACAATGGTGGGAATGACCATCACTGCGAGAATGGTGGCCGTGAGGAGTAAACTCATATGAAAATCGGGATGCACATTCCGGAAGACCGGCATGAAGCCGAGGAGATGATCGACAAAAGGATTGAGGTAGTCAATAAAGAAATTGGAGAGGACCAGTAACCCGAACAACCCGTAGACTACGGAGGGTATGCCAACGAGGAGTTCCACGAGGGGGCGCAGGATCTTTTCCATCCACGCCGGCGCCCATTCCGCCAGGTACATTGCGGTGAGGAGGCCGGAAGGTACGGCGATTGCGAGGGTAAGTGCGGTCAGGATGAGCGTATCGATCAGGTAAATCAGGACACCGTACTGGTGGGTGTCGTAATTCCAGACCGGTGAAGTAATAAAACCGATTCCCGATGTCTTCAGGACTGGGGCGGCAGCATAGATGAGAAAACCGATGATCAGGAGTACGAGGAACGCGGTGATGCCGGCAATACCAAAAAAGATCCATTCGGGCAGGTCAATGTGTTCTTTCATGGCATTCCGTTCTGTCTGGTGATCGTTCGTGTCATCCATGCCGGATCCGGCCGGGTTTGCCGCACCGGACCGGTTCCGTGACTATAGTAATTATCTGGGCGTTTTTAAGAATATATCTTTTGAGTAGAGAATATAGTGTGATATAGTATTTCCATGGCATTTTCAGTATCCCCGGTGCGTTCCGGCGCACTGTGGTGTTGCGGGGGTGCTACTAGGGAATCCCAATTCAGTGCTGTGATGGGTAAATGCAACCGGATGTACGTATTCTTCAGCGTGCATACGGTTGTAACCGGAACTTTGCCGATGATGCAGTCACCGGTTGCAGCCAGATGCTGAACTGGGGAAACCCTGTGAAACCAGTACTGCTGGATCCCCGTCCTGCAAAGCTGGCCGGGTTTTATAATGTAGTTCCGGGGATGTCTCTGTGGTGAGTCATAAGAGGGGGTTGATCAGGACAGTTGTCCCGGGTCAGGAAAACAAGGAGCATGTTGATGCCGCCGGCACTACCGGAAAAATCCCTTGCGGCAGGTTAATGGATTCCTGCTGGACATACTATTCGACCTGGTGATAAGGAGAAACAAAAAAAGTTGGGTTTAATTCATCCAGGTTATGCAATATCTGCAACGCAGAAGTTGTTGGTTTCCTGGAAGACATTCATCTTGCTGTTGGTGTCGTAGGGCTGGGCCTCGACAAAGTTGATGAATGACTGGACACCTGAGCTCGGTACACCGTTGGTGACGTAGAAGAGCGGGCGGAGGAGGGTTGTCGGGTACTTGGCGGGGTCGGTCAGGCCGGACTGTCCTTCAACAGTGCCCTGATAGACGTACTTTGCTTCTGACCGGAGGGTGTTGAAGTTAGCGGTTGTTCCTGCTCCACCGACAGTGTCGAATGCCTTGAGCGAGTAGGTGTTACCTGCTGCATCCATTACCGGGAGGATGGTGATTGTGTTGGCGCCGAGAACGTTTGCAACTGAGTCGCCGTAGTCAGCGAATCCGACTGCATATTTTGTGGATGCTACTGCTGAGACAACTGCTGCGTTACCGTTGACTGCAACACCAGTGACTGATGCATTGAAGGAAGTGCTGGTTGCACTTAAGCCGAGGTACTTCTGGTAGAATGAATCTGCGGTTCCTGAACCGTCAGCACGGGTAACAAAGTTTGCACCTGCAACATAGGCAGATGCATTAATGCCGGTGGACATGGGGTCATACGCTGACCTAAGGTCTAAGATACCAAGACCAGAGGTGGCGTTAGCTGCTGCCACACCGGGGTTTGCCTTGTTGGTGATAATGGAGATTGCACCGATACCGATCTGGTTGACCTTGAGGTTCGGGAACTGGGTGGTCCACGCGGACTTGATTACTTCGGAAGCTGCTCCGATGTCAGCGACACCGTTGCCTGCTGCCTGGATACCTGCACCGCTGCCCATTGCTTGGGACGTGATCTTGACACCGGGGTTCTGTGCGGTGTACATCTTGGCTGCTGCCTGGGTGATCGGGTCGATGGTTGTTGAACCGGCGACGAGGATCTCGGTCTGGGCGGCAGAGCTTGCACCGTTTGCGTTTGCCTGCTTCGATACATCGGACGAGAAGGTGCCGAGGATGGTACCGACTGCGACCGCACCGATGACTGCGACGACGATAAGGACGAGGGTCGCAACGATCGGCGAAATAGCCATATCATTGTTCTTGTAATTTGCCATGTGAATTTCACCTGTTTTCTGTTGGAGTTCTTGTGGATGCGTTGGAGAGATTACTGAAATTAAAAAATTTGTAGGTTTGCAACGGTTGTTCTGGCGAAGTTCATTCATCCCCCACAGATGTCATCTTCACCAATCAGATAATAGACGGGCTGGTATATATTTTTAGCGATCTGAATATAGATTAGAAACTGATTGCTATAGTGTGATATAGAGGCCGGAACCGTCCGAACCCTTTTGTGAGAACTCCGGATCCTGCCATCGCGGGGCTTTCAGAAAATATATTACTGAGCGTGATCTGCATTCACACGCATGAATACGATCACCATAGTCAGTGTACATATCGCAATGAGGAAAAGTGCGGGCAAGGGAAAATCACCGGGAATACCATAGATGGAGACACTCCCGATTGTCAGAAGAAATAAACAGGCCGCGGGAACGACAGCGGAAATTTTTTTGTTGCCCATAAAACCGATACCTTGTGTCATGTAGATGTCCTGTTAGCCTTTTTTGATATCACTGATCGGATCCCGCGCCTGTATACTGCATGCTTTGTAGGCCGTAAGATATATATTTTTTCAATTGCGAATATAGTAATATCAGTTTAATATAGTGAAACATGAGATACCGGATCACCCAAGATGATTTCACAATATTAATGAGATCACGCGGGTTATTGCATGGTATGCTTATGCAGGAAACTCCTGGTCCGGTTCCGGAACATACCGGGAATTGCTGCCCCTGTTGCAACAGTGCCCGGGATGTTATCCCGATTGTCTATGCAGTAGCAACGCCACAACTCCGCGCAGCGCAGCGGAAAGGAAAAGTTGTCATAGCCGATTCCACCCGCGGAAAGGAAACATTGTACTGCAAGAACTGCGGTACGCTATGGTGACAGGACGAGGTGCCAAGTACACCCGGTGAAGAGAAAGGGGTCTCCCGGATTTCCGGTACCGTGCGGTCCTGAGTGAGAACAGGTCAGGAGTCCGCAGGCCGCTCATGCAGCAGGGTGAACCCGAACAGGATCAATGAGATTACGACCGACATGAGCGAGAGCACGAAGACACCATTTGAATATAAGGCGTTCCGGAAGTGCCAGGAGAGGCCCCCGGATATATGGGTAATACTTAGCGTGAGGATGAGCAGGACACCGAACTTGTAATACTCCGAGTTGTGGAGGATCCTGAGCACCGTATACGAAGCGCCATAATAGAAGAGAACAATAGCGATGAGATAGGGTACCATCAGGTCATGAATCACGGCGTACCGGACAAACGGGCTCGCTTCCCAGGTGGTGATCATAGAAGTATCGCCGGCCCAGTAAAATGTCAGCGCATAATCGAGGATTACGGCAATGGCTGGCGCCAGAGCAAGGATTTTAAAATTGCCATAGATTTTTGCGAGGATTCCCGATTTTAACTCCATAATAATCCCCAATCAGGATTTATCTCTGTTATTACAGATTTTTCCTGCACATTCTCCTATGATGACACAATATTATATATATTTTTAGGGAGACCATTCGCTGATAAAGAGAGATATTGTATTATCCTTTTATTTTTTCCGCGTGAGCGTAGTGCACTGATGTTTAGGTCTGATCGGTTCCGGCATTTTTCCTTTCCCGCATCCCGATATATAGAATGGCAAATAAATTATCATAGTTTGGTAACCCATACTAAGTGATGGCACTGGTAAACGGACTGGAGATGGTCCCCGATCACAGCGTACTTTGTATCGAAGATCACTCCGGGAATATCAAATCCATATATGCAATCTATGTGGCTTCGGAATGGGCACGGAATGGATCAACAGTACATTACCTTACGCTCCAGACCCGGGAAGATGTCCAGAAAAAAATGGCATTGCTCAGGATACCTGAATCAGAAAATCTCATGATTGTTGAGATCACTCCTGCCTATGCCAAGCAGGAAGTCCTCGCGCACATCACGAATCCGGGCGCCTCACTTATTGTCATCGATCCGTTCTCGGTCTTTTTTGCGGAGGACTCTTTTGCTGAACTGAATGCGCTGTTATTCAGCCTGATCTCTGCGAGCAGGAAAGGGACTACCTTCCTTCTCATGGTAGACGGCGGAGTCCTTCCCGACCGACAGGAGAACCTGGTCCGGGCAATGGCCGATGGCATCATCCAGTTCGTGGTCGTTCCAGAAGGCGATAAACTCAAGCACTACATCAATATCCCGAAGATGCGGGGGGCGTTCCCGAGAACCAAGATGTTGTCGTTCACGCTCAATGAAGAAGGATTATTGATTGATACCCGGGAGCGGCACGGGTAATTCGATTCAGCATCACTCTTCTCTCCACCGCATCCTTAAAATACAATAATAGTGATTTTACGAGGACATTATTGATCTGATTTTTATGGTTGCGTGGTCCAGACCTTCCATTCACCATCCTCAAAAACTTCGAGAAATTTTAGAAATATAAAGACATTGCCAGGAGTTGCGTTAGCTGAGCCTGGGACATATAAGGTTAATCCTGCGGTCAATTCCGCATTGTCTCCGATCTGAGTCTTGTTCACAACCTGATAACTCCTAATGATATTTCCAGGGGCAACAAATGGATTCCCGTTTTGTGCTGCAATGAAGTCCTGCCGGCTGATCTGGCTGCGGATCTCTTGGGGCGCGAGATCGTATACCTGGCCGTAATCGTGACTATTCACCGCTGAAACCCAGTTTTTTAGGCCGGTTTCCGGATCCGAGCGTTGTTGAACGCACCCGGCAAGGCATAGGGCCAGAATCAACCCGCACACAATAATAATGGTAAGACCAGTAATTTTTTTCATGTCTGGAATTCTCCTTTACTTGTTCATTCTCCCGATGCAACAATGATCTGACGCGTCGTAGCTCCATTCGCTGATGCAATGACAATGTAGGTACCTTGTACATCCCCGACAGTAACTTTAGTTTTGACAATCCCCTGATCGTCGGACGTATCGGACGTGGGACTCACCGATCCGGAGGGTACGATACTGAACTGGACAACAGTGCTGTTCACCGGGTTCCCGCTTGTGTCGGTCACCATGAATGAGACAGGATCCTTGAGGGGGACAGAAGGATACGCACTGATCGATTCGTTCACAACAGGCATGATCTTGAGGTTCTGCCCGGGGGTTGCCGGTGGCGGAAGAATGAAGAGCGCACACGCAATATAGCCAAAGATCATCAGGACAACAGCATGCTTCAGCCCGAACCTGGCATCCCCCTCGCTGATCTTCCCGATGATCAGGCCACCGAAGAACGAGTTGATCATGATCATGTGGAAAAATCCCCGGGAAAAGTCGAGATTGGCAATCTGGTTGGCCCCCCCGAAGATTGAAGTAGAACCAAGCTGCTTGACAAAAGGAAGCAGGCTCGTGGAGAGGGTATAGATGATGAAGAGGATGATGCCCTGTGCAAAATAGAATATCATGACATACTGGGAGAGGTTTCCTTCCTTCTCCCGCTCAATACTAATGATACTGCGCATGTCTTCCGATGCCTTGAGGATCAGGTCCGCGACCGATCCGCCGGAATACGATGCCTGTATGACCAGCGTCGTATACCGTGCGATCAGCTCGGAATTGAGCGATTTTGCCATCGACTTCATCGATTCCTCAAACGATTTCCCATAGATCATGGATGTCGAGGCTATACGGATATGGGGAGTCAGTATGCCGAGATCCGTCCTGGAGAGTTCTTTTACGGATTTGATGGGATCGAGCCCGCCCCGCATCAGTTCCGAAAGTTTGAACAGGAATTCAGTATACAGTTCCTCTTTTCTCCGGGTACTCCGCTTCTGGAGCGTGATATCTATGGCATAAGGGGTTATGGCAATAAGGACGGCAAAGACCATAATCTCGTCAAGGCCCATCTTCTGGGTGGCTGCCGGTGTTTTCGGCGTTGAATTTTCCGCCGCTGCTCCACCGGTATCGTCCATCTGGGCCTGCAATGCCTTTAGTTGCTCTAATCTGGCACTGTCTCCCTGTGCTTGCTGCTTTTCGGTTCCCTGAAACGTATATCCCACGAGTACTGCACCGATGATGAGTAACAGGGCAAGAACAACCGGCAGGACAATAGTAAAATATTCCCGTGGCGGGTTGTAGATGATCCGGATCCGCTCAACTATCTCTTTTAACTCCTCAATCTTCTGGTCAATTTTTTCACGCATAGGGGGGAAAACTCCGGTACCTAGGGGGTTGTTGAATATTTCACGGCAAGAACCTGAAGGAAGATCACGTTGATGATCGGTATCAGTACATAGATAAGGACATTGAACATGTCTAATGGCGTGAAGGGCCCGAACTGGATGCCGAGTGCGCCGGAGATGACAATGCCAAGGACGGCAAGGGTGATGGTCATGACGACACCGCCGAGGTATCCCTCACCGAAGATCGCCAGTGACTCGACAAACTCCTTGTAGGTCTGCCTCCTGATCGCCATGAGTTCCTTGGACTTGGTCTCCAGGTACGACTTCAACCCTCCCCCGCCATAGATAATGTTGGTCATGTCCACACAGATGTCACGGAAGAGATCGGACGGCGTATTGTGGACGAGTCCGTTCATGGCGGTTACTACATCTTCTCCCAGGATATCCACGCGGAACAGCACTTTCCGAAACTCGTTGGAGATCTGTCCGTAATCTTCGCGGGATAACCGCCGGATAATATCCAGCGGGGTTGCTCCGGAACTGGCGAGGATTGACATGAAGGCAAGGGCGTATGGGATCTGCTTGTCAATATCCCGCTTCTTGTTCTCGATCTCGTTCTGGAGATAGAAGGGAAAACCGATACCTGACGCGGCTGCCCCGATGAATGCGATGAGGAGGATGTAAATGAAGGGAGTTTTGGTATAGAACGGGCTCTGGGGGAGCATAAGAACCAAGGATCCGATGATCAGCATGATCGCACCGCACAGGACGGATGTGACCAGCCATAAGGAGGTGAACATGCCGGGGGTCATCTCGAGGTCGGCCTGATAGATCAGTTTTGTGATATCCCGGTTCGGGTCCCGGTCGAAGGATTGGCCGAATATATAGCAAAAGCGCTTGTACATCTCAAAAAAATTATCAGAACTCAGTGTACTGGGCGCCATAGATAGGGAAATCTATATATATCAATCACTTGCAAACAATATTTTATCAGGAAGAATCAGCTTCTTGACCAGAAGTTCAGATTTGCCAACGGCAGATCCCCCACAGATGATTTTTTTCCGGTTCACGAATTTTCAGATCCCAGATGTTCTATCCAGCCATGTAACTATGTACGAATTTGTCTTCGTACGACGTGCTAAGCTGACGTTCATAAAGTCGTTTTGCCAGAACCCATGCTTTGAGGGCGATAACATCGTCAGGATGCATCCGGACAACGTCCCTGAGCCCAAATGATTGCAGGCTCCGCAATTCTCTCCCCAATCTTTCTGAATCCCCTGCTACTGGATACATACGTTTCACCTCACTTTGCACTGAACCGCTCGAGTTCTGAATTCCTGACAGAAACATACGTGAACCCGTGGTCATCCTGCATGAAATCGTCCAGCGCCGTCCGGGTCATATTCCGGGGTTTGATCTCATGGAGGAGATCGCTCATGGTTGACAACGAAGGGACTAGTGATTTTATACGGGTGATTTGCTCACGGTTCCCGGTCTCTTCATCGCAGATTACGTCAATTTTTTTTACCAGGACTTGTATGAGATGCCTGCATTCATCGGTGAGATTCTCATCCGGATCCCATTTTTTCATGAACCGCGCTGATACGCCACGGGACGGGTCTGCCTGTTTTGCTGATAGTTCCATCATTCCACTCCACGACCGGAAACTACCGGGGACGCACCCGGCCAGATTACTCCGGCTACATATTTTATTTTTGTAGTATATACTTAAATTAGTTTCTATATAGTGACCTCCCGATAACTCCGGGCCTTTCCGGAAACGAAACTCCCCTTCCATAAAATCACCGGTCCTTAAGATTATTGGATGCACAATCCGGGAAAATGTCGAGCAGCCAGGTACTGATTTCTTCCCGGAGTTTCCGGAAATCCAAGAGGATCTCAGCTTTATTTTTCCGGATCTCTGACGGGCTGATAAATCCATGGTGAAGGTTATAGGTTCCGTGCGGGAGGGTATTCGATGCTGCAAGCCGGGCCTGGTCACACATCGTGATAACGTGATCAAACTTCTTCCCGGCAAAAGAGGTCAGGGATTTGGAGCGGGCGGATGACATATCGATACCAATCTCCTGCATTACCTTAACCGCATACGGATTGATTCCCGCAGGAGCAATTCCGGCAGAGAGAACTGTATACCGTTCCCCGCACCGTGCCCTCAGCAGAGCTTCGGCTATCTGCGACCTGACCGAATTATAGGAACAGATGAAGAGTACCGTTTCCATCGTATTTTCCCAGCCATCCCGGGGTTTAGTGAATCTCAATGCGTTCGCCGGTCTGCATGTAATGCACATTCTCCGCGATCTTGCAGGCATGGTCGGCACAGCGTTCGAGGTACCGGGCAACCATGATGTAGTGAGTGCAGCGCGAGATGTTCCTCGGATCCTCCATCATGAACGTGATCCCTTCCCGGAAGATCGAGTGCCTGAGCGCATCGATCGTATCGTCACGGGCAGAAAAATCCTCGATAAGCGCGAGATCCTCGGTCTCGTACGCCCTGATTGCATCGTCAACCATATCAATCACGAGATCGCCCATGTGAGGGATGCTCATCAGGTTGGCAATATGGGGCTTGTCGGAGATCTCCCTGGCGATATTGGCGATCACTTTGCCGTAGCGCCCGATCCGCATCGATGCAGTTATTACCTTGAGGGTGCAGGCAATGACCCGCATGTCCTTTGCCATGGGCTGGTTGAGTGCAATCAGCTGGTAACAGTGCTCCTCGATCCGGACTTCCATTTTATGGATCTCATCTTTTCTTGCAATCACCGTGGCAGCGAGTTCCTTATCCTGCCGGATCAGTGCATCGATTGAGTTCCTGAGCATCAGGCGTCCAAGTCCTGCCATCACCAGGGTATCTTTTTTCAGGGTTTTGAGTTCTGTATGAAATTTTTCTGCCATATTCTCTCCCTACCCGAAACGGCCGGTGATGTAATTCTCGGTGAGTTCTTCTTTCGGGTGCTCGAAGATCTCCACGGTCTTCCCGCATTCGATCAGCCTGCCCAGGTACATGAAACCGGTATAATCGCTCACCCGGGCTGCCTGTTGCATATTGTGGGTAACGATGATCACCGTATATTCTTCCTTGAGCATATCGATCAGGTTCTCGATCTTCGCAGTCGCGATCGGATCAAGTGCCGAACAGGGTTCGTCCATCAGGATCACTTCCGGGGAGACTGCAAGAGTACGCGCAATACAGAGCCGCTGCTGCTGGCCACCGGAGAGACCCAGAGCGGAATCGTTCAGCCTGTCTTTCACCTCGTCCCAGATGGCAGCATGGCGGAGGCTCTGCTCAACAATTCTGTCGAGTTCGCCTCGGTTCTTCACGCCATGGACCTTCGGACCGTACGCGATGTTCTCGTAGATCGATTTCGGGAACGGGTTGGGTTTCTGGAAGACCATCCCGACCCGCTTCCGGAGCGTCACGACATCTGTATCCGGCGCATGGATATTCTCATTATCAAGCGTGATCTCACCGGTAATCTTCACGTGATCGATGAGGTCATTCAACCGGTTGAAACACCGCAGCAGGGTCGATTTTCCGCATCCCGAAGGGCCAATCAGGGCAGTCACCTTGTTCCTCGGGATTCTCATGGAGACTGACTGGAGGGCATGCTTCTCATGATACCAGAGATTCAGGTTGGTTGTGGAAATGATACTGTTTTCAGACATATTATCCCCGTGACTTATTCTGGAAATGGGTCCTTACAAGAATCGCAACCGAATAAAATCCAACGACAAGCATAAGCAGGACCAGCGCCGTCCCGTACCTGTTCGTTGTAGAATTCGGGACATTGGTTGCGAGAATGAAGAGGTGGTACGGCAGGGCCATTACCGGCTGGAAGACTGATGAAGGCAGGAACCGCTGGGAGAAGACAACTGCAGTAAACATGATGGGAGCGGTCTCCCCGGCCGCTCTCCCGATGGAGAGGATCGCGCCGGTCACAATGCCCGGAACCGCGGGGGGAAGGACCACTTTGCTGATGGTCTGCCAACGGGTTGCGCCGAGTGCAAGACTCCCCTCGCGCAGGGAGTGGGGGATGTTCTTTAAGGATTCTTCCGTTGTCCGGATTACCGTGGGCAGGACCATCATCGCCAGGGTGATCTGCCCAGCAATCATCGAGATCCCGACGTTGAGATACATGACGATGAAAGCAAACCCGAAGAGGCCGAATACAATTGAAGGAGTGCCGTTGAGGAGATCGGAACCCGTCCGGATAAGCCGGGTAATCTTTCCTTCGCGGGTATATTCCACCAGGTAAATCGCCGCCCCGACACCCAGCGGAAGCGCGATGGCGATCGCACCTGTAACGAGGTACAGCGAACCGATGATCGCCGGATAAATCCCGCCTGCCCTCCCGAGATCCGTGGGGGGCTGGGTCAGAAAATCCCACGACAATGCCGGGAGACCATGGACGATGATGTCCTGGAGGATGATGACAAGAATTGCCAGGACGATGACAGTAGCACCAGCAATCAGTGCAAATGAGCACTTCTCGATCGTTGCCTGTGAAAGCCGGTCCCTGCCGAAATACCATGCGCCTCCTGCAAGCAGGATGAGCCCCGCAAGCCACCAGGGAGCGGCTGCAAACAGGAATATAAGAAGGACTGCCGCAACGAGGATTTTTGAGGTCCTCCCAATCGAGTCCATTGCAGTAGGACTGATAAAGGGTTTCCGGCCGGGACGGGTCGTGCGCCCTTCGTGAAGGTAACGGAGGATGGCAACTGCGGAGAGGTTGATGACGAGCGTGATAAGCAGCAGCACGACTGCCACGGCAAACAATGCATGGTAATGATCGCTGCCAATCGAAACTTCCCCGGTCTCAATACCCAGTGTCGCGGTCAGGGTTCTTACCGGCGAAAAGATGTTCCAGATCGGAACCGGGATTATCGCAGCATTACCGGCCACCATCAGAACCGCCATAGTCTCCCCGATTGCCCTGCCGATACCGAGAATAATGGCAGCAGCGATGCCGGAGAGGGCAGCCGGTACAATCACCCGGCTGATCGTCTGCCACCGGGTGGCACCGATAGCAAGGGAACCTTCGCGGAATTCGCACGGGACTGAACTGATTGCATCTTCGGAGACGCTGACAATCGTGGGAAGGGCCATGATCCCCAGAAGGACGGACGCGGCAAGCCACGTATTTCCCGAGGGAAGATCGAAAGCAACCCGTATGAAATTCGTGAGAACGACAAGACCAAAGAACCCGTAGACCACCGAAGGGATCCCCGCCAGCAGTTCGATTGCCGGTTTGAGAACCGTTTTCATCGGAGGGGGGGCGATTTCGGAGATAAAGATTGCACAGCCGATGGAAAGAGGGACGGCAAAGACCATGGCACCGATGGTAACAAGGAGCGTCCCGACGATCAGCGGTAAGATCCCGTACAGCGGGACCGCTGCAGTTGGTTCCCATGACAATCCGAGCAGGAAGCCGGGGAGGCTGACCTGCTCAAGGATCGGGTAACCGTCCCGTACCAAAAAGAGGAGGATGAAAAGGATAGCAATAACGGCAAAGAAGGCTGTGAGGAAGAAGAGGGTCTTGATCAGCTGCTCCCTGATCACGGAGCTGCGGAGGCTGCCCGGTGAAACGGTCCTGAATCCGATGCTGGTTCCGGCAATTTTCACGATCTTGACCTCAGGTTAAACAGAAAAAATTTATGGGTCCCTCGACATCCCATCTCAGGTCAGCGTGACATATCCCTGATCTGCAACAATCTTCTGGCCATCGGGGCTGAGAATGTACTTGATGAAGTCGCCGGCAAGACCGGTAGGCTGGCCGTTGGTGATGACGTAGAGGTTGCGGGAGATAGGGTAGGTCCGGGTCTTTACGTTGTCGACCGAAGGGGTAACAGTAGTGCCGTTAGTTTCCATGATCGGAAGTGCCTTGATATCAGGACTGACGAAACCGATGGAGATATATCCGACAGCATCCGGCGTCTGCGCAACGTTCTGGAGGACCGCCCCATTGGAGTTCAGCTCCTGCATCGATGCGATCGGGGTTGCATTCACCGGCAGGATGGTCTGTTCAAAATACACCCGGGTTCCCGATGCGCTGTCACGCCCGACAACGACAATCTGGTCATTGGTGCCGGGGACATCTGCTCCCGTAATTTCTGACCATTTGGTGATGTTACCCAGATAGATCTGCCTGATCTGATCGAAGGTGATAGACGGGATCGTGTTGGTCGGGTTGACAATGATAGCGATGCCATCCTGTGCAACCGGTGTAATGACAAAGTCGGGATACTTAGCCATTTCAGCAGCGGTCACTTCGCGAGAGGTCATACCTATATCAACGGTCCCGGCCCCAATTGCCTGAATGCCGACACCTGATCCGCCACCCGAAACCTGGATGTCTGCATCCGGGTGAGCTGCCATAAACTGGTCAGCAGCTGCCTGGACAATCGGAAGGACTGTGGTTGATCCGCTGATTCTAAGGGTCTGTTTCTGCCCTGATGAGGCCGGCGAACTCGTGTTTAACGGTACTGCTGTCGTTTCCTGGACGGTGGGATTATTTGCGGGGGAGGCGGCTATGGCAGTTGCAGCAGCCGTGGGGGTGGCGACGGGCGCCTGCGTTGAAGCCGTATTCGTTGATCCGTTGCTTGTACATCCTGCAGCAATCGCGAGCATGAACACTGCGACAAGGCTGAAGGTAATAATCAGATAAGAACTCCGTTTCTCAATCATGGTGTTCGATCTAGCATTTCACACGAGTTGATAAACCCTTTTTCGCCATAAACTATACTAGTATATATACAGGAAATAGACAAATAGAGTGTAATAGCGAAATCATTTCCCTATTGTCTTGCGGAGAGTAAGAGATGGAGATACGGCGTGTGCAGATGACCGGTGGTGCATCCTTCGTGGTGACGCTGCCAAAGGACTGGGCAGAAGCGCAGAAGATCAAAAAGAACGATCCGGTCGGGCTGACAGTCCAGCCGGATGGGACATTGCTTGTCACGAAAAAGATTACGGAAGACCCCATTCAGCGTATCAAGGAAATTGACAGCAGTACTATAGCGGATCCCGCATTTTTATTCCGGATGCTTATCGGTACATATATTACCGGGTTTACTACCATCCGGATAACTACAAAACAGAGGTTCCCCCCGTTCGTGCGATCGGTTGTGCGGGACTTCACCCAGATGACAATCGGACAGGAAGTCGTTGAGGAGACCGAGACGGTGATCGCCATCAAGGATCTTCTCAACCCATCAGAGATGCCTTTTGACAATACCATCAAGCGGATGTTCGTCATTGTCAAAACCATGCATGAGGATGCGATCACGGCACTTGAGACACATAACAAAACGCTGGCACAGGACGTCATCACCCGCGACATGGATGCAGACCGGCTGAACTGGCTGATCGCCCGGCAGACGAATATGCTGATGCAGAACGCTTCCCTATCCCGCAAGATGGGGATCTCTCCTAGTATGGCCATGAATTACTGCATGCTGAGCCGGATCATCGAACGGGTTGGCGACCATGCCGTCAGGATCGCGGAAAATTCAATTCCCATCATTGATATCGATCTCGATAAAAAAATCATACATGCCATCAAGAAATCCAGTGCGATGTCCCTGGAAATATTCGATAGGAGTATCATCTCATTTTTTAACACGGACATGAAAGAAGCTCACAGGAATATCGAATCGATCGGTGCACTGGAGAATATCTGCGGGGACATCAACAACATGGTACTCAAGCAGGATACAATGGCTGCTGTACCTATAGGAAATATCGCCGAAAGTATCCGCCGTGCCGGGGAGTATGCCGGGGATATCTCAGAAACAGTGATCAATCTTTTGGTTGAGAATGAACTTGGACCGCACAAGGCAAAAACAGGAAAATAATTTTCCCACACGTTCCTTTTTTACACCATTTGCAATCCGCTTTTTCCTATGCGCTAAGCAATTGGATTATTCTTTGTTCCGGTGCCAACTCCTCAAAGTAAATAGTAATATGATTTAACTATATATTTGATTGAAAAAGTATATATTAATTTGGAGGAAATATTACCGAGGTGAAGTCGGGACAGAAATAACCGACCGGAGATTTAACAATATGGAGTTCATGGACACAATCCTGAATAATACGAAACGGGATCCTGAATTCTGGTACAAGCGGGGGTGCGAACTCTGTACCAGCGGATATTACCTTGATGCACTTGAAGCACTGGATAAAATGCTCGCAAAATCTGCAGATCATGCTGACTCTTGGTTTCTGAAAGGGTATGCCTTGTACCAGATGGGCAAATTCGAGGAATCACTGCAGTTCCTTGACAGGGCGCTGATATACAATCCAGAACTGCAAGATGCACTGACGTATAAGGGCCTGATTTATTCCGGTTTCGGCAGGTATTCCGATGCTCTTACCCAGTACGATCGTGCTCTTGCAATTAATCCCAGACACGGGAAATCATGGTATGTTAAAGGCCTCGTTCTTGCCGTACTGGGGCGATATGATGAGGCGATCAAAGCGTATGAACAGGTGCTGGCCATTGAGCCAAAGCATGTAGATGCTCTCACCGGTATTAGTATTGCGATGAAAAAGCGTGAACGATCCCGGGAAACAAAACCCGTCAGGAAAACCGTAGATCTGTTTTCAGCACCTACACTCAAAGACCCCGTCCCTGATTCGTCACAAGATACCTCAGCCATGCCCGGCAGGGTTTTCATACCACAACCCGCCAAACACACTCCCCTGCGCGATATCCTTTCGGAAGCCTCCCGTACAACACTCCAGAAAAAGACCGGCCATGATCTATCCAAGATGGATATCGCTGTCGATACGATCCAACCGATATCTTCCGGTTACCCAATGAGTCATCCTGTAAAAGAAGCACCGGTTCCGGCCAACCAATACGAAATACCGTTGCATGGCACTGCTGATATCATCACATCAGCCCCTCCGGCTACCCGCCGGAACTCATATGATGAATATATTAATAAGACCCTGAAAGTCCTCATCAGCATCCCGGATGACAGTGAATCCCTGAAAACCCTTGGTGATCTCTATATCAAAGTAGGAAAGTATCAGCTCGCCACTGAAACCTACGAAAGGGTGCTGGAACGTGAACCGGAGAATGCCCGCACATGGGCGGCGCTCGGGGATGCACGGCGGAAACTTGGCAGATACGATGAGGCGCAGTTTGCCTATGACCGGGCACTTGAGATCAGCGATGATGATGTCTCCACCTGGATAAACCGTGCAAAAGCACTTGCTATGCAGGGCAGGTACGATGAGGCTGTCAATTCATGTAACTTCGCAATTGAGCGTGAAAACGATAATATTGATGCATGGCTCTACAAGGGATTCATTCTCAAAAAGATCCTGCGTCATTCGGATGCACTACAGGCATATGACTACGTGCTCACTATTAATCCTCATCATGATCATGCAATACGACAAAGGAAAACACTCATTAATGGCCAATGACGAGAAATTAATCTCTCTGTATTTCCTGTGAACATTCTGAAGCGCCCCACTTTATTTAAGGAGGCTTTTTCGCCAGCGTGATTGCCACGAGACTCGGAAAAAATGATCGGCAGAATTGGCCCCCCCATATTCCCGGCAATTTGCTTGAACCACACATCCATTTGGTCACCCACATATGAATTCTTCATTCGTGAACATGATAAAAATGGACCTAAAAAAAACGTTTCGGCCTTCTCTTGGGATCTCGCACTTGTTTTTTTCTCCCTGATTATCCTGATGTCGGTTTTCGAGCTAACTAAACAACTCCTCAATCCATCCATATCCATATGGGGGTCTCATGCCCTTACCATTATTTTTACAGCGCCATTTCCGTTGTCATTGTGTACTTTCCCCTCCAACGATCATATCGTGAACAGCAGAATGCAAGGGAAGCACTCTCACACCAGAAAGACGCTGAGGAGAAATTCCGCAGATCTGAGGTACAGCACCGGTCATTTGTCGAG
>NZ_JBAVIG010000012.1:0-110607 GCF_049686655.1 Methanoregula sp.
GGGGGAACATCGGCAGATTATGAAACACTCAAAAATCTGGCAAATGTATCAGCCTCTAAAATCATGTGATCAATCCCGTTTCCTTTTTTGATCATAGTTCCGACTAATTTCGGTGCACTAGTTATACAACGTATATGGGAGAGAATAGACGCCAATGCGGTTCTGTTGGCAGATCGCCTGTCCTATGCGCGGGAATTACCTTCATGATGAAAAAGAGGCCGGTTTGAGGGAATAGAGAAATGGATAGCGTTTGTTGAAAGTAATTCGTTGGAATCTATATTATTTATTCATCACAATTCATAGATATTCATAACTCAATTCATGGGTATACGAACCATTAATAGTTGCCCATCAGGCGTCCGGCAAAACGCTCCTGCATTATTCCCGTGCATCGCTCTGCACATGCAGCTGCCGGTGATGGTAAGGCCCCGGGTGCATGGCCCCCATCATCACTTTATTTATACCGGCCATCCAATACAACCGGAGAGAAACCACAGATGACAGCCATACCAGACCGTCCGCACGTACTGATGATGTCGGAGATTACCGCTGACGGCAAACTCACGCTCAAGAAGGGCGCCTCCTCGAAGATCCTGATGAAATACATGGCACATGAGACCGAGCTGCTGCTCCATACCACCCGGGCTGAGTACGACGCGATCATGGTCGGGGCCAATACAATACGCATCGACAACTCGTTCCTTACCGTCAGGCTGGTGCCGGGAAAAAGCCCGCTCCGCGTGATACCCTGCAGCATGGCAGATATTCCCCTTGACGCGAACATAATGGGGCCGGATGCTCCTACGGCCATCGCGGTCTGCGAAGCTGCGCCGGAAGACCGGGTCGGGGCGATCAGGAATAAAGGGGTACATGTGATTGTGGCCGGCAAAACCCATGTCGAACTCCCGCTGCTCCTGAAGATCCTCAAAGAGAAATTCGGTGTAAACAAACTCATGATTGAAGGAGGACCGACCCTGAACTGGCATATGCTGCACGACCGGCTCGTGGACGAGATCCGGCTGATCCACCTGCCGTTCATAGTCGGAGGCTCGGATACCCCGTCCCTTGTCGGGGGCATGCATATCAACAGCGAGGACGAGATGATCCGGCTCAACCTTAAGAAATACTACATGTGCGGCAGCAACCTGGTCTCCGAATTCGATGTCCTGTACACGGGTGAGTAATCATGGATGAATATACCATTACGGGACCTACCATAATCGTCCAGCCAAAACCCGGGTCCAGGCTCAAATGGCTCCTCCTCGTCCTGTTTGCACTCATCGTCTTCGCAGGCGCTCTTATCGGGGGATATTATCTCACCCACGCCGATACTCACGGCGTTACCGTAGTCAGGATGGAGGGGACCATCGCTTCCGGGGATGTAAACGATGGCGACAGCATCGGCAGCGAGGTAGTCGGCGACCAGCTCCGTGAAGCAGCAGACGATCCGATGGTGGAAGCGATCGTGCTGCGGGTCAACAGTCCCGGGGGATCACCGGCCGGGGCCCAGGAGATCATCGAAGACCTCGATTACGCAAAGACCAGGAAGCCCGTGGTCGTCTCCATGGGCGACATGGCCACCTCAGCGGCATACTATGTCAGTGCGCATGCCGACCGGATCTATGCAGATCCCGATACGCTGACCGCAGGTGTTGGCGTGATCTGGAGGTTCTCGGACATCAGCAGCTGGATGCACAACGAAGGGTATAACCTCAGCGTAGTAAAGTCCGGCGCCTTCAAAGACATGGGGTCCGATTCCCGGCCCATGACTCCGGAAGAGCAGGCATATGCCGAGAAGATCGTGAACGAGAGTTTCGAGAATTTTATCGGGGACGTGACTACCCAGCGGGTGATCGCCCGCTCCGATATTGATGACGGCAGGGTGATCCGCGGGGCCGATGCGGTCAAGCTCAATATCGTTGACCAGCTCGGGAACCTGAACGACGCAATCGCCGGCGCAAAAGAGATCGCCGAGTCCCGGTCTAAATCATCCTGACCGGGTCCGTTTTCATGAACTCGCGGCAGACCGTTGTCGCATAATGCCCCGGAGGAAGGGTAAATTTCAGGCGGACGGTATTCCCGTCCATCGATGATTCAATAGCTGTTCTGAGCGATATGGGGCGGTACGCCCCGTCGAATTTCGTTTCAACGAACCGGGATGCCCGGTCAAAAGCCTCGGGAGTGATGGAGGACTCTGCCATCAGCTCCGCGATGATCCGGTCAGAAGAGGCCCCGCTCCCCGTTTTATCCTTGCCGGGCATGAAGATCGCGATGCTGCACCTGCCGCGCCGGATGTGGATGGCGGCAGCAGGGGCATTTGCCGGGGTTACGATGTCGGTCCGGCCGTTTGCAAAGATCAGCTGGTCGCCCGGTACCGGCCCGGTCAGGGTATACCCGTCATCAAAGCGCCGGCTCAGGGCGGAATTGAAGAGCCAGGACTGGTACGCGGAGACGAACATCGAGAGCAGCTTTGGGGGCAGCTCGTGCAGTGCGCCTGCATAGTCGCCCGGGTTCGTATACAGGTGGTGGAGCATTGCCCGCTCGTAGTTCATCTGGACGGGGAGCGCATGGAGTGCGGCTCCCGCATCGCGGCTTTCAGAGAACGCGGAGCGGATCGCCTTGATCCCGTCCGCCTCGTACGGGAAGGCCAGGCCGATATAGGTCAGGACTGCCTGCTCATAATCTCCCCGCAGGATCCATTCCCCTACCTTGTGCGTGACCGGACGGATCGCACCGAACCGCTGGAGGCCGAAGTAGTTGGGCACGCCCTCCCGTGCGGTCTCCGTTATTACCCGGACACGTTCCTCCAGATCCGTGGTATCGGCCTCGCGGATGACCAGGTCGAACCGGTTCCCCTGCAGCTGGCCGAGCGCGAGCGATTCGTTTGAATTCCTGATGGGCGTAAGGACGATGTCTTTCAGCCGGATAGCCTCAACCTGCTCTGCGGTCACATTGTAGATCGAGATCCACTGGGTGGTGATTGCGTTCCGGTCTTTTGTGCCGGCCCAGCCGATCCGCCGGTGGCTGATGCCGAGGCGGTTGGCGATCTCCTTTACCGCGTGCTGGAGCTCCCAGTTCGTCTTGGTGAGTGTGCAGATCAGGTACGGCCCTTCGGTCCCGCCCTTGCCTTCGAGGGGAATCTCCTCTACCACGAAGTCCTGCGGGGTGGTGCGGAGTTTCCCGCCGATCCCGTCGGCATCGCTCGCGTAATACTTCATGCCCAGTTCGCGTTCGAGCGGGTAGCTGCTCTGTTTCATAAGAGGGAGAGGTTGCCGGTGATCTTGTCGAGCTCTTCGCTCCTGGCCGGGCCAAGGCCGAGCGCCGTAATCGTACCGGGCGGGATCTCGGTCATGCCGGCATCCTGGATCAGCGAGGTGGAGATACCGTTGCGTTCCGCCAGTACTTTGAGTTCATAGAGCGTCCGCTCGTCGTTTGCCTTCAGCACGACTTTCTTCTGCCCTTCGGTGAGCCAGGCTTTCTGCAGGGACTTGTCGGCGCCATTGTATGCGCCGATTGCCGCATGGCCTGCCTGCGCACAGCGTTTACCGCAGCTCATCTTGACATCGTTGCGGATGATCAGGCACTGTTTGTACCGGAATACGGGCTCGGGAACCATGTGCCAGTACTTGGTTGCGGCACGTCAAATAGGTATAGCTGGAGGGACAAGGATGATGGATGGAGTGTCGGGACGGGACAGGCCGGGCCGGGGCAATACAGGAGCATTACGACCGGTTCCTTGCCGGCCACTACCTGTGGATGTCCGGGGGATTTGAGGCGAACGCAGAGACGAGCCACAGGTTCTTTGCTACGCACGGGATCGTTCCCCGGGACACCCGGGTAGCGATTGACCTCGGCGCCGGGTGCGGGTTCCAGTCGGTGCCCCTTGCGGTGGCCGGGTTCACGGTCCATGCTGTGGATCTCTGTCAGCCGCTGCTTGACGAACTCGCTGCCCGTTCGCACGACCTGCCGATCGCCATGCATACCGGAAACATCCTCGACTTCTCACTCTGGAGCGGGCACCGGCCAGAACTGATCGTCTGCATGGGGGACACGCTCACCCACCTGCCGGATATGGAATCCGTGGCCGATCTGATCAACAGGTGCCATGCGGAACTCAGGCCGGGCGGGACGTGCATATTCTCGTTCCGGGACTATATGGCTGCACAGCCGGGCGACGTGGATGTCATTCCGGTCCGTAAGGATGAGGACAGGATCTTTTTGTGCAGGCTCGAATACGCGAAGGACGCCCTACAGGTGACCGATATCCTGTACACCCTCTCGGCCGGCCGCTGGTCCCGTACCTCAGGCCAGTACCCGAAAATCCGTATCGGGTCGTATGCGGTCCGCAAGATCATGGCAGGCGCAGGATTCAGCATTCTGTACTGCAGCACCGGGAGCGGGATTATTACCGTTATTGCCGGGAAAACCTGAATAAAAAAATCCTGAATGACTGCTGCCGGGCCGGGGATCACTCCCGGAAAGGATCTGTCCCTCATGCGACTCATTTTTCTTCCCGCACCGCGAACATTCCGGGGATCAGCATGACAGGCGTTAAGCGGGACTTCGATGCAGTGGCAAAGACCTGGGACGAGAACCCGGGCCGGGTGAAGATGGCGCACGACGTGGCAACCGCAATCCACGATATTGTCCGCCTCACGAAGGATATGGACGTACTGGACTTCGGGTGCGGGACCGGACTCCTTACGCTCCAGCTCCAGCCGTCAGTGCACTCGATCACGGGGGTTGACAGCTCGCAAGGGATGATCGATATTCTCACCGCAAAGGTCCGGGAGCAGAGCCTGAAGAATGTGACTGCCCGGCACGTGGACCTCGACAAGGGCGGTGTGCTGGACGGGAAGTATGATCTCGTGGTCAGCAGCATGACGCTCCACCATGTGCCGGAGATCCAGCCGTTGATCGATCGGTTCGCGACGATCCTGAAACCCTCAGGAATCCTTGCCATCGCCGATCTCGATTGCGATGAAGGAAAATTCCACGATTCGAACGAGGGGATCTTCCACTTTGGGTTCGACCGGTGCGCCATGATGAAGCATTTCGAGAAGGCCGGGTTTGAGAATGTCCGGAACCGGACGGCGGCGATCGTGGCAAAACCGATGCCGGAGGGAGGGAGCCGGACGTTTACGGTGTTTCTGATGAGCGGGAGGAAGGGAGAATAAGGAAAATTTGGCTCTGTAGAAAACCTCATAATCGCTGACGCTCTTTTGGGCTTTGCCCCCGCCGCTATGGCATCCTCCATTTGCGATGACGACGTATTACCTGCCATTTGATTCGGGTCATCGCACTGCGCCCCGTCCCCGCGGGGGACTGGTAGCGCAAGAGGGGGGGGCATCGTCTCTTCGAAAAAAAATGATTTCTACAGAGCAGAAAATTTAACAAAATTTATGGAAATTCCCTGGCCTCACGGATATTATATGAATAGCGATGCCCTACGCGCAAAACGCCAGTCGGGTTTTGCGCTACTCATTACCTGTATCCAGAGAAATAAAAAGTCCATGATCCGCCGCGGGGGCGTCCCGTCGGAGCCGGCGGTGGCAATCGCTAATTTTGCAAAATGAGATTATCTCTTCCAATCCGGATCCGGACTATTATAGAATGGGATACCGATAGCATACTGAATATTCGCAGGAAAGATCCGGCAAGGTCACGATCATCGGATTCATGTATCCGCAACCGGAACACTTCCTTATGGCAGAGACCGCCCGGTGGGCCACCGAAGACATGATCCTCGTGGAGAACCTCGAGCATTCCTACGGGAATTTCAAGGCAGTTGATGGGATCAGTTTCTCGGTAAAAAAAGGCGAGATCTTCTCCTTCCTCGGCCCAAACGGCGCAGGCAAGAGCACCGCGATCAACGTCCTGATCACGCTCCTCGCCCTGCAGAAAGGGAAGGCAGTGATCGCCGGGTACGATGTGACCCGCGATCCCCAGCAGGTCCGCGAATCGATAGGCATCGTCTTCCAGGATATAACGCTCGACCGGGACATGACGGTCTGGGAGCTGCTCGAGTTCCATGGCCGGCTCTACAACATGCCTGTTGAAAAACGCCGGGAGCGGATCGATGAACTGCTGAAGCTCGTGCAGCTGGAAGCAAAACGCGATGAGCTCACGAAGAGGCTGAGCGGGGGCATGAAACGCAGGCTTGAGATCGCACGTGGCCTGATGACCCGGCCAAAAGTACTCTTCCTTGACGAGCCCACGATTGGCCTCGACCCGCAGACCCGGATGCGGATGTGGGAGTACATCAAGGGGGTCAACCGGGAAGGGACTACGATCTTCCTGACCACGCACTACATGGACGAGGCAGACCAGCTCTCGGACCGGATCAGCATCATCGACCACGGGAAGATCGTTATCACCGGGACGTCATGGGAGCTCAAGAACACGCTCGGCCATGACCTGATCTACCTGGAAACGGACAACAATGAACGGGCGCTGGCCATCCTTGAAAACTTCCCGGCAATCCGGGATATCAAGCCAAAGACGAAGGGGTTTACCCTCGTCGTGCACGAGGACGGGACAAAAGTGCTGCCCGGGATCATAGACCGGCTCCGGGCCGCGCAGATCGAGATCACCACGATCAACCTGAAGAAACCGTCCATGGACGATGTCTTCATCTTCTACACCGGCAGGGATATCCGTGACGAAGGACAGGCACCGGCACGGGCACGGTTCATGCAGGCAGGGAGGCGCTGATATGAATTACGGGTTTACCACGATCTTCTGGCGGGACATGATCCGGTTCGTCCGGTTCAGGACCATGCTCGTCGCCTCGCTCCTGCAGCCCGCGCTCTGGCTCGCCTTCTTCGGTATCGCGATGGCGAGCAACTTCGACCGGCTCATGGCAGGCATCCCCGTGCCCGCAGGAGCCCATGTGGTCGGGTACCTCACCTTCATGGCAGCCGGGGTCATCGCGATGACTACCCTTTTCACGAGCCTCTTTGGCGGGATCGTGATCCTCTTCGACAAGAACTGGGGGCTCATGCGGGAGATCCTGGCAAGCCCGATGAACAGGAACCACATCATCTTCGGAATCGGACTCTCCGGCGTAGCAAAATCGTTCATCCAGGCAATCATCATCATGGTATTCGGCGTCCTGATCGGTGCCGCCTTCTTTGCCGGGGATACCCCGGTCCAGGTCATTATCAGCGTTCTTGGCATCCTCGCATTTGTCGGCATGTTTGCACTCGGGTTCCTCTTCCTCTCCGCCGCCATTGCCATCTCGATGGAGAGCCCCGAGGGACTGCAGGGCGTGATCACCCTCATGACTATGCCGATCTTCTTTGCCAGCAACGCGCTGTACCCGATCGATTCGTTCCCAGAGATCCTGAAGATCCTCTCGATCTACAACCCGATGACCCTGCTCATCACCGGCATCAGGTACTTCGCGATCGGCCCGGACTTCGTGGCCCTTGGGAAGCACTATGTCTTCACGCAGGCCGACATCCTGGTCTCGTTCCTCGGCCTCACCGCATTCACGGTGATCATGTTCCTGCTCGCGTACTGGCGGTTCAAAAACGCGATCGTTACCTGATCGCGGTACGATCGCGACATGATCGACCACGTCCCTTTTTGAGGATGGCGACAGAACTGATCCATGAGGACACGCAAACGATGGGGCATATACTGGTTTCACCGCTGAACTGGGGGCTCGGGCACGCGACCCGGGATATCCCGGTCATCCAATCGCTCCTTGCGCACGGCCACGACGTGACCATTGCTGCCTGCGGGAGTGCCCTTGCCGCCCTGGAGCAGGAATTCCCTGCATGTACCTGCCGGCCATTCCCGGATTACTCAGTGCCGTTCAGTGCGAACCGGTTCTTCCTTGCGCAGTTCGTTGCATCCTTCCCGTACCTTCTCAAAGGGATTGCCGATGAGCACAGGAACCTTGCCGGCCTGCTTGCGGAGGATGAGTTCGATCTCATCATCAGCGACAACCGGTTCGGTATCTATTCTGACAGGACCCCATCAATCTTCATCACCCACCAGCTCCGCTACCATCTCCCGGCGATGGCCCGGCCCTTCGAGCTTGCCGGCGTCTACCTCAATAGTTTCCTGCACGCGAACTACGACCGGATCATCGTGCCCGACAACCCGCCGGGCCCGTGCTCCCTTGCCGGTAAACTCTCCCGGGCGGAAACCGGTGCTTCCCGGAGTCACGCATATTATGCCGGCATCATGACCAGCACCCGCAGGAGGGATGTGGCAGCAGACCTCGATTACCTGATCCTCATCTCCGGGCCGGAACCCCAGCGGACCCGGCTTGAGAAGATCCTGCTCCCGGCAGCAGGAGAACTTCCCGGTTCCATTGCCGTGCTCCTCGGGAGCCCGGAGAGGAGCGGTGACGACACCGTCATTTCCGGCAGATGCACCGTGATCCCCTACGCATCAACGGAAGAGAAAGAGCTCCTGATGAACCGGGCGAAGTGCGTGATCTGCCGGTCCGGGTACACGACGATGATGGAACTTGCGGAACTGGGAAAGCAGCGTGCCCTGCTCATCCCTACCCCGGGCCAGACGGAGCAGGAATATCTTGCCGGGCATTATGAGCGGAGGGGCTGGTTCCATGCACAGGCTCAGCACCGGATCGACCTGGACGCGGATCTCCGTCTTACAGATCAGTTCCATGGTTTTCCGGATATGCCCGGGACAGAGGAGAATGTGGAACGCCTCTATGAGGAGGTACTGGCGGGGTACCTTGAGTAAAGATCACCTCAGGGCTGGTGTTACCACGTCCGAGGATCGTAAGGAACTACTCTTTTAAAAATCGTTACAAAGAGTAACGCTCTTGGGGGTTTCACCCCCGCCGCTGTGGCAACCCCAATGCAATAACCTACTGAACGGTAATCCCGCAGCATCGCCAGGCCCAGGGGGGTGAGGGGGACAGGCACTGTCCCTTCCTCTTTAAAAAAACCTGCCGTGATTTTTTTATTTTTTTCAGAGAAATTTTTCCGGGATCCCCTGGTAGAAATTATTGGATAATTTTTTTTAAAAAACCCGCCGGTATATCTGATAAGGTCGTGAAAAAACTCACCCGTTCAGCAGTCCGGGTAATCCCCTTGCCCAGGCCCGGATCGCATCCCAGTCCTGGAAATCTGCCGAAGGGATCGTGCTGATATTTGCAAAGCGCTGCCAGAAACTGAGTTTTCCAGGGTCGATAGTACCGGCAAACAGGACTGTGGAGACGGGGACGATGGGAGCGATTGCCTTTTCCACATTGGCAGTCACGTAGGCCGCATCAGATTTCATACCCTCGTACAGGAGGCCAACGGCAAAAATGGCGACTGGCATCCGGGCAAGCTCTCCGCTGAACCGCTTTTTGGCAAAATTGCCGATATCCCCCAGGCCCCGGGGCCCGGCATAGATGGGCACGCCGATGATAACTGCATCATAGGCTTCGAGCGAGATCACGCCTTTCATGTCGGCAACATCCACGGCATGCCCTGCCTTCCGCAGCCCGTTGCCAATCTCTGAAGCGATCTCCGGCGTTGATCCAAGCTGCGATGCGTAAGTAACCAGGAAACGTTTTTCGGTCATTTCTCCACCAGGAAAGATTTGAGTCCGTGACTTTTCCCGTTTTCGTCTTCGCGAAAAGTCTGATTATTACTATTAAAGGTATTCAATATAAAAAAGTGATTTTTGATCCGGTATCACCGGCTCAGCACCGGCCTGAGGAACTCGCCCGTGTAGCTCCCCTTCGTCCCCGCAACCTTCTCCGGCGTCCCGGTCGCGATGATCTCCCCGCCGGCATCGCCGCCCTCGGGCCCGATATCGATAAGGTGGTCGGCAGATTTGATCACGTCGAGGTTGTGCTCGATCACGATCACCGTGTTGCCCTTCTCCACGAGATCGTCGAGCACCTTTATCAGTTTCTTCGTGTCGTCGAAGTGGAGCCCGGTCGTCGGCTCGTCCAGGAGGTAGAGGGTCCTGCCGGTCGCGCGCTTCGCAAGCTCGCGGGTGAGCTTGATCCGCTGCGCCTCGCCGCCCGAAAGGGTGGTCGAACTCTGGCCGAGCTTGATGTAGTCGAGGCCGACCCGTGACAGGGTCTCGAGTTTTGTCCGGATGGACGGGATGTTCTCGAAGTGCTTCATCGCCTCTTCTACGCTCATATCGAGGACATCGGCGATCGACTTCCCCTTGTACAGTACCTCCAGCGTCTCCCGGTTGTACCGCTTGCCCTTGCACTCCTCGCACTCGATGTACACATCGGGGAGGAAGTTCATCTCGATCTTGATGAGGCCGTCGCCTTCGCACGCCTCGCACCGCCCGCCCCGGATGTTGAAGGAGAACCGGCCCGGCGCAAAGCCCCGCATCTTCGCCTCCTTCGTCCCGGCAAAAACGGTCCGGATCTCATCGAAGACTTTCGTGTAGGTGGCGGGGTTGGACCGGGGGGTCTTCCCGATCGGGGACTGGTCGATGACGATCACCTTGTCGATCTCGGCATCGAAGACGATCTTCTCGTGCTTCCCGGCCTGCTCCCGGGACTTGTTGATGATCTGCATCATGCCCTTGTACAGGGTCTCGTACACGAGAGTCGACTTCCCGCTGCCCGAGACACCGGTGACGACCGTGAGGAGGCCGATCGGGAACTTCGCGGTGATGTTCTTGAGGTTGTTCTCCTTACAGCCCTTGATCGTGATGTACTGTTTCGGTGCCCTCCGTGTCTTTGGTACATCGATCTGCTTTGCGCCGGAGAGGTACTGGCCGGTGAGGGACTTTTTGTTCTTCTCGATCTGCTTCGGGTTCCCTTCCGCGACCACGTCGCCGCCATGCATCCCGGCCCCGGGACCCATGTCGATGACGTGCTCTGCGGACCGGATCATGTCCTCGTCGTGCTCTACCACGAGCACCGTGTTCCCGAGGTCGCGGAGGGTCCGGAGGGTCTCGATCAGTTTCCGGTTGTCGCGCTGGTGGAGACCGATGGAAGGCTCGTCGAGGACGTACAGGACGCCCATCAGGTTCGAGCCGATCTGGGTGGCGAGCCGGATCCGCTGGGCTTCCCCGCCGGAGAGGGTCCCGGCGTTCCGGGAGAGCGTGAGATATCCCAGGCCAACTTTTTCCAGGAAGTCGAGCCGGGACTGGATCTCCTTGATGATCTGGCGGGCGATCTCCCGCTCCTTGTCGGTGAGTTTCAGGGTCCGGAACCAGGCGGCGCTGCCCGAGACCGGCATGTCGGTGACACCGATGATGGATTTCCCGTCGATCCGGACTGCGAGCACCTTCTCCTTGAGCCGCTTCCCCTCACAGGCCGGGCAGGGGGAGACCCGCATGTAGCCTTCGAGCTCGCGTTTCCGCCAGTCCGACTGGGTCTGGGCATAGAGCCGGGCGGTCTGCGGGAGGAGACCTTCCCATTCCCCGGTGTGCGACCACTCGGCATCGCCGCCTTTCATGCTCATCGAGAACTTCATCCGCCGGTCCGATCCGTACATCAGGGCATTGTACTGCTCTTCCGTAAGATCCTTGATCGGCGTGAGGGCCGAAAAGCCGTAGTTCTTCGCGAGGGTCGCGAGGTACTGGCCCCGGAACCCGTCCATCGGGTTGCGGTACGGGGCAACGGCACCGTCGGCCAGGCACCGGTCCTTGTCCGGGATGATCAGGTCCGGGTCGAACTCCATCTTGACCCCGAGCCCGTGGCACTCCTCGCAGGCCCCGAACGGGCTGTTGAACGAGAACATCCGGGGCTGGAGTTCCTCGAACGCGATCCCGCAGACCGGGCAGGCCATCAGGGACGAATACGTAGACTCCTTCCCCTCTTCGTCCGCAACGAGCACGAGCCCCCCGGACTTCTTTAAGCAGTTTTCGACTGCCTCGGCAAGCCGGGACCGGTCCGAGGCATCGAGCCGGTCGATCACGATCTCGATGTCCTGCATCTTGTACCGGTCGAGCTTGATCTCCTCGTCGGTCCGGATGATCTTCCCGTTGACCCGGACCCGGGTGAACCCTTCCTTGTTGAGATCCTTGAGGAGCTGCTGGTACGTCCCCTTCTTCTGCCGGACTATGGGGGCGAGGACCGTGACCTGGCCCGGGTGTTCGGCCGCGATCTGCTCGGCGATCCGGTCCGGGCTCTGGGCCGCGATGGGGATATTGTGCTCGGGACAGAACGGCGTCCCGATCCGGGCATAGAGAAGCCGGAGGTAATCGTAGATCTCCGTGACGGTCCCGACCGTGGACCGGGGATTCTTGGAGGTCGTCTTCTGCTCGATGGAGATCGCAGGCGAGAGCCCCTCGATGGAGTCCACGTCCGGTTTCTGCATGATGCCGAGGAACTGCCGGGCGTACGAGGAGAGGGACTCGACATACCGGCGCTGCCCCTCGGCATAGAGGGTATCGAACGCGAGTGTCGATTTGCCGGAGCCGGAGACCCCGGTGATCACGACGAGCTGGTCGCGGGGGATCGTGACGCTGATATTTTTGAGGTTGTGCTGGCGGGCACCCTTGATGAGGATATCTTTCATGTTCGTGTGCTCAGACAATTAGCTCCGGTAGTTAAAGGAGTTCAGTTCGGGGCATGAAAGTGAAGGGGGAGAGATGTCCCTTTTTATCTCATGTATCGGAAAAAGATTCCCCTTCGGGGTGTCATCCTGCCAACAGGATACTCCGGAAAACAAGGGAGATGAGTGAACATGACCGACCAATCTCCTGCCAGCCGGATATGAGGGTTCCCGCCCCCGGTGTGGTGGGCGGGACTCCAGAGTGGGCGGTCCGGAGGATAATCCCCGTCATCTCACGAAAAAGTACGAAGGGGGGGTGTAATTGTGGGTGCAGTGAACCCACAATATTTGATTGGCAACCGGGCTCCGCCCGGTTACATGCCCGTTACATAAATTACTACATCGGGATGAAGAGGAAACGAAATAATTCCCGCAATCGGCCCTTCTTTCTTTCGCACCTGTAGCATGCCAGTTACATGGGCTGATGATTTTCTTGTGTAACACAAAATCAAAAATCTGGTACACAACGCCCGCTTGTGTATCACCGGTGTTACACAGGGATTCCCTGCGTATCACAGAATGGTGACTATGGTACGCAGGATTTTCCCCTCCTGCCGCTCTCAAGAGTCCGGGGAAATTATTTCCGTGCGATTCCCCCCGGTGAAGACCCCTGGCACGATCCTGTCGTGCGGACCGCGGTTGTGCAGGCAGGTCAGTCATCGAAAAACACATGGTCATACCGCATGAACACCACCGGGCTCGTCCCCGATGATTACCTCGTGTATGTCAGGGAAACCCAGAAGGATGCGTTCCTGTCCAACACCCTGTTTCACCTGTTTTGATGCAGGGATGCAGGTACCGTACAATCATCCGGGCAGTGAAAACTCCATTAAAACTGCATGCGCACACCGGCTGACCGACACATCAATACCGGCACCTGACGACAGCTCCCTTCCCGCTCCGGTTCCGGGTTCGTCAATCGCTGAGAGGGTGGGTCCGCCCATTCAGTACAGGCCCGGTCCCACCCCATCGCACGCGGCCGGCATTGGAAAGTGAGTGCCTGGGGATAACAGATTCCGTCAAGGGGCGAAGATCCCGGTTCGTCTCACACTGACGAAACCGTGGGTAAAACAATTCCTTTCCTGATCGCACCTGCAATGAGAGACGCCGGGTCCCGGTATTCTTCCGGCGTCAGGGTAAGCACATCGAGGGCCACGCGGTATTTCCTGACGGTCTGTATCTCCGCGTCTTTTGTCATGAGGGCCCGCTCAAAAATATCCCTGCCGGCAAAATCGTTCGAGATTATTGCGATATCAATATCACTGTTCGGAGTTGTTATTCCCGTTCCCGAAGATCCAAAGAGGATAAGATCGTGGATATGAACGCCGTTTTCCTTTACAACGGAACTAAAAAAATTTACCGCTTCAAGGACGTGTGAGTCAACCATGTGAGAATCTCCTGTGTCTCGTGTACGATCTTTTCTGTCTTTTCTTTGGTATATCGTTCAAGAACCACATCAAGGTTATGGGGATATCGTCCGGTAATCCCGATACGATTGATAACGAACAACGAATCCATATATTTTTGTGGTAATTCCAGTCCGAGGGTCTCAACCAGGAAGATCAGGCTGTGGGTCTTTTCCGGATTGTCACCGAATTTCTCTACATACAACGCTTTCAGGCCTTTTTCGAGTGCAAGGTGACAGAAAAATATCACCGGAGGAGATTGTATTGCCATGCTGTCTTTCAGTACGAAATCATGGAATGTTGCCGATCCGCACAGATAATCACTGCTCAGCCCTGTAGTTGGGTTGGATCCCACCCTTCAAGTACAACGGTTCAACCGCAGCTCGTTAATACCATCTCACCCCAGTATGTGGGTAAGGTGTATCATGCCAGTCATTATCATGAAAAGCCGCAAAGGCATCTCGATCGAACAGAAGCGCAGGCTCGTTAAGGAATTTACCGATACGGTGGTAAGCACCCTCGGCGTGAAGAAAGAACTGGTGACGATCTTCATCGAGGAGAAGGAACTCGAGGATATCGGGAAGGCCGGTAAACTCCGGTGCGATGAGTAAACACCATTTTTTTCATCCGGTTACGGGAACATGACCGTTAAACCCCTGCGATCTCTTCCGGTCAAGAGATTCTGTTTGAAACGGACAATTGGCGGGGTCCCGGCCGGGGCAATCATCCACGTCTCTGGCGTGAAAGAATAGCTTTGATGTGCTCTGGAGAACTTATTACAAAATAGTAATGCTCCCGGGGGGTTTCATCCCCGCCGCGGTAGTATCCCCTAAAAGGTAATTCCTGCAGCATCGCAATGCGCTGGGGCGGTGAGGGGGGACAGGCACTGTTCCCTCCTCTTCAGGAGTATCGGTTCCAGCCCAAGGATTTTTTTGGAGAATATTGTGATCTTTACCGGTCGCCGCCGCCCCGGCGTTCACTGTACGGGATATCGGCACTCTTCCCCCTGGATAACTTCTCCCGTTCGCGCCGGGCACTCTCGAACCGGTCTTCAAGCGGGATATCCACACTCCCCCCACGGGAGAGCTGCTCCTTCTCCCGGGCCCCGCCAAACCGTTCCTCAAGAGGGATCTCGACACTCCTCCCGCGGGAAAGCTGCTCCTTCTCACGGACCCCTTCGAACCGTTCCGCAATGGAGATCTCGGCGCTCCTACCTGCCGGCATCCGTTCGCTCTCATTCCGGCCACGCGGCCTGCGTTCATCAAAGGAGATCTCGCGGCTGGGCCGGGTGGAGGCGGCCGGCCCCCGCGGGGCAACCGTCCCGGGAGAATCCGCATCCGGGATAAAATCAATACCGGAATCATCAGGGGAACGGGAAGGCATACGCGGCCGCGGGTCACGTCCGGTTGACCCGCGGGTATCCACTGAAACCGGGCGTGAGCCGGTATACCCGTACGGGCTCCGGCCCGGCACGCCATTCCCCCCATCCCGGATCTTTGCTACCTGTTCATTTACGGCGTCCTCACGATCGCCGGCGCTCCATTCCGTGAACATCAGGAACTGGAGGAATGATTCGGGCTCCCGGAACACCGAGGCGCGGATTCCCTCGAAGACGATTGTCCGGTCTACATTGCCAAACCATCCTCCTGCGCGTTCCGTAATGGCACCGTCACCGGATTCAAAGACATAGACCCGCTCGATCTCCCCGTTCCGGCCCCAGGCGGTCTCGGAGATCCCGTCTCCTTCGAACGTGAAGAGCTTGCCCACTGCACCGTAATCCCCGCCTTCCCGGACGGCGATCCTCCGGGCCCCATCCTCGTAGCGGAATGTCCGGGGCCGCTCACCGAAAGCAAAGCTCTCTTCCAGCATACCGTACGGATCGAAAACGAACCTGCGGAGGATTTTATCCTGTCCCGCCGGATCCCGTTCCGTCATTATGTTCGCGGATGGATCGAACAGGTAAAGCCTCTTTACGTTCTTTTTACCGTCAAGCACCCGTACGCCGCCATTCCCGTACTGGTAGAACCGCGCTATGGTCCCCTTGCGTGTACCTGAAAATTCGGTTATGACTGCATCTGTCATCCCAACCGTTCACTCCGTAACGTCCTGATCATCCGATGCAGGACTGTTTTTTAACGTTATAGATTCCGGGGGGAAATAGTTTGTTCCCGGTATATCCGGAATGTGCCAGTGAATGCACAAGGGTAAACTTCATGCATTTCGGCAGACAACAGATATCCTGAAATGGCAGATGAACATTCAGGACCTGTCCCTGAAGGGAACCCGGAACAGGCGCCGGAACAAAAAGTACTATCGTCAGGTATACAGTATACATCCCCTATCATCCAGGATCGTGGCCAGACCCTCTACCTTGCCAGGTGGAGCACCAGGTTCTGGGCATGGCTGATCGATTTCATCATGGTCATCCTCTTCCTCAATATCGTCCATGGCATATTTCTCCCGATCTGGAATATTCCGCAGTACCTGGATATTACACGCTGGGATCCATTCGAATTCGGCTTCCAGACCCTGTTCTTCTTTGCCTACTGGACGGTCATGGAGGGATTCCAGGGCAGGGGACAGTCGATTGGCAAGATGGTGATGAATCTCAGGGTGGTCAACCGGGATGGTACAAAGATACATTACAAGACCGCGGCGATCGAAAGTTTCGGCAAGGCGTTCATCCTGCCACTCGACTGCCTCGTCGGATGGCTTGCGATGCCCAATACCAAACTCCGGATGTTCAACCGGCTCTCAAACACGCTCGTTATCAAGACCGATTATAAAGATCCCGACGGGATCCTCTATGTGAAGGAAAAAGAGTAACTACGTTCTCTTTTTCTTTCTTTTTAGATCCGCAATATTTTTGTAGATACGCCTGTTCCTGTACTCATGGATGACCAGGAGCCCGTCTCTCCGGAAGAACAGGCGCAGGCAGCCGGTTCGGAAGAAGAATCCCCCGGGTACAGGGAGAGGCTTGCCCATTTCATCGCGCTCCTCTCTGACGACAACGAAGGTACCCGGTGGAAAGCGGCGGAGATGCTGGGCCGGATCGGCGACACCGATGCGGTTGAGGAACTGATCGGCACGCTCTGGGACGACGACGCACGCGTGAGGCTGAAAGCTGCATGGGCGCTTGGGATGATTGGTGATGCCCGGGCGCTTCACCCGCTCCAGCGCCTGTACAGGATGGAAAACGAAGGGGCCCGGGAGATCATCAAAGAGGCGCTCGAAGCGATCAACCGCCAGAGATCGATGGGATAAGTTTTCCGCGTGGGTTTTATCCGCTTCCGCGGGCTATTAAGACAATGGAACAGGTCCATGGATGATATTGAATCCCTGTATCGGAAGGTCGACGGGAAGATCCTGCTCGAGATCAAACTAACCTCAATAATCCAGCTCTTCAACTCATTCGATCCGGCACCATTCCATGAGAAAGAGCTCGATCCTGCAGCAGAACAGTATATAGTTGAGACGGTCAAGGATTTCCCTGCCAAGACAGAATTCAAAATAATCATCTATCTCCCAAAAGACATTGCTTACGGGGACCAGGCACAGAAAATCGCCCCGGCAATCCACAACCATTTCCGGTACAAGATGCTTGTCGCGGACAGGAAATACCGGGCCCGCATCCGTCACGGGAGGGCAACCCTGTTGATCGGCCTTCCTTTCCTCACCCTCTCGCTGCTTGCCAGGCAGTACTTTTCATCGCTTGGGGAATCCCTCCTGCCCCAGATTCTCGCGAATGCACTCCTCGTCATCGGGTGGGCAGCCATGTGGGAACCGGTCACCGTCCTCCTCTACGAGCTCTGGCCTATCCTCCAGCTGAAAGCAACGTATGAGAAGATCAGCAGGATGGAAATTGATATCCTTCCCGTAACGTGAATCCATCCCTTACCTGGACAGGGGAATCCGTTTTTTAACTTCGGCAATCATTCGTTCCGTACCGGGGCAAGGTTTATTTTTTTCCTCATTATTCCGGGACACCGGAGAGGAAAGCGCTGCAAGAATGCTGGAAACCGCCGCGCCGTGGGAGAGGCCATAACCTCCTTCAAGCACCAGGGCAAGAGGGCATTCCACGGCATCCAGGATAACACTGGTCAGCAGGAGAAAATCATCCGGTTGCAGGTTCATATTCCCGAGCGGGTCATCGAAAAGGGTATCCTGCCCTGCCGATATGATCACTGCATCAGGACGGAACCGCTCAAGCGCCGGGGCAAACAGTTCTGAGAATACCGCCACAAATTCTGCCCGTCCCCCACCGGCCGCAAGAGGAGCATTGATCGTATATCCCGCGCCGGCCCCGGTACCGGAATCTTCAATCCTGCCACTGTAGGGGAAAAAATGTTCCTGGTGCACTGAACAGTACAGTACCCTGTCAGTACCGTAAAATGCATGTTCGGTCCCGTTACCGTGGTGGACATCCCAGTCTATGATGGCAACCCGGTCAACGGAGTCAAGGGCGTGAGCAGCGGCGATCGCTGCATTGTTGAAAAGACAAAAACCCATAAACCGGTCATGCCCGGCATGGTGGCCGGGCGGCCTGACGAGGGCAAATGCGTGCTCACCATCAAGGGTGAAATCGAGGGCCATGATCGCGGCGCCGGCCGCATATCTGGCGGCAATAAAAGAGCCATGTGTCACATAGGTGTCGGCATCGAGCCAGCCGGGGATTGCCGCAGCAAGAGACCGCTGCCGGAGCCAGGTAGTGTAATACGGCGTGTGAACCCGGTGTACAGATTCGTCAGATGCAGGCTCTGCGATTCTTCGGGGAATATCCGGAAGAACACCGGAAAGTACGTCCAGGAGCCGGGCGTTACACTCGGGGTGACACGGAAGGTCGTGTCCGGCACTGGCCGGGCTGACAATAATGCAGCAGTTTCCCATTGCTCCCTCCGCCGGGGATCATACGGATCGGATACGGGACTATTTGCCGGTCCCGGTTTATCGGCTTTGTGTATACAACGGTCTTATCCATTCCGGCATTCCGGTGGATATGAACGACAGGCGCGTGCTGAACATACGGTAACCACGTCCGGATACATTACAGGTATCCGGGAAAATACCAGAAGAGATGGAACAAAGGATCCCGGGTGTGAAGAACACCGGACCGGTTCAGCGGGCCGCAAGTATTACCGTAAGACGCTCCCGGCAGATCGGACAGAGCATCTTCTTCTTGCGGTCAAGTTCGTCGAGAGTATCGGGTTTGAACATGATACATTCCCTGTTCTCGCAGTGATCGAGGCCAAGGAGATGCCCGATCTCGTGGGCACCTTCCTTCGTGATCCGGTCGATCAGGTCGTCATCGTTATTTTGCCGCCCGTAATATTCATTGCCGAGACGGGCGGTAGAGACGACCGCTGCACCTACCTGCTGGCGGGCAAGGCCGAAGACAAAACTGTTGCCGTTCCGGAAGAGATCCTGGTTGACAACAAGAAGGACAGGTTCTGCTATCCCGTGATGGTGTTTATAGGTCTGGACGCTGTCGAGCAGCGCCTGTGCATCGATCTGTTTCCTGCTGACCACATATCCCATCATCCTGACGTGGTTCTCGGTGACCGTACACTGAACGCCGAGGACAGAAGAGATCATGCGGCTGACCGGCGTCTGGAGACCGGCCGGGGAGAGGGCATCCCAAAAAATATGGACATGCATCGCTATATTCTGTTGGAATGGGCTCCTATAAACATATTGAGACATGCGTCGGGAAGTACATCTCGGAGCACTATACCAGCGCGGTCGAAGTAGGCATAGGGAACAACCCCGGCGCGGCACTCCTGATCCATTCAGCCGGGGTTCCCGTCCGATGTACCGATATACACAGGAGAGAAGTACCTGCCGGTATCGTTTTTACTATCGATGATATATTCGATCCCGAACTCTCGTTTTATGCGGGAACCGGTGTGATCTACGCGATCCGTCCTGCCGAAGAGATGATCCCCCCTATGATTGCTCTCGCCGGAAAGATCGGTTGCGATCTCCTCGTCTGTCACCTGGGATTTGAATCATATGGTGATGGGGGGGAGAAGATCGACTGCGGGGTGATCCTCCACCGGTATTACCGGGGATCAGAACCCGTCAAAGAGGGTTGACTGGGTCTGTGACGGGGGTTTTTTCTCTTCGGGTTCCGTTGCGGGGCCGTAAGTCTCCTCAAAAGGAACTGCTGGTGCAGGTGGCTCGTCCTGGACGGCGGGTGCCGGGATCGCCTCTTTTTTTATCGTATCTTTCTTTTGTTCCTTCTTTTGTTCCTTCTTTGGTTTTGTCTGCAATTCCTTTTCCTTATCTTCCTGCACCAGGGCTTTGATTACCTCTGCGGATCTGGCCCGGTCATTGAGGAAAAAGTTGAGCTGATCAGTGTCGAATGCCAGTTCCCGCGCATACACGGCAGGGCCATCGTTGACAAGCATCGAGACTGTTTCCAGGTAATTTTCCCGCAGGGTGTTCTGCGGGACATGCATCATAGCAGAGATTTTGTTCAGCGTAGCAATCCGGATCGCCTTCTGCTTCTTTGCAGTTGACATCTTCTGCCATCGTTCAGGAGGCATGATCCGGCTGTGTATGCCACACCCCCCCGCCGCGTCTGCAACTCCGAGGAGCATCATTGCCGTTGCATACCGCCAGAGGGTGTGGTACTGGCGCCGGTACGTGTAACCGAGGTATTCATCCGCACGGGAGAGATGTGTATATGCCAGCGCCACCGCATTTTTATCCGGGATCACATGGATGCTGCCTTCGACCCACTGCTCGATGGTCTCCGGGGTATCGTCCACATCGTAAGAAAGGCGCATCAGATCTTCATCGGATGCCTTTCCGAACAGTGCGGTGATCAGGGAGAAGATGGAGGCCCGCTCATCTTTCTGCGAGGTATGGACCTGACCATCGTCCAGCCGGTCCCTGCCGATTGCCGAGGCATAGAGCATATTGACCGCAGAACGGATGTCGCCTTCCGCGCTCTCGGCAATCACGTGGAGCGCAGATTCGCTGCACGCAATTTTTTCCGCTGCACAGAGAAATTTGAGCCGGGGCGCAATAGAGCGGGCAGGAAGTGCCTTGTACTGGACAGGTTCGCACCGTGCCCGAATTTCCGGCGAGATACCGTACAGGTCGTTTGCGATCAGGATCATCGGTTGTTGTGCATGCCTGATGCACTCGAGGATCGCCTTTGCACCCCCGCGGTCCGCCGTGCCCTGCAGATTGTCCGCCTCGTCGAGGACCACGAGTTTCCGGGAGGCCCCGGTCAGGCTTGCTGTCACGCTTCCTGCACCGGCGATCCGTTCAATGACAGCAGCCGTCCGCTGGTCGCTTGCGTTGAGCTCGATCACTTCCCAGTCCATGTCGTTTGCAAGCGCGAATGCCGTGGAGGTCTTCCCGATACCGGGCTTGCCATAGATCAGGAGCGGGCGGGATTTGTTCGTCCAGTTCTTCGCCCATTCCGCAATCTGCCGCACCGCGGTCGTATTGCCGACAATATCCGCGAGATGTGCGGGGCGGTATTTTTCTGCCCAGTCCATACCAACACGTTGACCGGATATCAAATAAATTATCTCTGATGAAACGCAATTAGCATACGGAAGAAATTAGTCGTAAGTCATATCAGGTGATGTCGTGGTCCACAGCTGCTCCACAGAAACAATTGCAAAAGTAGTCCGGGAATACGAGGGCGTCAAACGCAAGAATGCCATTGGCGAGATGGTCAAGGCCCTGCGGATAGATGCCCCTCACGTTGTCGCCGCGTTCGGCGAGGATGCAGCAGTGATCGAGCACAATGGCGAGGCGCTCCTTCTTGCTGCCGACGGGATCTGGAGCAGGCTCATGGATGCCGATCCGTACTGGGCAGGTTACTGCTCGGTCCTTGTCAATATCCATGACATAGCAGCTATGGGCGGGCGACCTATCGCAATGGTAGATATCTTTTCAGTATCAAAGACCACAGCCCTCGAGCAGGTAGTAAAGGGAATGCACGATGCGTCGGCGCAGTTCGGTGTCCCCATTGTTGGCGGCCATCTTCACCCGGATGCACCGTACAGCGTCATAGATGTGTCGATTCTCGGCGCGGCCCGGTTGGATTCAATTATCTACAGTCACACTGCCCGGGAAGGCGACTGCGTAGTCGCCGCAATCGACCTGGATGGCCGCGTCCATCCATCCTGCGCACTCAACTGGGACTCTGTCACCATGAAGACACCGGCTCAGGTCAGGGCCCAGATCGGCCTGCTGGAAATGATCGGAAACAGGCATCTTGTAACCGCAGGCAAGGATATCAGCAACCCGGGGATCATCGGGACTCTCGGTATGCTGCTGGAAGTGAGTGGAAAAGGAGCAGAGATCGATCTAAGCCTCATCCCCAGGCCCAATCTTGCTGATAATCACATAACGTTCGAGCAGTGGGTGAAGATGTATCCCGGTATGGGATTCGTCCTGACTGCCAGCCCGGATCATATACAGGAACTCACAACCCTCTTTGCCGGTGTCGGAATGACCGCAAAAGTGATCGGGACCGTTGACAACGAGCGATCCCTCCGGATCCGGTATGATGGCGATGAGACGCAGGTCTTTGACTTCATCAATAACGGGATCATGCACCTGACCCTAGAGGATGTCGGATGCCAGCCGCGCTGAGGCGAATCGGTATCGGGATAGCGGATGACCCGGAAAAGGTCATCGGTAGCGTTCTTTGTGTTGCAGGAAAGTTTTCGACATTCTGTTACTGCCGCCCCGGCACCGTTGCCAGAAAGCCCGATGAAAGTACAATCCACATCATTGAGCATACGCACCCCGAACAGGCAATGATCGATGATCTTGTTTCAGGGAAGATCGATGCTGCCGTACGGGGCACCCTCCCTGCCAATGCGACGTTAAAAGCACTGAAACAGGCTGAGGGGGTGGACCACCTTGAACGGATCGCCCTCCTGGAAACGGTTTCCGGGAAAAAATTCCTGCTCACTCCCGTAGGGGTTGATGAGGGATGGACGGTTCCCGAAAAACTTGAGCTGATAAAAAAAGGGCGTGAAATTGCAAAAAAATTCGGGCTTCCCGGGAAGACCGGTATTCTTTCAGGGGGACGGCTGGGAGATGTCGGACGCCATAAGCAGGTGGATGCAAGTATGGCAGAGGCGGAGCTTGTTGCAAAACTCTCCGGTTCGGTACATTGCGAAATCCTGATCGAAGATGCTGTTGACACGTGCGGCCTGATCATCGCTCCGGATGGGATCTCCGGCAACCTGGTCTTCCGGACTCTCACGTTCCTTGGAGGCGGGCACGGACACGGTGCGCCTGTTGTAAATATCAACAGAATTTTCGTGGATACTTCGCGCGCCTCTCCAAATTATGTGAATGCGCTATTGCTCGCAGCATCTTTGCTGGAATAAAATAAAACCTTTAAAAATCCCCTTTTTTCCTCAAATAAGCATATAATGGGATTAAAAAATATTCTGCGAAATTCTGAACCCCGATTTCCGCTTGGCTTGCAACAAACCCTCAAATAGCATAATACTGAATAATCCGCAGTATTTTCCCAAAAAGTATTTATATATACCAATGGGATTTCTTTTTGAGGTAATCAGTATGGCAGATTTACCAATTGCAGCAGTTGTAAGGATTGCAAAGAAGAACGGAGCCGAAAGAGTAGGCAGCGATGCAGCAGAGGCACTCGTTGCAAAGGCAGAGAAGTACATCGCCCAGCTTACCAAGGAAGCCAACAAGCTTGCCGAGCACGCTGGCAGAAAGACGATCAAGAAAGAAGATGTTGACCTGGCAGCAAAGTCCAACTAATCAACTCTTTTTCTCTTAACAATTCTCAGGTAATTGTTGTTTCTTCCATTATCAGCCGTCTGTTTTTCATCCATTATTCTTACGGTCTCCCCCGCAAAAGAAGTGCCTGCCTGTGGCGGCACTTCGGCTCGTGGGGGTTGGGGGGCGTCGTCTCTTCGAAAAAAATGATTTCTACAGAGCAATTTTTTTAATTGTATAACGGTCCTGCGCAGTTAAAACCTTTGAACCCGGGCTCAGAATTTCCCTTTCGTGCTCCGGATTGTCTTTTTGTCCCCGGTCAGGGAAAGCGCTTCGCCAAGGGCAATCCCGAATGCCTTGAATGCCGCCTCGCACTGGTGGTGATCGTTCTTTCCCGAGAAGGTGATATGCGCCGTGATGCCGGCCCGGGTGCAGAGCGAATAGAAGAAATGTTCGAAGATGTCGGTCGGGATGGTTCCCACGACTTTGTTGCCAAACGACCCGTGCCAGACAAGATAACCTCTGCCACCGCAATCAAGGGCAACCTGCGCAAGAGATTCATCCATCGGGATGATTGCATGGGAAAAACGACGGATACCTGCACCGTCACCGATCACCTGTTTTATCGTGTCACCGAGCACAATCCCGATATCCTCGACCGTGTGATGGCAGTCAACATGCAGGTCGCCTTTCGCGGTGCAGGTGAGATCGAATCCCCCGTGGCGTGCCATCGCGGCAAGCATGTGGTCAAGGAACGGCACACCGCTGTCCACCGAGATCTTCCCGGTCCCGTCCGGGTTCAGACTGATCGCGATCTTCGTCTCTTTTGTCTCCCTTTTGACTTCCACGACTCTCATTGACTTTCCTCCAGTGCATCCTTCAGTTTGATCTTCCCGCTGTACAGGGCCGAACCGAGGACGGCACCAGAGGCGCCTGCATTCCTCAGCCCGGCTACATCCGATCGGGCCGAGACTCCCCCGGCTACCACGACGGGAATACCGACATGATCGATCAGGCGCTTTACCGGTTCAAACCGGACTCCCTGCTGCAGGCCCTCAACATCCACATTCGTATAGAGGAGTGATCCGGCTCCAAGCCCTTCAAACTTCTTTGCCCAGGCAAGATAATCACCCGCAGTCTCCTGCCAGCCATGCACCGCAATTTGTCCGCCTTTGGCATCAACACCTGCCATCACCCGGGCATTCCCGAACCGGTCTGCCAGTTCCCGGATACTTGCCGGCCGTTGTGTGGCAAGGGTAGATATGATCACCCGGGAAACGCCGGTCTCCAGCCACCTGGCAGCATCTTCAACGGACCGTATTCCCCCGCCAAGTTCTATCTCTACACCGGTTTTGCGGACAAGCCGGGTGATGAGATCTACATTCTTTCCGGAATTGCCAAATGCTCCGTCAAGGTTGACCACGTGGAGGGCATCTGCACCCTCGTCAAGCCAGCGTGTGGCGCAGGCAAGCGGATCGCCATAGGAGGTTGCACTCTCCCGTTTTCCCTGCACCAGCTGGACACACCGCCCGTCAAGGATGTCAACAGCCGGAAAGATCTTCATAATGATCAGCGGATCATCCGTTGGATCCCCATGACAAGGATGTCTTTTGCCCCCGCTCGTTTCAGGGCATTGATCAGCGCATACACCCGTTCCTCGTTCACAACCGCATGGACCGCCACCAGGCCCTCGTCTGAAGCGACATCCATCACCGTTGGCCCGGAGAGGCCGGGCAATACGCTTTTCACCGTATCAAGAGAGGTGCGTTTCACATTCATCATCAGGTAACACTGGCCTCGTGCCCGGATCACGCTCTCAAGCGCGAGGTGGATCTCATCGATTTTGTCTTTCTTGGTCCTGAGTGAGTCACGGTTTGCGATCAGGTGGGTGGAGGTGACGAGCACGTCATCAATCACCCGGAGCCGGTTGGTCTTTAAGGTAGTGCCGGAACTGGAGAGATCGACAATCGCATCAGCAATTCCAAGATGCGGAGTCGCCTCGCATGCCCCTCCAACGAGCACAACATTGACATTCACACCGTGGTGCGCGAAATAGGTACGGGTGATCACCGGGAACTCCGTTGCAACCTTCTTGCCCTCCAGCTGCTTTACGGAAGTGATCCCGGAGTCCTCATGGACTGCAAGGACAAGTTTTGCCCTGCCGGACTGGAGATCAAGCAGTTCTTCCACATCAGATTCCCGTTCCACTACCATGTCATGGCCCGTGATACCGAGATCCGCAGCTCCCGTGGCTACGTATTCCGGTATATCGACCGGACGGGCAAACAGGATCTCGACGTGGGGATCGAGAGTCCGGGTGATCAGGCGCCGCTCTCCGGTCTCGGCGAGATGAAGCCCGCTCTTCTCCACGAGTTCCATGATGGGGGCAGCGATCCTGCCCTTGTTGGGGATTGCCAGCCGGACAACTTCAGAAAATGGGAGGGGGCCGGATTCCCCTGGTTTCCGTAACGATTTTACCGGTTTAGCCATATTCGCTTCAGAAGGTCCTGAGTTTGCCTTCGATTACCTTCTCGGTGACAGATGTGACATTGGCCAGCTGGTCATCAACGATCTCAAGGATATCCGCATTGATCTCCCTGAGCGCGATACCCTGCTTTGGCAGTACCTGGATACTTGCCACAAGAGGGTAGTCTATCGGTTTGCCGATCTGGGAGAGCAGCCGGACGTACATTTCTTCGATCCCGTCGATCTTTGTCACGCATTCACGGGCGATCTGTGAAGACAGGAGATTGTAGATCTTCCCGATATGGTTGATCGGGTTCTTGCCGCTGGTGGCTTCCATGCTCATCGGGCGGTTGGGGGTGATGAGGCCGTTGCAGCGGTTGCCGCGACCCACGGAGCCATCATCGCCCATTTCGGCAGATGTGCCCGTTACGGTCATGAAGACGCTCTTCTTCCTGATGTCATCTGCAGTGTTTACGTGGACAACAACCTTTCGCTTTGTGCTCTTCTTTGCAACGGCCGTGATCTGCTCGTTGAGGAGCTGCATGTATTCCTGGTACTCGCGGATATCCGCACAGTACTTGTCGACGATGGCACAAGCGACGGTAAGTGTGATGGTATCCCGGTCCCGCAGGCCCATGATCTTGATATCCTGGCCGATTGCAGGGTATTTCTTCCGCAGTTTAGTGTCTATGAAATCAGCGGAATTCCTGATGATGGTCTCAACTTCCGAGAAGGGAGCGTGCCCGACACCGAACGAGGTATCGTTGGAGCGCGGGGCCCTGCCCTGGCTGGGCTTGAAAACATCCCGCAGGTCCGTAGATCCGATACCGAGGCGGCAGTCAACGATGACATCGCGGTTGAGGTTGAGTTCCGGGAGGATCTTGTGAAGATATGTGTGTGCAGCTTCGACAGCTACGGCATCGGTCGGAATCGTGATGCCATTGAACTGGCGGGTGGCACGACCATCGAGAAGCACATAGATCGGGCGTATCATCTTCCCGCCGCCGAACTTCGGGCAGGACTCTCCGGCAACCACTTCGCCCTGATCAGTGTTGTGGTGGAGGACATACCCGAATTCATCAAGGTAGGCCTTGCAGAGGGCCTGGCTGATCGATTCGGCAATTCCATCTGCGAGGCTGTCAGGGTGGCCGAGGCATTTGCGTTCAACGAGTTCTATGCGCTGTTTTTCAAGGGGGATCTGGTCCAAGGCTTCAATCTGGATATTTCTTTTCATGTATTTCCTCGTGACACTTCGTACTAGTATAAGGACTGGAGTTCATATAACAATTTCCAATTACACAATAATTCTCTCATTTTTTATTACCAGGGGAGATTTTTTCACCGCCGGGTATCATTTGCTTACCGTCTGACAGAACATAGTCAGGCATCACATTATCCATCGGAGGGAAAGGAAAGAAACACCGGGATGCATACTGCCGTTCCAGGAATTATGGGGTGATACATATCAGAAATTAAAAAATGTGCTCTTGTAGAAATCCTTGTGTTGGAACAAATAATATTGGATTATATTTTTGGGAGGAGGGGACTGTGCCTGTCCTCTCTCACGGCCCCTGCGCATTGGATGCTGCAGGAATTACCTGTTAAGCGGTTGCCACAGCGGCTGAGGTGAAACCCCTGGATAGCGTTTCTCTTTGTAATGATTTCTCCAAGGGCAAAAAAATGAAATTAACAATATTATCGTCTGAGGAATTTATGCAGGATCGTCATTTCACTACCCTTGGGGGCCTTTTTCACAGCCGGGCGGGTCGGGACAGGCTTCTCATCCTCAAGTTCCTCGTCATCGGGAGCATCAGGAAGAATCCGGTGTTCATGCCCCGGAGGATCGGTTCGCGTAGCACGTTTATCCGGCACAGGTGCATGCTGCCGGGAGTGCGGCAGGGTCCTGCCCTGGTTCAGTTTCGTACCGCACCCCGGGCAGAAATTTGCCGAATTGGGGAGTTTCTTACCGCAATTGTGACAGAACTGAGGCGTATCCGCCGGGGGTTCCTCAGGTACCACGGATTCCTTTACGGTCTCCTGGACAACCGGACGGCGTGGGGAGGATACGAATTCGGGTTCAGGTTCCACTTCCTGCACAACCCGTCGCGGAGGTTCCTGCACAGTCCGGACGGGTTGCTGCTGGGGTTGGCCAAGGGGCTTAAGGGCCCCCTTCATGGCAACTTTCATCGCCGACTGGACTTCCGGTTTCCTGACCGAGGGGGCCACAGTTTCCGGTGCATGGGTGATTTCCCGGTTATAATCAGAAGTCACAATCTGGCGTTTCACCGGCTCTGCAACCTGCCTTATCTGCGTTCTCCGGGGCGGGGTTATGACCTCAGGTTCGGGTTCTGGTTCGGGCTCCGGCTCTTCCTCAGGGATCTTATACGCGGAGAGGAGTCGTTTTACCGGGGGTTGCTTTTCATGGTCTTTGAGAGGTTTTCGTGCCGGCTGGAGTTCCTGCCTCTGGACTGGCTTTGCCGGAGGCCGGGAGGTCACGGGTTCTTCTTCCTCAGGTTCCGGAGCAGGCCGTCGGGGGGAGGATTTTTTTGGCCGGTCTTCTTCATGGAGCAACGCAATCCATTCATCTATCTCACCGGCACGGTCCATACCGTTCTGGACAAAGACCAGTTTCATGGTCTTGATCTCATCATCCTGGGAACGGATTGACAGCACGAGCACAGGATCGGAGTTCTCTGAAAACTCGACGATACTTCCGGCAAGCGTATCCCTGGCCACATCTTTTGCGGTGACTTTGAGTTTCTTCTCCTGGGTGTCAATTAAAAAGATGCGGCGATCGGTCAGGTATGCATGGAAAAAAAATTTCTTGACCGAGACATTCAGGGATCCGATAAGTACCTGTTCCCCGGGCTGGAGGTACGCGGAGAGCCCGCCTTCTTCTTCATCCCCGTCCGGCTCGGGCTCATCTGCAGGGTTCCGGGCACGTGATGCACCTCTTTGAGGAATGCTGTCTCCCGGTACAGCAGACCTGCCCGTACCGGCAGCGGATTTTTCCTGCCGCCGGGCTATTGCACCGCCACAATACATGCACTCGACGGCTTCATCCCGTATATTCATCCCACAGTGAGGGCATTTCATCTGGTGAGCTCCGTTCCACGGTATCCGGATTGGATAACTATAATGTTCTCATAAGATAAGAAAAATTCTCTGATCGGAATCCATTGTACCGGATTGTGGTACTACGTCGGGCCGGGCTGCAGTTCATGTCACAGGACACCCAGTGTTTCTGCAACCTGCACGCGCTCCTCATCGTTTGATATGCAGTGTATGTAGATGCCGGTGTCGGGTTTTTTTGCTGCCAGCAGGCTGTTAATCCTGCAGCGGGTACCGTCCCCGTCGAGGTAACAGTCCTGGGAAGAGATACGACCGAAATGTTCACTGATCAGCTTCCCGAAATTGTCGTGGCAGCTGCCGCCGTAAATGATCTCCCCCGCGGAAATTACCAGGAATACCCCCTTCTTTGAGGCTTCATCACAATCCTTCATCCGGAAGGTTCCGAACTTTTCATCGCCGTAGGGGTTGAGAAATGCCCGGTAGAACGGATCATGGCGTTCCTTACGTTCCCACAAGAACAGTCCGATCCGGAGGGGGAGATAGTGGGGATACCGTATAATCATCTCATCCTTCAGGTGCCGGTAAGGCGGTGTCTCCAGCACGTCTTTCAGGAGTTGCTGGGCCCAAGAAAACGAGCCGCTTTTCACGGTACCGGCGACAACCAGCTTCACGGGTTTGAAGTAGAGGGTCCTCTGGCCGCACTGGACCGCGATGGAGCCATCTTTAAGGGTAACAAAGACGCCGGATTTTATCTTTTTCCCGTCTTCCCCGCTTGCAGGCTGTGACGATCTCGCCTGCACCCGTGGCTTCTGCCTCCCCGGGTTATGGGCGATGGCTGACCAGATCTCCGGGGAATATGTCTTCTCGAGGTTACTCTTCCAGATCGGATCGCGGATTGTTGAGATGGAGACGAGCCGGAATTCATCACCCGCAGGTATGAATTTGGCCCCGCATGACATGCATTCAATATAATATTCGATATGGGGCAGACCGAAGAGTTGCCTGCCTGACACCCGGTTCATTGTGCCGGCCCTGCAGACCGGACAGAGGTTCATCCAGGATGCAGACAGCGAACCGGGACCCATATCCGTAACGGTCCTGACCGTCTTCACGGGAACAGATGCACTATGCCAGGTCCATTCCTGCAGCAGCCGTATTCCCCGTACTTTGCTGTGGGAACTGCGATCCAGCACATCTGTTTTCTCGGCAATACCTGCACGACAGAAAATCTCGGCGATGGATGGTGCGAGTGGGCGCCCATCGGTATTAAGCCGCCCTTCGAGAGACCGGTCAAGACCTGACGAGACAGGATCGGTAATTGCTGCCGGTGCCAGGATCGGCAGGGTTTTGGAGAACTCTGCGTTGAGGCATTCCAGTGCTACCGCAACCAGCTCTTCAGTTACCCGTACGCCATCCCGCTCGAATGGCAGACCTGCTCCGCTCCGGCGTACTGCTTCGTTCGCAAGTGCCCGGATTTCATCGGGGATAGGGAAAAACTGCGGGGCGGACATGGATGTGTGCGTCATATGCTTTGGCCTGCGATCCGTATAACAATTCCCTCAACGGGGATCGCCAGAACCGGATAGACTGGCAGGATCCGGGCACCGGTTGGACTGGCCCTGTGCACATCTGCACATAGGTAACCGTGCCTGTCCTGGGGAGGTACATGTACTTACGGGCAGAAAAAAAGGAAGTGTCGTTTAGCGGCCGGATCAGTTTTCCGCTTTGTGATGCCGGTAATTCGCCATAGGCACCCGGATCTCGAACCGTGCCCCCCTCCCCATGCCGGTCTCGTTGATCGTAATATTTGTGATAGCAAGGATCTCACGCGAGAGGAACAAACCAAGGCCGGTGTTCCTGCCAAATCCACGCTCAAACAACCGGGTCCTTTCCGCAGCCGGGATACCGGCTCCGTCATCCCCGACAACCAAGACCATCTCGTTTCCGTCCGGACTGGAAGAAATGTTCAGGGTGGTCATCTGGTCGCCTCCATACCTCATAGCATTGTCGAAGAGATTGTAGAATACTTTCTCCAGCATGGGATCTGCAAAAACCTCAAAGCTCCCGGTATTGTTCTCCAGCCTTATCGTGTTCAGGTCCAGCTGGGCCAGTGCCCTTCTGATCAAGGCATTCACATCCTGCCACACGGGAGATTCCACACCGAGCTGCTGGTACTCACGGGTAAATTCGATCTGTTCCCGCATTGCCTGAACGGCCCGCTCTTCAAGATCCAGGTACTCTTTTTGGATCGGGTCTGTTGCCAGTTCACGGATCAGCTCGATATAACTGCGGACTGCCATCAGCTTGTTGTTGAGGTCGTGCCGGGTGATACTTGTCAGGAGGCTGATATTCCTGTTCGCACTGGCAAGTGCCAGTTCTGCCTGTTTGCGTTCAGTCACGTCCCGGAACAGGCAGAGATATCCCGATGAGCCGGCACCAGAATTATCCATAGGTGTAAAAAGAATATCGAAATAATGGGGGTATCCGTCGTAGGGGAGGTGGATCTCGGCCCGCCGTTCCCCACCACTGGCAGCACTACCACCGACTTCTTTGAGCAGGGGTACCAGATCAGTAATGTCCAGTCCGACTGCGACATGGGAGCTGAACCCGGTGATTCGTTCTGCAGCCGGATTGATGTCGATGATACAATATTGCCTGTCGACAACGATCACTCCGTCGCGCATGGTGGCAAATACCCGGGAATAGGCTACCGGAACTGCGGAGAAGAGCCGGTAACGGAGAATGCCGACAGCCAGGATAATCCCGGCGATCAGGAATGCGATGGGGGTCAGGTCATAATCCGGGAACGGGGCGAACCGGAAGACGTAAGCCATGTTGCATAACGCGGGGATGACCGCAGCACAGAAAAGGAGAATGGTCTGGTTCCGGTAAAGCTTATTCTGGCCAAAGAGCCTTCCGCCTGCGAGGGTAAGTGCAACCAGGGCGATCGCATAGCAATACGCGATGGTAATCCAGAAGAGCGGTCCATGTTCGTATATCCAGATGACTGAACCATTGACAGTTTCCGCATGGAAACCGGAATAATACAGATAATGGTACTGATTTGTAAGTACCATGAGATAGACCAGCGCAGGAACAATGAAGAACAGCGGTACTGACCTGCGGGTCAGGTACTGTTCCCGCCCGGTATAGCACATTACAATAAAGAACCAGGCAACCGGCACGGTGAGCAGGGCGGGATATTCAATGTTATTGAGGAGGAGGACGGTTGAGAGCCGGGTGCTCATCATCTCCATGGCATACCCGAATATCCAGACCGTCTCTGCGGCCATCAGCAGGATGAATGGCTGCGAGATCGGGTTTGTACGGTTGCGCCAGCCGATGATCGTGAGCGCAGCTGATACTGTTCCCGATACCAGCATGAGGACAACGAGCGGGGTAAACTGGATGTTCATGGGTCCATCTTCAGCAATATATAGTTCCGGTTCCGTGTTACCGGGGGTCCGGCGGATCGTTCCCGAAGCTTGTGGACAAGCCCGCCGGGAGGTCAGATCTAATCGTCCTGCATGGGTCTTAAATACCGCAGAATTGATTCAGCCGCAGTAGTTCGCCTGCAGGAAATTCCTCACTGCTTCCGCAGGCCGGCGATCGTGTTTTTATTGTTCCTCATCACTGGAGAAGCAAAACGTCAAAACAGGACAAGGAAGATGAGACCCTTGCCCCGGTCTGTTTTTGGTTTTAATACGGGCCGGCCACCCGGAAATTGATCTGAACGGTGGCTCCGTAAGGAGTTTTCATGTAAAATCGGGTGGCAGCATTGGGCCCAGGGAACGCGGACATGCTGAACATCGATCCTATGAAAAGCACAACAGGAAAAAAGATCCCGGAGAACATTCAGCAATGGCAGCTGAACAGTTCCCGCACCATCCCAGGTATCTCCGACACCCGGGATGCAACCGGAACACCGTGCTTCCTGAGCCGGGCGATCTTCGAACGGGCATCTCCTTCGCCACCCTCAACGATTGCACCAGCGTGGCCCATACGTTTGTCCGGCGGTGCCGACACCCCGGCAATATACGAAACGATGGGGATATCGGTCGACTTTGCACCTTCTTCTTCGAGGTTTCCACCTACCTCACCGATCAGGACGACGGCCTTTGTCCGGGGATCGCTCTCAAACCGTTCCAGTACATCCATAAAGGTCTGGCCGATCACCGGGTCACCACCGATACCTACGACGGTACTCTGCCCGATGCCGGCCCGGGTCAGCTCGTCCACGACCTCGTACGTAAGCGTCCCCGAGCGGGAGATCACCCCCACATTCCCGCGGGAGAACAGGCCTGCCGGCATGATTCCCATCTTCACCTCACCCGGAGATAAGAGCCCGGGACAGTTAGGACCGATTACCTGTACGCCTTCCATCTTTGCATACGCCAGCGCTTTCATGGTATCATGAACGGGGATATGCTCGGTAATGCAGACGATCGTTCCGATACCGGCACTGGCCTCTTCCATGATCGCATCCGCTGCTGCACCTGCCGGCACGAAAATGACGGCGGCTCCGATGTCGTGCTCCTTCATTGCGTCCTTCACGGTGTTGAAGACCGGGACACCATGGACCTGCTGCCCGCCTTTGCCCGGCGTAACGCCTGCCACAACTCCCCTGCCACCGACTTTCTGCGCATAGGCATTCATCAGGCCGATGTGGAACTCTCCCTGTTTCCCGGTCGCACCCTGGACAAGGATACCGGTATTCCTGTCACCGTAGATCATGCGGTCACCGCCACGGCTTTTTTCACGACGAGATCCATTGTGTCAAGCATCTCGTAACCACCCTCCTCAAGGAGCCGGCGCCCCTCTGCCTCATTGGTCCCGGCAAGCCGGACGATCACCTTTTGCGAAATGCCTGCAGCGATAATCCCTTTTGCCACCTCATCGCACTTCGTGATCCCTCCCAGCAGGTTCACGACGATAACCTTAACGGTAGGAACACTTGCCACGAGCCGGACCGCGTGCATCACGCGCTCGCTCTCGGCGCCGCCACCGACATCGAGGAAATTCGCTGCTTTCCCCCCGTAATATTCTATCAGGTCGAGGGTTGCCATCGTGAGTCCTGCACCGTTACCAATTACTCCGATCGTACCGTCAAGCTCGACAAACGAGAAGCCATATTTCTCCGCGTCCCGCTCCCGCTCGGTGAGATCGCTGTTGACGGAAATTCCCTGACGGCCGAGTGCATTATCGTCAACTATGATCTTCGCGTCGGCTGCAAAGACACCCTGCGGCGTGGTAACGAGCGGGTTGATCTCGGCAAGGAGCGCATCCTTTTCGAGGAAGACCCGGTAGAGTTTGCTGATGATCTGCCCGATCTCTTTTGGCGCAGTTCCGATCAGTTCGCGGAGCATGAACGGTGGAAGGTCGTGCATGAGCGGGTTTGCCACCACTTTCCTGATCAATTCGGGGTGTTCCCGGGCCGTGACCTCGATCTCCACTCCACCGGCTTCCGTGAAAAGGATAAGCAGCTGTTTTGTCGAACGATCGACCGTGATCGAGAGATAATATTCGTGCTGGATTGCGAGACGCTGCTCGGCAAGGACTTCCTTTACGGGAAGCCCTTTGATCTCTTTTTTAAAGAGTTCCACTGCCGTGGCGGTGCCTGTTTTTTTGTCTGCCATCAGGATACCGCCGGCCTTTCCCCTGCCGCCGACATCCACCTGCGCCTTGAGCACAAACGCGTCCCCGAGTTCGTCCAGGTGCTGTGCAAGGTCTCCTGCAGAGGTCAGGAGAGAACCGGCCGGAACGGGAATCCCGTACTCCCGGAGCACCTTCTTTGCCTCGTATTCCCGTAATTTCATGGTGATATCCCTGCTGCAAGTTCAATGCCTTTTTTCATTGCCCTGATGTTGAGGTCCTCGGTCCCCCTGGGCACGGAATCGAGGATCGCTTTCTCCAGTGCAGTCTCGCTTACGACATGGGTCGATCTGACAAGTGCCCCGAGCATCACGATATTGGCGACAATATCCCTGCCGAGAGTGGCCTTTGCTTCCTTCGTTGCCGGGATCTCGATGCACCGGCATGCAGGACGGGAGTGGACGAGCGTTGAATCAACCAGCATCACTGCCGGGTTCACTGCATCCGCACCGTACTTCTCGAACCCTTCCTGCGACATGATCACGTAGATGCCGGGAACAGCAACTTTCGGGTACAGGATTGGTGCGTCGTCAATGATCACCGCGCTCATCGACGCCCCGCCCCGGGCCTCCGGCCCGTAGACCTGCGTCTGGACGGCGTACTTGTTGTCGTACATCACCGCAGCCCGCCCGAGGATAACCGCCGAGAGGATGATTCCCTGGCCGCCAAAGCCCGAGAACCGAACCTCATTCCTCATGATTTCACCCCAAGAGCCGGCCGGTTCCGCCGGGCCAGCTCCCCGACGACATACATATCGTCCGGAACCGTCTCGCCCTGCTCCAGCATCCGGTCGCGTTTCGCTTTCAGTATGGAATGTGCCCGCAGGTATTCCACGTGGTCGGCTACCTGTTTGAACTTGTTCCTGCGGCCAAAGGCGGTAGGGCACTGGACCAGTGCCTCGATAAAGGAGAAACCCGGAGTCTCGAGACCCACCTTCACCGCTTTCTCGAGTTCTTTCACGTGATACGAGGTCCAGCGCGAGACATAGTTCGCCCCTGCCGCGATCGCCAGCTCGCAGAGATCGAACGGAGCTTCCACGCAGCCGTACGGGGTAGTAGACGAGAGGCACCCTTTCGGGGTCGTCGGGCTGCCCTGCCCACCGGTCATACCATAGATCTGGTTGTTCATGCAGACCACCGTGAGATCGATATTGCGCCGGCAGGCATGGATGAAGTGGTTGCCGCCAATTGCCGCCAGGTCGCCATCCCCGGTGAACACGACAACATTGAGATCCCTGTTTGCCATTTTCACACCTGTTGCAAAGGCGATAGCCCTGCCATGCGTAGTGTGGAGCGAGTCGGTCACTATGTATCCCGGTGCCCGGGAAGAGCACCCGATACCGGAGACAAAAACGGTCTCCTCTTTCGTCCAGCCTACCTGGTCGACCGCAGCCAGCGTGCAGTTGATGATCGTGCCGTTGCCGCAGCCCGCACAATAGATATGGGGGAGCCGGTCCTGCCGGTACCAGTCATCGAAGCTCATCCCCTTGCCTCCAGTGCTGCTTTGAGTTCGGAGGGTGTGTGGAGTTCCCCGCCCAGTTTGGGCAGGCTGATAACCGGCACCTCTGCATGCCGTTCGATCTCCCGTGCTACCTGTCCGAGGTTCATCTCCGGAACGAGGAACCTTCGGGCATTCCCGAACTCCTTAAGCGCGTTTTCCGGGAAAGGCCAGACGATCCGGAGCCGCAGGAGCCCTGCATCCTGATCCTGGTTGTCGTGGATCACCTGCTGCACCGTGCGAACGGGAGCGCCATATGCGATGAAGACCTGTTCTGCGTCCGGATTGATTACATCATAGTCCGCAATGTCGTGACGGGACAGTTCAACCTTATCAACCAGACGCTGGACAAGGTTTGCATGGAGCTTCGGGTTGGTGGCGCACGGGTAGCCGCGCTCGTCATGGGTGAGCCCGGTCACGTGGACACCAAACCCTTTGCCAAACTGCGGGAACCCGGGAACGAGATTGCTTTCCGGCTTGAAAGGCAGTGTTCCTTTTACAAGCTCCCTGCGGGGGACCTGCTCAACGGTATCGGGGATGGTAATCTTCTCCCGCATGTGCCCGATCACTTCGTCGGCCATCAGGAAGACCGGGACCCGGAACCGGTCGGCGAGGTTGAACGCCTTTGCCGTGAGCTCAAACATCTCCTGGACACTCGCCGGGCAGAGCGCTATGATTGAATAGTCCCCGTGTGAACCGAACCGGCACTGCATCATATCTCCCTGGGCAGCCATCGTGGGCTGGCCGGTGGAGGGGCCGCCCCGCTGGACATTCACGATCACGCAGGGGGTCTCGGTCATGGCAGCATAGCCGATATTCTCCATCATAAGGGAGAAACCCGGGCCGCTCGTTGCAGTCATGGCCCGCATTCCCGTCCACGATGCACCGATTACCGAGGCGATCCCCGCGATCTCGTCCTCCATCTGGATGAAGACCCCGTTCATCTTCGGGAGTTTTGCCGCCATGTGTTCGGCAACTTCCGTGGATGGGGTGATCGGGTATCCCCCGAAAAAGCGGCAGCCAGCCGCAAGCGCCCCTTCTGCACAGGCAGTATTTCCCTGCCAAAATTCAGTCCGCGTCAATATTCGATCGCCACCTTTCTTGGTTCATACGGTTCTTCCTCATCCCAGTGGATCGCCTGGTCCGGGCAGGTGAGCTGGCAGACGCCGCAGAGCTGCCGCCCGTAGAGGTTCCTCAGCCGGCAGTTCGTACAGCGCTCAGGACGGTCAAGTTCAGGTACAACAATACCCCGGCGATTGGGCTTTTTCCCCTCCCTGAAGATCTTGTACGGGCAGACCTTTGTACAGAGATTGCACCCTTTGCACCGGGTCTCGTCGATGGCGAGTTTCATGTGAGATTTTGTCCTGTCGTACTACTTTTCCCTTGAGGTGAAAAAACCTATTTGTTTATCGCATGCTTCAGGTCCGGCCTTTTTTTGATAGTACTCCTCGAATACTTCACCTGCATGGCGCCGCACGGACTCGAAAATGTCATTGCCGTCCGAGTCAATTCCCACAACGAGCGGGAGCCGGTCGAGCGCTATCACCCAGACCGCCTCGGCCATGCCGAGATCCTCAAAAAAGACCCCTTTAAGGGTCATGTGAGAGGAGGCAAGGGCCGCACACCCGCCCGTGAAAGCGAAATACACGCCCCTGCCCCGGAGCTGTTCGCGGACAAGAGACCCCATCCCGCCTTTCCCGATCAGTCCCCGCACTCCCCTGTCGAGCAGGAACCCCGAGAGCTCATTCATCCGCGCTGATGTTGTCGGCCCGGCAGCAAGGACCCGGTTGTCCTTCACCACGGGACCGCAGTGGTAAATCACCGCCCCTTTGGGATCGAACGGTATCCCCTCTTTCTGCATCCGCAGGTGTGCTTCGTCCCGTGCCGTATAGACGATGCCGGAGAGCTCCACGTGATCGCCGGCCCGGAGCACAAGGACTTCCTCCCCGAGAGGCGTGCGAAGCTGGATGGGTCCCTGCGTCACCACTGCACCTCCCGGGTCGCGTGCCGGTTCGCCCAGCACTGGACATTTACCGCCACGGGTAGTGAGGCGGTGTGGCAACCTGCAGTCTTCACCTTCACCGCGAGAGCTGTAGTATCACCACCCTGCCCCATAGGGCCGATACCAAGCTTATTGACCGAATCGCAGATCTGCTGCTCAAACAGTGTCATCGTATCGACCGGCAGGAGGAGCGCTTCCTTCGCGAGCGATGCCGCAAGATCGAACGTCCCCCCTATCCCGACCCCGAGAAAGACAGGGGGGCATGGCTTCCCCTCGGCATGCAGCATCGTCTCTACGACAAAACCTTCGATACCATATACGTGAGAGGGGAGGAGCATGGCGATCCGGGAGCTGTTCTCCGCCCCGGCGCCCTTGGGGAGGACGGTCACCGTGAAACGCTCTCCTGGCCGGACATGGATTGCCGGCATCCCGGGGCCGGTATTGTCCCCGGTATTATGGCGGGTGAGGGGATCGACGACATTGGGACGGAGCGGCACCTTCTTTGTTGCTATCCGGCACCCTTCGGCCACCGCATCATAGAGGCCCTGCGTGAGCGGGACGTCGGGAGGAAGAGTGAGGTAAACGACAGGGACGCCGGTATCTTGGCAGAGCGGCACGCCAAGCTCCCCTGCGGCTTTGACATTTTTCAGAATATTGGCAAACTCGCCGCGGGCAACCGGGTTTGTCTCGGCAGCAGCAGCCCGGTCGATCACCCGGAGTACATCGGGCGGGAGCGAGATGGCTGCTTCGCGGAATGCCTGGAACGTTGCCCCGGCAAGCGCAGCGTACAGCGGGGAATTGTCCTTCATTATGTACACATGAGCACTATGGAATAATATATAGGTGTACGCAAGAGAGGGCAGAGCGATGTGCGAAAGACCTAATTATGGAAGTTTAGTGGAAGTGTTGCATATTGGGGGTGAGGCATTCCAGAGAGTGTTGGCCGGGTGCTCTCCGGAACCACCACAACCCAATAGCCTTCATGGGCATTGCAACCTGGCGGTAACGGTTTGAATGGAAAGGGGGGGGTCAAATACGATTTGAAAATAAAACGGTGGGGGGTTACCTGCCAACCCCCCTCTCATTCAGTTCCGGCCCAAGTCCGTACTTCAGCGATATTTCCCGACGAAACGCCACGTTCCGGAAAGCGTCAGGTACCGCACCCGGCCATACCATTTCCGGCACGCGTGGGGGGGTTGACAGGTAACCCCCTTCCCATCATAACAGAACCGGTAAAATCTCCGGCTGGCAAAGAATGCCAGGCCGGAAAGTTATCAGGGAACAAAGCCTGAACGGGAATGAGAAAACGAAAAAGCGTATAAGAGAGAAAAGAGAGAAGAAAAAAATTACTTCTTGCCACCCTTTGCGGGTGCTGCGCCTTTCTTCTCATCGGCCTTGGCAGGTGCTGCTCCCTTTGCTGGTGCTGCTTCCTTGCCACCCTTTGCCGGTGCCGCGCCTTTTGCTGCGTCCTTGCCACCCTTCGCCGGCGCTGCTCCTTTCACGGGCTCAGCAGCTGCTGCCTCTTCAACAACAACAGGTGCTGCAACAACCTTTTCACCGACAAGCTTCGGTGCCGCGACGATCCTTCCGCTGACCTTGATGACGCTCACTTTCAGGTGCGAGGGGGTCGGAAGCTTGTGGCCTGCATGGCGGAGTGCATCCTTGATCTTCTCAAGATACTGGGGCGTGGAGTAGACGGTCAGGATCTTCTGGCCGGGGGTAACCCGGGCTGCAGTCCCGACTGCTTTGCCGAACGCAAGGCGCATACCTTCAGACACACGGTCCGCACCCGCACCGGTTGCCTGCTTGTTCTCGCGCAGGACATGGTGGGGGAAGACACGTACCTTGAAGTGGAAGTTGGACCTGCCGACATCCTTCATCAACCGGCGGTTGGCGGTGATGCGGGCGGCCTCGAGGGCGCTGTGCCGGATCTGGCATGCCTCTTCGACAATCAGGTCAACTTCTGTCGGGAATTCCTGCGAGAGGTTGCCCATCTCGAACTGAACAATCTTGCTCCCGGGAACACCGCCCATGTATTCGCGCCGTGTATAGGCCTTCTTGGCAACTTCCCTGTACATCTTTGCCGGTTTTCTAACCATCGCGTCCTACTCCTGTGATATATTGTCAAAAGCGGGCAAAAATACCAGAAAATGCTCAGATATTGATGCCTGTACGCTTCACAAACTGCTTTTATAAAATGGAGATGGAGGGTATTAAATCTTACTGGACAGCTCCCGATTCCTCGTTGATCATGTCAAGGAGGTGACGGCGGATCCGGACGAAGGGTTCTCCTGTACGTTCACGGGGTCTTTCCCCGGGAACGGTGACGATCTCCCGTATCGTCCCGGGGCGGCGGGTCAGGACGACGATACGATCAGCAAGAAATACCGCTTCATCGACGCTATGCGTGACAAACAGGATTGTCTTCTTCGTCTTCTGCCAGATATGGAGCAATTCGTGCTGCATCCGGTTCCGGGTCTGGGCATCGAGCGCCCCGAAGGGTTCGTCCATCAGGAGGATCGAAGGATCGATGGCAAGCGCCCGGGCAACGGCGACCCGTTGCCGCATACCTCCGGACAATTCGTAGGGAAAGCTGTGTTCGAAACCTTTGAGTCCCATAAGTTCGAGATAATTCTTTGCTCTCTCTTCCCGCTCAGCCTTTTTCATGCCCCTGAGTTCGAGCCCGAGCGTCACGTTGTCCTGCACATTCCGCCACGGATACAGCGAATACTCCTGGAAGATCATGGCCATCTGGGGGCTGGGTTGCGTTATCGTCGTGCCATTTATGGAGATGGTTCCCGATGTCGCAGATTCGAGCCCGGCGATGATGCGGAGGATCGTGGTCTTCCCGCACCCCGATGGGCCAAGGATGCAGATGAACTCCTGGTCCCGGACCTCAAGGGAGATGCGGGAGAGCGCCTCGATCGTCTCACCTTTTTCCGTAGTGAATGTGCGGGATACGTCCCTGAGCATGAGGGTCATCGGTCAAGCCCCCTCCAGCTGAAAAAACGGCGCTCTACAATCTTGAAGAGAATATCTATCGCAAGCCCAATCAATCCGATGGTTATCATGCCGGCAACGATCACGTTCATCTGCCCCTGATTATACGCGTACATGATCAGGTAGCCGAGACCGGATGTCGGGCCGGGAAGGATCTCTGCTGCAACTACGCACATCCATGCGATCCCGAAACCGACACGGAGCCCGGTCCAGATGGTAGGAGCGGCACCGGGAACTATGATACTGGAGAGGACCTGCCGTTCGCTCGCCCCCAGTGTGGTTCCCACTTCGATCCAGGTCTTCTTAACGCTGCGCACACCGTCAATCGTGTTGAGCAGGATGGGAAAAACCGAGCCGATGAAGATGATGAATACGATCGAGGCAATGCCGAGCTTGAACCAGGCGAGCGCGAGAGGTACCCAGGCGAGGGGAGGGACTGGCCGGAGCATCTCGAGGGTTGTGTCGAAGAAATCGTTAATCCGGGAAGATCTGCCCATGCCGATCCCGAGGGGGATAGCAACAGCAGCAGCGATGCCAAACCCGATGGTTACCCGCTCGATGCTGACAAGGGCATTGTCAACAAGACTTCCCGTGCCGAGCGTAAAATCCGTGCTGAATGGATTGAGCAGCACCGGGATGACCGACTCAAGCCTCGGCAGGTAAAAAGGGTTGTTGATGATGATCGCCGCTGCCTCCCACCCGAAGATGAGGAGGAGGGGCAGTACCAGGCCAAGGCGTCGTGTCATCTTTTCCTATTATAATGTCCTGCTGTCCTGATTAAATTTTTACTTCAGTTGTTGCAAATCCGCTGTTCTGCAGGGCATAGCGGAGCATGACGTCCTGGATGGAACCTTTTCCGGGCACTGCAATGACGAGAGGCTGGCCGGCATCAGAGCGCTGTTTTGCCCATGCTGCAAAGCTCTGCCAGTCCTGGACAGGTGCCCCCCTGGTCACGACAAGACCGGTACCGAGATTATCGATCGGGTAGGTGATCCTGATCGGTATGCCCTGATCAATTGCAGCGATCGCCGGTGGCGCACCGACGTAGGACATCTGGATCCCATTGGTCGCTGCAAGCTGCATCAGGGCCGGACCGGCTGATGCGGATACGAGGTGTACTTCGGCGACTTTCTGGCCGTTCACGATGAAGTCCGCTACATCAGGTTTTGCCTTGGTCGGATCCTGGGGTTTGAGTTCGATCCCATAAGTGTCATTGAAGTACTGGTAATCCTTGACCGCGACAAAAAGCGCCGAGTGATCCACAGCCATCAGGTAACCTACGGTGACAGGATCTTTTATTACGGGAGGTGTCGTCACATTTTTCGTTGCGATAATGGCCTGTGCATTCTGGTAGGGGGTGAAGTTGTAGAGCAGCGATTCCTTGTCTCCGGCCGAGCCGTTCTTCAGGAACCCGTTGATGGAGCCAAGGTCGATCTGTGCCTGGACAAAATCATTCATGCTGCCCTTCCATGCATCAGATGGTTCAGTGGTGAACCTGATGGTCGGTATGGAGTTATTGACCGCGGTGACAGACGAGACACTCACGTTGCCGTAAGTGAAATTCTGCTTTCCTGCAAGCCAGTCCGCAACGATCCCCGCCGATTCCTGGGGATGGTCGGTGATATACTGGTCCGACGCGATGTTGAGTGCACTGAACGCATTTACGAAATCAGGGTTGTTGTCATAGAAATCCTGGCGGACGACGAACACGTTCTGGGGGTGATCGCTCCACTTCCCTGCAGGCGGGAGGTCCTTTGAATAGGAGGCAACCTGCCCGATCCCGCTCTCCACACCGGCCTCGACGACGGGCTGCCAGGCAATGTACCCGTCGACCTGGTTGGTAGCAAGGAGGCCCGGCATCGGTCCGACACCCTGTGTGTAGAGAATCCCAACGGTTCCCAAAGAGGGCGTTGTGGATACCGGTGCCGTGGTAGTCGTGCCAGACGGTGTTGCTGCAGGCTGGGTGCAGCCGGCAGAGAGTAGCAAGAGGGCAATAGCGAAGAGCGCGATTGCCGTAACCTTCGTTGAGTTCATGCGGGAAATGTTGCTTTGGTAATAATAAATACTGTACTCTTTGAACATTTTTTTTCCCTTCATGTCCAATAATTCTACTAAAATTTTACAATGAGATAACCAAATTATCATTAATGTCCATAAGTAGTTTTTAATATTCCATTTTAATGGGACAAAATGGAAAAAAATTTGATTTAACCTGTTTGTACCTGTTATATGATACTGTGTATTCCGTAGACCGGCTCATGCGCGCCGCCATCATTGCCATTCTCAGTGCGCCGATTGTCTCGAGTATCATTGAAACAACTTGCGTATGTCCAGGTGGCAACTATCATTCCGCACGAATCTGTTCGGCAGGCGATAGAACTGGCCGCACGTAAGGCGTGGCTTTAATCAATTGGCAGCAAATAGGTAAACGATACAACCGGATGGTGAAACGGATGCGAAACGATGTTGTAAGGCTGGGGCGCCTTTCCGGAGAGAGGACCGGGGACATGATGCATTTCCTCTCATCGATGCGTGCAGACCGGTATATTGCCGAGGCGGACATTCTCGTTGATATCGCCCACGTTTTGATGCTCGACAGGCAGAATATCAATGATCGCGCCACAACACGTCAGCTCCTTCCCGCATTGCTCAGGCTCCATGATACCGGCATCCCGGAGGAAGTGTTCGATGATCGGTTCGAGGATGTGCATGCCGGGATCGAGTCGCTTATGATCGAATCACTGGGTGTTGAAGCTGGCGGACGAATGCACATGGGACGGTCGCGGAACGATGAAGTCGTGACCTGCATCCGGATCCGGCTGCGCGAAGATCTGCTTTCTCTGATGATCGCGCTGTTGAAAGTCCGGGAAGTCCTCCTGACCCTGGCAGAGAATCATACGGAAAGCGCAATGCCCGGGTTTACTCACCTGCAGCATGCCCAGCCAACAACTCTCGCCCACCACCTCCTTGCATACGAACAGGCATTCTCCCGCGATTTTGAACGGTTGAATGAGGCATATGCCCGGGTCAACCAGTCTCCCCTGGGAGCAGCCGCATTCGCATCCACCGGCTATCCCATTGACCGGAAATTCACCGCCACTATTCTGGGTTTCGATGGCCTTGTTACCAATACCATGGATGCCGTGGCAACCCGGGATTTTGCTTTGGAGATCCTTGCTGACCTCACAATCCTGATGTCCACTACCAGCAGGCTCTGCGAGGAGCTGATCCTCTGGAGCACATCGTTTGTGAAGTTCGTGACCTTTGATGATGCCTTCTGCTCCACGTCGTCTATCATGCCCCAGAAGAAGAACCCGGACACCGCCGAGATTATGCGGGCAAAGTCCGGATCGGTCTTCGGGGCATTCAGCGGGGCACTGGTAACGGTCAAGGGGCTGCCGATGAGTTACAACCGCGATCTCCAGGAACTCACCCCGAACATCTGGCGCGGGATGGACGATACCGGGGTGAGCCTGCGGCTGCTTGCCGACATGCTCACCAGTGCATCCTTTGATACACAAAGGATGCGGGAAGAGGCAGGTAAAGGGTTCTCAACAGCAACCGAACTTGCCGATTCCCTTGTGAGGAGCTGTGGTCTCTCCTTCCGAACGGCCCATAACATCGTTGGCAGGGCAGTCAAGAAAGGTGATCTCTCCCTTGCCACACTTGAGAGAGCGGCAGAAGAAGTTGGCGGGGGAATCTCGCTTGAAAGGAAAGGCCTGACGCAGCGGGACATCGACCGGATGCTCGATGTAACCTATTCCCTTGAAATCCGGAAAGCTCCCGGCGGGCCTGCACCGGAAGCAGTCAGGACTGCAATTACTCAACGCAGGAAACAGCATCACCATGATGCAGAATTCGTTGGCAAAAAACAGGCAAAGCTCGCAAAAGCAAAAGAGCACCTCATAGCTGAAGCACGGAGGCTGGTAGTATAACAACACGGTTTGTTTCGGGAGATCTCGTCCGGTGCGATCATGGCGGGAAGAGCAGGAACGGCACGTACATTACCGAACGTGACGGCATGGCAGTAGTCAAGCTGGATTCTGGTTACAACATCGGAGTTGCGCCAGGATCCTGCAGGGTCACAGGGCACCCGGAACCAGCGCTGGGAAAGAACGTCGATGTGGAGCAGGATCATAAACTCCCCAACCTTTCCATTGTCTCAACGGGCGGAACCATTGCGAGCCGGATAGATTACCGGACAGGGTCAGTCACCAGCCAGTTCAATGCAAACGATATCCTGATTGCCATTCCGGAACTCGCCGATATTGCCAATTACCGGACTATCCCCCTCGCAACGATCCTTTCCGAGAATATGACGCCGGCGATCTGGCAGGATCTTGCCCGTGCCGTGCATGACGAGATACGGGACGGCGCCCGGGGTATCATCGTCACCCACGGGACCGACACGATGGCATACAGTGCCGCTGCGCTCAGTTTTATGATCGACACCCCGGTACCAATCGTATTCGTCGGTTCCCAGCGCTCTGCGGACAGGCCATCGAGCGACAATGCGATGAACGCGGTCTGCGCAGCTGCAGCGGCAACAAGTGATCTTGGGGAAGTTGCGGTCGTGATGCACGCAACCACCAGCGACGATACCTGCTCCATCCACCGGGGCACCCGGGTCAGGAAGATGCACACATCCCGACGGGATGCATTCCGCAGCCTCGGCATCTCCCCCATTGGCGGGATTGGATATCCTTTGCGGAAAGTGACGCTGGGGCCACATGCAGTACTGCGGGGAACACATTCCCTCGCACTGCATGACAAGATCGAACCACACTGCGCGCTCGTCCAGTTCTATCCGGGTATGTCCCCGGATCTCCTGAAAGCGTACGAAGGGTACAAAGGTCTCATCATTGCAGGGACCGGGCTGGGGCATGTCAGCACGGCACTCATCCCGGCACTCGGGCGCCTGATCACGGGAGGGACTCTGGTTGTCATGACCTCCCAGTGCATGCACGGCAGGGTGTGCGACCGTGTCTATGATACCGGCCGTGATCTGCTGGCTGCCGGGGTCATTGAAGGTGGCGATATGCTGCCGGAAGCTGCGCTTGTCAAGCTGATGTGGGTGCTGGCAAACGAGAATAACCGGGAAAAAGCCGCAGCCCTGATGCAAAGCGATCTCAAAGGAGAATGCATGAGGAGGAGCGCCTATGGATTATAAGGTTCTCGGCCTCGTTGCCGGTATAGAGATCCACCAGCAGCTGGACACTGCCGAGAAACTATTCTGCCACTGCCCGACCACCCTCCGGGAGATCCCGGAACACAACGGGGAGTTCTTCCGCTACCTCCGGGCAACGGTGAGCGAGATGGGCGAGATCGATCGCGCAGCGCTGGAAGAGATGAAACACCACCGTAAATTCCAGTATTACACCTACAACTCCACCTGCCTCGTTGAGAACGATGAGGAACCCCCGGCCCCGATCAATGATGAGGCACTTGCAATCTGCCTGACAATCGGTAAGATGTTCGGCATGGTTCCCGTGCCGCAGGTGCATACCATGCGCAAGCTCGTGATCGACGGATCGAACACCAGCGGGTTCCAGCGCACGGCGCTGGTGGCTTTTAACGGCGCGCTCCCGGATGGTGGCGAGATCGAAACGATCTGTCTTGAGGAAGAGGCAGCGCAACGGGTAAAAGACGAGGTCTTCTCGCTGGACAGGCTCGGTATTCCCCTTATCGAGATTACCACATCCCCGTGTATGCATACACCGGAAGATGTGCAGAAGGTTGCTGAGTATATCGGTATGGTGCTCCGGTCTACTGGCAGGGTGAAACGGGGTCTTGGCACGATTCGTCAGGACGTAAATATCTCAATTGCGAACGGTGCCCGGGTTGAGATCAAAGGTGTGCAGGAACTTGATCTCATTGCAGAAGTGGTAAAACGCGAAGTACAGCGGCAGCAGAGCCTTCTTGAGCTTCGCGCTGAGCTCTGTTCCCGGGGCGCATCTGTTTCTCACGATGATGATGTCACCGATCTTTTCAGGGACACCCAGTCATCGGTATTGAAAAAAGCAAAGAAGATCCGTGCGCTTCTCCTCAAAGAATTTGCAGGTCTTGTAGGACGGGAGATCCAGCCTGAACGGCGTCTCGGCAGCGAGATTTCGGATTATGCAAAGAAGTGCGGGGTAGGCGGCATCTTCCACACAGACGAACTCCCGGCCTATGGGGTTACGGAAGAGGAAGTAGCCAGCCTGCGTTCCCATATTGGGGCCGGAGAGCGCGACTGTGTGATCCTCGTTTCCGGTGCAAGTGATAAACAGGCCATGTGCGCGATAGCACAGGTCGCCCAGCGTGCCCGTATCGCATTTTCGGATAAACCGGTACCTGAAGAGACACGTAAGATGCTCGAGAGCGGGAGCACCGCCTATATGCGACCTCTCCCGGGGGCTGCGCGCATGTACCCGGAAACGGACGTTCTGCCGGTACTAATCGATGAGGCCAGATGGGCCTCGGTTACGGTACCCGAACTTCTGACGGTAAAAGCAGAGCGGTTCATCAAGGCATTTGGCATCGAAAAGAATTACGCCTTCCAGCTTGCTGCATCGGACAAACTCCCCTTGTTTGACCGCGCAGTACAGGAGGGCATAAAACCGAAGCTTGCGGCATTCACTCTCCTGTCTACACTGACTGAGCTCAGAAGGGACGGTGTCGACACCAGAAAGATAACCGACGCCGCCTACCTCAGAACATTGCATGCAGTGGAACTGGAGCACGCGGCAAAAGAGGCAATACCGGAAATATTCCGGAGCATAGCTGCGGGGAGCAGTTTTGAGGAGGCCATCAGTAAACTGGCACCATCGGTGTCCCGTGAAGAACTGGAAGCGATTGTCCGGAAGATCATCGCTGAACGCTCCGATTTCATTGCGCAGAAGGGCAAAGCAGCACTCGGTCCGCTCATGGGCGTTGTCATGGCAGAAGTCCGTGGTTCTGTTGACGGGAAGATCGTGAGTGATATCCTTAGAAAAGAGATCGATGCTGCAGCCTCTTCCAGGAATTCCTGAATCCTGCCGATGCGCGATCTCATATCCACTATCCATTGGCGCGAACATTTATGAGTGGGGCAGCAGAATTAGATAAGGAGTTTAATTATGGGCAAGACAGGAACAACCCTCTGGGCACAGGTAAAAGGCGTTAAAGGACAGATCCGGCTCGTCCCGAAAAAGGAAGGCGAGGCAAAGACCCCGGGTCCCAACCAGCGCTTCAAGGCCGGGGCCAATGTCAAGCAGATCGACCAGGCAGCAGAAGCAGCAGGCGGGCGCGGCGGGGCACGCCGCGGCGGTGGCAGGCGCGGTGGCGGGGACCGCTCAGGTGGCTCCGGCATGAACGAGTCAACAGCAAACCCCATGATCCGCCGCCACATGAAGAGACCCAAGGTCTCTGCGCTCGGTGCCAAGGCAAAGTCTTCCCGGTAAATACCAGATATTTTTGAGGCCCGCAAAGGGTTGAGAGGTATCATACCTCTTTTTTACTGCAATGGATCACATTGTGAAACCAGTTCCGTCAAGGATAACTATCTTTTACCCCTAACAACTATGGTGACTATGGATCTTCCAACCGCAGTAAAGAGTTACCAGTTCGGGGAACGGGCAAAGTCCGAACTGATCATGACTTCACAGCTCTGCCTGGCACTCCCCGGATTTCCGGACGCAGAGAGAGCCGGAGGGCGCCGAATACTCATTATGGTACTGGAATCCGTCAGGAGCGAACTCCAGTTTGCAGCAAACAGTACAGGCCAGCACGAATTCCAGAAGGCGATACAGGCAGTAAACGATGCGATCTCCCTGATGGAAAGCAACCAGCCGGAACAGGCATCCCAGAAAGTGGCAGCAGCAATCAGTGCATCGACTACCCCGGCGCAGGAAGCGTGGCAGGTCCTCTCGGAACATGGACTCCTTTGATATCCTCGGGTTCCTGTCAAGGCGCTCTTCGGTCCGTTCCTACGACAGCGAAGAGATCTCCGGGGAGGAGATCGAATATATCCTGAAATGCGCCAGTACAGCTCCGAGCGCCGGCAATCTTGAAGCATGGGATGTCATCATTGTCACGGAAGAAGATACGCGGTTTGCACTCGCGGAAGCAGCATTTGGGCAGGCACATCTCGAACAGGTACCGGTGATATTTGTGGTATGTTCCAATTATGTCAGATCGATGTCCCGGTATGGCGAGCGGGGGATCCTTTACGCACTCGAGGATGCAACCATTGCCTGTACCTATATGATGCTCGCGGCTCATGCAAAGGACCTCCATTCCTGCTGGACGGGCGCATTTGACGATGATCTCGTGCGCGAGATCCTCGATCTTCCCCAGCATATCCGTCCTGTCGCCCTGCTTGCTGTAGGGAAGGGCCATCCGTCCGGCCAGCTCACGGAGAGAATGGCGATTGGAGAACATGTGCACAAAGAAACCTGGTAAATGGAGAGAACATGCCTGATTATACAGTAACCATCGAATCTGCCTGGCTGGTCCGGGATGTAAAATCGCTTGACGACGCGATCGGTATTGCCATCAGCGAGGCAGGAAAGAGGCTGAACCCTGCAGCGAAATTTGTAGAAGTCGAAGCGGGATTCCTGACATGTCCGTATTGTGAGGAGACCCTTTCGAGTGCGATCGTAGTAGCAGATACAGCTCTTGTCGGACTGGTCCTCGAGATGAAAGTGTTCCGCGCCGAGTCAGGTGAGCATGCCGGGCGTATAGCCAAATCCGTGATAGGTAAGGCGCTGCGCGATGTACCGCTCAAGATTGTGGATGTGCAGGGACAATGATCCATATCGTAGGACATACAGCAATTGATCATATCTCCAAAGTACCTCACCTTCCTGAGAAGAATTGCTCCACCCATATCTCAGACCGCCGGATCTATTTCGGCGGGGGAGCATCCAATATCGCAGCGGGCATTGCAACGCTTGGAGAGCAGGTAACGCTCCACTCGTGTGTCGGTGACGATTTTGGCGGGAGCGATTATGACCAGTGGATGACCCGGCTTGGTATCCATCAGCAGTTTTTTGTAGTCCCGGGGACCCATACACCCACGGCATTCATGTTCACCGACGACAAAGGCGACCAGATGACCTTCTTCGAATGGGGTGCATCAAAGGCATTTGCAACATCCGATGCCCCCTCCCTCCCGCTGGTACACATGGCAACCGCTGACCCGGACTTCAACTGTCGGGTCGCTGAACAGAGTGAGTTCGTTTCCTTTGACCCCGGCCAGGACGTCTTCTGGTATACAAAGGAACAGCTCGAGTCAATTATGGTAAACACCGATATCCTGTTCGCCAACCAGCATGAGGTGAAACAGATGTGCACAACCATGGGTATCACGCGCGAAGCCCTTATCTGTCAGGTAGATATGGCAATCTTTACGATGAGCGGGGATGGGAGTACGCTCTACACTAAAGGGCGGGAAGAATTTATCCCGGTAGTTCCGGTAACCCTTGCCGATCCCACGGGTGCCGGGGATGCCTACCGTGCCGGTTTCCTCTCAGCATACGTGCGTGGATATTCTCCGCTTACCTGTTGCAAGATCGGCACGGTTACTGCCTCATTCGTTGTGGAGCACATCGGGTGCCAGACACATCTTCCGGACTGGGAGACCATGGTGGTACGGTACAGGCAACATTTCGGAACACTTGAACTTCCACGGAAAGAAGGTATTAACGTATGACATGGGCCGCACTCACTTCGGGTGGGAAAGATTCGATCCTGTCCTGCCAGAAAGCAATAGACAGTGGAAAAACGGTTAAATTCTTAGTGACAGCCCGGCCAAAGAACCGGGACTCCTATATGTTCCATTCTGCCAACCTTGATGTAGTTCCGGTTATAGCAAAAGTTGCCGGTATGAAGTACGTGGAGATCCTGACTGAGGGTAACAAAGAGGAGGAACTTGCCGATCTTGAATCCGGTCTTGCTGCCCTTGATGTCGAAGGAGTGATCGCCGGGGCAGTTGCATCGCAATACCAGGCCGACCGGGTGAAAGCGATAACCGATCGTCTGGGCATGGAACTCTTCACCCCACTCTGGCACATGGACACGGAACAACTGCTTCGGGAAGTTGCCCGCCGGATGGATGCACGAATCATCGTAACCGCAGCGGAAGGTCTCGATGCAAGCTTCCTTGGCGCTCGTATTGATGAGACGTTAATCCAGAGGTTGAAACAGGTGGCAGCAACCAGAAGGATCAACCTTGCCGGTGAAGGCGGAGAGTACGAGAGTATCACCCTGAACGCACCGTTCTATTCACGCCCGATAACCTATACATCTTCTGAGATCCACTCGAAATCCGACCGTCATGAACTGGTACTTGGAGGATTTGCATAATGGCACAGGGCAGTGATGTCAAACTCGGGCAGCTTACCCGGTACATTTTCACTGCACCCAACTGGAAACGATCGCTTATTCTCATCGTGCTTCTCGGCCTTATCATAGACGGGGCAAATGCACGGGCATGGCTGAACCTTCCGTTCACCAGCAGTGTTGGACTTATCCTTCCGTCAGTAGTCAGCAATTACCTGTCATTACCCGAAAAGTTCCTCTTTTCAGGCACCCTCGCGTTCACTATCCCTGCAATAGCTGCGCTGGTCCTCACAAAACCAATCATCGAATACACCGGAAAGACGATGACATGGAACCGGTCCGCACTTCTGGCACTTGCCTGTACAGTCTTTGGGGTCATCATAACCCTCGCACCACTGACAATTTCCCTGAAACTGATTCCTTTGTTCTATGCGATTTCGCTGGGTTTCATTTTCGGGCTCCGCCTGTTTGTCCTTGTCGCGATCGCGGATTACCGTGTGCCCCGTATGATCGTACCTGCACTTACCCAGAGCGGTGTGGGCATTCTCGCGGGAATGCTTCTCTTTTCCCCATCATTTGCGGTCTTTGCCCTGGTACTCCACATCGTTTTCGGATTGGGTTTTGCAATACTTATCTGGATGATCGAACGTCCGCTTCAAAGGGCTTTCAAAATCCGGGGGCTTGCATTCATCAATGCGTTCATCGCTCACATGACGGACGGTTCGAAAGGGATGGAGGATTTCTTCCGGTCTATCGGTGAGGAGATCTTCGTGCCGCAGGTCAGTTTCTTCTTCCGCAGGGAAAACAAAAAGCCGGTGATCTTTACGGTCCCGAACCTGCACCCGGGACCTATGGGCGAGATCGGCGGAGGGAACCTCCCAAAGATCCTCCACGACAACTTCAATGACGAGACACTGGTAGCTCACGGGTGTGCAACCCATGACTTCAATCTGGTCTCAGAATCAGAGAGCTACAAAGTGATCGATGCTATCAACAAATCCCGGCAGGATCTCACATATTCTGGTGGTGCTGGCACATCAGCCCGCTTCAGGGTAGGAACCGTCCAGGTCCTCTGCCAGCGGTTCGGGGATTCAGTTCTTCTTGTTACGACCCGGTCACCGCATAAGACTGAGGATCTGGATTTTGCGATAGGATCCACAATAATGGCCGAGGGACACCGCTGTTTTCCGCATGTAGGTGTGGTCGATGCTCATAACTGCATGACCGACCTGTCTTCACCGGTCCTTCTTGCCACATTAACTGCAAAGGAATACCAGCAGGCATCTGCCGATGCGATCGAGGCATGCCGGAATATGCCCCTCCACCCATTCCATATCGGTGTCTCCCATCTGACACTTCCCTACAGCAGGGAGCAGGGATTCGGCGACCTTGGAATACAGGTTCTTGTAGTGGAGGTAGCCGGGCAGCGGACTGCATATGTCCTAATCGATGGCAACAATATGGCAGAAGGGGTAAGGGATACGCTGCTGGACAGTATTCTCACCATAACAGATAATGCTGAAGTGATGACGACCGATTCACATGTTGTGAATACCATCACCGGCAAGAATCCTGTCGGGATGCAGGTCCCGGTCTCTGAATTCCTTCCCTTTGTCATGAAGGCGGTCAGAGAGGCAGCGGATGACGTCACCCTGGCTGAATCTGCAGCAAGTACGGCGCAGTGCGAACATATTGTTGTATTTGGTTCCAACCGTATCTCCCAGTTGGCGAGTACCGTGAATGCGATGCTGGTATTTGTTGCTCCGCTTTCCTTAGCAATGCTTCTCCTCGCATTCATCCTCTCTCTCATTGCGTATGGAGTAATGGTCTAGGACCCATTCCCTCCTGCCATGATCACAACGATTAATCCTTTTTGTTTCCTGTATAGCAGGACCACAATCTATATTCGCCATCAGAAGTGTATTCTTCATTAACAGAGGAGGACACGTCACAGCCGTCCATGCATATCCCGGTATTTCGTAGAGCGGTTGAACCAACGAGAGGAAAAAGGTGATCAGATTTCATCCAGCAATATACATGACAAAACGCTGGATCGGTGTCGACCTGAACACGACGGGCCACGTGGCCGTTGCAGCCGACCCGGACAGCGGAAAAGTAATGAAACTGGGGAATACTATTCACTATGTTCACAGCCATTCACTGAAAAACTGCACAAAATTATTAAGAGATGGCAAACTCTGGAAAATTAAAAAATTCAAGTCCCGCGAACGAAAGAAATTCAAATCCGCACTTCGTGCTATTTGCCGGCAGATTGTGTTTTTTGCCGAATCACTCGGTTCCGGTATCAAATTCGAGCGACTCTTTTCCACACGGTATTCGCACCCGAAGGATCGTTCAGATCCGTTTATCTTTTCTTTTGAGAACGATTCGTTCTTTACGCTGCAGCGATCCGTTGAGAAGCAGGCACATGAGAGAGGAATTCCGGTTATATATGTCAATCCTGCATATACCTCAAAGCGGTGCAGCCGGTGCGGTGGATTTGGCCACAGGATGCGAAAACGGTTCGAATGCCCGCATTGCGGTTTTGTAGCACATGCAGATGTGAATGCAGCCTTCAATATCGCCACGGCAACCTTGCGGAGTGCGGTACCAGATCACATCTTCGAAATGGAAAGTGAAAAGACCCGTTTATCCAAAAAGGAGATTCGAACACGGGCGGGAGTGTTGCCCGGTCCGGATCTGATAATGAAGGATCTCGCGTGCGAACAGGCAGAAAATAATCTGCTTGCAGTACTGGATTAATATAAATTTTTGCTCAGTAGAAATCATTTTTTTCGAAGAGACGATGCCCCCCCCTCTTGCGCCACTAGTCCCCCGCGGGGGACGGGGCGCAGTGCGACGATCCGAGTCAAATGGCAGGTAATACATCGTCATCGCAACTGGGGATGCCATAGCGGCGGGGGCAAAGCCCAAAAGAGCGTCCGCGATTATGAGGTTTTCTACAGAGCAAAATTTTTATTTTAATTTGATAACAATTCAGGAAGTGATTTCGGACGCATTCGCATCGGATGAATTCTGACACATGGTTTATGAAGCACGTAATGGAGTCCTGTCAGAGTAATTCAGGTAGGTGAGCCATCCTATCATGAGCAGCGATAAATTCGTTTATAACCCCGGATAAATGGGTATAATATGTCAGGAGCAGTCCGGTAAGTTTTTCCCATGCCATCAGTTCCTCAGTCAAGTGAAACAGAGCCTGCAGAAGAAGAAGAGTGTATCAGCAATTCTCTGATAAGATACCCCCGACCAGATTCGAACTGGTGTCGCAGGATCCAAAATCCTGCATGATTGACCGCTACACTACGGGGGTCCTGAATAGAGATCCCATCAGGAGCGCTTATTTCCGTTCCCGGAAAAAGGCCATAATTGATTTGCACCGGTGGACTATAAGGATACCTTTCTCGCGGCGTAAGAGTAAGGAGTAAGGCGCTAAAAAAAGAAGTATTGCGGATTGATATTCAGGCAAACGTAAAGAGATTCTTTTCAGTCGGATCATTAATCCCCATTTGAACATATAAGAACCTGTCAGGATCCGATCATAATATCCGAGGGTTTTTCATGAGCCGTTTTTTTGATCGGTTCTTTGGTTTCAGTAATTTTTATCTCACCGTGCCTGTTAGGAGGTTCATCCATGGTATGAATCGATTTGGGGAGTCTCGCCAGAATCTCTTTACTTATCTTGAGGTGCTCTTTCATCACACTTGATAATTCCGCCAGAACTTTATTTTGTGCAGTTATGAGTAGTTCGAGTTCCTGACTGGTCCCCAGAGGGGAATCGGAGACCGGCAATAGATCCTGTTGCTTTTTTACAAATTCGCTGCGACGTTTCCATATTTTACTGATACTGTCAATCCCTTTCTTTCTCGTGGGAAATAATTCCCTGTATCGCTCATAAAACTCGTGGCTGTCATTACATTGGACGACAAGATCAATTTCAGATTCGTCAATTTTCTCGTATTTTCGTTTCTGGATTCTTGCCATACGCCTTCATACAATATTGTATCAGGAAAGGAAAAAGAATTGTGGTATTCATGCATATTCAATTTCATAATTCGGATTTGATTCAATTGGATTGAGTTTTTATAGAAGAAATTGTGAACATTACACGGTAACGACAAATCAGGAAATTTTTAATGATAACACAAAATTTTGAAAAAATAGAAGCTTTAAATTCACCATAACAATTATGTAATTAAATTTCACATTTTATTTTTTTTTGAAAAAATTCAGTCCCAATGCTCACAAGTGAAATTGAAGATTTAAACGTTTTATCCAATTTTTTCATCTTAAGTATAGTAAATCCGGAATAATCTTGATCAGGTGACATAATACGACGGAGATAACGCGGTTAAAACATTTAAATTAGACTTTAGATTAGATAATTCTTAAATTCTAATCAACGTAAAATCTATCTATGACAGGAAGATTTCAAGATATATTGAAAAGATACAATGGAAATTTTTGAAATGTCTTTTTCAAATTTTAGATCATTTTACGATACAAATTGGGTATTCGAAATGTGATCATTCGGAAATTCTGCAATTATTCTGTTTAGAGAGATAATCAAGTTTAGATATTCACGAAGTAAATGGAATTTCAAAAAATTTTAAAAAAAATTATTATGACGGAAAATGTAGAAAATGGATTAATTCTGATTTACAAGATGTTTACGAGTGTACATTTGAATTCTGAATATTTTAAAATAATACAGATTGCCAGAATACGCCCAGGTAATTATGAGGGTCTGAAAATAAATACTGGATTTAGAAGCACTAAGAGAAATATCATTTCGAAAATACTGGTCACTTTTGAAAAACAATGGTAATTTCATATGAAAATGTATGACTTGCCAGACAATGCTAATAGGAATAAACCTATCCAAAGAACGTGCAGTGATCCGTTTTCAAAAATTGCTCTGAATACCAAAATCGCTGAAAAATTCCCGGGGGATTCAATGTACCAAATCAAACCTGATGAAAGTTATACGAACAAAACGATAACTTAATTAGGTTTATTTATATAGCATCAGGAGGTTTATAAAAAGAATGTTTAAAAAAATCTGCTCTGTAGAAATCATTTTTTTCGAAGAGACAATGCCCCCCCTCTTGCGCCACCAGTCCCCCGCGGGGGACGGGGCGCAGTGCGATGACCCGAGTCAAATGGCAGGTAATACATCGTCATCGCAACTGGGGGATGCCATAGCGGCGGGGGCAAAGCCCAAAAGAGCTTCAGCGATTATGAGTTTTTCTACCAGAGCAAAAAAATCAGGAGTTTTCGCGGGATCCGGAGAGGGGGAAATACTGCTGGTAAATCTGTCTCCGTTCGTCGATATCCGTATGCAGATAGATCTCGGTTGTTTTGATAGAAGTATGACCAAGGTTTTCCTGGACAACACGCAGATTTTTGGAGCGACGGTATAATTCGCTTGCGTAACTGTGACGGATCTTGTGGGGAGTTATACCAGAAGGAGCATAATGCTTGAAGATATGCTGAATAGCCCGTGAAGAAATGTGTTTTCCCTGCTGTCCAACAAAAAGCGGCCCTACGATACGGTTGCCGATGAATTTGAGGATCTCCGCAGTTGTATCATCATCAACGAACACGACACGGATTTTGTCCCCCTTTCCACGGATTTTGATCGTATGTTCATCGAAATCAATATCCTCAAGATTCATGTTACAGAGCTCGGACACACGTACGCCAGTGGCATAGATCGTTCTTACAATGAGCTTGTCACGGGGATCTTCAATGGAATCAATCAGCCGAAGAACCTGATTATGTTTCAGATACTTGATGTCCTGTTGTTTGATTCTGGGCCGATCAATACCTGTTATTGGGTTTGCAGTGACGATCCCTTGTGTATATAGGTACCGATAAAACGAGCTCAGCGTCGAGATGATGCGATGGAAGGTTTTCGGTTTGTATGTCTGCATTGATGACACAAAAGAAAGAAAATCGTTGATTATCACCGGGGTAACATCCACACTAGTGTCAAGTCGCGCCTTTTCGAAATCTTTCCAGTAGAAAACAAGCTTTGTCACATCGGTATTTCGCCTGAGCCAGACATAATATCCAAAGTGTTTAATTACCTGTTCATAACTATCCAGTGTACGAGGGGAATAATTTCGCATGCGGAGATAGTTTCGGTAGCTTTTGAGCCACTCCGAAAAATACCCGCTTTCCATGCTCTATTCTATCTTATCTCAAATAAATAAAGGTTTGCGCAGAATACCTATTCTGCGACAAGTCCGTTTTTGAATTGGACTTCGCATTACAGGTTGTTTTGCGTAAACCCCTCCAGACACGTTTCTCGCTCGGACAGCAACTTACTTGGCCTCTTGGCCTGGGCAAAGAACAGCTGCGGGTAATTAATCCGGCGCTGTACCAGCCGTGTGCTTAGTACCTGAATGAAGGGATGGGATATAATACTATATTTTCTATATTATTACATCAAATTACCGAATACAAAAATATGAACAGGATGCAGATATCGACGTGTTTTGCAATAGGACTTTTAATTTCAGGGATTATAATTTCCGGATGCACTTCCTCACAACCTTCATCTTCATCTTCCAACGCTACGGCCTCCGTGACAATCCACCCTGGAGATCACGTCTATGTTCGATTTAACTATCCCTGATGCCCCAGGAAATACCCTCATAGAATCTCAATTTATCGTCATTGCGAATCAAATTCTTGATGGATCTAATTTTTTTTTTAATGGAACCTCTCCTCAAAATGCAGGCAGTCCTCAAAAATATATTTTATATTTTCCTGAATACAATGCCATCAGTTCCGGGGTTATCGGAATGAAAACCGGTGAGGAAATAATAATCCCAGAGCCAACCTCATGATTGGGATTAACCCAATCCTGGAGTTTGTAACAACTCACCGCTGAAAATATAGATATATCAAATCTTACCGTCGGAAATTTCATTTCGATGGAAGTTGCTGATACCTCTTCGATGGGGTTCAGACTCGGAAAAATTACCTCGATAACTCCCAATGGTGCAACCGTCGACTTCTCATATCCCAAAATGAAAATTAAGATCCAGCAGACGATCCCTCCATAAAACAGGCCTTCTTTTCAATTCGCGGATTTTCGGTACGCTAATCCTACAAAATGGGAAAAGAAGGTCCTCTATTGCCTTCCCTCACCGATTATCTCTAACTCGTTTTTTGTCTGCTCATTCATTCGGAGAAATCTCCATTATTCCGTTTTAAAAAGGTTATTTGGTCCAGTATATAAATCATCAGCTTAAGGCCGATCAGACCGCCTTTACTATCTAATATCTGTGAACTGAGCCCGCTGGATCCTTACAGCTACCTGGAACATCCGGAATGTTTCCGCAGCCAGAATTTTTTCCGAATCTCTATCATCCCACCGGAGATGCACGATACGGGATCCCATTATCCCAGTCCCAGGAGATCGTTTCACGGAATAGAAAACTCATGCCACTTGCAGATCTTGAGGTTGGGCATTTTCAGGGATTTGATAAATGATAAATCCGCTTTGGGTTTGACTCTCCCGGGTAAGTCCACGAATTCGGAGAGAATGGTGTTCTCCAGTCAGAGGATTGAGATCTAATATCCCTGAAATAACGAATTAGCATCGTATTTGTGTAATCGTTTTGATTCTGCAGATCAACGATATTTCCCCAAATCTGATAATTAGAGTCCAATGAATCGTTGGCCTTATTACATACTATAAAATAATCCGCGGTCAGGAGCCCCAGCAATCTATAATTCGTTAAGGCTGTCCCTAGGAATGTGATCGGGCTTAACTTTGGCTGATAGAAATTAAAAGGGATTCCTGAGTTCACTTGTCATGTAAAATCGGTTCATTTAGTCGTATTTTTCTAGAATCGGTCGAAATTGATCATATATACCTTTTCAAATTTTCTTTAAATGATCTTTAGATAAACCTTATGATGCTATACAAAAAAAGGGTACCCTGAATATTTTTCAATCGGATATTCGGAATAATATGACACATTCTATTGATCAAAAAAATATGATTGTATGAATCAGCGTGATAATTCGGAAAAGTTAACCGATCTCATTTAACAGACTATTATGTCTTCTTGAAATTCTTAGATATTTAGCCGCGATCATGGAAGCAATAAAAAAATCAATCCCGGTTGCGCGGATTGATAATTAATGTTCATGTATAACCAACCTGAGGGAAAATCAAACAAATCATGCGGGTATTAAAATATTCATGAAATTAAAACGGCAATTCACAGGTCTCGAGATCTCTCATTTAAAAAACAGTGTAGTTTTTGGGGATCATACCATAAATCGGATTAAAGATTATATGGAAAGGGAATCATTGGTAATATTATATCATGGATGATAATACGCAGCTGCTGACTCCCAAACAGGTTGCTGAGATCCTGGGAATCCATCAGAAAACAGTTCATCTCTGGTTACGTTCCGGGAGACTCACAGGTACAAAAATATCCTACCGTGCCTGGAGAATACCCAGATCAGCCTTAAATTCTTTTATCGAAAATAACAGTAATCTCTCAAAACAGACCATATACCCTAATAATAATTCCAGCAGGGAAATGGCGGAAAAGGGAGCCGAAGGGAATCAGCAGGAATATGGACCCAACCATACCCATAACAAAATGAAATATTATATCCGGGATATTATGGGTGAGCAACCTCATGAAAAATAATAAATCGCACTGATTTCATATATTCTCGAGCTACTTTTTGGTTATCATTCCGGATTCGCGGTTGTTTTATAAACAATGTATTCTGATTTTGCCCGTTTGTTGTTTATAATCTCGATAAAAACGGTATTTTTTTTATAGATATAAACCATATAGCGCTATACCAAAAACTGCAAAATCCAATCTAATTCTCTAAATTGTTATTATATGAATATTCAAAAACACAGGGGGAATTTGGCAGATGGATGATTCCAGTATCCAACATGAGATTAACAAATATAAAAAATTCAAAAAAGTCGACGGGGCGACATACAGGAAAGTGAATCAGTTTCTGCGCAAACGAACATATATTACCGCACGGGAATGGGCATTGGCCAGGTTATGTACAGATTTCCGCACATCCGGGGGAGCCGAGATGACATTCATCGGGAAACATCTTCCGGAACTTGTGCCGTTTATGCAGGAAACGTATACTCCGCAGGCAGTCAATCAGGCTAGAAATTCATTTAAAAAGAAAGTCAGAAAAGCGAGCGCCACTTTTTTTTACGGTGCAATGTGCGGTTTTTTTACAACGGATGAATTGGATGATCTTCTTTTTGAAGCAAGTGAAGTTTCACGATTTTTACTCGAAGTCGAAGGAACTACATTAGATATCGATGAAGAGATCGATATTGAAGACCGGATAACGAAAGTTATGAGAAGTGTTGGTGAAGCTGCAAAGATAATTCTGAAAAACCGGAATGAAGAGATTGCACCGGAAACGTACCTTGTTGATCTGGCACCGGTAAAATCCGAACAAGAACAGATTTTGGAGATATCACGAAAAGAGACTTCCTCCAGTGAGAAAGAGATAATGCAGGCAGATATACTAAAGGAAAGCACAACACGACACCATCATCCAAAGTCCTCTGATACGATATCTGCCGGAACACAATCCGGGGATGCCGGGGAATCGAACCATCAACGCGTCGGGGAGTTATCAAACAACAATTACGAGAGTGAAAATTCATGAAGATCATCCAAGTAGTAGGAAGATCAAACTCCGGGAAAACCACATTTATCAGAAATCTCATACCGGAATTGAAAAAAAAAGGTAGGGTCGGCGTCATCAAACATCTGGGGGATCATGACTTTGTGCTTGAAGATGGAAAAGATACAACATTTTTTTTCGAGGCGGGCGCCGATATAACCTCAGGAATTGACGTACATAAAACCGTGATGGCAATACACAATAACACACTGGACGAAACATTACACGCATATCTCACATACGGGATAGATTTTGCAGTGATCGAAGGTTATAAGGAACGAGAGTATGCAAAAATCGTTATCGGTTCTCTTGAAATTGATCAATGCATTCTGAGAAATCCCACTATCAGGGAAGTAATACAATCGATTGACCGCTTTAATGATTTTTCACAAAAAAATTAATGAGTTGAAACAGAAATGTCAGCAACGAAAATGGAAAAAAAACTATTTGGCACCAATGGTGTCAGAGGGATTGTGGGGAAAGATCTCACACCAGACATGGTGTTAGCCATAGGGCAATCTCTTGGAACAATGCGTAAAGGACGGATTGCAGTGGGACGCGATACACGTACCTCAGGAGAGGTGTTTGTAAAAGTCATTAAAGCCGGTCTTCTTGCTTCCGGGTGTGATATTGTAGATTGCGGCATACTTCCAACACCCGCACTGCAATATATTGTCAAAGAATATTTTGATAGTGGGGCAATGATCACTGCATCGCATAATCCTCCAGAATATAACGGTGTCAAGATCATAGAATCAGATGGTACTGAAATGGGCGACGAAGAGACTATCCGTCTCGAAAAAATTTTCTTTGCACGATCGTTTTTAACTCAGACATGGGACAAAATAGGCCACGAGATTTCTGCGCCTCACCTTCTTGAACAATATATCAACGCAATAACCAGTAAATTTCCCGGTAAACCCGGGGAAGGAATTACTGTAGTTGTCGATCCAGGATCGGGGCCAGCATGCATCACGACCCCACGGATTCTTACAGAAATTGGCTGTAAAGTAATAACGATCAATGGAATAATGGACGGGACATTTCCTGGAAGGCTTCCAGAGCCGTCACCCGAGGGTTTAAAGAATCTTGCAGACCTGGTCAAAACCAGTGGTGCTGCATTCGGAGTTGCCCATGACGGTGATGCAGATCGGGCGGTTTTCATCGATGAGAACGGACAGTTTGTTGAAGAAAATCAGGAATTCGCTTTGATAGCCCGGCAAATATGCCGTAATAAACAGGGTATTATTGTTACCCCGGTGAGTACAGGTCAGATAGTGGAAATTATAGTAAGACAGGAGAATTGTTCGATAAAATATACTCCAGTGGGCAGTATTTACGTAGCACGAACAATGCGCACATTAACCGAAAAGGGAGAATCGGTGATTTTTGGTGGTGAAGGAAACGGGGGACTGATTTTTCCAGAACACCAGTTCTGTCGTGACGGGGGAATGACCGCTGCAATGATGGTACATATTCTCAAGTCAACCGGAAAACCGCTTTCTGAACTCATCGCTCAATTGCCAATACGTTACATAATAAAAGATAAAATTGCCACAAAAAACGGAATTGATTTACTCAAAACGGTAAAATCCAGTTATTCCAAAGATATTATCGATGAAACAGATGGCGTGAAGATATTCAAAGAGAATATGTGGGCGCTTGTAAGGGCTTCAGGAACTGAACCAATTGTCCGTTTCATCATTGATTCCGATACAAAAGATAAAGGTATCAGGTTCCATAAGGAACTTAAGAGCTATGTAGAAAAATAGTCCAAGAAAAAATTTAAAAAATATTATTCTGCTTGTCTGAGTGCAAGGTAAGATAAAATCGTACAACAATCCTATTTATTTTAGAATGAACAATAATTACCGTTTATTTGGCCGAAAAGCCAAAATTAGCGCCCATTATAACTAAATAAAAATAATTTGCACGTAGTTAAAATCGGTAAGTTTATTTAATATTTTAGTCAAATTGAGTTTACTCACCTAGAACAACTCACCTGTGATATAGCATGGTCCGGTCCACAGAAATACTTGAAGATATACAAAATGCCCTCCCATCAGAAGAGAGGAAAACTCTTGAGGTATTTATAGATGGGCTTCAAAACCAACAGGGACGACGTGCGAAAAAAAATATTGTCCATGAGGCAAATCGCATTATCACTGATACTGCACTTAAAAATAACAAACCCGAACTTCTTCTGGCACTCAGGGCGATCCAGGAAAGCGATAATGATGATCTTTTTTCCCGGATAATAAAGCAGTATATTACAACAAAAGACAGCGCTTGGTTGCACAAGGTATTTTCCCTTTCGGAAAAAATCGGGAAAAAGAGTAACCAGTCACGGGTCTTTGCGATGATTGCCCGGGATCTTATTGATGCTGGCGTATCCGATGCCAATCAGGATTTTATTGATCAGGGCATGATCATACTCGACCGTATAAGTTTCCGAAAATATCGTTCGGATATAATGATTGATATTATCCCACTCTTAATCGTATGGGCAATCACTACACGGAATCAAAAACTTCTTCATACCTCCCTCCATCTGATTGAAGAAATCGGGGATATATCAAAACGAGCAGTCCTTCATGCAGAACTTGCAAAAGCGTTGGCAACTACTGCAATTCTTGAAAAAGACCGTGATTCGTTCTTTGACAGTCTATATAGTGCAACGAGGATCCACCAGAAAATTCGTCGGCAGGATTGTATTTCGATCATAATAGAAAAAGGAGCGAAATCGGTTTTTGGAAAGGAAATGCAGGATATTTTGCTTTTTTTGCAAAACTTTAAAGAAATCCCGGATGATGCATATCTGGAAATAATCAGTTCCTTAACTGAACAATTGCTCGAGCGCGTCAAAGACAAACAACAGATAATTGCGGTATTGGAATCACTATGCAGTAAAAAACCGGAGGTTACGGGAAATATCGTAATTGTTCTATTGAAAAAAGCGGAGCGATCCGGAGATCCCTGGTTCCTTTCTTCTGCAATGGACCTGCAAAAACACATTTCCAACAAAAATGCTTATCCAATCAAGGAAATGGTCCGTGCCGGCATATCGGTCTCAAAAAATTCCGGTAATATGCAAGTCCTGACAGGGCTTATACCGGTGATCGAAAAACATTGTGATCCTGTTTTTTTGTCACGTATATACCTCCAGTTCTCCCAAATCATGCTGATTTCCGGGGATTTTAATGCCGCATTAGGATTATTTGGAAAAATACGGCATGAGGCTGAAAGCTACCCCCAGTATACCGAATGTCTAATCCAAGTCCTAAAAGAGGGGATTCTTAATGACAGTATCCCCTTGATTAATAAAAATATACTCGTAAAACTGAACCCTGATACTGCCAACGGTGGAATATATAGATCCGTTATTGAAGTGAGTAAGGATTATTCCTTCAAAGATATTATCACTCATATCCTCTCAGTACTAAATCTCATCTTATTGCACCCGCATCAGGATCACCTCCTTCTTGAAAATATAACGATTCTTGTAGATCGTGGATTTCTTGACTTCCATGATCCGGAGATTTTGATCCGCCAGGCAGAATCGATCAAGGAACAATCCCTCAAAGAACGGGCAATTTCAAATATTGTAATAAAAATAGCAAAAATTGCTGTCAAATCAAAAAACCGCGACTTTCTTCAGAGAGCTGTGGGTCTGACTTGTGAAATCGATGGCCAGAATACCCGTTCAGCAACATTGAGCAGTATCATCGATGAGGCGTCGATACTTGCAGCACAACAAGGTGATCTTGACCTGCTTCTCAGGATGAAAGAATGGAGTAATTCCCTTCTTGAAAAAGATCTTGCTGCCTTCGCGATGGCCAACATCATCGACGGTGTGATAAAATATGCAATAGACAGACATTCCTATGAGGCACTTGAAGAGGCATATCTCATTGCGGAAGATATCAGCGATCCCTCTCTGAAAGTCCAATTATATGAACGGATCGCCGAGTGTTTTATAAAAATCGGATGCATCATCCTTAAAGATCAAAACACACTGGGATTGCAGAAAGACATTTCCGAGATAATCCCGCCGTTCAACCGGGGTCTTGAAATAATCAAACAAAACATACGAACACCACAGATATCCCTCAAACTTGCCGGAATGATTGATATTATAATATCGTATTCCCGGACAAGCAACAATCCTGAATACATTATTCCATTAGCAATGTATGTAATAGAAATCGAAAATTCATATGAAAGGGATGCGATGGTATCCCGGATTATATCGAGTCTCAGTGAGGATATTGAGCATCCTAATACGACTGATCCCTATGAGACAATAGCTTATCTCCTCCGAAGGAACGAGCGGGGTAAATCAAATCCGGTTGTCCTGAAAATCCGATCACGGGTACTCCGGATGATAAGTGATCCATATATAAAGTTTAGGGGATTATGCAAGCTTGCGGATCTATTGATTAAAATAAACAATAAAAGTCAGGCGCAGGAAATTCTTGAGGAGGTTTATAACAAGCTGGATAGCCTCCTTGCGGAATATCAAAAAATCCTGATTTTGTCATACCTTGCAACACTCTATTGCCAGATAAATCCTCAGATTGCTTCTGATTACCTAATTATGGGTATACGGAAACTAGATTCTGTAGAATTCGACAAGGATGCAGTCAGCCGCCGGCAAATTGTCTATGCCATTATACGGATTCATGCAATCCGGCCGAATACCAAATGGTATGAAATTGCCATACAAGTAGTTCAAAAAATAGATAATCCTATTGAGTACATCAATTCTCTTATCGCGGTATATAATCTGACACGGGAGAATGAAGATCGCCGGGGAGAGATTATACATGCCATGGATGCTGCGGTTGACAGGATCTCATCTCCATATGAGAAAGCTTCAACTCTGCTGAATATTATTCCCCTTGCTATACAGAACTCTCCGGAAGAACTTTCTTTGGCACTTCTCAAAAAAACTGAGGCCCTGACAAATAAAATAAACATTCAATCAATTGCAGACAGCGTCCGGAACAATATTGCAGACATCTATTCAACACTCTACAAAAAGTCAGGAGATAAGAAAATTCTCTCGCACGCTATCCAGATAACGAAAACAATTGATGATGATGACATGCGGCTTCAGCATCTCAGTCAACTGGGATATACAGAAATGTACGAAATTCCGCCCCAGTATCTAAAAATAAAGTCCCTTTCAGAGAAGATGGTTGAGGAGGGGATTCATCCCAACCAGATTGCTACACTGGAAAGGCTTGTCCGGACGGTTGCTGATCGTGGAAAAGAGGCCATTTTTTTCTGTAATCTTGCTATTCATTTCAAGAAAAATGGCGAGGAGAAACTCTCCAAGAGGATGATCCAGAATTCGATTAAGGAAGCACGGATTATTAGACCTCTTTCCCGAAGATCGTTTGTCTTGTGTGACATAGCATTGAAAATATATGCTGCCGGTTGTGAACGAAGTGCACAGGAAATTCTTGATTTTGCGATTGATGCGGCCACAAATATCAGGCAATCTGCAATAAGGGATGGGGTTTTCGATGAACTGGGTCTTGCGATCAAACTGATGCAGGGGATCTAGGATGAAAACCGTAGAAATTTTTATCATGGGCAGAGTTCAGAAAGTGGGATTCCGGGCATGTATCAGGAAAATCGCGTCAGACATGAATGTAGCGGGAACGGTAGTAAACCTTCCAGACGGGAGGGTTCATGTTTTTGCAACGGGTGAACCGATAATCCTCGAAAAATTTATATCTATGATCTATGGGTGTCCGAGGGCGGTCATCAGGGACATCCAGGTACATGAAATTTTCTATAAACCATTTAGCGAGTTTTCCATAATCAAAGGAGAGGAAAATATCAGTACATGATTTTAAATTCGCTGCCATTTTTAATTGACGCAAAGAGATGAAATACCCACTCGTTGATTTTTTTGTCCTGTATTGTTGCATGGAATTTTTTTGCCAAGGTTCCGATGAGTTCATCTGATAACAGGCAACGATCCGGGGTGATTTCAAAATCTGCCACGGTCAGGGAATTCCGGGCCACGTCGAAAATAACGGAATCAACCATTTCTACTTTAAGGGGATCAATTAGATCATATACGAGACTGCCATTCCCTTCATGCATAAAACCCGTATCAGGATCAAGACCTGAGCCAATGACCGATACACAACAATTGCCAAATAACATCGCATAGCCAAATGAGAGCAGGGCATTGATGGGATCAATGTGGGGACGCATAGTCCTGCGTCTGAATCTGAAATCCATGGGGAGATTCCGTGACATGATCTCATAATACATATCTGAAGTGAGTTTATGGAGGCGACGGATCTCTTCCAGCTTTATGAGATAGGCAAATTCATCATGGGACTTCATGAGAACGTCCAGTTCACCTTCGTAGAAGAGATGGACATTCTGCAGTTCCTGTGCGCGCTCGATTGCAAATATCCGTGATTTTAGGGCAGCTTGCGCGATTGTTATCGCGTACCGATGGCGTGGGATCATCTGCTGGGTGCGGTAATTTTCTGCTCTGCTCCGGTCGCCAAAGGGTGTAATTATTCCTACGGGAGTTCCATCTGGTTCAAAAAACGTGACATAAGTACCATTTTTTAGCAGGCGAAGAACGGTCGTTGTACTGAGGGTATGACTGCCAATTACAAGAAGATGTTTTATTGACTCCAGAGGGATGCGGTCGGTATTGCTTTTATTCTGGAGAACAAGGTGATTTTGCGTCGATTTTATATGCGTTCCAAACCCGCTAACCGAAACCCAGGGATATTCTGCCACGCTAACACCAAAAATAATGCCCGACTCTGGTAAATACTTCCACAGTCCTACAGATTAATTCATCGTTTTACCCAGACGATGATTCCAAGCCCGATTTTTTTATACTCATTTAAGGGGGTATCATCAGATTAGTCGGTGAGTATAAACTGTACTAAACGGCATATATGATCTGTCATGCATTAGCATAACAAGGGTGTCCTATGTTCTGGGATAAAAAGATGGAGACATTAAAACGTGGTGACTTACAGGAACTCCAACTCAAACGTCTGAAAAAAACACTTAATCAGGTACAAAAGGTTGAATTTTACCGGAAACTTCTCAAGGATGCCGGGGTTAAAAATTCTTCAATCAAGACCCTTGATGACATCACGAAAATCCCCTTCACAAAAAAACAGGATCTCAGGAACGGATATCCATTTGGCTTTTTTGCTGTCCCACTTAAAGACGTCGTTCGGATCCATACTACTTCAGGAACGACGGGAAAACCAACGGTAGTTGGATATACCCGCAAGGATCTTGAGACATGGTCAGACCTCATTGGCAGGAATATGACCATGGTGGGGATAACCCGGAACGATGTGTTCCAGAATATGGTGAACTATGGCATGTTTACAGGAGGCCTGGGGTTTCATTATGGGGCAGAAAAAATAGGTATGACGGTTATACCCAGCGCAACAGGAAATACAAAACGCCAGATCGAGATGATCAATGACTTTGGAGTTACAACGATTCACTGCACCCCGAGCTATGCAATGCACCTCTCCGAAGTTGCAGAAGAGATGGGAACGGAACTTAAATCGCTGAAAACAGGTCTTTTTGGTGCCGAACCCTGGTCGGAGAGTATCCGAACAACTCTAGAGAAGAGACTGGGTGTGATAGCATACGATTCCTATGGGCTCAGCGAGCTGTTTGGCCCTGGAGTGGCATTCGAATGCAAGGAACGCGACGGACTTCATATCTGGCACGACAGTTACCTCGTAGAGATTATCGATCCAGAAACCGGTGAACAAGTATCCAATGGTGAACGTGGGGAACTTGTCGTAACTCCACTCGTTAAAGAAGCGATGCCGTTGCTCCGTTACCGCACCGGGGATGTTACGCTGCTTATGGAAGACGGATGCCTGTGCAGGCGAGGAAAGAAGATTGCGCGGATCACCGGCCGGAGCGATGATATGCTCGTGATCAGGGGTATCAATGTCTTCCCCTCCCAGATAGAACATGTCCTCCTGAAAATACCGGAAGTCGGCAATCAGTTTATGGTGTATATTGACAGAATCAATCATCTGGATGAAATGACTGTCGAAGTTGAAATTAACAGGGAATTTTTCAGCGGCGAACTTTCGGATCTTGCACGACTGCAGAAAAAAGTTGTCAAGGAACTTCGGGATACCCTCGAGCTGAGGACAACAGTCAGACTCGTTGAGCCGGGAACGCTGCCGCGATTTGAGGGGAAGGCAAAGAGAGTAATCGATCGACGGGGGGCAATATAATGGGTTACTGGGATCCCCGCATGGAAGAGATGCCAAAGGCTGATCTCCAGAAAATGCAGTATAAACTGCTCAAAAGTCTCGTTTATCGTCTGTACAGTTTTTCACCATTTTATCATGACCGGATGAAGGAACAGAATGTGCATCCGGATGATATCCGTGAGCTTTCCGATGTCAGGAAACTCCCGTTCATGTTCAAGCGGGACCTGAGGGATAATTATCCCGACAGGATATTTACTGCTTCGCAGGAGGAACTCGTCCGGTACCATGTCTCGAGCGGAACCACGGGAAAGCCAACGGTTGTCGGGTACACCCAGAACGATCTGAATGCATGGACAACATCACTTGCACGGGGATTGACCTCTATCGGGCTCGGACGAGGGGATGTCATCCAGGTCAGTTATGGTTACGGGCTGTTTACCGGAGGACTGGGTATGCACTACGGGGCAGAGCGGATCGGTGCAACGGTTCTCCCGACAAGTGTCGGGAACACCGAACGGCAGATTGAACTGATGCAGGATCTCGGAGCGACCGCTATTGCCTGTACACCCTCATACCTCCTTCATATCGGGGAAGTTGCTGAAAAAATGGGGGTGAACATAAAAACCGATACAAAACTCCGGGCGGGAATTCTGGGTGCTGAACCGTGGACCGAGGGTATGCGAAACCGGATCCAGGACTGGCTTGGCATCAAAGCATACGACATTTACGGTACAAGCGAGTTGTCGGGCCCGATGTTCACAGAATGCTCAGAACAGAGAGGATTCCACATCTGGTCTGATATTGCGCTCGTTGAGATCATAGATCCCAAAACTGAAGAGCCTCTCGAAGCCGGTGAGAAGGGTGAACTCACCATCACCATCCTGCAAAAAGAAGCCCTCCCTATGATCAGGTACCGTATCGGGGATATCTCATCCATGGATGAGGGCGTTTGTCCCTGCGGCAGAACCCATCCGCGAATCCAGAGAATTCAGGGGAGGGTAGACGATATGCTGATCATACGGGGTATCAACGTCTTCCCCTCGCAGATTGAGTATACTCTGATGGCAATACCTGAGGTAGGGCAGCATTTCCAGATCGTCGTCGAACGGAAAGGGGCACTGGATGACATGCTTGTCCGTGTTGAGCTGAATAAAGGCTCATTCAGTGACAAAATAAATGATCTGATGCAGGTACGGCAGAAAGTAGAGCACCGGCTCAGGAACTCCCTGAATGTGAATGTCGATGTGGAACTCGTCGAGCCGGGATCATTACCCAGGTTTGAAGGTAAATCGAAAAAAGTCATTGACAAGAGGTCGTTGTAAATGGATACAAAAAAATTTGTAATTAAGCAGATCTCAATATTTTCTGAAAACCGTCCGGGGCGTCTTGCGGCAATTGCCCACGCACTCGGGGAAGAGAATGTCAACATACTCGCGTTCAGTATCGCCGAAGCGAATGGTTTCGGAGTTGTCAGGGCACTCGTGGATCATCCGGAAAAAGCCCACGACAAACTGTTGTCCATGGGATTCAATATCGCATTTACGGATGTAATTGCTGTCAAGATGAAAGACCAGCCCGGTGGATTATATGAAGTAGCCAAAATCCTCGGAGATTCCAGGATCAACATCGAATATTCCTATGCATATTCCGGAAAAGAGGGGGCGGTCCTTATTCTCCGGGTTGATCAGGTTGAAGATGCAATAAAAAAGATCAAAAATTCGGGTGCAACCCTGCTGGAAAGATCCGTTTTCCACTAAAAAAGTCACTTTTTTTCCCATTTTATCAGTTGTGCTACTTCAGAGAGCGTACTTCCCCGACGGATCTCTTCCCGTATCCGCTCCTCAGTTTTTCTGACTTCAAGGGCCCGTCGTGCAATTTCGTACGCGCGTTCTGCAGGAATAACTACAACTCCGCTTTCATCACCCACAATCCAGTCTCCTGCACGAACGCACTGGCCACAGCACTGGATTTCAGCATTTATCTCACCAAAACCTTTCGGCTCTCCAGCATTGGGTACAATTGCTTTTGCAAATAGGGGGAATTTCATCGCCCGTATATCGTCGACATCCCTCACGGCCCCGTCAATGACAACGCCGGCAATTCCTTTTTTCACACAGCTCAGGGTAGCAAGTTCTCCCCAGGGTGCAACACTCGTCACACCGTCGTTGTTTATCACAATAACCTCTTCTTTCTTGGCAACATCGATTGCTTCGACCGGTTTTGCCCAGTCCCCGGCTACCGTCTGGACGGTCACTGCCCGCCCGACCATCTTGATCTTGCCACAGATGGAGAGAAGCCCTGACATTGAACCTTTACGGTGCATCGCATCGGATATATTGGGCGCAGATACCTGGAGCAGCAGTGAACGGGTCTCTTCGTCAACAGATTTTTTCTCACGAATTTTATGAGATTTTTTGTCCATCGCTTCCCGGATCCGTTTTGTAGAGCCGGTTACGTCGGCAGAACGAACAATCCACCCCCCCACGACTATGATATCCGCACCCAGATGTACAGCTTCGCCTGCACGGTCTGCATCAATACCTCCTGCAACCGCAATGGGGACATGAATATTGTCAGTGAGTCGTTTGAAGAGATCGAGCGAATCCTTTCCCGTCATCTGTTGATCAATGCCAACATGGGCACAGATGATATCAATACCCATTAATTCGAGTTGGCCGGCGCGTGATACCGGATCGGGGACATTAATCAAATCCGCCATGGTCCTGATACCATATTTCCGCGCAGATCTCACCGATTCTGCGACAACAGAATCATCGGCATCTGCAAGAATACATACGATACTCGCGCCGGCTTTTGCAGCCATCTCCACTTCAAGTGCACCGGTATCGGCAACTTTCATATCGGCCACAAGGATCGCATCCGGAAATTTCTGGCGCATTACCCGGACAGCCTGCATTCCTTCGCTTTTAATAAGGGGCGTCCCTATCTCGATCCAGTCTGCGCCTCCCGAGACCGTTTCATGAGCGATCTGCAGAGCTCTTTCCAATTCCAGAATATCCAGTGCCACTTGCAGAATCGCTTTTTTCATGATCAAAGATGTGACATGCCTGATGCTTAATGATTACGAGATAGGTTAAAAGCCATTCATGGATATCGAGGGAGAAGGAATTATTTATTTCCAGATAGTCTGGGGGTGAAATAACGACTGTTTTAATTCGTATTTAAAAATAATTTTCTGATATAATTTTGCCCAGTAGTATCCAATATTTTGAAAAGCGTTTTTCAACATCGGATATTTTTCCTCCAATTGCCCATATCCACAAAAAAAAATTGAGTTAATTTGATATATATCAAAAAGTAAATGAATAATTACACTGTCTGGGGAATAATCTACCATATCACCATATCCCCTGTTAATGGAGAGCCCAATAATGAAGATAAAAAATACAAATCTAAATGCTTTGTCAGAAGTCGTATCCGTTATTCTGGTACTTGTATTGGTTGTCGTTCTCGCGATGGTGGTGTACGCCTTATTCTTTGGAACTATTTCGGGTTACCTGAAGTCAACCTCACTTGTTGCTGCAACAGCAGGTACGGTAAATGTTCCTTTGGGCACCTCAGATTCCACCCAGATACTATACGCATTGCCCGCCTCTGGCCAGAAATATTATCTTTCAGGACAATCGAATATTCTCCCAAATTACCCGGTTGCCTCCTTCGTCCTGAATGATCCAAGCGGGAATAACTATATCGTCCAAACCCTGAATTATTCAGCATCGGCAAACCGATATGGGACTCCATTATTCATCTACCAGGACCAGAATTACAATATGTGGGTGACCGACTCACAGCAAAAAGTCCTCGCTGCCGCATCCCAGATACGGCCTTTTGCAAATGGTGTATGGACAATCAAAATGATTGACAATACGGCAAATGTTCCTCTTACTCAGATGACGGTAAATATTGGATCAAACGGGGGTGGATCGATCAATCCACTGGCCGGAACAACGACATGGGCAAATGGCTCATGGAACTTGGTAAACTCCTCCGGATACGAGATCAACTTTACAAATTACGGAGTTACCCCAACTACGGGCCCGGGTGGAACCAATGCGTTCTATTTCAATGGATCATCGTACGTTTCCGGACAGGATAATGCCGGCCTTGACTTCACGGGGAATATGTCTCTGTCCTTATGGATCGATCCCACAACTGCAACCAGTCCATTGAGTTCATCCGGCAGCAACTGGGGGAACCTGGTGGGAAAAGGATCGATCGATTCCAGTGGCAACGAGAATGATAATTACCAGCTTGCCCAGATGGGGAACCAGCTCTACTTTGAATGGGGGGACACCAGTACAGGTCAGCATTATAATATCGTGACACCAGCCGGGTCGCTCACCAACAGTCAGTGGAATTACGTTGCGGTGACTACAACTGCCAACGGGGCACCGGAAATATACATCAATGGGGTGGCCCAGCCTTATACCCTTTCAAACAGTAATACCCCATTATCTAATGTAATCGGAAGCTGTACTAATCCACCGTCATGTACCACGCTCCCTCCAACATTTCCCGGTGTCGTCCTCGATAATGTGAATAATGGGATCACGATCGGCAAACAGAATTCTGCGTCGTACCCATTCTACTACACCGGTAGTATGAGTGCTGTAACATTCTACAACCAGGCTATTACCCAGTCAGCAATATCCAATAATCTTAACAATTACCTGACCTGATTCCCCATTATCAATTTTTTTCTTGAATGTTCCAGAGTGCCGGTTAAAAAAGGTTGATTCAATGGTCTTCAGTTTCATAAATTTCAGCAAATGATACAAGTTTCAATGCCTTTTTCTTCGCAATAGTGATATCCGCTGGAGTTCCCGCTGCAACAAGAGATACCAGAGTAAATTTATCAGGTACCTTCAGTAATTGCCTGACCGGTTCCGCATACGGCTTTTTATCGCCGGCTACCCAGCAGGAAGCGACACCATGTGCCTGCAGTGCCAGGATCAGGTTTTCCGTGGCGGCAGAACAGTCTTCCAGATAATACATCTCCTTTTTTTCTCCGAAAATTGCAAAACACACAGCACAGTCTGCAATGAATTTCCCGTTTTCGGCCAGACCTGCAATTTTCGCCAGGGTTTCCTTATCTTTGATTGCACCAAACAGCCAGGGCTGAAGGTTTCTTGCCGTTGGAGCGAGTGATGCGCATTCAATCGCATCTCTGACAACTATCTCATTTACCGGATCCGGTTTGAATTTCCGAACACTGTGCCGTGATTTGATAAGGGTAGTTACAACATTCATGCACCTGAATAGGGAAGTCAGGTAATAAAATGTTGCGAAGCACAAAAAGTGTATTTTGGCAAAATCATTAAAAGACAAAATAATCCCCTTTGGGCATGACGCCGGTGTGTCCGAATGGAACCCCGGACTGGAGAAAAGAATCTGGAGGGTTCTTTGCCACGGACTCTCTTGGGAGATATGGCATCGCGTCCACTTCCGCCGGCGCGACAGATCTGACTTGATTGGATGACCATCGCCCGTGGCAATTGCATCATTCCTACCAAATAAAAAAGTTGCTTGAGATCCATTAATAATATTCAGAAGGGGGGTCTCCAGATATCTTTTTCATCAAATGTTGATTGAAAATGTACAGGCCAGACTCTGATTGAAAAATGAGCCTGCAATTGCCACTCCGATGTGACGACCCATCCGGAAAACTAATCGGGCCCTGCTTAAAATTTTTCACCAGACCAAGATTAAAAATTTTAAAGCAAACTTTGCCTGAAATTTTTTGAACGCAATCAAGTGATTGAAAATGCGATCAGGGCCAATCATATTATGATTGAAATTTTTTTTGCAAACCCTGGTCGAAAAAAATTGGTCTTTCCGGATTATTTTCAGAATTCTCTGGTGCGCACAAAAATTAATTTCGTCTGGTATAGGCAATAATCCCTGCCATAGAGGCTAATGCAACAAGGACTCCATCAAATCCAGGAGAGGTGGGTTTTGGTGTTGCAACAGCAGTAGAGGTGGCAGGGAGCGGTTCCGTGGGAGGGGTCGTTGATGAAGAAAGAATAGTTGTAACGGGAACGGGGGTGGTTGTTACGGGAGTAGAGGTCACTGACATAGAGGTCACCGGCAGTGTTGGTGTAACGGTCGTTGCTACCTGCGTTGTCGGATTTGTCACGTACCCGCTGTTGACAATCAACGGATTCTGATCCTGGTTGAGCAGGCTCACCTGTTGGCTGATTGTCTTCCCGAACTGGCCATAATTGTCCTTCATGGAATTGACATCGCATTCAGCCCATATCGAGTAGGTACCCGGCGGATAGATATTACGAATTCCGGTATTCCATATTGATGCAGTATAATAATCGTTCGTATTCACCGGGATATTAACGAGGGAGGTTGTAGTTCCGGCACTATTGATAAGTGCGGTATACACTCCTCCGGAAGGCGACTGGACCTTGATAGTGATCGGTACAGAGGAAACACTCCTCTGGGTGATCGACACCAGATTCGTATCAATCCTGAACCGGACGTCATCCCCTGTAGGTACCCATTTATTCGTCACGTCAACATTGACAGAGGTATCTTCCACCCGTAAGGACAACTGGGGATCGGCGACCGTTAATGCTGATCCATTTACCCTGCCTGAGGGGGAGAGATGATACCAGTTGCCCGTATAGGCGCTGAACTGTGATGGAGATACAGAAAAACTACCGGGATTCGGAATATTTACAATTTGGTCCGGGGAACTGGTAGAGATCGCAGCCCCCGACGCCCACCATCCAATTTGCGTATCGCCCTGCATTGCGGCGGTTATATCCAATCCCTGTTCTCCGATAAAGACCGTATTTCCCGGGTTAATCGTATTGATTGCGGCTCCGGCGAAGCCTATTAGCAAAAAACAACTTATTGCAAGGATTGCGAGGGCATGAATGTTTTTAATTGCCATATTCATCCATGTCTTTTCTGGATATATAAAATTTTCAAGACAAGACGCGGGGAAAATGATTACATTTTATTTTCCAGTGTGATCCTGTTGAAATTTTCAAAAACACGCCTTCCTTCGAACGTGTGGCTGACTTCCGGATGCCACTGGAGACCGTAAATATGTTTTTGGGGGAACGCGATCGCCTCATTATTGCAAATTTCTGATCGGGCGAGCCGGGTAAAACCATCGGGAATCTGAACGACTTCATCCGCATGCGAGGCCCAAACATGGATTTTTTCCGGATATCCTGCAAGAATGTCATCATGTTCAGAGATCTCGACTTCGATCGGGCCATATCCACCGCTCTGACCTGTCTGCACCCTGCCCCCGAATGTTGTAGCGATAATATGGAGGCCCAGACAGATTCCAAGAACCGGTAAACCCAATTCAAGATATTTACTACAGTTCCCAGAACGTTCTATCGCGGGTCCGCCGCCCAGAATTATTCCCCGTGAACATTCAAGAATTTCTTCCGGGGGTGTGGTATTGGGGATAAGTGCGACATCTATATCAAGATCCCGCAATGCCCGGTGAATAAGATGGTTGAACTGTCCGAAATTATTTACAACGTATATAGGAAACATTATTCGTACATTTTGTGTTGAAATCCTATAAGTCTGTTCAGCTGTAGGCATTTACCGTTGAAAGAATCAGATTCCGGATCTCCTCAGGAGAATGCCCTAATAGATGCGCAAGACACATAGCGCCCCCTGCACCGAACCCCTCTTTGACTTCTCCAATGCAATACCGTGCAAGACCCGGGTGACCAATGTTGCCGAATTCCGGATCCACGTACGAGATCCGCACACGGATCTGTTCAGCCAGATGTTGAACATTGGCAGTTGAATCATTCCTTACATAACACGTAGTTACGACATAGGGCATGCGAAAGTTCAAAGCCCTGGAAAGTGCCGCAACTGCAAGCATCTGCGTTCCGCCGGCAAGAATGAGATTACCGGTATAAGATTTTATCATACCCAATGCAACCGGCATCATAGGATCACCCGTATATCTGACAATATCAAGCGGATCCTTAATCCCGTCGGATGAAATCCTTAACAGGGCCGCTGAGCAGATGTCTTCCTTTATTGATACAGGATTATCAGCAAAACTGCTGCTGACCGATGCTGAATATCCCAGTGCTCGCAGTACACAGAGGGCGGTGGTTGTTCCTCCAGGCACACACTCGCCGATAACTAGGAGATCACTGTACTGTGAAAGAAGCGTCCCTATCGCTTCCCCCCGGTGATACAGATCTTTTACTTGCGGAAGTGCATCTCGGAAACGGGGATCTTCTCCTGCACACCCATAGACGTCATAGCAAGGAACGGTCGGGGTATGGCGGAGGCCTGCATTGATAAAGAGCGGGGGGATGTTGCAGAGAGTCATCATCGCCCGCGTGATGGTCGCTGGTGTCGGGCATCCGGTAGGTGTGTTTGGTTTTATTGGGTAACTGGTTATTGCTCCCGTTGCAATCAGTTCTGCATCAAGAATAGGAGTGAGAAGTGTTTTTTCCGGCGAGGGGCCTGCTCCGGAAACTCCCGGAACAGTAGACAACAGAGTATTGGCAAGGATACAGCAAAAAACCGGGCGGTTACAGGGAAACGGGGGCTTTTCCGAGAGAAATCCCATAGCAATCAAAGTACATATCTCTTTTTTACCGGTTTTGAATCTATCGATGCAAAAATTTCACAATGATATAATAGTTCCATTGGTACAACACCTAGTAGCATGTTTGAAATTGAGAAGCGGCTGCAGGACAATGGGATAACAATAGATGACATAGTGTCTGCCGCAATGGGGCTGTATGTATCTCACGGGATGCCGGAAGAGCAGGCAGCTGTTGAGATAAAACAGAAAATTAAAAAATATCTCGGTGATCCAAATGTATCTTCCCTGCTTCTCGGTGCAATACTACTCGAAGATGAACTTTACAACAAACGAAAAAATTCGGAGATAGCCGATGATCCGGTGTTCCTGTTAAGCGACGAGATTATCGGGATGGCAATTGCAGAATGTATCGGCGGGACCTATGCCCGATTTGAATTCACACGGTACGACCAGAAAAAACCGGGCATCCTCTCAAAGCTCGGCCCGTTCCTCGATGATGCCATTGCGGGACTGATCGCAGGCTGCACATCCAGACTGTATAGCGAATCCCTATGAAAGCATTTCTTTCACTATTCCAGTTCACCACGATCCTGCCATTAGGTAAATCACATGATCTCGAGTTTTTTGCCAGGAAATCGTACTTATATCCAGTTGCCGGATATCTCATCGGGTCCATTGTTGCATTGCCGGTTTTCTTTATTGCGGATCGCACGATAGCTGCAGCAGTAGCTATTACATTCCTTCTCCTGGTGACAGGAGCCCATCATTTCGACGGATTACTGGATTTCGGGGATGGATTGATGGCACATGGTGACCGGGAACGAAGGATCCGCGCGTTAACCGATCGGAATGTTGGGACAGGAGCAATTGCTCTTGGTGTTTCAGTAACACTTCTTGCATTTGCCGGGCTTCAGGGATCTCCGTCTATCGTTATTGCGATAATTGCCGGAGAGGTATGTGCGAAATTTTCCATGTCATTTTTAACTACATATGGAACGCCATTCAGGGAAGGGATGCACAGTTACCTGCACCAGTACTCACAACCATATTTCCCGGCAATTTCATTACTGATCTGCCTGCCGCTCGTTCTCCTTCCCATTGCTCCGGTAAAAATATTCGGGGCTTTCATAAGTATGCTCATCTGTCCCCTACTCCTGCTATTAGTTTCCAACAGGATCTTCGGGGGAGTCAACGGGGATGTTGTTGGAGCCTCCAACGAGATCACACGGACCCTGGTAATCCTTGCCATTGCACTTCTCTGAAGGGTAATTGCGTTGAATTGCCGGGAATTCTATCCGGGTGATTGCCGATCGTTCATAATGCAGTCAGTTTCCCGGTCACTGCCAATGAATTTCAGGGCGAGATGGGGGTTAAAAAATTCCAGTTCCGTGATAATCAACAGGATAAATAATCGAGTATTCGGGATACAAAAAGTGGACAAAAATTAGTATAATCCTTCATAGCCACGGTTCCCGTCATCATCACATTCGATGGCAGTTCCATCCCGGACAAGAGTATTGAACATCATCGCTGCATTCATGAGATTTTCATCAGCTGCAGCTCCTCGTTTCATATCGTTAAGGGCCTGCATCTGGGGCATCGGGACTTTTCGGTTCCCCACCACTACACCGCGGCAATGCCGGCAGTACGCGCAGTGGCTGTACACGGACACCTGACTCCTGACACATTCAACAGTGACCCGGTTTTTTTTCTCATCCCGCAGAAAAGATAATGTCTTCATACAGTGAAGTTATTCAACCATCCGATATCATGATATCGATGCCCGAGTTTACACCGGAAAATCACTATCACCAATCGAAATAATTTAAATAGATGGCTCTCATATAAGTAATACTCGCATAAACTGACTGTAAGCGGACAGTCCCACATTTGGAGGATCACGTAAATGGCATCTGACAAGCCCCATATGAATCTGGCCGTAATCGGCCACATCGACCACGGAAAGTCAACCACCGTCGGACGAATGATGTTCGAGACCGGCGCAGTACCGGCCCACATCATCGAAGGCTACCGCAAGGAAGCCGAGTCAAAGGGTAAGGCGACCTTTGAATTTGCATGGGTTATGGACAACCTCAAGGAAGAGCGTGAGAGAGGTATCACCATCGATATCGCCCATAAGCGGTTCGACACCCCCAAGTTCTACTTCACGGTCGTGGACTGCCCCGGACACAGAGACTTCGTCAAGAACATGATCACCGGTGCATCCCAGGCCGATGCAGCGATTCTTGTTGTTGCAGCACCTGATGGGGTCATGGAGCAGACCAAGGAGCATGTATTCCTTGCAAGAACCCTCGGCATTACGCAGATCATCATTGCCATCAACAAGATGGACGCGGTAAAGTATGATGAGAAGCGGTTCAATGAAGTAAAGAAGGATCTTTCAGATCTTATCAAGATGGTAGGATACAAACCGGAAGAGACTCTTTTCATCCCGATCAGCTCCCTTGGAGGTGCAAACATAAAGACTGTCGGCACTGAGATGCCGTGGTACAAAGGCCTTGCACTTATCCCGGCACTTGACACATTCAAGGAACCGGAAAAACCGACTGACAAGCCATTCCGCCTGCCCATCCAGGATGTGTACAGCATCAGCGGTATCGGCACCGTGCCCGTTGGCCGTGTTGAAACCGGTATCATGAAGAAAGGAATGAAAGTTTCCTTCATGCCCGCCAACAAGGACGGGGAAATCAAATCTATAGAGATGCACCACGAAGAGATCCCCCAGGCAGTACCCGGGGACAACATCGGGTTCAACGTCCGGGGTATCGGAAAGGGCGACATTCGCCGTGGCGATGTCTGTGGACCTGCCGAAGCACCACCGACAGTTGCAGATGAGTTCACTGCGCAGATTGTCGTACTCCAGCACCCGAGCGCACTAACGGTCGGATATACACCAGTATTCCACTGTCACACCACCCAGACTGCATGCACATTCATCGAGCTCAAGAAGAAACTCGACCCGCGCTCTGGCCAGACCAAGGAAGAGAACCCCACGTTCCTCAAGTCCGGTGATGCAGCAATTGTCGTGATCAAGCCGACAAAGCCGATGGTCATCGAGAACGTCAAGGAACTCCCGCAGCTCGGCAGGTTTGCCGTCCGAGATATGGGATCAACGATTGCCGCTGGCATGTGCATTGCCATCCAGCCAAAACAGATGAGATAATTGGTGGGTACCATGCAGAAAGCCAGAATTCGCCTGACAGGGACAGACTTCCAGAAAGTTGAGATGGTCTGTGACAGAATCCGTGAGATTGCAGAACGTACAGGTGTAAATCTGGCCGGCCCAATACCGCTTCCAACCAAACGCCTGGTTGTACCAATCCGAAAGAGTCCCGATGGGGAGGGGACTGCAACGTGGGACCGCTGGCAGCTTCGCGTACATAAGCGCCTCATCGATATCGATGCAGATGAACGTGCACTCCGCCAGCTGATGCGCATTCAGGTGCCAAAAGATATCGGCATTGAAATTGTCTTAGAGAGTTGAAGGTGCAGCGTGCAGCAGGCCGCTGGATTTTCCCATAAGATAAAACAATTTTTTACCTTTGAACGTATTTTTTTAATAATCTTTGTAGCCGCGATCATTATACGATTCTGGCAACTTGATCTCAAACTGTTTCATCATGATGAAGCCATCCATTCCTGGTTCTCGTATCAACTGCTCACAAAAGGGACCTGGGTATATGATCCGAGTTATCACGGGCCATTTCTCTACTTCGTTACAGCCGGAATGTTTGCAGTATTTGGCGCTTCTGATCTCGTCGCCCGCCTGCTTCCAGCCTTATTCGGAGTCCTGCTAATTCCGCTCGTATATTGTATTTACCGTATCGGGTATATCAACCGCAACCAGACACTTATTGTCAGTCTTTTTCTCGCAATTTCACCGGATATGGTTTATTTCTCCCGGTTCCTGCGACATGACATATTCATGCTGTTTTTTACATTTCTTCTTGTTGTTGCCCTTCTCTATTATTTTGAACGCGGGCAGACCAGGTTTGCAGTCATCGCTGCGATCGCTGCGGCAGGGGCACTTTGCTGTAAAGAAGAGATGCCCGTAATCCTCATCATATTCGCCATTTTCTTCATCTATGAAATATGGAAAGGGGGGTTCATTCTCCCTACACAGTGGAAGAAGGATCTAATAATCGGAGGTCTTCTGGTAATTGCCCTTACGAGTACTCTATATACCGGGTTTGGCGGTCATCCAGAAACTATTATTGGACAAAATTTCCAGGTTGGCATTCAGGGAATTCATTTTGAGGCAAACACCACAGGATGGTACCAGGCTATCGACCACTGGACCTCCATGAGTAACGAGCAGCGTCTTGGCGGGCCATGGTTCTATTATATCCCGTTCTACCTGCTTTATGAACTGCCAATTTTTATCCTGGCAATGATCGGGACACTCCAGATCCTGTTTTCCGGTATCAACTCTTCACCATTTATCAGGCGCGTGAAGAACTGGTGGTCAACCCGGCGCTTTGAACTCTCGACCGGCGATCTTGCAGTTGCAAGTATCGAGCAGTTTAATTCACAGCATCTTGGCGAAAAAAAATCCGAGGTGTTTTTCCGGTTCTGTGTATTCTGGATGCTACTCACCATGGCGTTCTATGCCTATGTTGGGGAAAAAGTCCCCTGGCTGCTTATTCATCAGCTCCTGCCGATGTGTTTTGTTGCGGTGTACAAACTCAACTGGCAGAAGACGGTAATTGCCCTTGTAGGCTGCGTATTCCTCATCACCATGACATGGCATGTTGCATTCGTTCCCATGGATATCAATGAGCCCATAGTTCAGGTTCAGAATTCTGAGGATCTCAGAGAGGTGATGCAGCTCATGGATAACTCGGATTATGTCGTTGTCGCATCGCAGGATTACTGGCCGCTTCCCTGGTACTTCCGGGGAGATCTGTGGAACAAGATAACACTTTACAGTACGGTTCCTGATGAAAAAACCCTCACGGAGAAACATCCCGGGGTTATCATATTGCACGATACAGAGAGCCTGCCCTCCATCGAAGGTTATGATAAAAAGACCTACAAGCTTGATTATTGGTTCTCATATTATGATAACAGTAACCGGTTTGTTGACTATTATCTCCACCGTGACGGGAAAATGGGCAGCATCAATATTGATGTATTCACCCCCCAGACTGCAGGATAATACACACTCTATTTTTTTATCAGACCAATGAATTCCTGAACAGACTATTCTGAAGTGATATCTATTCGATAGTGATTTTTCATTGAGAGATCCTACTATTTACACAGGATCCGTTCAAAAGAATCCGTCAAAAAAAGCCATTTACAAAGTGCAATTTTCGTTCCAGAAATATCTAACGTAAAATCCAGAATGATGTTAGTCACCTGATACGTGGGAAAAATTTCTGTGATACCGGTGAGGGGTTTACAGATTATGATCGTTCAGATAAAATCGGCAATAACGGATCATTTCAGGAACATGTTACAAGGACATCCACCCCGCATAACTGCATGCCATCAGAAGGAATTATCCGAAATGTGAAGTGGAGAAAAATTGATAATTATTGAATTATCAAGTGAGATTAACCCAGTTCATCCCAACTGGAGCGTTTACGGTAAATGATGATACCCACAGCGATCAGAACAACTGCAACAATACCGACAACAATTACCAAAACACCGGATTTGAAGATTCCTGTAACCATACCGATAATATCAGTTCCATGGGTAAGGGTATATTGCCGTGCGAGTGCATCCGTATAGGATTGATTGCCCTCGTTATAGGCCTGCTGAGCCTTGGAGCGGGCCTGGTCATAGTTACCATTGGTGATGAAATCATTCGCATTTGAGATGTAACTCACGGCAATTTCCCGTTCTGTCACAATGGAAGAAAGCTGGGGATCGTTTGCTGTTGACGTGTTACCTTTGAACCAGGCGATTATCCCGTCTGCGTTAGTAACAGGGCCCTGCGCATTGGCTACTACCATTTCAGCCCATGATTTGTCCAGTGCAGTTTCCCCTGCATCAATCGATGCTTGTGCAGCAGCTATATCGTTAAAAGCATCGGAGTACTGGGTTGCCGGACGGGCTTTTGCTGAAGAGAGTTTAGAACTGGCGTCGTTATAGTCTGCCTCTGCATCTGTTGTATCGACACCGATCGCACTTTTCTCATCGATATCCGATCGAAGCGTAGTAAGGTTCGTATTTTCATTATTGATAGCGGCCTGAACATCGCCAGGATTGATAACAAGAACTGACTGGGTCACTTCAGAACTTGTAACCGTGTCTCCGTTGGAATCAACTTCATGAACATCCAGAATAGTCTGGTTGGTTGTTGTGGCAACGGTAGGAGCTGTACCTTCGAGAGTGACACTGAGCGATTCATCAACTGTTGACGCATATGACAACTCAAACCCACTCAGATCCAGCGTCGGTCCTCCAACAGGGTTCCTGGGGTTCTCTACGGTATTAAGGACAACAGTATAGGTCCATTTCGGGTTTGCCAGATCGGTTGTCATCACCAGATCGCTCCCGGCAGGGAATGTATACCCGGAGGATGCTGCAAATGCGACATTGAATGAAACCGTTACCGGTGTATTCGGTGTCAATGACCCGGATGGATCAATGGTCAGACCTTGAACATCCCATGCCGATACTACCGGAATGCACACTAAAAAAATAACTGCCGCAAGAATAATCAGTTTTGTTAATCCCTTCATCATTAACCTCACTCGAACAACGGATCAATACCTTCTTCGAACATACTCGATTTTTTCTCTTTTGACTTAATAACATCTTCTTTTGTTTCTTTTGCGATATCAAGAAGTTCCTTTATCCGGGGTGCGTTGCCAACGGTTGCCAGCATGACAACTGCTGCAATATATTCGCTGTTCACCGGATAATCTCCGCCACGGACTTCTACACCGGCAATGTTCTCTTCCACCCAGCTCTTTGCTTTCTCGACACCTTTACGATCCATCTCATCTGGGGGTCCGGCAAGGAGAACCAGCGCACGTTCAGCTGTGGAATAATCACAGGGAAGAGTCAGCCGACCGAGCATTGCCCGGCGAACCAAGGCCACGATCTTGGCGGACCTGTCTTCACCAAGTAATACTTCCTCATTTGCCTCTTTTTTAGGTCCGAACTTATCCTTCAGACCCCCGAATAGTCCTTTTTTATCCTTTGTACGCTTGCTCATAACTTCGCTTATTGCATATCCGACCGAAGTAATCCCACCACCACGAAGCGTATTGATAATTTCACTGGAGTCGACGACCATCTCACCGACACCCATCCGGCCAACTTCCCCGGCCCTGAAGAGCACACCAAATCTCCTCACGACTTCATTATTCAGGCGCTGGAATGCGGACTTGACACTTTCACCCTCGTTTTTCCAGGCACTGTTATCAAAAATGAAGGTATTGTCTGCCTCATTAACAAGAGTGGTCAGGCTTCGTGCGGCATTATAGGAGTACAGCCGGCCTTCCTCGGGAGCGGGAATTATGCCCAGTGCATACACGGGTTCACGATAGATACGTTTGAGGTGCCGGGCAAGCACGGGTGATCCCCCTGAACCGGTACCTCCTCCCAATCCGGCAACAATAACGAAGGCATCAACGTCATGCGTACCCCGGATGTCAATTGCACTTATGATACTGTCTATTTCATCCGCGGTAACCCGGGCCCCGGTCACGTTGTCGGTGCCTACCCCGTGACCTTTGACCATGGTCTGGCCTATAAGAATCCTGTCCTTCATCTCAATGTTTTTTAAACCCATCAGGTCCGTTCGCGCGGTATTGACAGCGATGCCTCTGAAGCTGTTCGTGCCGAGCTTCTTATCCTGCTCGATGAACATATCAACAATTTTGCCACCCGCTTGACCAAAACCTATGAAAAATACCCGCATCCGGTGACACCATCCAATGGGCTAACAGATACTTATTTTATCTTAATTCTTTTAAGTCCTTTTGCTGATATGAACCTTTAATTCGACAGTTCAAAAACTTTCTTATAAGATCTTCGAGGTGGCATACACAATTCCGGCTTTTTTTCCGGAGCCTTTTTCATTTCGCCCCGAAAAGTACTATAGATCATCAACCATGAAGATCGGGATTATCGGCGGGGGATTGACCGGGCTTGTCGCAGCACACGCACTTGCGGGAGAGCACGATATTGAACTCTTTGAAAAAATGCCCTATCTCGGGGGTTGTCTATCCTCATACAATATGAAGGATTACTGGATCGAGCGATACTACCACCATTGTTTTTCAGGAGATGAGGCACTTTTTTCACTCTTCAAAGAAATGGGACTTAGCGATAAACTAGAATGGATGAGGGGGACAACAGGATATTTCGCACAATCCAGGATTTTTCCCCTGAACACACCACTGGAGATTCTCAGGTATCCGGAACTTACCATCGTCGACAAGGCAAAACTTGCCTGGCTCACCCTCAGGGCAAAGAAAACGGATCTCCGCGCTCTCGACGATATTCCTGCAGACCAGTACATCATCGAAAATCTCGGTACGAACATATACTCCTCTTTTTTTGAACCCCTCCTGAGAAGTAAATTCGGTGAACAAAGGAAAGAAGTCTCTGCCGCATGGCTTTTCAGCCGCATCGCAATCCGATCGGATCGTGGTGTATCCGGGGAACGACTCGGATATCTCAACGGAGGATTCCACCAGATCGTCGGGGCACTGGAATCTGCAATTGCTGCGAAAGGCGGAAAAATCCAGAAACAGGAACCTGTCAGTAATCTGACCCGCACAGGTGAAATGTGGCAGATCAATGGAGTCCGATATGATACAGTGGTTTCCACGATCCCTCCACAGGAACTGGAGCGTCTCGGAGGACCTGCTGCACCTCACATGCCCTACCAGGGCGCAGCCTGCATGACCCTCGCCATGGACAGACAGGTTACCAAGGGCATCTACTGGCTGAATATGAAAGATCCTGCACCCTATGGTGCAGTCGTCACTCATACTAATTTCATCCCAAAGGAAAGATACGGTGAGCATATCGTTTATCTTGCATCATACTTCTCGGGACTTGTTCCCCCTCAGCTGGATGAACGGATGTTATCAGACTTCTGCCAGCGTTTTTCGGTAGCCGAACACGAGATCCACTGGCACAGGATGGCAGTGGATCCGTGGGCAGGTCCGGTCTATACCACGGGGTACCGGTCACTCATCAGGGGTTACGAAAATGCGGGCATGTATTCGGCGGGGATGTTTTCGGCAACGAATTATCCTGAGCGAAGTATGGAGGGATCCGTAAGGGCCGGGTTGGAGGTTGCTGAAACAATCAGGCAACGGAGCGTTTATGACGGTAACTGAAGTAACCGCGATTATTCCGGTTTTTAATGACCGCAAATCGCTGGAAATTGCAATCCCGACTTCAATTAAATCCCTTTCGGAGATCACCCCGTCATTTGAGATACTTATTGCCGAAGATGGAAGCTCCGATAGCAGTGCAGAACTGGTAAATGAATACAAAAAACAGGATTCAAGAATAAATCTCCTTCATAGTGACGACCGACAGGGAAGGGGGCGGGCACTGAACAGAGCAATCCGAGAGGCCCGGGGAAATATTGTGTGTTATTATGACGTTGATCTCGCTACTGACATGCGTCACCTGCAGGAACTGATCGGTGCGATCCGCCAGGGATATGATATTTCCACAGGGTCACGGCTCATGCCGGATAGCGATATTGTGCGCACCGGGGGAAGGGAGATTGCCAGCAGGACCTATAACCTCCTTGTGCGCACGATGCTTGGAAGCAGGGTTTTTGATCACCAGTGCGGGTTTAAGGCTTTTAACCGCGAACGTATTCTCACCATTCTCCCAGCCATACGCGATAACCACTGGTTCTGGGATACGGAGATCCTTGTCAGGGCCCAGAAAAAGGGTTACAGGATCCGGGAATTCCCTGTCCACTGGCGTGCGGGAAAAGGAACTACAGTCAGACTAAAAGATGTGTTTGCAATGGGCTCAGCAATCATGAGACTCTGGTGGCAGATTCATGTATCGAAAGATTAGCGCAATCGTTGTCCCGACACTGATAGCCGTCGGTATAATAGCCTATATGCTATATAGCGTCTGGGATCAGCTTCTCGTCGCGCTCCAGCATATGATACCTGCATACCTCGTCGTGGGGGTTACGATCTGTCTCTGTGCCTGGTGGATCCGCGGCTGGCGCTATCATACGATTCTTAAAGGCCTGAATTACTCAGTGAGTGTGAAGGTCTCAACTGCCTGCATTTTTGTCAGCCAGACCGTCAATCTCGTTGTCCCGGCAAGGCTGGGGGATTTTGTCCGGGTCTTCATACTCAAGCACGAATACAACACCACGTATTCCGAAGGGGTATCTTCCCTTGTAGTCGAACGGGTCTTTGATGTTATCACAGTGGCATTTCTGGGTGCGATCTCGCTTTTTTTTGTCCTTAACGCACCGTCGGGGTTTCTAACGTTCATTATCGTACCTCTTGGAGCGGGAGTTGTATTTTTTGCATTTCTCCTGATCATCGGGAACTTCTCCTCAAAAAATAAGTACATTGTGATAATCCTCAACATGCTTCACGAAATAAAACGTGCCTCGCTCACGCCAAGATCCATCGTTCTGTTGGGAACATCTTCCGTGGTGGCCTGGTTACTGGACATCCTGGCATGCGTAGCTGTCGTGAGGATGTTTGAACAGCAGATCCCGTTTGCAGTAATCGTCCTTGCGGTAGTAATCGGAAATCTTGTAAAGGCAGTACCCCTGACACCTGGGGGCATTGGCACCTATGAGTACGCTCTGTATACAACCTTCACGCTCGTCGCCGGTGTTGCCCTTGCAACTGCTACCCTGATCGCAATAATAGATCACCTTGTCAAAAACCTTGTAACCCTCGTCGGGGGAGTCATATCGAATTATTATTTCGGTGACTGGGTGGTGCCCAGCATAAAAGAGGCACTTGCTGAAAAATTCGGAGGAGGGGAAACAACCTGACTCCTGAACAGCAGATATTTTCCGTGATCAGCTGGCTGGTTGTCCTCTTCCTGTTGCAACTTTCCGTGTACCCGTCATTGAAAAAGACGTTTGGCGCGTTTTCATTTCCTATCTCGTTTCCGGTCTCGATACTTGCATTCACCATTGTATCTTGGTACTGTGGCCTTGCCAGAATTCCCGTCCATGCAGCACTCGTGCCATTCCTTACACTCATTGCCTGGCACATTTACCATCGCAACTACCGTATCGATGAACTGAAAGCGGAATGGCACTGGGTGGCACTCTTCCTTATCCTCTTCTTCCTCATGCTGGATGTGCGGTTTGTCAACCCCACCATCTCTTACGCCGAGAAATTTATGGACCACGGGTTTCTTGCATCAGTCATGAGAAACCCAGTTGTACCTCCGCTCGATCCATGGTTTTCAGGAGGCACCCTCAATGTATATTATTATCTCGGGTACTGGATGTTCGGGTGCTTGGCAATTGTAAGCGGTGTCCCTTCAAATGTTGCGTTCAACCTGGCCCTGCCAACAGTCTTCGCTCTTGCCGGAGTAGTCACGTACGCGATAGGAACCCTGCTGCTCGAGCGGTTCCGGTGGGTTACACTGCTTATCTTTTTCTTACCGAATCCTTCGTTCTTTTACAACATGGCACTCGGTGAGCCACTGACTTCCGTTGTGTGGAACAGTACACGGACGATTGCAAATACGATTAACGAATACCCGCTGTTCTCATTTATCTGGGGGGATGTCCACGCACATGTAATTTCCATCTTCAACCAGGTCTTCCTGATATTCCTGCTCCTCTTCGCATACAAACGCTGGGAAACTCTCGATTCGCAGGGAAAATGGCTCGTCTGCATCTTGTCCGCATTGAGTCTGGGATCCATGCCGTTGATCAATACATGGGATGTATTAATCTACGCACCCCTGACACTGCTCTTCGGTCTGCTTATTCTCTGGAGGAACAGGACCTCCCTTCGCAATATCACACCGTGGATTTACCTGTGCGCAGTCCCACCTCTTGCTATCCTGTGCTATCTTCCGTTCTACATTGAGCTGCAGACCAATACCGGGGGGATCGGAATTGTGCCTTCCTCAATATCATCCAGCGTCCCGGAATTTCTGCTGGTCAACGGCCTGTTCATTGCCATCTTTGTAGCAGTCCTTCACCGTGAGATCATCAGACGCCCAATCTTCCTTCTCGCAGTGGTCCCGTTTATCATCACGGGTTATTTCGCCGCAGCTGTTGCAGTGGTTCCCCTCGTCTATTTACTTGCCCGTAAAGAGCAGGATTTACCCGGTATCCTCGGTATGGCAGGCCTTGCAATTATCATTCTCTGCGAGCTGGTCTACCTTAAAGACAACATGGGGGAGACGTATTTCCGGATGAACACGGTATTCAAGTGTTACCTTCCCGCGTGGCTGATTCTGGGTATTTCCTCGTTCACAATGGTAGCGCAAAAAGCAGCAGACTGGAAAAAGATACCTGTTTTTTCATTCAGGGAAGGTACGATCATTACCATCACGGTCGCCTGCATCCTGTTTGCACTCCCATTTGTGATCCAGTATAACGCGGGATATGGGACAGGTACCCTTGACGGGCTTGCGTACCTCTCCACAACCCATCCCGGTGATGCTGGCGGGGTTGCCTACCTTATGGCACTGCCGGGGGATACTGATCGCATTGTAGAAGCAGAAAATGGAGACTATACGTATTATTCGAGGATCTCCTCGTTCACGGGTATTCCGTCAATTATCGGTCAGCCGTTCCATGAATTCATGTGGCGAGGAGACACCACCGGCTGGTTTAGTACAAGAAAAGCGGATATTCAGATGATTTACGAAAATCCAGACATGACGATCCCCCTCATGAAAAAATACAATGCAACGCTTCTGTACGTTGGCGATGCGGAGCGCGAACGGTATAATGTCAGCCTTCCTTCTGCCGGACTTGAAATGGTTTATTCTGCAGATAACACCGATATATATAGACTTGCGGGATAACCGGTGGGCTGTAACCCAGCAGCGATTGGCCATCCAAATTATCCGGATATCCGGAATCCCATCAGTGCACAAACATTTATTTCCGTCCCTGTCGAATTGATATGGCTACATCATTGCAAACTGATGAGTAATGAAGGGGCAAAGATGCTCCTGAATGAGGTGAGTTATGGCAAAAGGTTACGTAAAAACAGAGGCTCCAGAGGAGCTCCAGAACAAGGCGCTCGAAGCCCTTGAAGTTGCAAGAGACACCGGGAAGATCAAGAAAGGATCCAACGAAGCAACAAAAGCCATCGAACGCAGCATTGCAGCACTTGTCCTGATCGGTGCGGATGTCGAACCCGAGGAGATTGTTATGCACCTTGCCCCGCTCTGCGAGGAGAAGAAGGTCCCCTACATCTTCATCAACAAACAGAATGACATCGGTGCCGCAAGCGGTCTTGACGTTGGCTCTGCTGCAGCAGCCATAGTCAAGCCCGGCAAGGCAAAAGAAACGATCGATGACCTTGCCAAGCAGCTTGTTGCTCTGAAGGCGTGAGGATTCCATCATGGCAGATGATGCAACGCCAGCAGAAGTGATTGAAGTCGTCGGCTCGACCGGCATGCACGGTGAGGCAATGCAGGTCAAGTGCCGCATTCTAGACGGCAACAACAAGGGACGGATCATCACCCGCAACACAGTGGGTCCGATCCGTGAAGGAGACATCGTCATGCTCCTTGAGACCGAGCGCGAAGCGAAGAAAATGTCGAGGCGGTAAGCGATGGTCGAACAGCATGTGTGCAGTTTCTGCGGCAGCCAGCTCGAGCCGGGAACCGGTAAGATGTTCGTGAAGAAAGATGGCACCATCTTCTTCTTCTGCAGCACAAAGTGCCAGAACAACCACAAACTCGGGCGTGTCCCGCGCCGGGTTGAATGGACCACCGCAGGCAGGAAAGCAACCACCAAGAAGGAGTGATCCTTATGGACCGCTCATTTGTCATGGTCAAACCAGACGGTGTCCAGCGAGGTCTTGTGGGCAATATTGTCTCAAGATTCGAGGCTAAAGGTCTGAAACTCGTTGCAGCCCGGTTCGAAAATCTACCGGAAACCTGTGTTACGGAACAATACAAAGAACACCTGTCAAAACCATTCTTCCCATCATTGAAGACATATATCATGGGAGGACCGTGCTTTCTCATGGTCTGGGAAGGCAGGAATGTTGTCGCTATTGCCCGTAAAATGATTGGCTCCACCAACCCGCAGGAAGCAGCACCCGGAACCATCCGTGGCGACTTCGGGATTGATATCGGCAGGAACGTGATCCATGCCTCCGATTCACCGGAAAGTGCAGCCCGGGAGATTGCAATCCATTTCAAAAACAACGAAGTATTCTCGTACACGCGGATTGACGAATCCGTCGTCTACGAGTATTGATTTTTTTGCTCTGTAGAAAACCTCATAATCGCTGACGCTCTTTTGGGCTTTGCCCCCGCCGCTATGGCATCCCCCAGTTGCGATGACGATGTATTACCTGTCATTTGACTCGGGGCATCGTCTCTTCGAAAAAAAATGATTTCTACAGAGCAGATTTTTTAATAACCATAATCTCTATTAGCCTTCAACACTGCACTATCCTTAATGGCCGGGGATATTATCAGTTTCACACTTCTTACACTTTCCTCGATAATTATCATTGTCAATCCCCTCAGCGCGACATTGATCTATGTATCTCTCACCTCAAGTCTCGAACCTGCCACAAAACTGACCATTGCAAAAGATTCCTGCAAGTTTGCTCTCCTCATCCTGCTGTTTGCTGCAATCCTTGGCACGTGGATCCTCCAGCTCTTTGGTATAAGTCTCGAGGCATTCCGGATTGCCGGCGGGATTCTCCTTTTCGGTATCGGCATGGAGATGGTATATGCAAAAGTGTCCCGTACAAAACTGACTGCCACGGAGAAATATGAATCCCGGGAGAACGATGATGTCGCGATCATGCCGCTCGCAATTCCGATGATTGCCGGACCGGGTGCAATCACAACCTCAATCGTCATGATGAATGAGGCATTCGGAATGACCCCGTTTGCTATCGGAATTGTACTCTGTTCGATCATGTTTTCGATAGGGATCACCTATTATATGATGCGGAATTCAGATTATATCATGAAACGGGTCGGGCAAAGGGAATACCGGGCGATTAACCGCCTGATGGGAATGCTGCTCATCGCAATTGCGGTGCAGTTTGTTATCAACGGTATCAAGATCGCGTTCCCGCTGCTCACCGGAGGATCATAATGGGGGACTGGGATCTTTCATCAATCGGGCTTGTGCTGATCGGCAGCAGTATCACTGCCGCCGGTACTATTATGGCAGCATTGCTCCTTGGCATATCAGTTAACCTTGCCCCATTTCTTCTCTTGACAACAACAATACTTATTGTAATGAGCGCGGTGCTGATCGTACTGAGTACTCCGAGAAGCCCGCCACCAATTTAAACGGTATGGATATGGCTGATCAGATGGCGGTGAGGATCTGCAGCGCCCAGATTACGAGCATCTGGGAGGATCCGGAAAAGACTCTGAAAAAAACTGAAATATTCATACGCCACGCCGCAGGTTCCGGTGCTGATCTCATCTGTTTTCCCGAGCAATTTGCTACAGGATGGGATCCCCGTTCCGTAAGGAACGTCCAGAAAATTTCCGGCCCTATAATCTCATCCCTCTGTGACATGGCAAAAGATCATGCGATCGGGATCATGGGCTCATTCAGGGAGCGGCATGATCCGCTCCCCAAAAACACGGTTGTTGTCATAGGGAGTGATGGGACAATCCTTGAAACGTATGCAAAGATGCACCTGTTCAGTCCCAAGGAAGAACACGAGCGGTTCACGCCGGGTAATGAACTGGGATTTTTTACCGTGGGTTCACTCAGATGTGGCATCGCCATCTGTTATGATCTCCGGTTCCCGGATCTCTTTCGTATCTACGCGCAGAAAGGAGTTCAGGCAGTTTTTGTACCTGCAGCCTGGCCCCGGGCCCGCACCCGTCACTGGGAGCTGTTTATCCAGACACGTGCCCTGGAGAACCAGATGTATGTTACGGGAATCAACACGACCGGTATCACTCTGGTCGATTCCTACGGAGGCGCCTCTATGACTGCAGATCCGCATGGCACGATTATATGCAGGGCATCCGATGCCGAGCAGTTGATCTTCTGCGATCTCGATCCATCTGCGGTAGATGCCGCACGAAAATCCCTTCCGGTAGCGAAAGACCGGAAAGATCAGATCTACGAAAAACTCTCACAAAAGAGATCATGACGAGGATTCCTTCAGTGAATACCGGTTACCGGATACTGAACCTGCCCGCACGCCTATATGTAATCAGAAAACCAATACTTAGCCATGTACCATCTCGCATGCGTCAACTGTGGAGCCACCTATCCCGCTGACGAGATCCTGTATAATTGTACAAAATGCGGTCACCTCCTTGCCGTCAGGTACCCGCTGGACGAAATCAGCATTACCCGGGCAGTATGGAACAAGCGACCAATCTCGGTCTGGAGATACAGGGAACTTCTGCCGGTTCATATCGAACCGGTTACCCTGCAGGAGGGGGGAACTCCCCTGTACCACCTCAAACGACTCGGCGAAGAGATGGGTATCCCCCATCTCTACGCCAAACACGAAGGTATGAACCCTTCCGGCTCATTCAAGGATCGCGGTATGACCGTGGGGGTTTCCATGGCACTCCAGCTCGGGAAAAAGAGCGTTGCGTGTGCAAGTACCGGGAATACTTCGGCAAGCCTCGCGGTATATGCCGCCAAAGCTGGCATACCCTCAGTTGTCCTTTTACCCGCTGGCAAGGTGGCTGTGGGAAAGGTGGCACAGGCGCTGATGCATGGTGCAAAGGTCATCTCTATCCGGGGTAATTTCGATCGTGCTCTCGAGATGGTGCACGATCTCTGCCTCTCCCACGGTCTGTACCTGCTCAACTCGATAAATCCCTACAGGCTCGAAGGCCAGAAAACTATTGGTTTTGAGGCAGTCGACCAGCTTGGGGAGGTGCCGGACCGTATCGTACTTCCGGTAGGCAATGCAGGAAATATCTCGGCAGTATATAAGGGGCTGCTGGAACTACAGGAACTGGAATTCATTGACCGGCTCCCGATGATGACGGGGATTCAGGCGGCGGGCTCAAGCCCCGTTGTCCGTGCCATCCGTGAGAACCTTCCCGAAGTAGTGCCCGAAATGAATCCTGAGACCGTCGCAACTGCCATCCGCATCGGGGCCCCGGTTAACGCGGAGAAAGCCCTAGTTGCCATACGAAAAACCGGCGGCCTTGCGGAGTCCGTAACAGATGCTGAGATCCTCCAGATGCAACGTGATCTGGCACGGATGGAGGGGATTGGTGTTGAGCCGGCATCCGCAGCATCAGTTGCAGGCATCCGCAAACTTGCAGAAAACGGCATGATCGATCGTAACGAGAAGATTGTATGTGTAGTAACCGGGCACCTCCTGAAAGATCCGGATACGGTGATAAAACAATGCGAACCACCAACAGAGATCGACGCAGATATGCATTCGCTGCTCTCTGCACTGCGCTTGTAATTGCCCTTGCGGGAATTCCCGCTGCAGGGGCTCTTTCAGCGGATTATACCGTTTTGCCAAACGGAACGGCGTACAACGCGTCAGTCGAGATTACCGGTGCCTCGGAGTATGTGTTTGCCGATGTCGGAATCATGGGAGAGAATGTGCCGGTCCAGGTGGGAAACGTCCAGCTCTCAGGGAACTGTTCACCATGTACCTATAACTGGAGCATGCCGTGGGGTGCTCCGTCATCCATCACATTTGCAAAAGGGAATTACACAGTCTCCTATCTCGCACCGCTCCAGGATAATACACTTCAGGGAACCTTCGATAGTCCATATCAGGTAAATGTTACCATTCCGGAAGAATTCGATGTACGGAACCCGCTGCTTGCAGGCATCAGCCAAGGTGCAACAGTAACCCGTGATGGGGATAATACAACAACAGTTCAGTGGAACAATACGGTCACATTCAATGTAAGGTTCTATGATAGCGGACACGAGGAACTCCTCTGGTTCTTCCTGCAGTTCATGGGAATTCTCGTGTTGATACTTGTTGTTATTCCATGGTTGCTCTCCTTGAAAAAAGCAGAGTGAAACCCTCATTATATTGTTTTCAAGTATGCAGGATAACCGGATCGTCCCTGAAGCCATCGAAACTTCACTTGTCAAAAGTAATCGCCATTGTAATTCCTAAAATGCGCCGTCTTTACCTGAAACAGATGCCATAGTATCATTGGTACGACGGGCCGATATGATCCGTGAATGTAATCGGGAATCGGCGGTTTTTATGGATCTTCCACAGAGTTCTTCGCATTAACTCCGGCGGTAGAAATGTTTTTACCGCAATATACCCAATAAAATAAAAAAGGTCTGGTCATGCTTCTTGAAAATATATTTGTAGGTCTGGTTCAGCTGGTCTTCGCTATAGTACTTGCTGTACTGGCATTGTATATCGGTTTCTCAGTGCTCAACAGGATCACCAGGGATATAGATGAAGAGAAAGAACTTGCAAAAGGAAATGCGGCAGTCGGGATTGTCGTAGCAGCAGTTTTTGTCGCTATCGCTCTCGTTATTGAATCCGGTGTCAGTGGCCTTTCAGCGGGGATCAACAAAGCGCTCGCCTTTGGTCTTTTCACCTCGGATGGCCTGATGGTTGTGGGTCTTGCAGTATTCCAGCTTATTCTCGGCATTGTCCTTGCGGTTGGATCAATCTATCTCGCGCTCACCATCCTTGATAAGCTGACAAAAGATGTTAAGGAATTTGAGGAACTCAAAAAAGGAAATGTTGCTGTTGCCTTGGAAATGGCTGGGGTCATCATCGCTGTGGCCTGGATCATCCAGTCCGGTGTTATCGGAATCACTGCAGCACTTGCCTGAATTGCTTCTTTTTTATTTGTTCCGGCACAATCCCGTGCAGCTGTATCGTAAAAAGAACGCCGGGCCCATATCAGCAAAAAAAGCTGATTATATGGCAGGTGAAGGGAGATCGTAAGTGCGATCGGTGCCTTCAACGAGGGGTATAGGACCTGAGTTTCTGCACAAGTTCAAGATGGTTTTTTGCCTCTTCCTTCTTCTGTTTCTCGATAACTTGCATAATCTGTGCAAAGGATTTTGCGAGCCGGTAAATTTTCAGTGGGCGTCCCTTGCCTGCCGCCTTGTTTTTCCTGCTGGACATCCAGCCTTGTTCAGAAAGGTAATTCATGGCAATACTGACTTCCGGCTGACGGAGATCCGTTCCCCGTTCGATCTCTCTCGATGTAGCCTCAGGAGTATCGGCCATGAATACCAGCACTTTTGCGGTCACTTTCCTGATCCCTATGTCCACGAGAAGCTGGACAAGCTCCTCCTCTTTCTGAGTGAAATAAACCACAGATTTTGTCTTCATGCATCACATCCACATTTTTCACGAAATAATTTTGTAGATATATTCCGTAGGGCTACATAAAGGCAGTGATCGCGCAGATTACTCGGGAAGATACAATTTCGAAGAGAGGCTGAATGTTAACCGGATATAATTATATGAGGAGCATTTACCGGGAAAAGAAACATAAAAATGACCTGCGGAAGGGATACAATATGTTCCGGAATACAGGCAAAAGAATAAAAAATATGGGAAAAAATTATTGGTACCCGAAGGATTTAAGGGTCACTTCAGGGTTCACTGCACCGACATGGTAAACAACACCATCGGTGAGCTCGTTGATGGTCACTTCAGCTGGTGAGAAAAGCGATGTATCGATCTGGTAGAAGTCGAACTTGGCTTCCTTGAAGATCTCGTAGAACGGCTTACCGTAACCCTTAGACTTGTTGCTCGGGATCTTCTCGAGATAGTCCTTGATCTCGGGCGCCTTCATTGACAGTGATATCCGACCATAGTAAATGGTTGCATCATTGGTGGTACCCATTGCCCTGGTTGCATCCTTCTTAACCGGTGGGATGGGGGCGGAACCCATAGCGGAGATAATCTTCTTTGTGTCAAATCCGAGTTCGTTGAGCTTGTAGATTGCGGTCTCGACACAGCGCCCCGATACCTGAATGGAGCCGACCATCGAAGCAGTTGGAGCGACAACTGCGCAGACATTTGCCACATCCACATGGCATTCCTCAGCGATCTTGTTCATGACGTCCGCGTTAGGCAGGTGATCACTCTCGAGACAGATAACTGCACAATCATAGTCGTCCTCGTACTCGATCACTTCAAAGGTGTGCTTCGGCTTGAGTGCGAGCGCTCTGGCCGGACCGCTTCCCATCGCAAAATAATTGCCAACCTTCACGGTCCATCCTGCCTTCTGTGCGCCGAGACAGGAAATGGACGGGAAGTCCGTGTTCACATCGATGAAAGGCATCGGAATGCCCGTGATCTCTCCATTCCGGAAGTTGACTTCCCCGAGACCGCCCATGCAGATCTCGGTGAAGGCCCTGCCCGCTGCGTATCCGCCCCGGACGCTCACACCGCAATCGACGATACGTGCGCCATTGTCCAGTTCATGGTATGCGCAGTTAAATTCCTCGGCAAGATCTGCCAGATTATCAAATATTTCCAGTGCCAGTTCGTTAACACTCAGCATTATAGAAAACCCCTGCATTATTACAGATGGTCTGGAAATAGATAAGATTTTTCAAATATTGAAACAGGGTCGGGTTACCCGGCTATGCGAGATAATCGAGCACTTTTACCGGGTCATACCGGAGGGTGATGATCCGCGTCCTCCCTTTGCCTTCGCGGTACTGCAGGTTGATGAGGCGCATTGCATCCAGTTTCTTAACGATCTCGTAAAAGCGCGTATAGCCGATGGCCTGCATCTCCTTGAAGGCTTTGTAGACATCCCCCGCATTCATCTCATGCTCTTTTACGCTCCGTTCGGCAAGGGATTTGAGAATCTGCCGCTCCTCCCCCTTGAGCGTTTTCACGGTATACGAGAGGTGGAGGTACTTCGAGATCTCGTATGCCCCGCATATGTCGTCACGTTCGATGCTGCGCCGGGCAGCCCGTTCCGCGCTGAGGGTTGCACGCTTCAGCAAGTCAATACCAACCCGGAGATCCCCGCTTTTCTGGGTCTGTCCGATGACAAGGCTGAGCAGTTCATCAGAGAGAACTCCGGTGAAAAGGCCCTGCGTGACGCGGGCCTTCATGATGTCCCGGACTTCCTGATCGCCATAAGGCGGGAAGTAGATCTCAGTAGGCCGGAAAACCGATGCAACCCGTGCGTCCACAGCCCGGGACAGGTCCACGTCCATGTCGCTAATAATAACGATCACGCCGATACGAGTTCCCTCGTACGTCTCGTGGGAGCGGAGCAGCGTATAGAGTACCTTGTTGATCTCGTTCTCATAGAGGAGGTAGTTTGCATCATCGAGTGCAACGAGGAGGACGATCTCTTCCTTCGTCAGATGACGGGCCACGGCATCAAAGACCTGTTTGAACGAAGTGCCCGATGAGGGCGGGAGGTGCCCGACAAGTTTCCTGTATATTTGGGAGATGACAGCGAACTTGGTATTGTCAATCTGGCAGTTAATGTAGACCGGGACGAGTTTTTTTGTCGTTTCCTCGATCTCCTGGAACAATTTCCGGATGCTTGTAGTCTTTCCCGTACCGGGCAGGCCCTTGCAGGCCGTATTCATCGGCCTGCCGCCACGAAGCCCGGGCTTGATCTGGAACGCTAGCTCACGCATCTGGTCGTCCCTGAACTCGAACTGCTCGGGAACGAAATCGATCTCCAGTACCTCAGGGTCCCGGAACAAGGTCTCATCCCACATAAGCAGGTTTTTCTTCATCTCACTACACCTCGACGCGATCGGTATTAACTGCATTGGCTTTTTTGCAGGGTTTCAAGAATTATACATCAGATAGGATCGCTATCAAAAAGCGTTTTGTGGTCGCGGACAAACCTATATCGCCCTAGACGCGAAACAAAAAACGGGCCTTATGTGCGGCAGATGATGAAAGTTACCCCCACTGATCCATGATGACGCAGGGGACTGATGCCGCACTACTCAGGCGAAAAGGAAGTCAAGGAACTCCACTGCGTTTTTCCTGCCGAACATGCCGGTCTGTGCCGCTTTTTCCGAGAACACAGTAGTGCCGTCTTTTCCCTTCCCCCTTACCACGAACGGTACTGGATCACGGGTATGAGTCTTTACGCGAATCGGTGTCGGATGATCCGGGAGCACCGCAACAATGCCATCGAACCCGTCAAGGATCATTCCGACAACCATGTCCACATTTTCGATCGCCCTGATCTTCTCTTCAACACTGCCAAGGTGCCCGGCTTCATCAGGTGCTTCGATGTGAAGATAAAGGAAATCGAGATGCCTTATCGCTTCGAGCGCATACTTCCCCTTGGCTTCATAATCCGTATCCAGATAGCCGGTGGCACCCGGCACCGTAATGACTTCCATTCCCGCGCAGCGGGCAATACCGTTGAGGAGGTCCACCGCAGATATGATCCCGCCGGTTTTCCCGTACTTTTTCCCGAACATCGGGAACACAGGCTTGTGCCCCCCGCTCCAGGGCCAGATCTGGGTTGCCGGGGGTCTGCCAGCGGCAATACGGGCACGGTTCACCGGGTGGTTCGCGAACACCGCGCGGCTCTTGTCCATACAGCGCAGGAGCAGCTCCGCGTCGCTTCCTTTGGGCAGGTAGGGAGCTATCGCCTGTTCCACAATATCATGTGGAGGCGTGGAGGTGACCCCGTTTCCACCGCGGACCACCAGCAGGTTCCGGTAACTGACACCGGCCCGGACCATCACCTCGGGAATTTCGAGCTGGAGCGAAGCGAAGAGCTCTTTTCCTTCCGCATTGGAGATGTGGCCGGATGAGAAATCGGTCATGATTTCATTCTTTACGGTTACGAGATTGCAGCGGTACGCGACATCTTCCGCCGCAAGGTCAATCCCCATGCTCAACGCCTCTAGAGGGCCCCGCCCGGTGTAGTATTTTTCCGGGGCGTAACCAAGAATCGACATGTTCGCGATGTCACTGCCGGCCTCAAATCTGTCAGGGATCGTGGACAGCATACCACAGCCGCCTTCTCTGGCCAGCCGGTCCATATTAGGGATCTTCGCATATTCCAAGGGGGTCTTTCCCCCCAACTCGGCAAGCGGCTCGTCCGCCATGCCATCTCCGAGAACGACGATGTATTTCATAAAATACCTCACCGGTCTTTCAGTAGTTCCCTGACCGAGAGCCTGATACTTTCCCGTGAGCCGATCTGCGGTTTCCACCGGAGCCCCTTGATCTTCTCTACTGAGAGCTGCATCTTTGGGACATCACCCACCCAGCCACGCTCTCCACCGGTAAACCTGAACTTCGTTGCGGGGAGGTGCATCTCCTCAGTAACGATCTCTGCGATACTCTTCACATCTATCCAGTCCTCCGATCCGATATTGAATGTGTTGACGGTGCCCCGGGCCTTGCCGGTGGCATAGAGCATTGCTGCTATACACTCATGCACTTCGAGATACGACTTGGTTTGTTTCCCGTCACCGAGGATCTCCAGCTCGTCAGGATTCTCGATGAGTTTCCGGATGAAATCCGTGATCACACCATGGCCACTCCGTGCACCGATGATGTTGGCAAACCGGAAGATCCAGGCCTTCATGCCAAAAGAGTAGCAGTACGAAGAGATCAGGGCTTCGCACGCGAGCTTGCTCGCACCGTACACGGAGATTGGTTCGAGAGGTGTATAATTCTCCGGTGTCGGGATAATTGTCGCATCACCGTATACTGTGGAAGTAGAGGTGAAAACCAGTTCAGGAATAGTGTGCAGGCGCATGGCCTCGAGCACCCGGTACGTGGCCAGGATATTGTTCTTCAGGGTCGGATACGGATTGACAGCGCTCTGCCGGACATCGGGATCTGCTGCAAGATGGAACAGCCGGTCTGCACCTCCGATGTGTTCCTGCCAGCCATCATCCAGCAGGTCCATCTGCACAAACCTGACATTATAGTCATCGATATGCCGGGCGATCGTTTCGCGGCGCCCTGCAGAGAGGGAGTCAATGACAAGCACCTCGTTGCCTTGGGCAACAAGGGTGTCAACCAGATGCGAGCCGATAAACCCGGCCCCGCCTGTCACCACATCAAACATCAATACCTAATATGTCATACATGCTATAGGATTACTGCTATGTTCATAGGTGTCGATCACGGCACAACCGCCATGCGGTTCGCCGGGGAAACAGGCGAGTTCAAGATCTCGCGCGAAGCCGCAAAGGAATTTGTTATTGCGGATCTTGTCCGTATCTGCCCGGTCGATAAGATCGAGGGGATCGCTGTCTGTTATTCCATGGGTGACAATTTTTCAAAGATCACCCGCATCGGTAAAATAAAAAACCGTGGCCTTGTGAGCCGTGAGGGCGCGGGAAAGCATATTGGCGGAGGGACACAGGTCTTTGACGAAATAGCAGCGAGCGGGATCCCTGCTGTCGCGATCCCCGGACTCCACCGGGGCTCACCTATCGATCCCCGGTTCAAGGCCTACTCCCACCAGACCAGCCCGGAAAAGATCGGCATTGCTTTTGAGGTCTGCGAGGGCCTTGGGGACGATCTCATTGTCTCGGATGTCAGCTCAAACACAGTCACCCTGCTGGTTTCCGCAGGAAACCTGATCGGCGCATTCGATGCCTGCATCTTTGCCCCGGGGACGCTCCACGGTGCGCTGGATGTTGATGCAATCCGGAAAGTCGATGCAGGGGAATGGACAGCGAATGATGCGTTCCAGCACGCGGGCGTGAATTTTTCCCTTCCCGAAGAAGAGCGCCTGCCTGCAATTGCCCTGTTCGTGGCCATGGAATGTGCCGCGATGAGACTCCTGAATCCCCGCGCACCTGTTGCCCTGGCCGGGAGCCTTGCGCCGGTTATCGCGCCGGAAGTCCGGCGACTCCTGGGAGATGAGGTGGCGGTATACGATGAATGGTGCGCTTCCCGGGGTCTCGCAAAAATTGCCCGTGAGGTCTTTTCGGGGAGTACGGACATTCTGGGTCTCGGTGTGGATCTCTAGATTTATATTGATTTATCATGTAAGATTATTAGGGATTTTTCTTGAGAGAGCTACGCATCCACGGCAGGGGTGGCCAGGGGTCTGTCACTGCTGCCGAACTAATTGCTGTCGCCGCTTTTGAAGGCGGCGTCTTTGCCCAGGCCTTCCCGGCATTCGGTGTCGAGCGGCGCGGGGCCCCGGTGCAGGCGTTTGTCCGTTTCAATGACAAAAAGATCCGGCTCCGGAGCCAGGTCTACGAACCGGATTACATTATTGTCCAGGACAGCACGCTGATCAAGGACGTCAACGTGTTCCAGGGAGTTAAACCCGGCGGCATCGTAATCGTCAACACAGAGAAGATGCCGGATTACAAGGTGCCCGAAGGAGTGAAACTCATCACGATTGATGCGACATCCATCGCACTCAAAGCCCTCGGATTGCCCATCACCAATACGTCCCTGATGGGCGCGTTCGCAGCAGCCACGGGTGAGATCCAGTTCTCAGCACTTGAGAACGCGCTTATCCACCGGTTCCCAAAGGAACTTGCGGCCAAGAATATAGAAGCAGCGCGCCAGGCTTTCAATACCGTCAAGGGGGCTGCATAATGGCACTTGCTGTTGGTTGTCGTGCCCGGCCTGGAAAATCAGGGGATAACAAGACGGGTTCGTGGCGCGTCTTCAAGCCCATATTCGACCATGAAAAATGTTCAAAATGCAGTATGTGCCAGACCCTCTGTCCCGAAGGCTGCGTCCACGAAGATGAAGAAGGGTTCTTCGATCCGGACTATTCGTTCTGCAAAGGCTGCGGGATCTGTGCCGCTGAGTGCCCGAAAGAGGCGATCACCATGAAACAGGAGGAGAAGTAAATGATGGAGATTACCGAGGGGTCACATGCGGTGGCGGAAGCTGTCAGGCTCTGCCGCCCTCAGGTGGTTTCTGCATATCCAATCACCCCCCAGACCCATATTGTTGAGGCATTGGCCGATTTTGTTGCAAACGGAACGCTCGATGCCGAATATATTACGGTGGAAAATGAATTGTCAGCCCTCTCGGCCTGCGTGGGTGCCAGCGCAGCAGGCTCGCGCGCATACTCCGCCACGACTTCGCAGGGCCTTGCCCTGATGTTTGAGGTCTGTTTCAATGCAGCCGGGATGCGGCTGCCCATCGTCATGTCCATTGCCAACCGGGCCATGGGCGCCCCGCTCTCGATCTGGAACGACCAGCAGGACTCCATCTCTCTTAGGGATTCCGGCTGGCTCCAGTTCTATGCAGAGGATAACCAGGAAGCTACAGATCTCCACTATATCGCTTACCGCGTTTCAGAAGATCCCGCAGTCCTCCTCCCGTCATTCGTATGCTTCGATGGGTTCATCCTCTCGCATACGTATGAACCGGTCGACACTCTCTCTCAGAAGGACGTAGATAAGTACCTCCCGAAGTTTGCGCCGCCAGAGCGGCTCGATGCAAAAGACCCGGTCAGTTTCGGGATGTACGCAACGCCGGAGTATTATCTCGAATTCCGGTACGAGACCGACAGGGCCCTCAAAGGGGCAAAAGATGTCATTGCAAAAGCAGGAAAGGAATTCGAAACGCTCTTTGGCAGGGATTACAGTGCTCCGGTCGAGGGATACTCGCTCGATGATGCAGAGACGGTTATCGTAGCAATGGGATCGATCTGCGGCACGGTTAAAGATACCATTGATGAGATGCGCGCCGAAGGCAAGAAGGTCGGCCTGCTGAAGATCCGTGTCTTCCGTCCATTCCCTACAGAAGAAGTGGCAATGTTCCTTAAGAGAGCAAAACGCGTTGCCGTCCTGGACAAAAACATCTCTCTTGGCGCAAAGGGAGCAACGGTGCTTGAAGTGAAGGACGCGCTCTATGACTCCACAATCCTGGTCAAGGGGTATATCCTCGGGCTTGGAGGCCGTGACGTGAGAAAGAGGGTAATAAGGGAGATCGTCTCGCTGGTCGAGAAGGGGCAGGGAGACCAGTTCATCGGCCTGCGCAAGGAGGTGCTCTGATTATGGCATGCAAGACATGCGAATTGTTCGACTCGGGCCACCGTGCCTGCGGCGGATGCGGAGCGGCACTGGCCGCGCGGCTGGTAACAAAAGCGGCCGGGACAGATACGATTGTCGTCTCTTCCACCGGATGCATGGAAGTATTCTCCACACCGTATCCTGAGACAGCGTGGAAAGTCCCGTGGATCCACTCTCTTTTCGAGAACGCCGCTGCGGTTGCATCAGGTATCGAGGCTGCGCTGAAAAAACAGGGCCGTAAAGAGAAGATCGTAATCATGGCCGGTGACGGGGCAACGTTTGATATCGGTATGATCTGTATCAGCGGTGCCTTCGAACGTGGTCACGATTTCACGTACATCTGCTACGACAACGAGGCTTACATGAACACCGGCATCCAGCGCTCAGGTGCAACCCCCTACGATGCCAGCACCACCACAAGCCCGGCCGGCTCTCACTCGTTTGGCAACAAACGCCCCAAGAAGGATATGCCGGCGATCCTTGCGGCACACGGCGCCCCGTACGTTGCAACCGCATCCATAGCCTATCCTGCCGACCTCATGCAGAAAGTCGAGAAGGCCATAAACACACCCGGCCCTTGTTACGTCCAGGTCCATGCACCGTGCTGTACCGGCTGGGGATTCGAAGGTGACCAGACGATCGCTATCGCAAAGCTCGCCATCGAAACCGGCCTCTGGGTAAATTTCGAGATGCTCGACGGCAAGATCACCAGGGCAAAGAAGGTTGTCCGGAAACCGGTAACTGAATATCTCAAGACCCAGAAGCGCTTCCGCCACCTGTTCAAGCCAAAACAGCAGGATGCGGAAATTGCTGCCATACAGGCAATGGCAGACCGGAACGCCGAGAAGTACGGGATCGATATCAAACTCAAGAAAGAATGAACGAATAAATCATTTTTTCCGGGGGTTCCCCTTTTATCTGTACCATCAGGACGGTAATATGATCCTGCAGCACGACCTCTCGTAAAAGAGAGAAGATGGAATTATTTCTGCTATGGAAAAAACAGGATGATGATCCTCGCATCTTTCTCTCACGATGACCATTTTTATTCTGGTTTTTTCTCCCGCATTCCTGCAGGATAATCAACAATGTTAATAATCCCAAGGTCGACATTAGTAAGTTACCGGGCTCGTGGTCTAGTCGGTTATGACGTCGCCCTTACACGGCGGAGGTCGCCGGTTCGAATCCGGCCGGGCCCATCGTTTTTAAAATCAGGTGTATAAAACAGCCAGTAATTCACATCCGGCTAAATATTGCCACAGTTATTCATGCAAAAAAGTTATTTTCTCACGATCTGCACAAGCGTGATCTTCAGGGTGAGGTTCTGACCTGCCAGGTCTGGATTACCGTCCCATGTGACCGTGGTGGGTGTCACATTGATGATTTTAACGTGGGCGACTGCATTATCGGACTTCCGTATTACCTGATAAGGCTGTCCCGCAACAAAGGTTGTATTCGGGGGCAGCGAAGAAAGATTTACCGTCTGGACAAGCGATGGCTGGTAGACACCGAATGCCTTCTCCGGTGGCAGTACTACCGTTTTGGTCTCGTTCTGCTGCATACCAATTACGGCATCCGGAAGGCCGTAGGGAATGATCTCCGTTTGTCCTATGGTAAATACAAAGGGTGTTAAATTCAGGTTTGAGTCTATGATGGTACCGTTATCAAGAGTCCCGGTATAATAGATTGCAACAGTATCGCCGGTTTTTGCAAAAAACGGGTTGAAAAAATAAAACAGAATGCCCGCAAGGACAACCAGTACAGCTGCTGCAACCATCGCATACTGTTTCAATTTTTTATTGCGGATGGCTACTGCAGCCTTCCCTTTCTCCTTCTCTGATTTCTTCATATTATCCACCAGTACCATAAACGTTTGACCATTATACATTTGTCTTTTCCTCTCGTTTGGCAGCTAAGGAAAGCAAACCTGTACTCGTTTTTTGTCAAACCGTGGGAAATTGTCACAGAAAGTACTACCAGGAGTGCTACTACAATTGCACGGTATTTATACCTCCAGAACGAATGTAGTGGTGTTCACCATGTCTGATGAAGTGAGGATCGCAGACGTACAAGGGAAAAAAATCCAGTGGGACCCGGCGCAGATGCGCAAGATCCAGGAGCACCCCTGTTTTTCCGAAAAGGCATGCCATAATTTCGGCAGGTGCCATATTCCGGTCGCCCCGAAATGCAATATCCAGTGCAATTACTGCATCCGTGACTTCGACTGCGTCAACGAGAGCAGGCCCGGGGTAACGACAAAGGTACTGAACCCCGACGAATCCATGGAGATGGTCAAAAAAGTCGTGGAGAAGTACAACTACATCAAGGTCGTGGGAATTGCCGGGCCGGGCGATCCGCTCGCCAACGAGGAGACATTCGAGACCCTCAGGCGCCTGCACGAGCAGTACCCGAACGTGATCAAGTGCATCAGCACCAACGGGCTCCTGCTCCCCGACAAGATCGACCTCCTGCAGGAATACGATGTAGGCAATATCACGGTGACGCTCAACGCGATCGACCCGGAGATCGGTGCAAAGATCTACCAGTTCGTGGACTACAAGGGAAGGCGCTACGAAGGGCTCGAAGGCGCAAAACTTCTCCTCGCCCAGCAGATGAAAGGTATCGAAGAGGCGGTAAAGAGGAACATGATCGTCAAGATCAACACGGTTTATATTCCGGGAATAAACGAGGACCATATCCCTGCCATTGCAAAGAAAGTCGGAGAAATGGGGGTTTATACGTTCAACCTGATCCCTCTCATTTCCCAGTACAAGTTCGCCAATATCGCCCCACCTACTCCTGAAATGAAGCGGAAGATGCAGGACGAGTGCGGGAAATATGTAAAGCAGATGCGACACTGCCAGCGCTGCCGCGCGGATGCAATCGGCAAACTCGGCCACGATGTCCAGTCGTGCATGTATGAGAACAAGTAATTTTTTTATTGCCGGTTCCACCGATCCGGTTTAGATTAAAATTAAGTCTGTGGCGTCAGGGACGCAAACGGCTCACCCGCGGCTTCGGTCTTTGACGCCTCGCTGATAATACGGTTCATCTCATCGAGAATAGGCTGAAGTGACGGGGGAACGGCAGAATCTTCGGTATTCACTGTTTTTCCGTGATACATAACAGTATAGTGAATAAAGTCTGCTCCTCCCTGCCATGAAGTGTAATTTCCCTCAAGCATGGAATACTGTGCCTCAGAGAAGAGCGCGGTGATCCGATTAAGATCCGTCTGGTTCAGTAAGAGTTCCCGGCTGAGGGTCCGGCTCGAAAAAACTGCTGCACCATTATCAAAGATTACAAGACGGTCATCAAGTCCGGCGATTCCACCCACCCGGTGGTAGTCGAGCATGACAGCGGGGGGTGTCGGTTTAGCTACAGGGAGTGTCCTGACGCCAAGGCACCCGGCTGCTGCTACTACCACCAGAAGGAAAACAACCAATACAACGATCCAGTCCCTTATATGCATCACTCCGTGCAGGATATCAGGTACCATATTTTTTTAGATCTGAAGGACGTCCGTTTTTACCGTTTTGCCTGCCGCTTTGCGATCAGGGAGTACATCCTCGAGCGCGGCAATGAGGCTGTCGACTTTCTCGTTGTTGAAGGCGGCCCTGAATGCAGCGATCTCGGCTGCATTCATGATCATGATACCTTTCTTCTTCATCGGGAGGCCGTTAGAACCCACGGGGTTGATATCAATTGCGAGGGAAGCAGGCCGGTTCTTGGTGGCTGGCAGGCGGATGATCGAGACACCTTTCACCGAGGTATGCTTGCGTTCCCAGTCCTGCCCTTCTTCAATAAATGTCCTGAGGGTTTCTGTTAATTCCATGACAAGAACTTTTGATTTATATATTAAAAGGTTATTCGTTCCGATGCGAAAGTAGCATTTGGACTGTCCGGAATATTTTTTATAAGAAATGCAGGGATTGCAGGTACAGGATCATTAAAAATCAGGGGCGTTTAATTGATACTAACTAAGTAGCCCGAGTGAATTTTCATGCCAGTCCTTACTATCCCCTCCGGCCAGCCGTTCTCGCTCGACCAGACACTCGATTGCGGGCAGGTGTTCCGGTGGAACCGCGCCGCTGACGGTACATGGACCGGCGTGATCGGAAACTCTGTGATCCGTATACGCCAGGACGGCCGAAAACTTACGTTTGACGGGGTTTCCGGAAAGTTCATCCGGGAATACTTTTCGCTTGATATGGATCTTGGGCCGGTGATTGCTTCCTTTGACCGTGACTCCTTTATTCATAAGGCAATTGCATCCTGCAAAGGGCTCCGGTTGATCAGGCAGCCGAAATGGGAATGCCTGGTCTCGTACATATGTTCCACGAATTCCAATATTCCGGCCATCCGAAAACGCATCGCGCACCTTGCAGAACAATTCGGGAAGGCAATAGATACTGATGAAGGGATCTATTATTCGTTCCCTGACCCTCCAGCCATTTCCTGCAAGGGCAGCAGCGCACTGGACGGGTGCAAGCTCGGGTACCGCTCCCCCTATGTGTTTAAGACCGCATGCCGGATAGATGACCTGGAGGCATGGGAGGCAATGGTATCTGCAATGCCGTATGAAGAAGCCCGACGCGAGCTGATGCAGTGTGCCGGGGTCGGCCCCAAGGCGGCGGACTGCATTCTTCTCTTTGCATTCCAGAAATACGAGGCTTTTCCGGTGGATGTCTGGGTCCGCCGGATAATGCAGCAGCAGTACCTCCCGGAGCTCAGAACCGGTTCACCTCTGACCAGCCGGGAATACGACGTGATCCGCCGTTTCGCAAAGGGGCATTTCGGGGAATACTGTGGCTATGCACAGGAATACCTGTACGGGGCACGAGAAGGTAAAAAAGTGTGAAATTCCGGGTTCCCTGTTTTTCAGCACTCGTCCAGCATCTTCTTGACCATTTTCATGGTCTCGATCTTGAACTGGAAGTGCTTGATCATGCCCTCTTTCATCATGATCTTCCCGTCGATCATGCGCTTCATCAGGCTCTTTTTCTGGTCATCGGTCATCATATCCCACATCTCGGCCATGATCATCTCGTGCTGCTGCATCATGCCGGGGCCCGTTCCCTGTTCATGCATAGTTTATCCAACTCCTTGTTATTCCGGCGAACCGGACTGGCCTTGGTTATATCGGAAGTGGGGATATATTTTTGTGCAGTTTTCAGTAGGTGTGACATAATTTAGAGACAAATCCGGTACCCGGAATCCCGTTTTTTTGATGCAGTCCTGCCAGTCTATTCCCTCTTCTTTCGATTTTATCAGAAGGTTGGGACTCTCATCTCACTTTTTGAAACAATAGGCAAACCTTAAATGATGTTAATTGAT
>NZ_JBAVIG010000013.1:0-5710 GCF_049686655.1 Methanoregula sp.
TTTCACAATACCGGAAGACCTGGGCAGTAATGCTGGGGGCAGGAACACTTGTGTGTTGTGCCCTTGCGGGAATGGCAATAGGGACCGGGTTGCTCCCGCTAAAAATGATCCGGGCAAGTCCTTTCAGGTTTTTCAACTGGAACGAACCGGCGTACTGCATTATCGGCGGTATAGTTTTCGCTCTCTGTGCCTGTCTCCTCTGGCGCCTGAAAACAGGCCTCATAAAAAATACAGAGATGCCAAATACAGGGATCTCATCTGGGAAGTGAAGACTGGCAGCGGTTGACCTCGTAAGAAATATATGGGGATCAGATACCGGATCCGGGAAGTGTCTGGCACCTCTTCTGACGGATATTCGTACCGTTAAAAAAAAGAGGAAAATTTTGCCGGACCCGGGATACGAGCTCCGGGAACACCTAGCTTGGCGATATGCTCCTGTCAGCTACCGCAGAACCCACGCTCTCCCGCAGGGACTGGTGTCCTTTCCTCTGCATCCCGCTGCGGACCTGTTCGCAGAGGACAAGAGCGTTCAGCGCCTGTTTCGGGGTTACCGGGAATTTCTTTTTGTCCCGTACGGCCCGGATGAAGGTCTTGAGTTCCTTTTTGAGGGGTTCGGATTTATTGACCTGCACTTTCTCTATCGTGGTCTCCTGCGAATACCGCTCTCCTTCAATGGAGAACCGGCCGGGCTTCCTGTGGATATACAGTTCCTGGGCCATGAAGTCCCCCTCGACGGTGAAATATTCCTCCTCAATGTAAATCCTGCGGACTTTCTTTGAGGATTTCCTGCTTGCAGTCAGGATGGCCGGGCAGTCATTGATGGTGAAAAGTGCGGTGGCGACATCATCACCTCCCGAGCAGGCAAGGCTCCAGCTCTTTATGGGGAAGAGATTGAAGAGCAGGTCGATGTCATGGATCATCAGGTCCTCGATAATGGATGTCCCGACGATACGCGACGATGCAGGGTTATGCCGGTTGATCTCGATATAGTGGGGATGTTTGATGATCTGGGCAAGTTCGGGGATAATCGCATTGAACCGCTCGATATGGCCGACACCGACCGTGAGATCATCCGGGATCAGGTTCACGAGATCTTCAGCTTCCTTTACCGTCTGGCAGATCGGCTTTTCGATAAGAACCGGGATATGGGCCTCGATCAGTTGTTTTGCAACTGCATAATGGTAGGGAGTGGGTACACAGATGCTGGCTGCATCGACCTTCTGGATCAGGTCCGCAATAGTCGGGCAAAACGTCACCGATTCACAGGTGGACGGGAGGTACTTCACTGCGTTGGGATCGGGATCATAAACATAGATCTGGTCAACTGACTTGAGTTCCGAATAAACCCTGACATGGTTCTTTCCCATCACTCCGCAACCGATAACACCAACATCCATCGAGATCCCCCTGTTCCCGGATCATCAATTACCCCATTTTTCTTCAAAGTATTATAGTTCATTTATAGGTAATGATCCATTAGAAACTTTCTAAACTGACATGATATTCAATTATCACTATCTTATTACTTTGGGTAGTAGCATTCCATCACGGATGTCCCCGACCCGTTATTTGAAATCCTTTCTGTGGAAAGTGATGAAAATGCAGGTCCTGTAAAACCCGGATGCAGATTTGTTATTTCCCAAAAAAGATGAAGTAAAAATTACTTTACCGGGGATGAAGTTTAAACCAGCCGATCGTCTCCTCAAGACCGCTTCTCAGGGTATATTCCGGGGAGTATCCGAACGCCTGCTTCGCCCGGGTAATATCGGCAAGCGAATCCCGGACATCTCCCGGCCGGGGCGATTCAAAAACCACCGGTACGGTAATACCGGTGAGTTCCATGATCGTCGATGCAAGCTCGTTCAGGTCGATCCGCAGGCCGCATGCGATATTGTAAACGCCGTCCTGATCACTCTTCATTGCCCGCAGGTTTGCCCGGACAACATCCCTGACATAGACAAAATCCCGGGTCTGCCTGCCATCACCGTAGATAATAATCGGGTGATGATCAAGACAACTGGTGATAATTTTCGAGATCACGCCGGAATAGGGGGAAGATGGGTCCTGGCGCGGGCCGAAGACGTTGAAGTAGCGCAATGCGGTGCACCGCACGCCGTACAACCGGGAAAAAACTGAACAATAGTATTCACCGGCCAGTTTCGATACAGCGTACGGAGAGTGGAGATCGGGTGTCATGGACTCCTGCTTTGGAAGGCCCGGATTATTGCCGTAAAGCGCAGCCGAAGATGCAAAGATTACCTTCTTCACCCCGCAATCACGCGCTGCAAGGAGAACGTTCAGGGTCCCGGAGAGATTCACATCATGGGTTTCGGCGGGATCTGCCACGGAACGCGGGACTGACACGATGGCCGCCTCATGAAAGATGCAGTCTGCACCCTGGAACGCTTTTTTAAGGCCGGGGAGATCCAGGACACTTCCGGAGATAAATGCAGCGTTTTCCCTCGGGAGAAGATGAGAAATATTTTCAGGTTTGCCGGTAAGCAGGTTATCATAGATCACCACTTCATGCCGATCCCTGAGAAGCTCTTCAGCGATATGAGATCCAATAAACCCTGCGCCACCGGTAACAATGTACTTCATAATTTCATCCAACCAGGCCAGACCGGAACACGGATGCGTTCATAATAAACGGTTCCTGTTAACCAGAGAATTCTTTTTTGATCCATAATCATCCCGGTGACCTAAAAAGCATACCATGAATCTCCCGCAATTTTTTTAATCCGGTTTTTACAAGGGATATGCTGGAAGGTTGCCAACAGCAGGATATAGGGATCTTATGACGTACCCGTAATGACTCTTTACACAACTTCATAAAAAGGAATTTTTTTGGATCCAACCGCTCTGACAACCAGATTACCGGATCAAATCCATCGGAAAATCATGCGACAAAACAGGTCTTCTGAACCGGCTTCATTGGACGTTACAATACCGGACATCCGGAGGCACATCATCAGTTACCGTAGCCCCCGCCTCTACGCTCGCACCGGCACCGACACAGACGCCGGGTCCGATAACCGCGTCTTTCCCGATGGTGCAGCCGTCTTCGAGAATGATGTTGCGATAGCTTCGCCGGGCAGGACACCCGTCAACCGGCTCGGTCATAAGCCGGACATTGTGACCGATACCGACCCCGCATCCTATCCTGGTTGACCGTGGGATCCAGACCTCGTCCCCGATAGTCGCGCGATCGGCCACCACAACGTCCGTATCGACAAAAGACCAGTTTCCTATCGTGACGCCGTCCCCGATCGCAGTATTGTCCCTTATGAGTACATTATCGCCGCACCTGAACCGGTCCCCGATAAACACGTTACCGAAAATGATACAATGCTCCCCTATTACCGGTCCGGATCCCATCCGCACACCGGGAAATTTGTCAGCCCGGATGGCACAGGGCGAAGGGAGCCCTATCAGTGTCGAATGTATAATCCGGAACGATCCTTGGTTGCCGGGCAGGTTATCGGGAATCATAAAATAACTCTTCGATGATGTGTTCTGGTGAGAATATTATAAATGTTTTATGATAGTGACAACAATGCGATAAAGTTATTCTTTTGGTATCCGGAATTTTACAGGACCATGCAGGTTTCCGGAATCATGAGATGATATCCCGGTATACGGTTTTACCACCGGCGGCACGTCAGGGTCGTTTATCATAGCTGCCAGAACCTAAAACAATGCGGTATGCCCCGGGGTAAGATATGCCCGGTTCCACGCGTGCCGTAGAAGATAAAAAAAACCGGACTAGTATTCCCATAGGCCGGGTATACGGGGCAAATTAACGGGCTCTTTTAAAAAACAGATAACCGAAACAATAAGAAAAAAACACAAACCGTTGTGAATGAAAAGTTCCTGAATAATTTTTTTGCTCTGGTGAAATCTTTTTTTTTTCAAAGAGACGATGCCCCATTCTTGTGCCACCAGTCCCCCACGGGGACAGGGCGCAGTGCGACGACCCGGGTCAAATGGCAGGTAATACAATAGTCATCGCAACCGGGGGGATGCCATAGCGGCAGGGGCAAAGCCCAAAAGAACGTCAGCGATTATGAGGTTTTCACCAGAGCAATTTTTTTTGTACCTTCAGGCAAAAAACAATTTATCATATAGTTGTCCTCACATTGGCTTTTGTCATACCATTAGCAATTTTCCTGCCATACATCAGTTGTAACGCGTCAAGATCAATGGTATTCATCTGGGTGACGTTATTGGTGCCGTCATAAAACAGGCTGTCCGGATATTTTGCGGTCTCACCTAAAAATCCCAGGTTATAGAGTAATGCGCGTAAAATCCATCGCTGCCGGACATTCCCGGTCAGGTCCGCATTCACATAGGTTTTTGCACCGGCTTTTACACCGGAGTAATACGGGGTCTGGATAAAGTATATGGTCCCGGTCTGGAAATCTTCATCTACGGTCGTGGTATTGTCAACAGATATCTGGTTCAACGAGGTTACCGGTAAAAATACCAGCCAGATGTCTGCCCCGCTGTTGAAATTAACATTCTCTGATAGTTTGGTGGTGGAAGAGTAATCATTGAACTGGCTGGTAAAGTTGTTCAGCAGGGCAACATCACTGTCGGTGTATGTACCAGAATAGGTGACCGTTAAAAGGGCCCCTGCGGGTTTCTGGATAACATTATTGTCGGGACCAAAGGCAATTTCAATGAGATGGTTGCCGATATCGGCAGAACTGTAGCCTTGTGGTGTAGGGGAAGGGGTGGGAGTAACCGGGGGTTTTGTCGGAGTAGCTTTCGTTGCCGTAGTTGCCGTAGATTTTACGAGGGTTATGTTTTTGGCGGACACGTTAGTTGCATTTGTCACATTTGTCGCACCTGAGGGATTCCAGGTACCGGAAACAACCAGGATCCCGATAATGAATAAGATTATTACGGCTACCCCGATAATCACCGGGATGAACGGCCGTATCCGGGTTCCTGCCGGCACCGGATCCGGCACAGGCGAGAAGGTTATGGGCGGTTCCACCTGGGTAGTCAGCCCCGGGCTCACCGCAATATCAAATGTTTTGTATCCCGTCATCTGCGGGAAACCGGGAGATGATGGTGACAGGGTTCCGGCAGGATATAATACCCCGTCAGAAGATTGTGTACCTGCCGGGGGGACCAGGGACGGAAGTTCATATATTTTCGACCGGCTCTTTGCCCACTGCTCCCGTTGTGCTGCAACTGTACCGGCAACAACGTTCAGCGGCCCGTAAATGGCATCCCAGTCAATCTCTGCATTTTCATCCTCGTTCAATACACTCGGCGTCTTATTCAGGAAGGCCTCGAACTCTTCCAGTTCGCTCTCTTCAAAATATGACGGCAGTACCGACAGGACCTCCCGGGCTTCCACGTCCCGGTTAAAATGAGAGACTACTGCAGGGGCAACGAGCTGGATAATCTCCAGCCCGAACTTCGGTTCGGGATATATCTGGTTGAACCGGGTAGCAATGAAGCTCAGTTCCCGGAGCACCGAATGCCAGTCCCGGTCCGTGCCGAGCCTTACACGGATTGTTTCAGCAAGGGGAACTGCAAGCGCTTCGATCTCTCCGTTGTCCAGATCATACATGCCGGAGATCTGTGAATTCCTGTTCTCATCAATAACCCGGGAAAAGATACCAAGGATCATCAGGTAATTCGCGACAACCCCCTGTTTCTGGATCAGGCGGTAAATTTTTTCGAGGTCTTGACT
>NZ_JBAVIG010000014.1:0-3563 GCF_049686655.1 Methanoregula sp.
TTTCAAAGAGACGATGCCCCCCTCTTGCGCCACCAGTCCCCCGCGGGGGACGGGGCGCAGTGCGATGAGCCCCGAGTCAAATGGCAGGTAATACAATAGTCATCGCAACCGGGGGATGCCATAGCGGTGGGGGCAAAACCCAAAAGAGCGTCAGCGATTATGAGGTTTTCTACAGAGCAGAAAATCCCAAACACATTTCATCTCCCCTGCCAAAATGCAGTACCAGGTATCATGAAGTACGAGATCATTGGTGACAACCTCCAGATGGTAAAGATCAGCCTCCAGCCGGGCGAAGGGATCTATGCAGAAGCCGGTTCGATGGTGAACATGACCGGCTCGTTCTCCATGGAGAGCCAGCTCAAGGGGGGCATCATCTCCGGCATCAAGCGGGCAGTCACGGGCGAGTCCCTCTTCCTCTCGCGGTTCGGGGCCACGAAAGAACCCGGCTTTGTCTCGTTTGCCGGCACCATGCCGGGTAAGATCTTCCCGGTCTCAATCGCACCGGACCGGGAGTTCATCGCCCAGAAAGACTCGTTCCTCTGCTGCGAAGAGACAGTAGAGCTCGATATCGCGTTCACCGATAAGATCCGGGCCGGGCTCTTTGGCGGCGAAGGCTTCATCCTGCAGCGCATGACCGGGCAGGGCACGGTCTTCCTCCACTGCTGCGGGGACATCATCCAGATGAGCTTACAGCCCGGTGAGGTCGTGAAAGTCCAGACCGGCCTTGTGGTCGGGTTCGACAAGACGGTCAGCTACGATATCGCGCTTGCCGGCGGGATCACCACCGCGCTCTTTGGCGGCGAGGGGCTCTTTGTCACCACCCTTACCGGACCCGGGAACGTGGTCCTCCAGTCGATGGATATCGCAAAACTTGCGGCCTGTATCATCCCGTTCCTTCCCAAACCGGACGTGAAGGCCGGGCCGGTCTGAATAAATATGGTTTTTTCACCCGGTTTTTTCTTTTTTGGATCGTATTTTCTGCACTAACTACACTGAAGAAGCAGACATGAACATTTAAGATTCACACCAGAATCATAATAATCAGTGAGGTTTCCCCGCCTCAGGGCCTCTCCGAGGCACGGCGGGGCAGGAAAATTTTTTACAAATGGCTTACGGTCAATGATCCGCCGCGGGGGCGCCCCGTTGGGGGCGGCGGCTTCTATCGTTTCCGGGGGTATGGGGGTTTCAACCCCCATCATAATGCCTGAAACGCACGATTTTCAAAAAAATTCTTGACAGTGATTCTCCAGAGCTTATTTTTCCGGATCACTTCTTCTCTGCTGCAGCCCACCCGAGCCTCTCAAGCAGGTAGCGGGTCTCGTCCTCTGCCTTAAACCCCGGGCTCCGGGGCTGGACCACGAGCGTGATCGCGTCTTTTAAGGGAATGTTCTTTCCTTTCATCTTGCAGAGGGTATAGTCCCCGTTGAACCGCTTGAGGGCCTTCACGAACGCATCGAGGATCTTCTTCCGGTCCTTGAGATCTGTCTTCCGGAGTTTCATGAGGTGCTCGAAGATCGAGACATCGATGAGCGTGCTTGCCATCCAGCCGATCTCGCAGGTATACCCGAAGATCCAGGCAATGTGCGAATTCTTTGTCGTCGAGATGAAGTCGTCGATATTGTTGCCCACGCTGCAGGAGCCGATCAGGACTCCTTCGATATTGGAGTAGTTTGCCGCACTCCTGACCGCCTTGAACATTGCCGGCAGCTTCATACCGGTCTTTGCCTTGAGACCCCCGATCCGCTTTCCCGTGCCATGGGCAGCAACATACAGGAAGAGGCGGTCTTCCCGGGTGTTGGTCAGGTCGTCCTCGAGCGCCCTGCGGAACCCGGTCTTCTCATAGAAGTTCGCATAATAGATGTTGAAATCCCCACGATAACTTTCAAGACCTTCCAGGAAGAGGAGGACTGACGGGCGCTTGGGTTTCTGCTCCGGCGTCCACCAGAGTCCTTCGATAACAAGCAGGGCGGTACTGGACAAAAAGATCACGCTGGTGCCAATTATGGCAAAAAAGGAGATGGCTCCAAATGCCATAAACCTTTGTGGTCGTGACGGCATACAAAGGGATAAATCCCGGCGGGCAGATGCTGTTTCTGATATCAGGTACCGGCAGATAGGGGAGAAGAGATCCTGCCGGTAACGTAACAGAAATGATAGCCATGGACGAGAACGACACACACACTACCCGGGATAAAACGTCGCAGGATTCCTGCGCAACAGATACTCCTGCCGATCCGTTCGCATGCGAAGTCCCGACCGGCATGACGCTCGAAGGCATTATTGCCCTGACCGACGAGCTCGCGCACCTCAACGAGCTGGTCGTGCTGCACGTTGAAAAGGCCGGGGGGTTCACCTGCCAGGCTTCTTATTTTACCATTGTCACACCGGTGCTCGATATGCTGGAAGTGGAGATCCGGTTCCGGTACCGGTCCGGCATGTCAAGGGACCAGATGAAACTGATCGTCCAGGACTGGATTGACAAGGAGATTGCTGAACTCAGGGGCCGCAACCCGGCCGGTGTGCATGCACCAGGTCCGGAAAAAAACTCCGGAAAAGAACCGGTAAACTCTCCTGGCAAAAAGGGATAGTACAAAAGGGGACGGGTCAGATCAGCCCGGTGAAAAACATCCACATGTTGTGGACACCGGTAGTAATCACGTACCCGGGATCGATCTTGAGCAGCGGGAAGACGAAGATGAAGTAGAGGATGGTCCCAAGGATACTCCCCACATTGGCAAGTGCTGCGACCAGCACCACCTTGAAAAGCGGTATCTTTGCCATATCGGAAAGGGACTCGGTCTCGTAGATCTTCCGGAAATCCGTAAGCGGGGGCTTCCTGACCCGGGCTTCCACGTACGCGGCTATCCATCCCGCGTGGAGCATCGGGTTGAGCGAGGTCATCCACGCCACGCAGAAGCAGGTGAGCGCTGAATAGGGATGCCCCCCGGCAGCAAGGGTGAAGAGGGCTGCGAGCGTGCCGTGGATGATCACCCAGAAAAGGAACGCGTAGAGCAGGACGTTCCAGCCGACACCGGAGAAGGCGATCGCGGCAAGCAGGAATGCAAAGAGGAAGGTGACGACAAAACCGAAGACCTTCGCCCAGGGAAATGATTTTGGTTCGCGTACCAGGGAATCAAAGGGTGGAAGCGACACCGGGTTGTCAAGGTAGTTCGTGATGCCCTGGCGGTGGCCGGCCCCGACAACGGCCAGCACACGCCCTTCCGGCCGCTGGACCTTGAGAAGGATAAGCTGGTGGGCAATGAACGCGTCCCGTTCGTCAATGAGTGTCCTGGCACCATTGGGTGAGAACTTCCGGAACTCTTCCATGACCATGTCGATCACGTCCTGATCCTTGAGCGACTCGATATCGATCTTTTCGCCGTTGTCAACCTCGGCAATAGAGATGATCAGGGCCCAGAACATCTTTATCTTCTCAAAAAATCCAAGTGAATTCCAGAACCGCAGGAGCGTAACCCGAATGTCCCGGTCCACGAGGCCTATCGGGATGCCCCGCTTCTCGGCTTCCTCAATGGCTGCCTTCATCTCCGCGCCGGGCTCGACAC
>NZ_JBAVIG010000015.1:0-3520 GCF_049686655.1 Methanoregula sp.
GGAAGTGGCTGTCGGTGTAAAAACGTTCTGCACCGATATCGAGGAGGCGTTTGCGCATCTCAGGATCATTTGTTGCAGCAGCGTTCCTCAGCCCAATCTCTACGAACCATTTCTCATCAGAGAACCATTCAAGACCGATAAAGATCATCTGCCAGAAGATCTTTTCAAGAAATGAAGTATCGTCAAGCTCCAGCTGCTTCAGCTGGTTTACCGGGGGCTGGACCCGTGCCAGGTTGAGCATCAGTTCCCGGGCAAGCAGTTCCATCTCGCCGGGGCGATGGTTTTTAACAGTTTCATCGTCCTTTTTGAATTCCCGCAGGGACAGGACATAATAGCAGTATGCAACAGCAGTCCCGAGTTTTGCATCGAGTACAGCATATTTTTTCAGGAAATCCAGGGCATGTACATAATCGCCTGACTTCAGTAGCTTGAGGCCGACTACGATCTGGATGCCGATCTCGGCATTCTTGTTCTTCTTGAACCGGACCGCATTGGCCATCACTTTGCGGACATAATCAAAGTCTTTGATACTTGTGCTTGTATCCAGTACCTTGAACGTGATGCTGTCTATGAAATCATCATAGGAACTATCGATCAGCTCGGGAAATGAATTCTCCAGGGCAGAGATCACGTAGCCATAAAAGACCGGAAGATTGGCATCCACCTTTGCGGTATTGCGTTCTATATATCCGTAAAAATCTTTCTTTAACAGGTGCAGCTTATCGTAGACAATGGCATCCGAAAGCTTCTCTCCCCGCATATAGTGACAATGGCATGTTAAAATATTAAAATGTATGAGAGACGAGCGTCACTCTTCATCCTGCGCATAGTAATAGTATTCGCCCAGGCTTTTCTGCTCCCGGTCAAGGAACGATCCGGGTTTGTTGATCCGGGGGCGGCCGCTCTGGTCGCGGCGGAAGGTGACGTCCAGTTCGTTCAGGAACCGGTTCATGCCGTCCCGCATGCGGAACGGGCCTGTAGCAGTCCCTGATTTGCCGGGTTCCCCGTCAAAGACAAGGATCCGTTCGCTGATCATATCAATGAGATAAATATCATGATCGATGACCATGATCCCCACTTCCTTGCCCTCCGCATGGTGCTTGATCATCCGGGTCACCTTGACACGCTGTTCCACGTCAAGGTGTGCACTGGGCTCGTCGAGGATATAGACATCCGCGTCCCGCGAGAGGCAGCCGGCGATCGCTGTCCGCTGCAGCTCACCGCCGCTAAGGGCGTCAACCGGCGACTGGAGGATAGGCTGGATATTAAGGGCTTCGATGATCTCGTGCTGGTACATCGAGGTGTCAAACCGGGTTGTACACCGCCGGAGGTACTGCTCGACGCTGTCAGAAGTGTCTGCCTTGATATACTGGGGTTTATAGGAGATACGCAGGTTTGTCTCCATCGTGCCGGTAGTGGGTGTTTCTACCCCGGCAAGAAGTTTTGCAAACGTGCTCTTTCCCATACCGTTTGCCCCGACAACCCCCAGCACCTCGCCCGCTCTTACCGTCCCGCCTGAGACCGTCAGCTGGAAGGTATCGTACTGCTTGGTCATTGCCGGTATAATGAAGAGGTCTTCGCGTTCCGAACCCTTGTCATGCGCACGTTTCTCAAACACGACCTGGGTGTCCCGGAACCGCACGTTCTCTTCTGCAAGGAATCCTTCGAGGTACTGGTTTATACCTACGCGGACCCCTTTTGGCCGGGTAATAATACCGAACACGGCCGGCTTGCCGTACCCAACGTGGACTGTGTCGGCCAGCATGTCCAGGATTGCGAGGTCATGTTCTACGATCACGACCGGGCGCTGCGTAGCCAGGTCGCGGATCAGCTTGGCTGCGGCAATGCGCTGGTAGATGTCCAGGAACGGTGTAATCTCATCGAGGAAATAGAGGTCCGCGTCGCGGGCAAGGCATGCCGCGATCGCGACCCGCTGGAGTTCTCCCCCGGAGAGTGTGCTGATATCATGGTCGAGAATCGCATCCAGCTTCAGTGCGGGAAGGATATCGCCAAGCTTGTTCCGCTCATCGGTTGTCCGGAGCAGTGCCCTGACGGTACCGGTAAAAACTTTCGGGATGAAATCGATATACTGCGGTTTTGTTGCGATCTTCAGGGACTTCTTTGAGACAGTCTGGAGATAATCGAAGAGCTCAGTGCCGGCATAGAGTTTCAGGATCTCGTCCCAGGCAACTTCCTCATCAAAATTGCCGAGGTTCGGGCGGAGCTGGCCCGACAGGATCTTGATCGCCGTGCTCTTACCAATACCATTTGCGCCGAGGATACCGGTCACTTTCCCGTCAACCGGGATGGGGAGCCCGTAGAGAGCAAAACCGTTCTTTCCGTACCGGTGGGTCGGGTGCTCGAGTTCTTCGGGCAGGCTGACGATATCGATCGCATCAAAGGGACATTTCTTGATGCAGATGCCGCAGCCTACACAGAGCTCCTCAGAAATAACAGCCTTGTCGTCAGCACCTATAATAACCGTTTCATCGCCGGTCCTGACCCGGGGGCAGTACCGGATACACTCGTTCCCGCATTTCCTGGCATGGCACCGGTCTTTGTGGACAATGGCAATTCTCATGGAGATCACAAAAAAGATTATTTCGGAATCGCCGTCAGCATGAGCGTCCAGGTCATGAACCAGAAGGCAAAGGTCATGAATCCCTGGTAAAACCAGTCTTTCCCGCCCAGTTTTGATATATCCATGCCGATGAGGAGGAAGATATATTTCTGGAAGACAACACCGGCGAGCATGAGCATGATCCCGAGAAATCCATCGTTCTGGTGGCCTGTTGCATCAACCACGCCCCCAAGGTAAAATGCGATCATTCCTGCAAACATGCCGATGAAACATGCAATCAGGGTCCGCTGGATACGGCCAATGTGATCGGCCTGCTTTTCAGCCCGGGTCTTCGCCTTCCTTGACTGGACAGGCATCTCTGCTGCTTGTACTTCACTCATCCCGCAACACCAGTTGTCTTATTTCTCTGTGCGCAACCCTTATGTATCTTGGTCTGCCCTGATGCCGGTTTTTCAGGATTATCAGCCGGGACCGTGAATGCCTACCGGGCATACAATCCGGGAAGGGCAACCAGGGAATGATCAGTTTCCGGTTTGAGAGAGAATGTAATAATAATGGTTGAAGATACGGTCCTGGTTTAACCAGTGCGGCATCGTGTTTTCAGCATTAATTTTCAGCATTATATATGCCAGGATCAGTTCCGGGCCCGGTTTTTCATGAATCCGGACTTCCAATTATACGTTTATCAGCTTTGTGCAGCTAATAAGTACCAGGTATTTTTCCATGGCTTCAGAACAGGGTATGAGCGGTATTGACGTAAAAGCGATTACGTCTGATCTCAATGGGAAGCTGCCGCTCTGGATAGACAAGGTCTACCAGTTCGATTCTCGCACCCTCGCCATCCGCCTCAACGGAGAGAACAAGGCCCGTTACCAGCTGATCGTAGAGGCCGGGCGCCGGGCCCACCTTGTCAGGAGCCTGCCGGAGCCCCCGAAAAAC
>NZ_JBAVIG010000016.1:0-39389 GCF_049686655.1 Methanoregula sp.
ACATACGGTCTCGCCCCTCAATCCGGGGCCGAAACGGGCGTATTTTCCCATCAGGGTCCGGTGGTGAACACAAAAATGGAACCATGTTGTCCACCACGGAAATTATCCCCGCGATTTGTGGCAAAAACCCAAAACCGGTCTAATTGCGGGGCGCTATATTTTCCCTTTAGCAGTGTTATGTAAGGGGTGTTTTTTTGGTCGGACTTTGTATCGTCTGGTACCCGATCGGGTCCCCGGAGGCCATTATGGGCCAGAATCCGGATTGGGGGTGTGCAGGAATTCTGAAATTAGTGAAGTACTGGACCCGTGGCAGGAAAAAGCGTGCCGTCGCGGCCCAGCTCAGCGAGCGCGGAGTCCAGGACCCGGATGAACCGGAACGCGTACCTCGGCGAACAAAGCCAGAGCTCGCGGGAGATCTCTTTCGATGATGCGATGATGCGCATCTCATCAATCTCATTCGCAAGTTCGCATCCGATCTCTGCCAGCGAACAGCGGAGCCGCCTCAGGCAGACAATTTTGATGTGAGAGACAAGGCCCGGGCTCAGGCTCTCAAAATCACAGATGCCACCGGGCTCGCGCAGGAAATGCTGGACTATCCCTCGCATTTCCGCAATCGGCTCCGCCAACTCCCAGGCCCGGACCAGCAGGCGCCCGCGGGTCATGGCCAGGCTCCGGAGATGCCGGTGATCCGGCTGCGCTTTTGTTCCAAGCCTGCTGTCGGGTTCAAGTATTCAGGAATCTTTGCAGAGTACCGGGACTGATGTGCGCTGGCCGGCTTTTCGGCCAACCCGACAGGCCGGGCCCGGGAATTTTTAATGTCGTTTGTCTTCGTAGTGGTTTCTCCATGTTTTTGCCGGTTCCGGAAGAAGCTGGTCAGCCCGTGCATAAGTGAGCTGGGTGAGCCGGATTTTTCATCCTGAACCGGTAAGTTTCCGGTTAAATTGTTTGTGAAGATATAAATTCTTTTATGTGATATTGGGAATGGATAAATGTCGGGACAAATCTAGGATATAGCGAAGAAAATGTGAGGACTCCCCGCCTCAGCGCCTCTCCGAGGCACGGCAGGGCAAGAAGGCTTTTTTAAAAATCAGTTTTTAGTTACTGATCCGCCGCGGGGGCGCCCCGTCGGGGGCGGCGGAATTCATCGTTAAAATCTAATTTTCAAACCCTTCAATTACAAAAATGAAAATTCAATAAAAAATCCGGTCCGGCTCATGTCTGTGATCGCAACCCTTCCGGATCTTTACAATACTTCATCGCATCCGCGTACGCCTGCCGGCCCTTAAACGATGCAACCGTCTTCTCCCCATCGTGAACAATGATCCATGCCTCATGATCCCTGATCAGGAAGACCCGTTCCAGGAGATCGATCTCGTCCAGTTTAATGCCGGCGATCAGGGAAGATGCAGGCTCCAGATCCATTTTTTCCCGCAGGAATGCCCCGGGGTCCGTCCGGAAATAATAAAAGAATACCTGCCACGCATTCAGGAGATCCGAGATGAGCAGCTCGTCCCTCTCCTGTTCATTAAGCCCGCCAAGCCGGATCGCGAGACATTCCACATCTTCATCGCAGTCTTCCAGGAGCCGGTCGACCAGCTGGACAAGGGAACGATACGGTGTAGTGGTAAGGACGGGATCCATGCAGACAGGTGCATGGTAAAACTAGAAATAACCGTCCGTTGGGGCGGGTCCGGCCGGACAAAAACCCTTATTCGCGAGCGGAGGGAATGCATTAAGGTGAAACGCGAGGACGCGGACTGGAAGATCTATCACCTGATCCACCCCGGGTCGCCCATCACGGTAGAAGTCCTGGTCCGGGAAAGCGGCCTTGAACTTCCCGTTGTGGAAGAATCGCTTGCCCGTCTCAAACGCTACTGCCTCGTTGAACGGAATGGTGGAGAGGTGCGGATGCTCAATTTCGGCGAGGCCCTGATCCGCAACCAGATCCAGTACGACGACGCACTCCCCTACACAATAGAAAACGGCGTGATCAAAGCACGGAAATGATACCCATGCCAGCAGAAGTTGCAATTTTACGGATCGGCCACCGGCCCGAACGGGACCAGCGGGTCACCACCCATGTCGGGCTTACCGCCCGTGCGCTGGGGGCAAAGGGCATGTACCTTGCTGCCTCCGATAAAGGGGTAGTGCAGAGCATCGCCGATGTTGCCGAACGCTGGGGGGGCGACTTCTTCTGCGAGGACAACGTGAAGTGGCGTGCCTGTATAAAAGAATGGAAGGCGGCCGGGGGTGTTGTGGTCCATCTCACTATGTACGGCCTGAACCTGCCGGATATCATCGGCGAAATCCGGCCGCAGGGTAAGATCCTCGTCATTGTCGGGGCGGAGAAGGTGCCGGGCGAGATTTACGGGCTTGCCGATTTCAATGTCGCGGTGACCGGCCAGCCCCATTCCGAGATCTCGAGCCTTGCACTCTTCCTCGATCACCTCTTCTCAGGACACGAGCTCCGGAACGAATTTCCCGGGGCGCAGATCCGGATCATTCCCTCAAGGGCGGGAAAGCAGACGGAGGAGTTGTGAAAGGGCGGGTGCTTGTCGCCGGCTTTGCCACACGCCACGTTGCACAGTCTGCACACCGGGCCGGGTACGAGGTCTGTGCGGTCGATCATTTTTGCGACCAGGACCTTGCCTGGTGCACCAGCGACCGGGAGAAATTCGAGGATCTCGCTGACCTGCCGGATGCGATTGACCGGATTGCCGGCAGGCATTCGTTCGATCTCTTTGTCGCCACGTCCGGCGCTGAAGATCTTCCGGTACCGATCCCCCTCTGCGGGACACCCGGGGACCGGATCGGGCGTTTCCTCGACAAACTCGACACCCAGCACTTTTTTGAATCATGTTTGGTTCCTGTGCCCCGTCTTCTTGGCGAAGGTGAGTACCCTGCGATGGTCAAACCGCGCCGGGGGGCCGGGGGATGGAGGAACACCGTGGTCCGGGACGATGCCGGGATGCAGGCATGGGAAACGCTCTACCCGGATGTCCCGTTCATCCGGCAGGAACTTGTTGCCGGCGTGCCTGCAAGCGTCTGCTGTATCACGAACGGCATTGCCGCACGGGCGATTGCTGCAAACGAGCAGGTGCTCCGGGGCAGCGGGGAGTCGGCGTACGGGTTCTGCGGATCGGTTACGCCATCGGACCACCCGCTGGTGCCGGAGATGATGGCAATCGCGGAGAAGCTTGCTGCTGCAAGCGGGTGCCGGGGTACCATCGGGATCGATTTCGTTGCCGGTGATGAAACCGCGTGGGCAATTGAAGTGAACCCCCGGTTCCAGGGAACGGTAGATACGGTCGAGAGGGCATGCGGCTGCAATCTCTTCGACCTGCATGCCAGTGCATGCCAGGGCCGGCTGCCCGAATCCGTTCCCCCCGCACGCCAGGTCGCAGTCCGCAGCATCCTGTTTGCCGACCGTGACATGACTCTTGCAACCGACCTCTCGCCGCTGAAGGAATTCGTATCCGATATTCCCTGGCCGGGAACCTTTTTCGGGAAAGACCAGGCCCTGGTCAGCGTTCACGGGTGGGGCCCGACCCGCGCGGACGCGTGTGCCCTGCTGGATAAGCATATTACCACCGTCCGACAATATATGCGCTGATGGATCCGATCGAAGAAACGCTGAATGACCCGGCAATACGTGCATATCTTCACCGCATGGTAGGGGACGAGGGGCTTAACCTGCTCGAGCGGTTCCCGCGCGAGGGGGAACACAGCGATGAGGATCTCGCAGCAAGCACGGGGATCAACCTCAATTCCGTGCGCCACACGCTCTACACCCTGTACGAGAAGCGGCTTGCAGAATACCACCGGATAAAGAACAACGAGACCGGCTGGCTCACCTATCTCTGGCAGTTGCGCCCCGACCACATCGCCAATGCACTCCGTGACGATATGGAACTCGTGCTCGACAAGCTCTCCCGCCGTGAAAAGTACGAAGAGGAGAACGATTTCTACATTTGCAAGGACTGCCACCTGATCTTCACCTTCCCCCAGGCTATGAACATCGACTTCACGTGCCCTGACTGCCAGCAGCAGATGGGACATTTCGACAATGAAGTCCTCTTAAAATCGCTCAAGGATCGGATCGATGCGATAAAAAAATCCCTGGGCCATGCCTGATTACGGTACCCTGCCATACGAAACCCTTTTGGGGGATGCCGGGTGCAGCGGGAAAGTCATCCGGCATTGCCGGGCGGTCCGGGACTGCGCCCTCGAGTATGCCGGGCGAAACCCCGACGCCGATTATGCTCTTGTTGAAGCAGGTTCCATGCTCCATGATATCGGACGGAGCAGGACCCATACGATCCGCCATGCCCAGGAGGGTGCGGATATCCTGCGTTCACGGGGATTTCCCGAGGCGGTTGCACGGATCGTGGAGTGCCACACCGGGGCGGGCCTCACACCGGACGAATGCACGATGCTCGGGCTCGCTCCCCGCGACTGCATGCCGCAGACAACCGAAGAGAAAATTGTCACCCACGCCGATAACCTCATTGCCGGCCACCGCCGCGTGACCATTGAGGAGAGTCTTGCATCCGCATTCCACCTGCCGGTCAGGGCAAGGAAGCGGATCTACCGGCTCTCGTGTGAAGTGGAACTGCTCTGCAGTACAAAACGATAAAAAGCCCGGTTAAAAAAGTCCCGGTTAAATTATGACCTGTTTTACTTGGGGAAGCGCCCGGATCTTCTCTATCACGCCGGCCGGCAGTTCGTCTTCCACAATGATCACCAGTTTTGGCTCTTCAGAAAACTGGGGATCCGTAACAAAGATCTGCCGGATAGAGAGGTTGTGATCCGCGAGTACGCGGACCGCCGCACCGACAATCCCGCGCTCGCTGGCATTCTTGGGCAGCACCGTGATCACGGCATAGCCAAGGGTTTCTGCCACCCTGGTCAGGTCGGGCGTGGCCCGCATGTTGAGAAAGAGATCCCGGAGCATCGGGCGCTCTAATATCCGGCGCGCTGTTGAGTCTACCACACGCCGATCGGATCCGATGGTTTTTGCCACCGCAGTCGCAGGCATCTCAATCCCGTTGCAGCAGATCCGCCCGTCTTCCGTCACGCCGAAACCGTTCTCAAGCAGGAACCGCACTACGCGGCTCTGCGACGGGGAGTCTGCAAACTCGTGGATGATGTCAGACCACATACTCAGCAGTGGGAAGGGGGTATATAAATATACAGCGATGCTGATCTGTTGGCATTGGTGAAGCGGATTAAACCGCGGAATGCCGGCTGTATAACCCCATGGCACGAACTCGTCCCCGTTTTCTCCGGTGAGTATTGTGTTCTGATCAGCAAGCGAATTGTGCTGAAGGTTTTATCAGAAACACTGGATCGTCCACACTCACTTCAGCATCTGCGGATTTTTTGGGATATGGATTGTAAACGTGCTCCCTGCGTTGACAACACTGTCCACGCTGATATACCCACCGTGCATCTGTACGTAATTTTTCGCAAGGGAAAGCGAAATCCCGATCCTTTCAGAACTCCTGAGGTCCCTTGCGGGGTCAGGATCCCGGAGCGGCTTGAAGATCAGATCAAGCTGTGCTTCGGTAATCCCGATCCCGTTATCCTGGACTGCCAGGCGGTGATGCGAATCATCCGGGGATGACTGGTATCTCAAACGGATCTTCCTTGGCGGTTTTGAGTAATGAACAGCATTTGAGAGCAGCGTGTTCAGTATTATCGCAATTTTATTGGCGTCGCCCTCGAACGTGAGATCGAGGGGGATTTCGGACACGATGTCAGCCTTCATTGCATATCCTCCCGCGTCCAGAACCTTGGCCAGCAGATCATTGATGGAAAAAACCGAATATTCCATAGGGAGTTTTCCCGATTCCAGTAAAAAGAGTGCATCGCGGAGCCCGGCTGCCGACTGGAACCGTCTGGCAGGTTCTTTCTCAAGACATTTTAAGATAATCCCGTCCACTATGGCTGCGTCAGGATTGTGCTCTGAAGGGGGTACTGGCATTTTGTGGAGGATCGCATCTCCGTAATCAATAAAACTGTCGCCGCCGAACGGGATCGAACCGGTGACCAGTTCATAAAAAACCACCCCAAGCTGGTAGATATCGGTTCGCTGGTCGGTCATTCCGAATTCTTTTGGTGATATCTGTTCCGGGGCTGCGTATTCCAGCGAATATCCCACTACACTTGATTTTTTGATATCACGTTCCGAAATGTCCTTGCTCATCCCCCAGTCAGTTATTTTTGGCGTCAGGTCACCGGTCATGAGGATATTGTGGGGTTTGATATCCCGGTGGATGATCCCGGACCCATGTGCATAACTGAGGGCATCAGCGATCTGGCGGATTATTTTCAGTGCCTGTGCAACAGGTACGGGTTTGTGGATGGTATCGAGCGATGCCTGGATGAATTCCATCTCTACATAAGGGACCGGCAGGATATTGACTTTGGATACTTCGACAATATTGGGGTGGTGAAGGGTCTCCCACACCCTGATCTCGTTTAAGAAACTTTTTCCTGTCACTTCATTATACCGGATAGGGATCTTTATAGCTACTTTTTCCCCGTCTGATTTGCGGTGTGCCGAAAATACCGTAGCAAATCCACCGCTTCCAATGCAGGAAACATCATAATATTTACCTTTCAGATCGGTAGGGAAATTGGAAGGCCCGGCAGGTTCCCTGCCCGTACGATCCGCACCGCTGCTGCCCGGCTGAATAACAGTAATGGATGATCCGTCCGATAGAATGGGGATTTTATTGAGGGCAGTTGCCTTGGAGGGTGGTTGCAGCGGCAATTGTCGCCGGTACTGCCAGAAGGGGAGGGCGGCAGAGGCTGCCAGCACGACAATAAGCAAAAAGAGGGCAATTCCCCGGCGTTCAGGTGTAAGGATCATCATGTAAGCGAAGCCGGTTATGCCAAGCGCTGCGAGCACGCCATGCATCCCGGTAATCGCAGGAAACGGTTCCGACTGCATGATATTATATGCCAGGAAAAACGATGACGCTGACAGGTAAAAACAGAGGGCACAGAACACTTTTCCTATGGTGATCGCAATGTTACCGGAAGTCATGGCCATGAGTGCGGTCATAACGAGGATTGACAGGATCGCAAGTACGGAACCGAGGATGATGTAGGTACCTGCGGTCAGGATCGTAAGATGCGGCGTGATTCCTGTCGGCCGTTTGCGGGGCTCAGAGGGGTACTTCTGGCGGATAATAAGAATCAGTACAGCCGATATTCCAAAGAGGATTGCGAAGAGAACCAGTGAAGTGAAAAAGGGAGTGAACAAATTTCCCGATCTCTCCATAAGTGTTCGTGCAGCTACCCCGGTACCTACGGCCGGGGATGGTCCTGCCGCTGACACCGGCTGGGATATGATAAGGATGAGGAGTATAATTAATGAGTTAAAGAGCAGAACTAACCGGGAAATCTTCAGACATACCACCTCTCAGATACATCAGCCGGCAACCCTTCGGGGTTTTTAAATCCGCTCATATATCCTGATTATAGGAAGATCATCGTAGGCACTAATAAGGTACCTCTCAAGAAAACCTGGAAATTTTAAAAAATTATACCGTTGCCGGAACGGCAGCAGTTGTAGTCGCAGTAGCCCCTACAGGGTGCGCAGTCCGGTAGCCCTTCACGGTATCGCGGAACTGGCTGCAGAGTGTTGTGAGCTGCTGGTTTGCGGCCTTGACAGCGCTCCCGTCCCGGCTGTCGAATGCTGCCCTGAGTGTCGTCCCTTCCTGCTGGATCTGGTTTTCGATCGCCTGTGCCTGCGAGACGTCTACTCCTTTTGCGGTGAGTTTCGCAAGTACGTTGTTCCGGTTCTGGTCGTTGTGTGCGAACTCATCCATGCGGGCAGTTTCGCGGTCCGTCCATGCCGTGTTTTTGAGGGTCTGGATCGTACCGGACTGCGCCATGACCGAGGCATTTACACTCTCGTGGAGGGCTTTTCCGGTACCATTATATTCCTTAAGCGAACCTTTTGCCGTGGTCATGAACTCCTTCCGGTCCTCACTCATCTGTGTTTCAGCAGCTTTGATCTGATCAGCAGCGGTCATCGACTGGACCGAGGATACGGTGCCGGTGAACTGCGATTCAATGGAGGAGAGCTGGCTTGTCCCGGCACCATTGCTGATGGTACCAATATAACTGATCGCCCCGTCCATCTGCGCCTGCCCGATTGCTCCTTTATATGCCACGTTTGCCTGCATCGCGGTGATATGTTCAGGGTTGTCGTTCCATGCAGTCCCGTTCCCGAGAGCACTTGCGGCCGGCATGATTGCTGCAACGAGGCAGATCATACAGACGCCGTAAAGCATTGTCATCCTGGTGTTTTTCATCTGTTTCACCTGTATTCCGGTGGGTAATTCCCCCACTGATTACCCGTTGCCCGGAGGAGCTTATGTATTCGTAAAATGGGAGCAGTGTGCTGTGTAAAAATGGGTGGCTAAACGTTGAACCTGCAGGTTAGACCGGATTGGTCCCGACAGGTTTTCCGACTCCGGTTTCGTGATTCTGCAGATATGGCTCTGCAGGGCCTTTCAGCGATAACCGGAATTCCCGGATACGGCTGCTGAATCGTTCAGCTTTGTACGCACCGTAATTACTGCTGCTGCCGGTAATCCGTCTGCTTTTTCTGCTCTTTTCCTATAGTTTTTGCAAGCGCGATGGTGCCCGTCGTGTCCCCGAGCGTCATTGTCTGGAGAGCGGTTGACGGAACAATAACAATTGTTGATTGCCCTCTCTTCAACCCTTCATACGGCAGGTTCATTGCCCGCAGGTGAAGCGCGGTGGGATTGTTCTCGTATCTCTTCGCAGCCTGTTCGAACTTCTCGGCAATCTGACGTTCGGAATCCCCGAGAATGACACGGGCATGCCGCTCGCGTCTGCCTGTGCCTGCATGAACATTGCATCCTGGAGGGCACCAGGTATAACCACGTCGCGGATCTCAACGGAAAGGATCCTGATGCCCCACCCGCTTACACGGTTCCCGATTAACCTCTGCAGTTCGGCGTCAATTGCCTCCCTCCCGGTAAGCATATCGGCGAGAATGGTTTTGCCGATCACGTCCCGGAGCGCAGTCTGAGATGCGAGAGAAATTGAATCCTTGTAATCCTTGACTTCGAGCGCAGCTTTCTCCACATCGATTACCTGCCAGAACAACACGGCATCGACATTGACCGGGACCGTGTCTTTTGTTAACGTCTGCTCGGCCTTGAACGATGTAGTGATAACCCGGAGATCAATTATATACGCGACCTGGTTCAGGAAGGGGACTATTATGAACAACCCGGTTCCTTTGACGCCCACGAATTTTCCAAGGAACAGGACGACTGCCCGCTCCCATTGGTTAACAATTCGTATCGCCATGGCAAGAAAATCGCAATAACCACAACCAGAATTACTGCAACAATCGTGAAGATGAAAGTACTGGTGTCCACTTTTGTTCCTCCCGGGACTGTCCATTCGAGGGTAGTCAACCTATGGGCATGCGATTATCTGCCGAAGTATATATTTGTGGTGTTCATCCCCTGTGGGCCTGGATCTGATTTGTTTGCGGATAGATGAGAGGATTTATACTATCGGGACTGGTGCGAAATCTTTCTGATTTCATTAACTGAAAAAGAGATGCCGGCGGTTGTCCGGTCACATGACTTCGATGATTTCCTGTTTGCGTGATTCGGCGATTTTTTTGTTTATGACGTGCTGGGTCATGACACCTGCTATAGCAGAAATAATGCCGCCAATCGTTGACCAGAGTATGTATTTTGATGTTGTATCTGTTGAAAGGGGAAAGTCAGGAACCCCGGTTATTGAGATGATATAGACACTTGCACCATAGAGAATGAGCCCGATGGCGGTGACAAAGAACGGGAAGACGATCACCTTGCCCAGATTCTCCCGCTCGTTACTGAAGACATCGAAGATGACTCCTACAGAGAGGACAAGGCCAGCCAGGATCAGCCATCCGAGGGCACCGAACAGGAACGTCATAAGATAGGTGATGAGGCCCAGACTCCCGTCAGAAGAATAATATTTCAGGATATTGGCAAATCCTGCGGTTGAGCCAAGGATGATCAGGAGGAACGTCATCGTATATGTCACAAAGGAGAACCTGCCGCGGGAGAGAGAGAGTTTAAGGGCGTCCCAGATCCCATGGAACAGTTCATCGAACCCCAGTCCTTTGTAGAGCAGGTAACAGCCAATTACGCCGACTACGATGATGGTGGCAATTCCGGGGGATCCGAACAGGTATGCAATTGCATAGAGCAGCATTGCAAGGCCGATGGGGATGAACACCATGCGGGAGATCTTCGGATCATCGAAAAATTTTTTCAGGATATAGTATGTGCCCTCAAGATTTGGCATCTGGTTGACGATGACCCGCCGGATACTGGAAACCGGTATTTTTGACTGGATGATGGGGATGACATATTCGTCTTCAGCACCGTCCGTTACCAGGATGCAGTTGGCAGCCTTGGTCTCATCGACCACTTTCTCGAGTGACGCTGCGATTCTCCTGTCCCCCTCTATCATGTGGAGGTGATTTCCGGCGATAACTGCAATCGCCGTATCTTCACCTTTTGCAGTCAGTTCATCATAGATCTTGATTGCTGAAAAAATTGCGTTGACATCAGAGTCCTCAGGATCGGCGAGTGCCAGTGTGTTCGCCGCTTTCAGACATGCCGCCCGACCGATGCATGGACTCTCAACCTGAGCCTTCCATCCGATGTCATCGTCCCGGTCGACACTCAGGACTAACGTCCGCCCCTGCGTCATTATATCTATAAAATCGCCGTAAATCTATTAAACTATTGCTAACGTCAACAAAAAAGGAAATAGGTTAAAATCAGATGAGTTTTGAGCGCTGGAGGAGCAGGATGTCGTCGGTGGTGAGTTTCTCGCCAGCACGGAAATTCTTAAAAAGGCTTTCTGCCTCCTTCCTGACTGCCTTCTGCTCTTTGGAGACCTTGACTTTCTTGGTCTTCTTGCGCAGTCCTGAAATGACTTTATCGTAGTCACGGAGTTCTTTCTGGCAGGCGATGAAGAGCTTGTGTTCGGAGTCTGCTGCTTCCTGTGATTCAACAAAGCTCTTGTGGGCCGCGTCTGCCGCTTCGCGGGACTTGTCTGCCTTGCGGTAGGATTCTACCATCAGGTCGTGGTGTTTCTGGGCGAGCTCGGCTACTTCGGTAACCTTTGCATGGAGATCGGATGCTGCCTTGCGGAAATCCCGGGCTTCGGCGACCTTCGTGCGCATCTCCTTGTTCTGCTCGAGCTCGGCTTCCTGTTCCCGGACCTGGCCCTTCATCTGCTTGATCTTCTCGATCAGCTCGCGTTCCTTATCGGTGGTGAAGACTTCGGTCTGCTGGCGGTACTCCATGTACTCGATCTGCTTCTGGAGTTCCTTGATACCCCGGTTTTTTAGGGAACCATGCTCCTTCTTGAACGATTCGATGTCTTCAAAAAGGACATTCGCCTTGTCATTGAGATCATTGCGCTGCGCCTTTATATCGAGAACTTCCTGGTTGTATTTGTCCCGGAGATCTTTATTCTTCTGCGCCTCTTCGACAAACTCGCGGGTCTGGTTATTGAGGGTGTTGCGCTCGCGGGCGGATTTGCTTGCTGAAGCATTCAGCTCATTGCGGCGGTTTTTGTGTTCTTCAGACTCGGCAAGAATTTTTTTTCTCTTTTCCATCAGGTCATTCAGCATGCGTTACCAACTCCTCATCAGATTCTCCTTGTATGGGAGGCATGAGCTCTTTTGCTTGAGGCGTTCGTGATCCGGACGGCAGGAAATCCCTGTCCGTCATGACCACTCATCTTACAACTCTGCATCAAGGATGCAGGACGAAAAACATCAGAAAAGGCAATCAGCGCAGAATTCAGGTAAGACTTCCTGGCGAAGTCTTTGTTCAACACTCTGTTCATGATGTTCAACTCCCGATACCGGGGCAAACGGTCAGAATGACCCTTACCCCCATCCTCCCAGCGAAGGATTGGTCGAATGTACTATATTTTAAAGGAGCCGAGGATTATTAAGCGTTTCGCCGGTTTTCAGGAGTGAACGCCCGGGCATGCCCCGAATTATGGGAATGAAAGCAGGACCTGGGAAAAAGGGTGTTGGCTATTTGATTGAACCAACAGTTCCTGAATTACTGTGGGATTTTTTGGATTTATGGAATTTTTTGTGCGTGGGGGATGAATTCTTAACCGACCCATTCAAGGACGCCGCCGCCACTTGGCTGGTCCCTGCCACTCCGCTTTGCCACGGGCATCTCAACTGCCTTGGGGTTGGAGCGCTTGCTCTCGATGTCTTCAATCATGGTCTTGTAAGACTGGCGTGTTCCGAGGATCTGCGCGCTCTTGACCCCGGTCATGATGGCGAGGACACGGATCTTGCCTTCCATATCGCTGCGGACCCGGGCGCCCCAGATGACATCTGCATGGGGATCGAGTTCGTACGTAAGCGAGGTTGCGACTTCTTCTGCATCCTGCAGGGTGAGGTCGGTTCCTCCTGTAATGTGGATCAGGCTGCCGGTTGCACCGCGGTAGTCGATATCGAGCATCGGGTTGCTCAGGCACTCGCGGACAACGCTCTCTGCCTTGTTCTGCTGCTTGCTCTCGCCGACAAGCATGACTGCAACGCCACCCTTGGACATGATGGCCCGGACATCTGCGTAGTCGATGTTGATGAGCGAGGGCTCCGTGATCGTTTCCGAGATGCCCTTGACGGTCTCACCGATCAGCTGGTCCATGACCGAGAATGCCTGGCCCAGGGGCAGGTTCGGGACGAAGTTCTTCAGCCTGTTGTTATCCAGGACAATAACGGAGTCTGCGGCGGATGCAAGTGCCTCGAGACCTTCTTCTGCACGGATAAGTCTGGCTTTTTCAACCTGGAACGGGTAGCTGACCATGCCTACTACGATGGCGCCCTGTTCCTTTGCGACCTGCGCTACTACGGGTGCGGAACCGGTACCGGTACCTCCTCCCATACCTGCTGTGATGAAAACGAGATCTGCGGACTCGAGGATTGCTTCTAATGTCGGGCGTGCCATCTCTGCGGCGCGTTTACCTACATCGGGGTATCCGCCGGCACCGAGACCTTTAGTCAGGGATTTCCCGATGAGGATGCGCTTGTCCGCCTGGATCATATCCAGGTGCTGTTTATCTGTGTTGATCGCAATCGTTTCTGCACCGGAAACGCCCATGTGGTGGATACGGTTCACGGTGTTGTTACCTGCACCACCGCATCCGATGATGACAATTCGTGGTTGTCCTACGAAGTCGTCTTCCAGTGCGTTGGTGCTGCCGGGCTTGTTGATCTCTTTCTCAAGCTCGGCGTTTTTTAGTGCGTCGTTGATAATACTCTGCATGTCTACCCTCTCAAACCTTGAATGAAACCTGGTCACTTTCCTTCAGGACACGGCTGGCGCGTTTTTCTACAAGTTCACGGACCGCCGCCCGCACTGCTTCAGAGACATTGGGATACTCACCAGAGTCCACCATCTGCTGGAGCAGGTTGATCTGCTGTTCGGGCAACCGGAGCGTGATTCTTTGCATCATTGTATCTCACATTTCTGACATATGTCTGGCTTCTGTCGTTCATATGTCAGACAAAGAGAACCCTTGTGTCTGACTTAACCAGATGAATCAAAATAAAACATAAATCTATATAAACTTTCTTCTTTGCTTGCGCTGATCTCTTCACAATGCATTTATGACAGATTATCCAAGTATTGGAGGAATAAACCGGATTTTTATGGCTTTTGACTTTCCAGAGCGGGTCGTGCATGGGGGCACTGGTAAGCTCCAGCGCGAAAAAACGCACAAAAATCTGCTGGATTTCAGCGCGAGTACAAATCCGTATCCCCCATTGTTTTCTTGGAAACCCGATCCCTCTGTCCTGTCTTACTATCCTGATGATACTTATGCGGAACTGAAAGAATGCATAGGGAAAAAATTCAGGAGAGATCCCTCTGAAATTTGTGTGGGGAACGGTTCTATAGAGTTGATCCGGGTTTTTTGCTCCGTTGTATTCCGCGATACGACTCGGAAGAAACTATTCTTTGCCGGAATGCCGACATTTGGCGAATATGCATTGTCGGCCCGGCTAGCCGGGGCGAGCCCGACCGACCTCGCAGAAGATGCCGGTGTAACCTTCCTCTGCAATCCCAATAATCCAACCGGCTCCCTGACAAAGAGAACAGATATTCTTTCCCGGCTGATATTGCTGAAAAACTCCGGAGCCATGCTCTTTTGCGATGAGGCATTTATCGAACTTTCAGATCCTCAGGAGAGCGTTGCCGATCTGCGCGATCCCGGCCTTTTTGTCCTGCGATCACTGACAAAATCCTTTTCAGTACCTGGCATCCGGTTCGGGTACGGGTTTGGCAATGCTGCCCTTATCGAACAGATCGAGACCGCCCGATCACCCTGGACCGTGAATGCCTTTGCCGAGTCCTACGCTATGGAGGCGTTCCTGCACTTTGACGAGCTCGCCGCTTCACGGTCCGCCATAAACCGTGAACGCGCCTGGCTCATTGTGCAGATCACGAATCTCGGCCTTTCCTGTCATCCGTCATCAGCAAATTACCAGCTCGTAAATTACGGTAAAAATGTGGCGCCCCTCTGCACATGTCTTGCAAAGAAAGGCATTCTCGTTCGCGATTGTACCTCGTTCGGGCTGACTGAATGCATACGCATTGCGGTCCGGACCCGCGAAGAAAATACACAGCTTATCGAGGTACTGGCAGCATGCATGCGCTGATCATGGCAGGTGGCGAAGGGAGCCGGCTCAACCTCGGCGAGAAACCACTGATTCTGGTAAACGGCCAGCCGATGATTGCGTATATCGTAGATGCGTTTCGTTCTGCCGGGTGCGAACCCGTTGTTGCCACTTCGTCCCGGACCCCCATGACCATGAACTGGTGCAGGGCCCGGGGTATATCCTTCTGCAAATCCGAAGGGCTTGGGTATATTCAAGATATGATAGATGCTGTTAAGGAACTGGATGAAGACGAACCCTTGTTTGTCTGTGTCTCCGATATTCCCGGCATTACCCCGGAGAATATCCGCGATATCCGGCATGCCTATGTGTCTGAAAGGAACGATGCGTTATCGGTCTGGATTCCGGCAAGGCTTGTCAAATCCTGTCGTGGCGGGATGCCATACCGGGAACATATCCGTGGGATCGAGGCATGTCCTGCCGGTGTCAATATCCTGCGTGGGGACGAGATATCCAAGGTACAGTGCGAATTTGCCCTGCTTATGGATGATCCCGGACTTTCCCTGAATGTTAATACCCGGGAGGACCTTGCTGCCGCAGAAATTTTTCTCAAAGAACGTGCCTCCCTGAAATCCTGATGGCAATCACCGTGATTCATGTGAATTCGTCCAAATTAGCGGTATTCCGCCAAAACCACGGATAATCCTGCCATATCTTGTCAGGAACGCATATTAATGTGCATCACCCAAGATCATACTATTATGGCAGAGTCGCAGGAGATCGAGCTGCGGGGTCATATCATTGATTCCGGTATCATGACGCAGCTCTTCGATCGGGTCATGGATATGGGGGGAAACTTCGAGATTCTAACTTTTGATATTGGTAAAGAAAAGACCGACCCGAGTTACGCCCGTCTCCGCATTGCTGCCTCCAGCAAGGATAAGCTGCGATCAATATTGTCCGAACTCCACCGTCTTGGTGCCCGCCCGCTTGAGGTGAAAGATGTTCATCTCGTAGCAGCAGAATCCGATTGCGTAGTGCCCAAAGGATTCTACACAACAAGCAACCACCCGACCAACGTGAAATATGGCGGCGAATGGATTCCCGTAGAAGCCATTGAGATGGACTTTCTCATCGTAGTGGATCCAAAAAAGAAGCGGGCCATATCTGTGGCTCTGGGAAAAATCCGGAATGGAGATCTTGTAGTTGTCGGGGAACAGGGAGTAAGTGTCCAGTATCCTGAACGCCCGCGGGAGCAGAGCACCTTTGAGTTCATGCACGGGACTGTCTCATCCGAACGGCCCAGCGAAACCCTAATCGCAAAAATTGCCAAGGAGATCCTCGATATCCGGAAGAACGGAGGGAAGATTGCAGTCGTTGGTGGCCCCGCGATCATTCATACGGGTGCGGACAAGGCACTGGCCGGCATGATCCGCAACGGGTACGTCAACGTCCTTTTTGCAGGAAATGCCCTTGCAACTCATGATATTGAATATAACCTCTACGGGACCTCTCTCGGGATGGATATTTCGACCGGCAACCCGGTGATGGGCGGGCATAAACATCACCTCTATGCAATCAGCGAGATCATGCGTGCCGGTTCGATAAAAAAGGCAGTGGATACCGGTGTAATCAGGAGCGGGATTATGTTTGAATGCGTAAAGAAAAATGTCCCGTTTGTGCTGGCAGGTTCCATACGGGATGACGGGCCGCTTCCGGATGTGATCACAGACGTAATGGTGGCGCAGGACGCTATGCGGAAACAGATTGAAGGCTGTAGTATGGTGCTGATGATAGCCACGCTCCTCCACTCCATTGCCGTGGGTAACTGCCTGCCCTCCAGCGTCAAGACGGTTTGTGTTGACATCAATCCGGCACACCTTACCAAACTGATGGACCGCGGAACGACCCAGGCAATCGGGATCGTATCTGATGCCGGAACGTTCCTCCCGCTGCTGGCAAAGCAGCTCGAGATCCAGAGTTGTGCGTGAGGAAACTAATTTTTTTACCGCGTCAGCGGCATACAGTACGGTTTCTCGTTATCAAGAATAAATTCCCACTCCTGTTTGCAATCACAGGGGCTATCCAGCAATGCACCAATGAGGTCCCGGTCCGCATTGAGCGAATAATCGCGGATCCCCTTCACCAGTTCATAATCACAGGTTCCGCAGTTATGGGGGCCTCTCTTCTGCCCGCCACCTAGCGGATCGCAGGTCATATGGACCGGTGAATCCCTGAGGAGGGTCAGGACGCTCCAGAGATACGGCGGACGATACGCACCCCTCTTCCAGTAGAACTCAAGTTCGGTATTCCGCTGGACCGTACAGGGATTCATGGAGATCAGGTCAGTGTGGGGTATAATGTCCCGGATTGTTGTTTTCATATCATCAACCGCCTCGCGTTCCGTCAGGAAGAGTGGTTTGAAGAGTAGGTATGCCTTGACACCGGCACCGGCAGCGTGGGCGGTTGTTGCGGCTGATATGAATTCTGCGAAATCAAATCCTTTGCTGATACTTTTTTCCCGGATCCGGTCATTGCTCGTCTCAAGCCCTATGGCACAATAAACGGGAATTTTCCAGCTGCCATCATCAATGGCATGGATGAACGGAGTGAATACCTCCTCTGTAACAAACTCCGGGCGGGTCTCCGCGATAACCAGTTTCCCCCGGAATGCCGATGCCACTTCGTTCCTGAAGGAAGGCGGGACTTCAGAGGGATCGAAAAAACTCCCCGAGGTGAATATTTTAACCATCCGGTATTCCTCCAGACGGTGTTCTCTCAATACCCATGCAAGCTGTGCTTTGAGGTGGCGTGTGAGATCGTCGCTGCTCTGTTCACCGTACCGCTCGTGACGATAACTGCACATGCGGCACCGTGACCAGCTGCACCCGCCACTCCGGAAGATAATCGTCAGGCAATCCAGCAGTTCACGACCGTACCGCTCTTTTCCCCGCCAGCAGGCAAGCGGTTTTTCCGATATATCAGAAATCATTAACATCCTATTAGTTGATCTGATATAGATGAAAAAGATCGTCCTGCTGGTTTTGGGACTTCTCTTTCTGTCAGGATGGGTATCGGCATATCAGGTCAATATTAATGCCCCGGATTCACTCACTGTTGGAAAGCCCCTTATTGTGACCGGTACGACAACCTTCGGTGTCGGGACACCAATTGATGTTGTATTGTATTACCAACTTACAACCTCGACAGAAATTCAGCGTGAGATTGTCTATGTCCAGTCGGACAAAACGTTTAAAGCTATTTTTGATACAACAGGCTTCGACACGGGAACTTATAAGGTCGAAGTACCGGCAAACGGTCTTGGTGATTCAATAAACATGCGGGTTATCCAGCTCGTAGATCGTGATAATGAAATTTTTCTGGCATCACCTGTCAGCCAAAATCTCACTGGTACCATCTATATTGCCGGAAATATCAAGGGCGATGAGAATTCCGGGGTTCAGATAGAAGTGACGGATTCTGATGGCCTCCTGGTATTCGGCCCCCAATATGTAAACACGAACACTGCCGGGGATTTTGTCGCTGATGTCCCGGTTTCCCAGCCTGGTGATTACTATGTAAGTTTCACCGATGCACAAGGATTCATTGGCACTCGTACAATTTCTGTTGTCGGACAACCCGGTCTTACCCTCTCACCTATCGCTACGCATATGGCCGCGCTCCCCGTTATTTCAACCCGGGTCGCAGCGAATGAGCCGCAAACCGCGACACCTGCACCACCATCTCCTGTTTTGCCTGCAGTAAGTGTTGCAGCAGTCTGCCTTGCTGTGGCTCTCGCAGGCATACGAAAAACTCATTAAATCACGGAACCGGATTTTCTGGCTTGATCGGAGGACCACTTCAACCTCCACCCGGCCGAAGAAGCCTTTTTTACATCTGACCGCCAACATATAGAGCATTGCCGGGGTAGTCTAGTCCGGGAAGGCGGTAGCCTTGAAAGCTACTGGTGCCCTGCACCTCAAGAGTTCAAATCTCTTCCCCGGCGTATCATAGTATTTCGTTCCCGGTTTTCTGATAACCGGGATATGATATCAGGAAATGAAGGTCATTAATCTCCATCTTTTACGTAGTGCACCGGTAATCTGACCGCAGCTTGTCTCACGCGTCCTATCACTGTTTTTATGTGGTTGAACCGCTCACAGTACAGGTTAGAGAAACCAGAGGATCATCGATGTGTGTTGCAGTCCCCGCGGAAGTTATTGAGATAAAAGAGGGAAATATCGGTCTCGTGGATTATGGTGACCTCCGTCAGGAAGTCAGGCTCGATCTCGTGGACGTGAAGATCGGTGAATTTGTCCTAGTCCACGTCGGGTATGCAATCCAGCGGCTCTCCCGGGAAGAAGGGCTTGAGACCCGTGAAATTTTTAAACAGGTGTACGCAGCGCTGGAGACCTGATGCACGAGTACTCTATTGCATATGACCTGTATGCCACCGCACGGACAGCAGCGCATGAATATAATGCAACAAAAGTGAAAAAAATCAGTGTTGAAGTCGGGAAAATGGCGATGGTGAACCCGGACCAGGTGATTTTCCTCTTCGATACGATCAAGGATGATGATCCTCTTTTCCATCAGGCAGTACTTGAATGCCACGAGGTATTGCCAAAGACAAAATGTCCCTGCGGGTACACCGGGGATGAGATCTATGTCTGCCCTGTCTGCGGGGCACTACCGGAACTTATCAAGGGAAGGGAGATCGTAGTAACAAACGTAGAGATCGAGGTGGAAGACTGACATGAAAGTCAACATGATGCACGGTGCCGGGGGGGAAGTGATGGGTGAACTGCTCCAGACGCTCACGAAGTTCCGGCACAACAATGCCGGCGGGATCGGTCTTGAGGCGATGGATGATGGTGCGGTTATCCCATTCAACGGGGCGAACCTGGTCTTCACCACGGATTCCCACGTTGTCCGTCCCATCTTTTTCCCTGGAGGAGATATAGGCCGTATTTCAGTCTGTGGCACGGTCAATGATCTCACGATGATGGGAGGCAGACCTATCGCCTTGTCATGTGGAATGATTATTGAGGAAGGGTTTGAGATCGATGACCTTGCACGTATTGTCGCGTCCATGGACGAGGCGCTGGGAGAGGCAGGGGCAAGCCTCGTCACCGGGGATACAAAGGTAGTGGAGCGGGGCGCCCTTGACGGAATCGCGATCAACACGTCCGGCATAGGGATTGCGAAGACCGTTGTAAGAGACAATGGTCTTGTTCCCGGTGACGTGATCATCGCGTCCGGGACACTGGGTGATCACGGTATTGCTATCATGGCTCACCGGGAGGGATTTGATCTTGGGGAGCAGATACAGTCAGATGTCTCCCCGCTCTGGAAGATGATGGAGAAAGTACTTGAAGCAGGTACCATCCATGCCATGAAAGACCCCACCCGCGGCGGCTTTGCCAGCGCAATCAATGAGATGGCCCGCAAAAGTGGTGTCTGTGTCCGGATACAGGAAGAAACCGTACCTGTTCGGAGGAGCGTGAAAAGTGCAGCCGGCATGCTGGGGATTGACCCGCTCGAAGTGGCTAATGAAGGAAAGGTCATTATGGGGGTACCGGCAGCGGATGCAGAAAAGATCCTGGCCGCGCTTCGCTCCCACAAGTACGGGAAAGATGCTGCCATCGTCGGTGGTGTAGTGAAAGGTGCGCATGTGATCATGGAAACGAAAATTGGCGGAGAACGCTTTATTGAACCCCCCATGGGTGATCCGGTCCCCCGGGTCTGCTGATCCAGGGAGTTTTTCCATACCTTTTATCTGAAGATTTTTTGGTTTTTTTTACCTGTTCAATCCTGGCTGTCAATGTTTTCGACAAATTCAGATATGCAGAATAAAAAGATTTTATTCGTTAGTAGTTTCTGCATCCGGTGTCCCCAGTGAGCGATATGCTTCCCTGGGCACATGAATCACAAACCAGGCACCGTTGCCGTATTTTCCGGTTTCTTTTATGGTAAGATTGGTGATTGCCAGAATTTCCCGCGAAAGGAACAGGCCAAAGCCAGTGTTCTTGAAATATTCCCTTCTGAAAATCCGCTCTTTCTCCCTGTCAGGAACCCCCATTCCATTATCCTCCACGATAATGTCCAGGCTGTCATTGGATTCTTCCGATCTGATCCTGATCCCGGTAACCCGTTCTCCATGCCGGATTGAATTTTCAATAAGATTATAGAAGACTTTCTCAAGCAGTGGATCTGCATAGACCTCGAGAGGTGGTATTTTGATACTGACAAGTACCTGGTGAAGGTCATTGCTTGCCATAGCCAGTGAGATAATCTCTGCAATATTCTGCCACTGCGGGGAGTGAACCCCGATATTCTGGTAATCCCGGGTGAACAGGATCTGGTTCCGGATTGCATTTGCAGCCTGCTCTTCCTTCATCAGGTACTTGAGGAGGTGGGTATCCGTAGTATCCTGTCTGGATAATTCGAGATACCCGAGGAGCGCAGTGAGCTGATTAAGAATATCGTGCCTGGTCACGTTGTTGAGCAGGTTGAGTTTCTTATTTGCCTGCGTCAAGGCTTCCTGGGATAGTTTGTTGTCAGTAATATCGACCGTGGTACATATAACACCAGGCTCACCGGTCTCCGCTGCAGACACAAGAGCCCACCGCATGCTCCCATCCCATGCCCGGAACCTGACTTCGATATCTCCAACCCTCCTCTGGTCCCTGACTTTGGCAATGAAACTCTCACGTTCTTCCCGGTCCGGAATGAGATCGGGCAGGGATTTCTGCATCAGTTCATCACATTCATACCGGATCATATGAGCAAACTTTTTGTTGGCATCCCGTATCTTCAGGTTCTGGCGATCATAACTGAACACTCCAGCCTGAGAATTATAATAGGCACCGCAACTCTTCTCGCCTTCCCTGCGGTAGACCTGGGAGTAGGTGGATATCAGGACTCCAAGGGAGACGAATATATAAAACCATACTGTTGCTACCGTGTACAACCGGGCATTGGGGAGACCGATCACAAATACCAGTGCAAGGTACAGCCACCCGACAAGCACCGTACCGTAGATACTCATATTGGGACGTGAGAATGCAATCAGGATGATCGGGATCAGGTAAAAATACGGAAATACGTCGTATATCCCGGAAGTCAGACTGAAATAGGTGATAACAATTGCTGCAAGGATGCTGGAGATGATGCAGACGTCGTAGAGGATCTGCTTTTTCCGGGATAATGGCCGCATCGTCATGGTGACCCAAGGGACCGGTTCATGGAGGGAACTGGTCTGTAATCAACAGTGGTAATGATTAGTGATAAATATATAGATCCGCGAGTGAGGATAAAAAATCAGAATGGCTGCCAGCGGGTTATGCAATGTGCTGCATCAGCAGGTCAAGGGCATCAAGTTCTCTTTTTCCACCGCACTTTTTGATAATCCCGGCATGCTGTTCGATCAGCTGTTTCAATGACGGGTTCCGGTTTTCCACATACCGGGTAGCGTGGACCGTTGCATCAATGATGTTACCGAATCCCCGGTTAACCGGGTGAAAAACCAGGTCCTCGATGATTTCTTTCCTGAGTGAGAGGGCGACAATCATCGATTCGGATGTAGTCCGCTCGATCGTGGCAGTGAATGCGGCCCAGGCATCTGCCCCTTTGAGCCGCTGCATTGTCAGGTCCCCGATGGTTTCATCGATAAATGATTCCGGGGGCAGATCTTCAAACGCAGTCCTTACATATATGATCGGGTCCTGGACAAAATTCGCTACTACCCAGCCCTCCCGCTGGATATTTTCAAAGGTATGGCTTCCCCGGAACAGTATCATGTATGCCCGGTTATCCCGGAAATGAACGCCAATGGGTGCTGCATTTCGCGTAGTGGTAGCAATCACCTCATTGATACCGGATTTCAGGAGTCCCATGACCACCCCTCGCCAAGTGCGATATAGATGGATGCAATGACAATGTCCGCGATGGATCCCGGGTTTATACCTCTGCTGATGCATTCTTTGTCAAGATCTTCTGCAGTCCGTTTTCCATCGAGAACCTCGCGGGCTGCCATCATGATCTCCATGGCTACGGCAGAACCATGTTTCTTGATGATGAACGTGTCGGGTTCGGTTGCAAGGAGCATCAGGAATGTCCGGACGACTGCGTCCCGGCCGGCCCCGGTCTGGATAAGCATGTCGGCACCACGTCGGGTCAGCGGAAATCCTGCCACCCATTCACGGGCTACCATGTCGTGAGCAGCCGAATGGGCCATCACATCCATCAGGTTCATTTCGCGGTCCCGGATTACGGTCAGGGTGTGCGGATCGTTGACGTCGAGCTCATCCGTGGCATTAATCCGGACGGCGGTCATGGCAAACGCCTTGTAGAATGCTACCGCATCGGACACATCCGTTTTTTCTATGGCTTTTAGGGCGCCCGGGATATCGTTCCCATACACGAGCGGGATGAGGAGAATAAAGGCACCAAAATGGGTGTTGCCGCCGCCATGTATATTGGTATCCCGGACGGCATGTTTGATAATCTCGCCAATACGGCCTGTTCCCAGCTCAGCTTCTTCAAAAGCAGTACGGGAAAGAATAGTGGATGCAAGGAAGTGCTCAAGCCGGGTATCCGGATAATCGTGGCAACGGTCCACGTTGCCCGGCTTCGGGTAAGCACAGACTTCAAGCATCATGGCGAGCTGCGCCCGCTCAACTGGTTTCATCCTGAGTGTTGTCATGGAATACCCGGCTCATTATCATATCAGAGAGATCGCGTTTCAGGCGCATATACTCTTTCCTGGAAATTCCTGCCTGTTTGAGTGTCATATCCCGGAACATACAGGGAGAGGAAGTTTTACAGCACCAGGAAAGGCTGCCAAAGCAGGTCTGTTTGCCGGTATCGAGTTGTGTACCGCGGACCGCTTCGAGTTTCATCCTGATGTACGTTTCTTTGGGCATACCGATCCTCGTAAGAGCGGGAATAAGGGGGCACTCTTTAACCGGCATACAGCAGAACGTCAGAGACCGGATATCGCCCCCGCGGCAGAGTTGTTTTGGGGCATTATACCATCCCTCCTCCTCCGCGTATCTCGTGATGGCGGCGTCAAGCCCGGCAAGTGTCCTGATATCCGACTGCCGTGCGACTGAGACGAGATCCGCCCCATGGGAGAGCATGTCCTTCATGCGATCAAAGGTAGTGATGGAGTTGTTAGCGATCAGCACGAGAGGGCACGCGTTTCGGATCTGCCGGAGCTTCGCCGTGCCAAAATCCATTAGATCAACATGGAGAATGTCTGCCCCTGCTTTCCAGAGTTCGCCCACAAGCGTGCGGTCATCGTCAGCAACCCCGGCCCGTATCTTGACTGATACGGTAACACCCTCGGATTTCAGGGCACGGATAACGGCAAGGAGTTTTTCAGGATGTTTCAGGTAAAATTCCCCGCAACCTGCGGCTATCATTGCCGGTTGCTGGCAGTGTGCATCGATCTCATACACTATCCGGTCTCCCAGCGTCCTGGCAATGGTGCTGAAGGATTCCGGTGTACTACCCCGGAGATTGATCCCCGGGATGACATCGCTCTTTGCCATCAGGTCAATCTGGCTTTTAAGTTCGATAACCGGGGCATCATAAATAAACTCCTTCCTGTCCCCGGAAGATGCGATCGCCCGTGCTGCATCCATTGTCGGGCCATCAATGGAATAGCCTCCGATGAATGCAATACCGATATGATCCGCCCGTTCGAGCACATAGCCTGCATCGACAATCCCTGCCATGGACGCGATCGCCACAGGAGTCCGGACGACACGATCGTTGATGAGCAGCCCAAAGCGCTCAAATGCATCCATCATACGTTGATATCCGTTGACAATGCTCAAACAAATTCCTTTGGGTTTGCTTTGGTATATGCGTACGAATGATCTTATTGAGGGCAGGACGGGCGCCGGAATTATTATGCGGAGAACGTGCCGGGGCAGGAGACTGGCAGTGATGTGTGAGTTTTCTTAAAATTGCTTTGTAGAAATCCTTGTGTTGGAACAAATAGTATTTGATTACATTTTTGAGAGGAGGGGACAGTGCCTGTCCCCTTACCGCCCCTGCGCATCGCGATGCTGCAGGAATTACCGGTTAAGCGCCACAGCGGCTGAGGTGAAATCCCCAAGAGCGTTACTATTTGTAATGATTACTACAGAGCACTTAAAATAATAAACGGATATTTCTGTACATCACAAGCCTTCGAGCACGTACCCGTTTTTGGAGCGTGCAAGTGGGATAAAGGTACGGGCATCATCGATGCTTATCCCTTTTTTGTTCCGGAAGTGCTCGACAACACTCGCCCACGGGATCAGATATGCTTCGCTGGCTTTACCCGGTCCCTGCCGGAATTCAACAGCAAGGAACCCGATCCGGCCGGTCCTTGCGAGGAAATCTGAAATCACATCAACCTGATGGACATTCTTCTTATCCAAGTGGAAATGCTGGGAGAAGTAAAGTTTCTTATCAATGATCGATTTGCATTCGATCGAGAGATAATAGGTAGGGTTGAGGGAGTCAACGAGTACGTCCGCGTACTGGCTGGTAAACGTATGCTGCTTGAGCCGGTATGCAAATCCCTGGATGTTGCGGGTCTTGAAAAAACGGTTGAGACCGTGAACAACCTCCCGCTCGAAATCACTCATTCAGAACCATTTTGCGGTGATGGTAAAAAAACCATTTCGTAATAATTTTTAATCTGCCCTGTAATACTTAATGCTATATGAGTAAGAAGGGAATGTTACTCGTAGGTCATGGAAGCACGATGCCCTACAATCAGGAACTTATCGAGACTACGGCCGCGTATATCCGAAAGCAGAATACGGATTTTATCGTAAAATGCGGATTCATGAATATGAACAAGCCTACCATCAAGGAATCCCTTGAGGCCTTCCGACATGAACCGATCGATGCGCTTGTTGTTGTTCCCCTGTTCCTTGCACGGGGAGTCCACATTGAAAAAGACATTCCCGGCGAGATTGGACTTCCCGAAGGGTCCAGGAAAGGAAGTTTCATGCTGAACGGGAAGACAATTCCCCTTCTGTACGCAGGCCCGATAGGGAGTGATCCCCTGCTTGCCGATCTCATGATCAAGAATGCCCAAAAAGCCCTTTCAAATCTCTGATTTTTTTATGCACATCCTGGTACTGGACACAATTCACGGCGGGAAACAGCTCAGTGAAGCCTTTGCATCCCGTGGCGATCTGGTAGATCTCGTGGACGTGTACCGGGGACAAAGTATCGTGGATGTCCGGACTGCCCTCTCCCGAGATTATGATCTCATTGTTGCTCCAATCCACCTCGACCCGGATCACCCGCTCCTGAAACATGCACAGGTACCGGTGATCACCCATCACGAAGCCGTCCGACAGCTGCTGGGTGACGACCTCCCGCAGCCCATGATTGAGATCACGGGTGCCCGGGGCAAAACGACCACCGCACACGCGCTGGCATCGCTGCTTCCGGGAAAAGGCATCCTGCATACTTCGACTGGAACATTCCGTTTCCCGGAGAAGAACTGGATATCGAGAAGCAGTATCACCCCAAGCTCAGTTATTGCTGCAGTAAAACTCGCACGTGAGATCCATGGCTGGCTGATTGTAGAGGAATCGCTGGGAGTCACCGGGGCCGGAACGCTTGCGATAATCACTTCTGATGAAGATTATACGTTCGCTGCCGGGAAGAAGCATGCAATCACCGCAAAACTGGCTTCGGCCAGACACTGCAGGCACCTGCTCCTTGCTGAAGGAATACGGGCAGATTTCCGGGATGGTGTGATCCATATCGATGATGTTGCCTCCTGTGACGGCACGGAATGCACCATAACACTTGACGGTAAAGTACACCGGTTCACCAACCCCCTGCTGGCCCTCCCGGCGTACAATGCCCCGCTCCAGCTTGCCTCTGCCGCGGCGCTGCTCCTCGGCATCGACCCGTCGCCACTTGAATCGTTTGCTGCACTCACCGGCCGGATGGCAGTCTCCTACGACAACAGTATTTTTGTACTGGATAATGCGAACAGCGGTACGAATCTCATCACGACAATAGATGCAGCCCGGTATGCCCGTAATGCATCCGGCAGTGCGGAAGTGACGCTCGTGATCGGACAGCAGGAAGGTGATGGGGCAGTATGTGAAGGTTTCCTGCCGGACCAGGTACTGGCTGCTGTAGAAGCGATCAGCCCGGTAAACCTGATCTGGGTAGGCCGGTTCCCGGAACCCGGGTCTACCGAATATATCCGTCTTGGCCCGCTGGTTACCGCCCATGTGCAGACGCTCGATGAGGGACTTGCCCTCGCCAAGAGAAGAACTCCCCGGGGATCCATTGTCCTCGCGGTCAAAACCTGGAGATGATATCCGTGAAATACATGCACCCCCGCCCAAGCTCGATCGTCGCCGCTCTGTACACCGCCCGCGATCTCAACGTGGATGTCGCGATCCTGCATGGCCCTTCCGGCTGCTCGTTCAAGCACGCCCGGCTGCTTGAGGAGGACGGGATGCGGGTCCTGACCACATCGCTTTCTGACAATGAGTTCATCTTCGGCGGCCAGAAACCTCTGGAGGACGCGCTGCGGTATGCCGAGGATCACTTTAAACCACAGCGCATGGCGGTTGTGGGTACCTGCGTTGCGATGATCATCGGTGAAGATCTTCAGGCAGCGCTCGACGGGGCGGGTGTGACCACCCCCACGATCGTCGTGGACATTCATGCCGGATATATCGAAAATATCGCCGGTGTTCTCACCACCCTGGAAGCCGCGGAGAAGGCTGGCTGGATCTCGCCAGAGGAACTTACCCGGCAGCGTTTTTTGATGGAGAAGGCAAACGAAGTCGAGCGCGTGAGAGGTGCAGCTTCGAAATCGTATATCGAGGCTTCCCGGGGGGATCTCAAGCATAGGGCCGGTCAGGAACTCATGCAGCGTGCGCTCAGTGGGGCAAAGGGAGTCGCGATCATGAATGCAAAGAAAGAAACTGCTTACATGTTTGCCGATGAACTGCTTGCGCTCCATGATGTCTGCCCTGATGCCGATATCACTTATATTGCAAATCTCGAACAGCGTGGCCTGCCTAAGACCCGGGCCGATGCGCAGCGGATATCTGACGAGCTGGCAAAACGCGGGCTGGAACCGGAATTTATCGGGGCGCTTGATGAATACGGTGCGAATGGTGACGTGCTTGGCAGACGGCTCCGGCAACTTGCACCCTCGTTCGCGCTTATCGTGGGTGTCCCTCATGCGATCCCTCCTGAATACACTGACGGAATCGAGTGCTTCTCGATCACCAATGGTCCCCGTCAGGTCGCACCTCTCCGGGAGATCGGCCATAAGCACGTGGTGGTGGAGATAGATCTCCATCCAAAAACACTTGGTGTCCGCGAGATTGTTGAAAGTGAATTCGGGGCCGTGCTCCGGAGCCTTTCATGAAAGCAATCCTGATCACCGGTGACCGTTCCGGCAGCGGCAAGACCAGTATTACACTTGCCCTTACTGCTCTCCTGGCAAAAAACCTGAAGGTCCAGACATTCAAGGTCGGCATGGATTATATCGATCCTTCGTACCTTGCTGCAGTATCAGGCAGGCCCTGCCGGAACCTTGACAGTTTTACACTGAACCAGCACCAGATCCGGGATATATTCCGGTTTGGGTGCCGGGGGGCAGACATTGCTCTCGTCGAAGGTGTCCGGGGACTGTATGAAGGAGCCGAGGCACTTACCGATACCGGGAGCACGGCTGCAATAGCAAAAGAGCTGGACCTTCCTGTTGTTCTCGTCGTTTCGGCGCAGAGCATCACGCGCAGCGCGGCTGCCCTCGTGAAGGGTTTCCAGTCGTTTGATCCCGGGATCAGGATTGCTGGTGTTATCCTTAACAACATCAAAGGAGGATCACATAAATCCAAGGCCGTAACCGCGATCGAACACTACTGCAAGATTCCCGTGATCGGCGCCATCCCCAGGATGGAAGAGATGCAGCTGGCCATGCGCCATCTTGGTCTTGTGCCCTACCGGGAAGGATCCGGCCGGGGCGATTTCGACGCCCGCATCGCCACGATCACGGATATCATCGGCCAGTACGTGGACCTTGACCGGCTCCGGTCCCTGATGAAGGAGATCCCGGATTCCGGGAATGAACCGACGCTCTTTGACCAGATCCCGCCCTGTGATGTAAAAATTGGCGTGGCGCTCGATGAGGCATTTAACTTCTATTACGCTGACATGTTCGATATCCTCACAACTCTCGGGGCAGGGACTGTTCCATTCAGTCCTGTTCATGACCGTCTGCCGGATGCGGACGGGTTTATCATCGGCGGGGGATATCCGGAACTTTTTACCCGCGAGCTCGAATCCAATGACCGGATGCGTGAAGCCCTGCGTGAGACCTCCCGGAATAAGGTCCCTGTCTATGCGGAATGCGGCGGGCTGATGTACCTCACGGAACGCATGCTGCTGAAGAAAGGCTGGCAGGGAAGAGAGGAGGGGTGCAGCTCTGAGATGTGCGGTGTGTTTGCCGGTGAAACCCGGATGCCGGCACGTCGTGTTGTCAGTTATGTTGAAGGGACCAGTTGTGCGGAGTCTCCCCTGGGCAGTGCACAGTTCCGCGGGCATGAGTTCCATTATTCCGAAGTGGTGCTCCCCACAGGAACCCGGTTTGCATACAGGCTTTCCCGGGGAGTTGGTATCCTTGACAATCGTGATGGTGCTGTCATCAACAATACCCTCGGGAGTTATACCCACCTCCACCCGGTAGCGAGTACCGGGATGTTCAGGCATTTTGTCGGTCTGTGCCGAAAACAAAAGCATTCGGGATGATTTTTTATGCAAAAGAAAAAACTACAAAACCCACGACACCCCATCATCATCTATGATTATTTACCTTGATGGAAAGTATCTCCCGGAGGACCAGGCCCGTGTTTCGGTCTTCGACCACGGTTTCCTCTACGGTGACGGCGTGTTTGAAGGCATCCGCGCGTATCACGGAAGGATCTTCCGGCTGAAAGAGCACCTGGACCGGCTCTACGATTCGGCGAAGACGATCGATCTGCACCCCCCCATCACCAAGGAAGAGATGACTGATGCGATCTGCGAGACGCTGCGCAGGAACGACCTGACTGACGCCTACATACGACCGATTATTACCCGAGGTGTCGGTGATCTCGGCCTTGACCCCCGAAAGTGCCCGAAGGCCTCGGTCGTCATCATTGCAGTTTCCTGGGGCGCAATGTATGGTGACCTGTACGAGAAAGGTCTCAAGGCAGTAACCGTTTCTGTGCGCCGCAACCCGGCAGAATGCATGCCGCCGAATGTCAAAAGCCTCAACTATCTCAACAACATCCTCGCCAAGATTGAGGCAAATTACAAAGGAGGTGACGAGGCAATTTTCTTTGACACGAACGGGTATATCTCGGAAGGATCCGGTGACAACCTCTATATTGTCAAGAATGGCGAGATCATCACCCCCCCGACCCTCAACAACCTCCGGGGCATCACCCGGATGGTCCTCCTTGAGATCTCAAAGTCCCTTGGCATCACGGTAAAGGAACAGAATATCGGGTACTTCGACCTGTACACGGCAGACGAAATGATCTGCACCGGTACCGCTGCCGAAGTTGCACCGATTACCTGGGTTGACGGGCGGACCATCGGGTCCGGGAAACCCGGCCCGGTGACCCGGCAGCTGATGGCGGCATTCAAGGCAGTGACGGAAAAAGAAGGGTACCCGATCAATAAAAAATAAGATTCTCTTTTTGTCCGGGACAAGAGCTGCGATCCCGTGGTCCTTAAAAAAAAATACGGATACGATTTTGGTCTGTCTATTCAATCCGCAGGATCTCCGGGAAGAAGAGCCGGAGCAGTTGATCGAGGTGGATAAACGCCATTTTGTGATCGATATAGACCCGGAACGACTCTCCGCTGCGGGTCTTGAAACTGATATACCCGGCAAACAGCAGGGGTTTTTTCATCTCGATGGTGACGATATCCTTTCTCCAGATCTCAATCACTTTCTCTTTTTCGAGTTCCTGGATGGACCGGGAACGGGTGTCAACGGTAGTGCCGAACAGTTCATCCCTGATGAAGGCCCCGAACTGAACCCCGTCGGGGTGCTCCGCATTGAGTTTAGGATTGTGGATGATGAACAGTCTCTGATCCGTAGCATAGACCCCGTATCCTCCGGTGGAGGATCCGATGGCACCTGCAATTGCGCCGGCTACACCCTCGCCAGGAACTTTCACCGTGATACTGGAGATCCCGCCGATATAGGTCTCCTCCTCATAAATTCCCATAATCGCCTTCATGCTGGGCTGTTCACTGACAAGGATTGACTGGATGGACCCGATGATCGCACCTTTTGGATCGTAAATACCAGTCCCCTTCCCCCAAAGCAGCATCGACTTACCATGGATCGTGACGCTCTCAAGGCTCCCGATGTAGGTATCTCCTTCACGGGTGATGGCAGGAACATCACCGGCAATCGGGGTGTCCGGGGGCATGATGATGTAATCGATCAGCATGGGTTTTCGCGTACCATAGAATGGGATGGCGTACTCGTAATCTCCTTTTCCAATCATATCCGGGGCAGTGATACCGGTCAGCGTGCTGATCGCATTGTTCCATGCAATCACTTTTCCTGTTATATCGACAGCAAAGATGGGGTACGGGACTACCTTTATGGAAGCGGAAAGGTCATTCCATTTTCCGGCACTGGTCGTTACTGACGGGAATAATGAAGGAGCTGCGGGCAGGGGTGGAAGTTTCGGTAGACTGGTATTTATATTACGGGAGATGCCCTGGAGGGGATCATCGAGCTGAAGTTTGCCAACCAGTTCAAAGGTCCGGACTTCGTCCAGCCACTCCATATCCGCAGAATCAATCTCGGTTGTTTCGCCCCGGATGATATCAGGGTAGAATAGTTTGAGCAGTTGTTCGAGATGGACGAAGGCTTTCCGGTGATCTACGTAAATCCGGAATGAGCCCCCTGTTTTTGTCCGGATGATCAAAAAGCCGGAGAAGAACCTGGGCGTTTTCATCTCAATTGCAGCGATGTCCTTGCGCCATACTTCGAATACCTTGTTCTTATCCAGTTCGGCAATCGATCGCGGTCGCATATCCACGCTGGTGCCGAAAAGTTCATTCATGAGGAAGTCGGAGAACTGCATTTCTTCGGAACGTGACGCGTCCAGGTTGGGATTATGGACGACAAACAGCCGGTGATCCGTGGCATAGACGCCGTATCCCCCGGTGGCAGATCCGATTGCGCCGGCGATCGCGCCAGAGAATCCTTCGCCCGCTACTTTGAGGATGATGCTCGAGATCCCGCCAATGTAATGCTCGGTGTCCTCTTCCTCCCCGGTACCGTCCTCCAGGAATTGCCCGCTGACGAGAAGAGACTGGATTGCAGCAATCGTTTTTCCGGCAGCATCATGGATCATGGTCCCTTTGCTTCCGATCTTCACTGTTTTTCCGCGGATGGTAACCTCTTCCACATCCCCGCTGAAACTGTCCCCCTCGCGGTTTATCTTTGGTAACCGTGATGTATCTACATGGGCGGGATCGAGGATATAGTCGATCAACATCGGCCGTGCTTCGCTATAGATAGGAAATGCATAGGCATAATTGCCCTGGCCGATCATGGTCCTTGCATCAACACCTGTCAATTCGGCAATGGCATGATTCCACGCAATAACCTTCCCGTCAAGGTCGATGGCGAAGATCGGGTACTGTATCATTTCAACGGAATCGCCAAGATTACATAATTCTGCCGGCTTCATAACACCAGTGGCATCGGCAGTATTGACAGCATCCTGGACCGAGCCGCATTCTGTACTGACAGAACCCTTGGGAAGAATATCATTCAGTCGGACGACGTAAGAGAGATCCCTGCCCTGAGCAAGGTATTCGGTAACGTTCCCTGCCTCGTCAAAAAATCCCCGGTATCCCCATTGATAGAGATGTCGCTTTCCCTGCTGGTCAAGTACATTATGCTCTATGTATGTGCCGGCATTCTCCGGTGTAAGGGATTTCACGAGTTTTCGGATCTCGTCCTGCTCTTCTTCCGGGATTATTGCCAGGAAATTACCCGGTGTTGCGCTTCCTGTAAACCGGTTAAATGCCTCGTTTGCAAGTGTACAGGTCCCGTCCGGTGAAAAGCAGCAGAGCAGGTCCTGCTGCTGCTCGACCAGTGAACGGTACCGTGTGTCCTGGTCTGCGACCGGGACCGTGCGGGAACGATCGCGGCGCCTGACCTGGACTGAATTCCGGATAAAATCACGGACTTTCGGAAGTTCCTGCAGGATCTCGACACCTTTCTGGACATAATAATTTCCACCGTTGTTCAGCGTCTCGATAGCGACCTGGGCCAGGTGCCGTCCGGTAAACATGACGAAGAGTGCGGGATCGTTTTGTGACCGGATTTCTTTAAGGAGCGTGATTCCGTTAATATCCGGCATCGTGTAATCGGCAATGATTGCATCGAACTGGTACTGGCCGATAAGGGACAGCGCCTCAGAACCACTGCTGCAAGTGAACAGGGAAAAATCCGGGTCACGCTCAAAAAAAATTTTGAGCGCATCCAGCACCCATGGGTCGTCATCGACACAGAGAAGTGATATCGGTTGCGTATCCGTCGATAGTGTGCTCATGCGATGATCGTTCCTGCGTCCGGTTCTGCCAGATATATGATTTGGTGGATATAAGGTTGTATATTGCCTGCCTGAAAAATCAACGGGAAGCAAAGCAAAGTTCCTCACTTCACAGTCAAGATCACTCATTCCCGAAACTATTTATGATTTGTCAAACTTGACGCTAATCAAAACCCCAGATCTGACGTTTATTTGCGGGTATCGTAATAAATTATTCAATTGGTGCATATATCGTGAGACTTGATCATTCCCGTGGATAATGTATCAATTCCTGTTCTTCCATAACCTATTTATGACGTGACGAGAAAGTAAATAGAGCAACGTGCTGCTATAGTGTAGTCCGGCCAATCATGCGGGCCTTTCACGCCCGCGACTGGGGTTCGAATCCCCATAGCAGCATCTCGACCGCTGGTTAAAATCCCTAAACCTGAGGATGCCTTTTTCCATAAGCTCGGTAACCCGGGTGACATGGCAGTACCGCGCTCGCAACTGGCACCTTCCCGGCATGTCCGATCTTTTCATAATACAAAGGGTGCCTACGCGGACCATTCAATCACCCACCCTGTAGAAAAAGGCCGACTCAGTGCCGAAGATGCCCGGCTGATACGGGACTTTATCGCAGAGATAAAGGCAACTCATGGCATAGGTGTCGGACGGGCCAACAAACTTATTTTCACTCTGGTGACTTGGCGAAAGTTCATCGGGCCGTTCAGGGCGAACACTATCGCTGATATTTACCGGGGGATTGAGGCGATGAGAGACGCCCGGAACGAGGGTGTACCGTATAAGCAAAACACCCAAAGAGACTTTTTGCTCATTCTGAAGCGATTCTCGAAGTGGCTGATTGCAAATGGACACTCGGCTCTCCGCGAAGAGAAGATTGCCAAGATCAAGGCTCCCCGGTCTGACCGGATGACCAAGACCGCACAGCAGATGCTTACGGAAGAAGAGGTCCGGGCCATGATCGATGCCTGCCAGAATTCCCGTGACCGTGCAATTATAGCGACGATCTACGAAGGAGGTTTCCGCGTCGAGGAGATAGGCAGACTCACATGGGGACAGGTAAAATTCGACGATTACGGTACCGTCGTGAACGTCGACGAGAAAACCGGGAAGCCGAGATATGTCAGGCTCCTCGCCGCCACCCAATATCTCATTCAGTGGAAGAACGATTTTCCCTTCGAAGCAACGCCGGATGCCCTCGTTTTCCTATCCAACCAGAAACTTCCTCTCCAGTATCCCGCCGTTGCCAAGCAATTCAAGATAATTGCGGCACGGGCAGGAATCCGGAAAAAAATTACTCCGCATTTGTTCCGGCACTCTCGTATCACGGCGATGATCCGGGAGGGATATAGTGAGTCGACCGTAATGAGACAAATGTGGGGATCCCTTAATTCGACGATGTTTCCGACATATCTTCACCTGACCGACAATGATACCGATAATGAAATTTTCGAAAGGCAAGGTATTCGGCGCCCCGAGGCACACCGGTGTGACGCGCTGGCCGTGAAACAGTGTGTCAGCTGCAATACCGTCAACCCGTCCACCTATAATTTCTGTAAGACGTGCGGTGAGCCGCTGGATGAAACAGCCCGCTTGAGTCTTGAACGATTGAAAAAGGATATTGAACAAACACCGGAATACAAGATGATTCTGAGTATGGCCCGCCAGAAACTTATTGCAGGCACCTAATTTTTTTCACTACCTCTTGTCCGATTTTTTATAACAGTTTTCGATGCAGAGCCTATGCCCGGAATCTGTCCTGACGCCGTATTAATAGGAGAGCTGCCCCTTAACAATTTACTAAATTTATTGTAGAGTTCCTCCCAGTCCCTTACAGTTTTCTCCGGGGACTCCTGTTTGGTTTTATCTGGTTTTGTCCGTTCGATAATTGTATTGTAATCCTTAAGGATATCGTCGAAAATGGAGGGGACTTGACCATCGTTACCCTTTGTTGCATCGATGCATCTCGCGAGATTCTGCATTGTGGTAAAAGACTGAATATAGTTTATGGCCTTGATTTTATCCCGGGCTGACTTTCCTTTAATCTCATTTAAGACCTTGAGAGAATCTACCGAAAGATCTTCTGAAGTCATCGATGTACCGTGATCTAAACACATACAGTCAACAAAAAGATCGTAAAAATTACATTTTCTTGTGAACGATGCAAGAATGTCAGGATTTAAGCCAGGTGTCTTTATGGTTGGAATTGCAGGCCCAAGAAACGCGCCTAAGTTTGCAGTGAGGTTAATATTTCCTCGGAGAAAGAAATTAACCATTGATGACGACGTCCCCACAATCTTTTTTATGTCTCCGATAAATTCATCGTCTTCTCGAAATTCTGGCATTCGCTCACTCATGAGGAATTGAATGAACCACGTCGATTCTGAAAACTCAGGGCGACTTGGTGAAAAAGTTTTGTCGTTATAGATAAGGCCGATTGTGGCAAGATCCCTCTTTATTCGGTATTCCAAGGTTTCAGGAACCTTCTCAATGTAATTCCATTTCAGAACGAGTTTTTTAATCTGGCGATGAACATTTGGACACTTATCAGAACCCTTTTCACGATAACCGCAGGCGTCTCCAATCTCACTTTCAGTGAGTGCCTCGTTTCTCAGAAGCGCAGAGATAATTTCATTGTGAATTTCATTACGCTTTTTTTTGCCCTTATTATTTGGCGCGCCTGTCAATTCCGACTCAATTTTCTTTGCGTTTTGATTGATAGGGTGATCGGTGTTGCCGTCATTCATCATGCCAACAGCTCTTGATAAAATGTGTTTAGTCAATGAAGCATTAACGAACAGATGTTACTTAAATCTGTTCAGTACGAAATACAGAGTTTTGATATTCTGTTTAGTAAAATCAGTTTAAACGAACCAATCGCCGAATTACTGTTAAATTGGCTTTATTTTCCCAATCAACCCATTGTGGTTCGGGTGTATTTTTGGACAAGAGCATTCCTCGAAGGAAGGTAAGCGAGGACCAACTCGCACACCTTTCCGAGATTCATCGGATGGTCGCTGAATTGTATATTGCCGATCACCGATGGGAGCTTGTCGAGACCACACCCGCTTCTGCCGGTGGCAGGAAGAAATCAAAGTAAACCGGGGGGGATTAGGTTTGTCAACAGCACTTCGCGGGTTCGCATCTTCAACAAGAGAAGCACTGGCAGCACTTCTACAGCGATTCGGTAGTTCAGAATTTTATTTCCGGGAAGCACTTGATGAATGCAACATAGATCCGAAGGTGTTTGCAAAACTGCGTGCTGACGCTGTTCTTGTGAAGATTGGCAAGCATTGGCCTGCACGATGGAGGATTGCCTGTCAGTATCTTACAGAAACGCCCGAATCTACAACCCAACCGGTCCATAACTAGGTGAACATTATGGTTGAACGACAAGACAAAAATGAAATTACACTTCGGTGTAAGATGTTGGACCCAAACAATCCAACCATGTTGAGCTGTCGGATAGTGCGAAACTCCGTTTCCCCGGTGTCAGAGGAATCGGTAACGGCGCCGACTTCCGATCAATCCATGTCGGATGCAAGAATAACACCATCTTATGATGCAGGCGATCCCAGGAAGCAGGACTATGAAGAATTTATTGTACGCAAGGTGGAACGGGACGGAAAAACAGTCTTTGAACCAACCGGCCCCAGCGAGGGCATTGACCCTCGCGGGAAGGAAATAATGACTCCTGACGAGACCCAACAACCGGATCTTACAAAAGTGAGCAGCAGATTATCCGGTCTGAAGACTTGCGATGGAAGAAAATGTTTCGTCTCTAAACCAGTTTTATCACGACGGGATAAACCGGGTTCCCGGAATGAAACAAAGGGGGACGGAGAATGAACCCCCGTTCAACAAGTTTTACGTTAGGCTCCTAGTTGCCTTGAATATTTGAGGTATTACCATGGCTATCAAATGTCCTTATTGTGATAAAAAGTTGAAAGGTGTCAAAGCGGTTTACGGTCACTGGTCTCATTGCCGAGAGTACAAAGATTTCATCAAAAAGCACGGTAAAGAAGCTCGTCGTCCATTTAAGTGGATAGGGTACACGCAACGTCACCCTAAAAACTGGATCGACAAGCAACCAACTCAGAAACCAATAAGGAAACAAGGAGCATCTCCTTCATCGAAATCTCCTCATGCTCTGACGCCCCCGTTATCAATACAGGTAAAAAATAAATAAAATTATGTTTTTAATCCCAATTTTACCAGTCTGGATTCAATTGCTCTGATTTTTCTTTGAAAGATAGACGCCAATTCTTCATCAGATTTACCTGCTTTAAAAAGATTTTTAAGGTTCTCATCGTCTTCAGGATTCCATTTTGCATAAGCCTTGGGATAGATACCACGGATTTCATCAAAAGTATAGGCTCCCTTTTTTTCAAGTATTGAAGTTCTTTCAATTTTTTTTGCTTTAAATGACTTAGATAAGTCAAAAATGGAAAAATCTTGAAAAATTTTCACGTTTTCAGCGAGCGTCCACTGATAACATCCTGAACAGGGAATCTTTTTTTGGTTTCTCCATTCCTTTGAATATTCATAATGGCCTGAATATTGTCCATTTATTGTCGGATAACCGAAGGCATCTCCATAAGGCCATTTTTTAATTTCAATTCTTTCGACAACGGTATAATATTGTCCAGACACGCTTCTACGACGGACGGCAAAGGGAACTTTTTCGTCGTTCTCTTTCCAGATCTGAAAGATGTTTTTTAAACGCTTAATTGGGACTTTTTCCTCAACCCAATTATCCAAAGTAGTTTCTATCATACCTCGACCTTTTCAAATTAATCTTACTACACGGTGTTTTTTCCCACGGGCGAGTAACTGTCCTGTTTGTTTCAATTCTCATCCCCCAACTAAGTTTCCGTGTTCTCATTCAATTTTATTTCCCGTATCTTTCTTCTTTTAAGAACCAATCCATGTAATTTTCTAATTATACCCCATATAAGAACCAAAAATCCCCCAATGATCACGATAATTCCTACAAATAATGGAATGTCATAAGATCCATTATCCGGATTTAGACTCATCGACATATTTTCTGTAGAGTTTGGAAAGAATTCTTGCTCCTGAAATTTTGGTATTGGGATATAACCACTACCAAAATTTGTTGCCCGGATTTTATAGCGGTTCGATTCTCCAAGCTGGATAGATTCCGCGGTCTGATTACCAGATGAAGTTATCACCCGGAAAAAAAGGTCAATCCAGGTTTTCTTTCCATTATCGTATTTGGAGACACTCATCAGATTTGAAGAATTAAGTAACACTGTGACACTGACTGGCTGCGTATATTCCGAGGTAAGGTCCTCATTTGTCGAAACTACGGTAACACGAGATATATTCCAGCTCCAGATACCTTCGAAATTCTTCGGGTCGCCAAACCATTTACTCCGGTAATCGGGATTTCTCTGAAATATCTCAACCAGCGTCGGATCAAAATACGTCCAAGAGTTATTTATTTTGACTTCCACCCAAGCGTGATCTTCGCCGGTTGTTTGCACCATCCTCGATTCGATGTGTCCCTGGTTCGAAATATAATTAAAAAGTGTTGCGAGTTCCCCACATGCTCCACAATGGAAATAGGTTATCCAGTTCGGATCATTCGTAAATGGGGATATAAACGCACGTATTTTGATTGGTTGTTGATTGGATGCATTGAAGTATATAGGATAACGACCATCTCCATAGAGTAAAAAATCTCCAAAATCCAGAGAGAAATTTGGTTTGACTCCGTAAATGTTTGTAAAATTCTGTTCTTCCCAGTCAGAGATTATATTCACTTTTGCCTCAGTTGTGTTTAGTGACTGGGCTTTCTCTAAGACTTGGTTGATTTCGAACTCTCCTCCGGGTTGAACAATAACAACATAATAGGGGATGACATACACCTCCGGAATGAAAGCAATAACAAATAAAATTAGAAGGCAAAATTTTATTGTTTTACGTGAATTAGGCGTGATCTTTTTATCGAGAAAATCTTCTAATGCTGTGTAACTATTTTGAATTTTTTTGAGATGTGGGTGCATATTGTC
>NZ_JBAVIG010000017.1:0-34759 GCF_049686655.1 Methanoregula sp.
TCCTGGCCGTGCAGCAGCGGCCAAGGGTGAGGTTGTTCGCCTATTAAAGGGGATCGTGAGCTGGGTTTAGACCGTCGTGAGACAGGTCGGTTACTATCTATCAGGAGTGTTAGGAGTCTGAGGGTAAGAATGAAATAGTACGAGAGGAACTTTCATTCGGCGCCTCTAGTGGATCGGTTGTCTGACAAGGCAGTGCCGAGCAGCCACGCGCCAAGGGATAAAAGCTGAAAGCATCTAAGCTTGAAACCCGGCCTAAAAAGAGACTCCGTTGAGGACACGGGTAAAAGACCCGTTTGATAGGCTTGGGGTGTACGCACGAAGGCAACGACGTGTTCAGCCCGCAAGTACTAACGTCCAAACGCTAGTGCTCACCACGTTAAACCCAGACGAAATTCTGTGTGCAAAACTTTTAACATATCCTGTCCAAAAAGGATAGGGTATCATTCTACACGGCTGCCAAGGTGGCGGAGCGGCCACGCGGTTGACTGCAGATCAACTACACTCCGGTTCAAATCCGGACCTTGGCTTTCGGAGATGTGTGTCAACACATCGACTTCGGTCGGTATGTCCGCACTCCGTTACAAAGCATCTAAAAGCAAACATGTGGTGATAGCGGCCATAGCAGTTGGGAAACACCTGGTCTCATTCCGAACCCAGCAGTTAAGCCAACTCACGTAGTATGCTGTACTGAGGTACGCGAGTCCTCGGGAACCATACCAAGCTGCTATCACTATTCCTTCGTATCAGTGTCTGTTTTTATGAAATTTTTATACCGGAGCGTACGCTCTCGTACACGAACCCTTACGGCAAACCCGGAAAAAAAGTTAGCGCATTCCCTAGACCTGTGCCCGGGGACCGGCAGCCTTCTGTCGGGCCGGCTGCATTTTGAGGAACTCCAGCAGCGCCCTGTTGAGCTCCCCGGCATGGGTCCAGTTCAGGCCGTGGGGCCCGCCTTTCACGACCACAAGACTGCTTCCCTTGATCGCACCCGCAGTCCGCTTTCCCGTGGCCTCGAACGGGCAGATCCGGTCTGCATCGCCGTGGACTACGAGGGTCGGCACGGTGATTGTTTTAAGATCACTCCGAAAATCGGTCATCCATGCGGTGACGCAGTCGAGCGTACCCCCGGGTGACGCGGTAGCGGCGATCGTCCAGCTGAGCCGGAGCGCCTCATCGGTGATGAGGGCGGGTCCCAGCACGTCAACATTGTAGAAGTTGTGGAAGAACTGCGTGAGGAAGGATGGGCGGTCCGAGATGATCCCCTGCCGTATCCCCTCAAAGACGCTGCCGTCTACACCCTCCGGGTTATTGGGGGCCTTGAGCAGGAACGGCGGGATCGCGGAGACGAAAATCGCTTTGCTCACGCGCCGTGACCCGATCGTGCCCAGGTACCGTGCCACCTCGCCGCCTCCCATGGAGAACCCGACCAGAACTGCATCGTTCAGATTCAGTATGGTCATCAGCTTGTCCAGGTCCCGTGCAAACGTGTCGTACGTGTAGCCTTTTGCCGGCCTGCTGGAACGGCCGAATCCCCGTCGGTCATACGTGATGACCCGGAATCCCGCTCCCAGCAGGGCAGGCACCTGCTTCTCCCACGCGGCTCCCGAGAGTGGCCAGCCATGGATCAGGACGACCGGTATTCCGGAACCGTGATCCTCGTAATAGAGATCGATCTCCCCGGAGTTTTCCTTCCCTACCGTAATGTATGGCATCTTTTCCATCCCCTTTGATTTATTTAAGATGCCTGATGCGCGTCTCTCAATAAATAGGTATGTGTAGTTTCCATCTGGCGAAAGATTACCGGATTATATCCTGCGGCGGGTTAATGCCGGCCAGGGGTTTGTCCCGTCCGATATGTTTTTCGTGTTGCATCCCGAAATACGCATCGATGGAAAGACCGCTCATTCTTGTCACGGGCTCCACGGATGGCATCGGGAAGGCCACTGCCGCCGGCCTCGCGGCCGGAGGGGCCCGGCTGATCATCCACGGAAAGGATGAGAAGAAAGGGAAGATTGTGCAGAAGGAACTGGAAGCAGTTGCCGGCGGGAAACACCCCGATCTGTTCATCGCTGACTTCACCCGGCAGGACCAGATCCGGGAGATGGCGGCAGATCTTGCCACCCGGTACTCACGCCTCGATGTGCTCGTCAATAACGTGGGGATCTACCGGAAGACCCGGCACGTGACGATGGAAGGGATCGAGATGACATTTGCCGTGAACTACCTCGGCCCCTTCCTCCTCACGCACCTCCTGCTCCCGCTGCTCCGGAAGAGTCCATCGGCCCGTATCGTTACGGTAGCCTCGAGCGCCCACGAAGACGTAGACCGGATCGACTGGGAGAACCTGCCGGGCGAACCGGCATACGATGCCTGGGGAGCTTACTCGCTCTCGAAATTTGCCGATGTGACCTTCACTTATACCCTTGCCCGGAACCTCGGAGGAACCGGGATCACCGCCAACTGCCTGCACCCCGGGGTTGTCGACACGAAGCTCTCCCGATCCGCGGCTCCCGGTATCGCAACCCTCACGCCCGAAGAGGGTGCGCAGACCTCGATCTGGCTCGCACGTTCGCCTGAAGTAGCCGGGGTGTCAGGCCGGTATTTCGACAACAGGCGCCCGGTCCGGTCGTCCGTGCTGTCGTACGACCGCGGGGTGCAGGAACGGTTCTGGAGGATGGCGGAGGAGCTGGCGGGGATACGTAGCGGGGAGAGGAATGAATACTGATGCATAATCTGTGGAAAAACCTGTAGAGAGACGATGACCATCCGTGCCCCCGACGGGGCGCCCCCACGCCGAATCGGTGACCAGTTCCCGGAATTTATATCCTCCCCATAGTGCCCCGGAGAGGCCCTGAGGCGGGAGATCCTCCTCATCGTGTGATTCTGATTGTTTCCACGATCCGGGTAGTTAGAGTGATTACTTCCCGTATTTACTCAGGTAGCAAAAAGTCACAAAAAATCTTCCGCCAGCTCCCTAAGGAAGGATGCGATCATCTTCGTGGCAGGTGACCCTGCCGGATGCCGGTTATCCGGCCGTTACGGCTGCCCTCTCTTTCCTGAATTCGATATACGAATACGCAACCATAGAGCAGGCAACAGCAATCACCGGGAGGAGGATGAACAGCCACGCATATACCCCTGCCAGAACGCCGATCAGGCTCACGACCCCGGCCAGCTTGAAGAGCGTCGCACCCTTCTGATGTGTCTTCTTCCATACGGACGTGCTGCTCAGCGTCCACGGTGTACGGATTCCGACGAACCAGTTCGGCTCCGCATGCTCCAGGAGAAAACCCGTGTAGACAAACAGGATCCCGATTATGACGGGCATCGTGACGTTGGGACTTACATGAATTCCCAGTCCCCAGAGGAGGATCTGCAGCTGGATGATGAAGAGGAATGCTGCGAAGACAAGGATGAAGCCATCGTAATAGTCCTGGAATTTCCGGTAATTGTCCCGGAGAGGATCGATGCGGGGAAGGACCACGAGCATGGCAGAAAAACCGTACATGAGGATGGGGATGAGGATGAGCCCCCAGAATTTCGGCAGGGTGCCGTTCTGGTCTCCTGCGGTGTTCCAGTGGGATGCCACAACATCGGGCATCACCGGGTAGAGGACAAGTGTCATCACCGCAGTGAGGATGAGGACAAGGACAATCGCAGGGCGGATCAATCTTCGTCCCGGTCCCCCGGCCTCATCGCCCGGTTGTGCAGGATGCACAGCAACCGGCGGGGTTGAGAGTACTGTCGATGCGGTGCGCAGGGCCGGTGCATTAGGGCACCAGCCGAGATAGTGCCTGATTATATTTGTGATGTACATTTCCGTATTTCCCCATTATCATTCTTAATCGGATCAGATCATTTTTCAACGATATACTCACGTTCTGTAACGTCCCCGGAACTGCCTGACTGGTCGCTCATCCTGAATGCGGCCATGAGCGCCTGATATGCGTCCTCTTCCTGGAGGGAGCCCGGGCCATTGATCTTAAAGAGCATCATGCCATCATTTCCTGGATCCGGGGACTGGATTTTCACATTATCTCCATCCAAGGCTCATCCGGAAACTGCCATCCTTGCCGGGACGTTCTATTACCAGCCAGTATGTTCCTGCCGGCAGGGCCGGGGTGGCTGCATCTGCCGTGGAAAACGTCAGTTTGCCGGAGGTGTCTTCTGTTGCCGGCAACAACCTGACAAAGTGTTTCACTCCAGAATCATCCATCCGGAATGCCCAGACCGCGACATTCTGGGGTGCAGGAGAGAGCATAAGGAGGACTGCTGCCGGTATGACCAGAATACAGATGAGGGCGATGATATAAATGCCGGGCACCATCTTCACCGGCGGTACGGTAGCAACCTCGTGGTTCGGGCACCAGCCCAGCCACCCCCGGATTACTTCAGAAACATGTGTAGCCATCCCGTTCAACTCCCGCTCGTACTTTTGCCGCCCGGGACCCGGGCGGCCTCAATGGCCTGCCTGAGCACCTCAGGTTCATCCGTCCCGATCCGGATCGTCTTCCCGTCCATGAGCAGGATCTCCACAATATCCGGCCCGGAGACATTGTAGAACCACTCGAGGAACGTGGCCCGTATGCTCCAGCCGAAGTTTGCCGGGTTTTTCACCACCGAACACCGCGCGATGTCAGCAAGAGGGATCTTCTTCTGCCGTACGCCCTTCCCGAACCAGTATTCAAGCGAGTCATGGGAAACGGCGACATTTACGGTGGAATAGACGGACTGGACGAAGAGGTATGCAAGGGCGACAGCCACGGGGGAGATATAGAGCCACGGGAGGCCGGCACGGGTCACCAGCACCGATGCCGCGATGATGATGCAGACCATGGCAACGACCAGCTTCAGACCCCCGATGAACGTAGGCGCCGAATGGTTGTACAGGACCTCGCCGCCCGTAAGGGAGCCGGCGGGTCTCTCTCCACGGGGAACCGCGGCGGCAAAGGCAGACCCGTCTTCGGATCCCCTCCGTTGCGGGATGTTCTGCACGCGGGCGTTCGGGCACCAGCCCGTCCATTCATGAATAATTTCCGATATACGTGTCAATGTCATACCATCGCCTTCACGTTCATAAAAAGTTCCTCCGCCATCTTCGTTGGATCAGCGGTCTTCGCGATCCTGATGCCAAGTTCGGTTGCATAGTCCCAGAGCAGCTCTATGCATTCGGTATACCGCTGGCATGTGCCGCAGTCGCCGTCATGCTCATACCAGACCTGGACGCCGTGTTTCTCCGAGACAAAAATGATCGCTGCGGTCTGGAAGGGGATCGAGCGGCCGATGAGGATTCCCCGCTCGGCATTGATCTTCTCAACCGAGATCTGGTTTGCGTTCGCCATCTCGCGGAGCGTGGTCTCGATCTTCTCCTCCATGAGCAGGAGCGCACGGGAAACCGCCTGGCGGGAGATCCCCAGCTGGTTGGCGATCGCGATGTTGGTCACGCCACTTCTGCGCATTGCCCAGAACCCGAACTGCTTGTCGTTCGTTGGCAGGAACATGTGTCAACATTCGCATGTTGACTATATAAAATTTTTTGAATAACAAATTTCCCTATATGGGGCATTTCTGTTTTGTCCGGATCCTTAGGAAAAGGAGAACCAGAGTCACCCTCTGCCTGTACCGGGTGAAGGTTTGCCCGGCGCGGGTTCTGTTTTCCTGATGTCAATACCTCCGGTCCGGCCGGGATTATTTTTTCCTGAGCGCAATCTCGATTGCGATCCTGAGTTCCGTATTCTCGAAGGGTTTTGGAATGAATCCGGCTGGCTGGGTCTCGGCAGCCCGGATAATGGTCTCTTCATCTGTCTGTGAGGTAATATACACGAGCGGCGCACTGGTGACGTCCCTGAGCATCTTCGCGGTTGCTATCCCGTCGGTTGGCCCATCAATATTGATATCCATGAGGATAAGGTCGGGATGGTGTTCACCCGCCAGTTTCATGGCATCGACACTGTTGGTCGCCCGTCCGCAGACTTCGTAGCCGAGCTTTCCCAGGCGCCAGATCGCGACCCGGGCAACAATATCATCATCTTCTACAAGGAGGATCTTCGTCATCGTTCATTCACCCTGCAATCACGTATCTCTTTTTACACCCTGTTTTCCGCGTTTTTTCCCTGATACCGGCTTCCACGCCCTTTTCGGGACGGTGATCTCGAACAGCACACCACTTCCGATGGTCCCGGTCTCCCGGATCGTCAGGCCGGTTATCCCCAGGATTTCACGGATGATAAAGAGGCCAAAGCCGGTGTTTTTGCCATACCCCTGTTCGAAGATCAAGTCCTTCTCATCGGGAGAAACACCTGTGCCGTCATCCCGGTACCGGATGAGGAGACTCCCATCAGGAATAACTTCTGTCTCTACCGTGATGTTCCGGACCGATCCGCCGTGCCGGAAACTGTTGTCGATCAGGTTGTAGAAAACCCTGCTCAGGAAGGGGTCTGCATATATTTCGGCATCGGATTTTGGCAGCTTCAGTTGTACCGTATCCAGCCCGATTGTCGATGCCTCCTTCATGATGCCCTGGCTGAGGCTCTGCCACTGGGGGGCCTTCACGCCCACGCTCTGGTAATCCCTCGTAAAGATAATCTGGTCTTTTATCCTGATGATCAGGTCGTGGATCTCTGAGATGAGCTGCTGTGCACAGCTGTCTGCCGTTGTCTCATTCAGCTATCGACGAGGCCGAGAAGTCCGGTGATATTGTTCAGGACATCGTGGCGCGTCACACTGTTCATCAGGTTAAGCTTCTTGTTTGTCGTAGCGAGCGCAACCTCGAGCCGCTTCTGGTCTGCAATATCTACAATAATCCCGCGGATCCCTGCATATTCATTTTCCCTGACGATCGGCGCAGCGTACAGGATCACCGGAAGATTGTCCCTGTCCTTTTTCATGAGGGAGAACTGGATCGGGGGCACATCATCACCCCTGAGAACCTGTGCAAAGGATTCCCTGATATGAGGACGGTCTGCAATATCGACAAGGGAAAGGATGTCGAGTCCCTGCGTGAAGTCCTCATACGAATACCCGGTGACGTTCAGCGCACCCAGGTTGAAATAGGTGAAACGGAAGTTACGGTCCGTCTCGAAAATAACCTGCGGGGCAAGTTCGGCCAGCTCCCGGAACCGCACCTCGCTCTCCCGCAGGGCCAGTTCAAGGTTCTTCTGTTCGGTGATATCGACGATGACCCCCCTGACACCGGCGATGCGGTTTTCACTGATGATCGGTGAAGCAGAGATGATAACAGGAATTTCCTTCCCGTCAAGGGTAACGATCCCGCATTCCAGGTGGCCGCTGGTACTGTCCTGCAGGACGTGAGTAAAAAAACGCCCGGCTGACTGGCGATCAGACTCCCGGATAATCTCGTATATGCCGACCCTGTTCTGCGACAGGTCATCGTAGGCATATCCCGTCATCTCGATTGTATTCCAGTTAAAGAAGCTGAACTTCAGGTGTTCATCCAGTTCAAACACGATCTGGGGCAGGAGCTCGGCCAGTTCCCGGAACCGGGTCTCACTTTGCTGGAGTGCCTCCTGTGTCCTGAGGGACTCCGTAATATCAACGACAATACCCCGGAACCCGGTCAGGGTCCCGTTGCGAAAGACCGCGGCAGAGTAAATATTTGCGGGCATCAGGGTCCCGTCTTTGCGCCGGAGGTGGTAAGTATAGTAACTGGTCTTGGTCCCCGTCAGAACCGTTTCCAGGTTTCTCTGCACCACTTCCCATTCCTCCGGAACAATGAAGTCCTGCATGTTCAGGCCTGCGTCAAGCATATCCCGGGTGATCCCGAAGACTTCTGAGGCGTACTGGTTCACGAAGTGCAGCCTGCCGGTGGTGTCGATCTCGTACACGAACTGGGGAAGAAGATTGGCAAATTCCCGCGACCATGCCTCGCTCTCCCGGAGTTTTATCTCGGTAGCACTGAGGTTCTCATAATTGGCCCGGAGTTCCTGCTCAACGGAAGCCAGCTGGTCGTATGCAGTGTTCAGCTCTTCATTTTTCTGGCGGAGATCCTGTTCTGCACGCCGGCGCTCGGTGATATCCCGTGCCACCGCTAAAATGACTTCCTCCCCGGAGAACTGGTATCTGCGGACATTTACTTCACCGGGAAATGTTGACCCGTCTTTCCGTCGGAATTCAGAATAAAATGTATTATATCCCCTCTCGGCGATCACCTTGTCGATATCCGGCGCCCGTTCCTGCTGGGCTTGTGAAAGGACATCCTTCACGTCCATGGCGAGGAGTTCTTCCCGGGTATACCCCAGCGCGCTGCACAGGAAATCATTCACCTCCATGAACCTGCCCGGGGCGCCACCCCGCGACTGGTGGATATAGATCCCGTCATTTGCGTTATTGAAAACACCGTGGAACCTGGCTTCACTTTCCTCCAGGAGGATCCGGCTCCTTGCAAGTTCGTCAAACTGTCGCCGGAGTTCCTGTTCGACAGAAGCCAGTTGCTCATAGGCCCCGTTCAGTTCTTCATTTTTATGAATAAGATCGCGTTCCACACGCTTGCGATCGGTGATGTCCCGGACAAAGGCGATGCTGTATTCGGTACTCCCTTTCGTGACATAATTTGCCACGACCTCGACATCCATGATCTCCCCGTTTTTCCGGCGGTGACCGGTCTCGAACCGCAGGGACCCCTCTTTACGGAGCCGCTCCATGAATCCCGCCCAGATCTCCGGGCTGATGTGCGGGTTCAGGTCAAAGGCGTTCATGGCAAGAAGTTCTTCCTGCGCGTACCCGGTAACCCGCATGGCCGCATCGTTCACGTAGAGTATGCCGGCATCGAAACTGAACCAGAATATTTCATCGTTGGCATGGTCAACGGATGCCTTGAACAACCTGAGTTCCTCTTCCATCCGCTTCCGTTTCGTGATGTCCCGGACAAAGGCAAAGCTGTATTCGTGGTCGTCCTTTGTGACATAATTTGCCACGACCTCGACATCCATAGTCTCCCTGTTCTTCCGCCGGTGCCGGGTCTCGAAGCGCATGGACCCTGTCCTCCTGAGTTCCTCCATGAACCCGTCCCACCTGTCCGGTGTGAAGTCCGGGTCCAGCGCAAAGATCTTCATGGCGAGAAGCTCTTCCCGCGAATACCCGGTGTTCCGCGTGGCCGCATCGTTCACGTAGAGCAGGCTGCCACAGAAATCCAGCCAGAAAATCTCATCGTACGCATTGTCGGAAGAGGCTTTGAACAGCCGGAGTTCATCTTCCATCCTCTTCCGGTCCGTGATATCGATGATCGATGCCACGCTCTGTGTTGTCCCGGGAAACAGCCCCACGATGACGATAACATCGAGGATCTTTCCTTCACTGGTTACGACCTGTGTCTCGTACCGGTGAGGGACCGTGGTATCCCCGGCCAGTCTGCGCCGGTGATAGTCCAGCTTCTGGTCCCGGACGTGCTCATCGAGAACGTCAAAAATGTTTTTCCGGTTCTCCACATCATCACGACGGTACCCGAGAAGATTCAGGAAGACGGTATTGGCCAGCGAGATCGTGCCGTCATGTTCAACGACCGCCATTGCCGTCCCGGAGTTCTCGAACAGCGTCTGGTATCTCTGGATGAGGTCTTCCGACGAGCGCTTGAGCAGGGCATGGACCGCAGCCCGGTCCCGGATCGCCCGGTCATATTTTGATTCGAGCAGGGTGGTTCCCTTGCTTGCCCGGTCGAAGGCAGTATGCAGGTTTTCCCGCTCTTCGGGTGAAACCTGCGTGAGGAGCGGTTGCAGTTCGGTCCAGAGTCGGTCAAGCTGTTTCATATCTGGTGCGGGAGGACACTGACTGATACCAGGCTGAGTGTCTCATTGTAGAAATCACATGTTCCGGACAGGTTGTGGCCGATCTCGCCATAGGTGAAGAAACCTATCAGCGGGGCGTTCCAGAGATCCGATGCCGTGGAGATCTCTTCTGTTATCATGGGCCCTGAAACCTGGTGCCGGGCCATGCAGGAGAAGAGGAGGACGAGGTCAGCCCGAGGATGCTGACTGTGCCAGCTCGTGATCTCATGGACTGATTTTTCTATGATCTCATGCCCGAACGAACTGGAGAACCGCACCCTGGCCCCCTGGGGCACGGCTCCTGCAAACACAAGGGAACCTGTCTTAAAATCGATGGCCAGAAACGCACGGAGGACTTCGGATCCATCCGGCCTCCTTACCAGGAGTGGGAAGGAGATCCCCATTTCCTGGAGATCCCTGTCACCCACCTGGAGGTATTCCTTGAAGAGCTCGACCGGGGAGCGGTTATTGATGGTCCGTACCACATTCCCTTCCGAGGAGGTGATCACCATCTCCCCCCCAACACCCGCCCATCCGCTGGTGGCAATGCCGTTCACGTCCACCCGGGACCGGTCCAGGACGATTACTGCTGCGCCATCACCGGAATAACCGGTATGGGAAAAAACATAGGTCCCGGAAAATTGCCTGTCGTCCCCGGCAAGCCCCCCGAATATCCGGGTCCCGGGCGGGGTTTCTGATTCAATACCCCGGACCAGTGCCTCCCCGTCGTTTTTGAGACCTGCCATCGTGACTATGAAGGCCGGGCTGGCAAACTTCTCCTTTCCCCAGGCCCCGATCTGCTTCCCGAAGCCGAATGATGATTCATCGCGTTTCTCAAAGAGTGCCACAGAAAAAACTGAAGGGTCGATGTCGAGCAGGCAGCATACGGCGGACTGCTCGAGCACCGGGTCTTCCTCCCCTTTCAGGATCTCCCCGCACGTCGAGCAGCCGAACACGGGGAACCCGAATGAAGGGATAGTCGATGCGAGATCCGGAATATCGAGAGCTACGGAGCTGAAGATAATCCCGAGCGTGGGATGGAAATCCGAAATGTCTCGTATACCCTCGGAAATCTCCCTGGCAGAATACGCGGAAAAACAGAAGCTGTGGGACATCGTCTCATACTCATAAATGCGAGGGTCGGATATCAAATCTCCGGTACGGTTTTCCGGCCCCGTCCCGCAAGTACCGCTCCAAAAGCCGTTATAGAAATGTACCGCGGTTACACAAGCTTTTCCAGGATCTTTTTAACGCCTACCATTTTACCCCCCTCCTCGGTCTGGACTTCCTTGTAAAAATCGCAGTTCATGCAGTTCCCCATTTTTGCAGCAAACGATCCCTGCATCTTCCCCCCGCAGAGGGTACCGGTTACAGCCCAGCAGGCACGGCCCGCATTTTTCCCTTCGTTGATGCCGTCCGTGCGCTTCTCCGTAGACGCAGGACAGATGCCCAGTTCCTTCGATTTGGCGCCGCCCGGTTCACGGCCGCACTTTTTAACTTCCCAGCAGTTCTTTTTGTTCATGGTCTCCACTGAAACCTTCATACACGTACCAGTGTATTAATCTTTGCCCGTTTCCTCCTGCATACCCTGTGCCGGTGAGCAGACCCTCTCCCCGGCCGGACCGGGACCGGAGGCCTGTGGTTCTGGTAATCTGGTTTTAATATACTATTCCCGGGCCGGCTGGTATCGGCCAACCCGGGAAAATCCCCAACCTTTATCTCCCTCTCCTCCCCATCTCCCAGATATGAGACGAATATTCCTCCTGCTGTGCGTTCTTCTCGTTTTTCTCGTTATTGCCACCGGCTGCCTCCAGTCCCCGGTCCCCCAACCCGCTCCGGCCCCAGTCCCGTCTTCACCGCCACCGGTTTTGGCCACCCTCCCCCCTGCGGTCGTTCCCACGACCGGCCAGCAGAAGAACGTGACCTTTTCCGTCACCAGCAGCGGCAATACCCTGAATGTCACCTGTACCGGTGGAACCGATGCTGTGTCTCTGGTCTCCCTCACGATCCAGATCACCAACTACGACGGTACCAAGGTGGGCCCCCGCACCATCCCGAACCCGGCGATCGGCTCCTCGTATACCTTTACGTACCAAAAACCGCCGGACCCGGCGCGGATCAATATCATAGGCGATTTCAGTGACGGCACTCAGCAGACCGTCCTCCTGCAGAACGTATAACGGAGAAGATCATGACGATGCACATCCCCCGTTCCCATGTGGTAATCACTGTGCGGATGAAGGTGAAACCGGCCTCTGTCAGCAAGATGCGGGTCATGGCCCACGATCTGATGACGGCATCCCGCACGGAAGACGGGTGCATCTTTTACATCATCACGGAATCACAGGCAGACGAGACCCTCTTCTTCCTCTTCATGGTCTGGCGGGACGAGGAGGCATACAGGAGGCATTCCGCATCGCCGTACGTGCGGGCCTTCAGCAACGAGATCTCCCGCGAGATCCTCGAGAAACGCCACTCGGTTGAGATGTGGCACTCGCTCGGGTAGCCGGAGCGCAGTCTTCAAAAAAAGAAACCGGTTTTATCATTATCCCATGGCGTTAAGCTCCATCGTCATGGAGCCGCTACTGCTACCCCCCGTAATCTTCACAACCGGTTTGCCGCTGGCAACCCAATAGGTAACTGTGTTGCCGTTCATTGTGGCAGTGTATTTGTTGGCAGTGAATGTTCCGTCCGGGACGGTAACGACATCCGGGCCTACGTACGTGAACTGGACACCGGAGGAGGTTGCCTTCACGTCGTTGGGGTTATTCTGCGTTGTGGTTCCTGTGGAACTACAATCCATGGATGCCGGCATTCCCTGAGGGGGATTCTCGAACCGCATTGAACATGCACCGCTCTTGTCCCACTTCATATACACGACCATTGTCTTGCCGCCGGCAACACCGCTCATCGTATCCTTATATTCAACCCAGTTGTAGGAAGCAGGAGTGCTCCCGAAGATATCGGCAGCGCTGACCGAGGATCCCGCTGCGGGTGCACTCCCGCTGCCCTGGCTGCCGGATGAAGCGGCACCGGAACCTGCAGCTCCCGTACCTGCTGCAGATGTGGCCTGCCCCGATCCGGCGGCCTGGGTAGTACTGGTCTGCGTTGACGTACATCCTGCCAAAGCGATTGCAATCACGACGAGCATGACCGCGATAACACCTGTATGTGAAACTTTCATACGTAATTCTCCCTGTTGGAAAGGAAAGCTCCCGCACCTGTTTTTATTTTTTAAAACATATGCGGGCACAAGAAGATAAATATCCATATTCATTATTAAAATTTCTGGAAATACCTGCAAATTATCGAGTCGACAGGAATTGCCCGCGTTATTACCCCTTCTTGAAAAATTCTGCCTGCCGGGGAGGATATCATTTGAACAACGATAATCGATATACCGGCACCGGACCTGTGGAAGCCCGGGCCGGAGACCTGATTGGTCAACCTTTCCTGAAGATTCCATGCGGATATGATTGTGCCGGGTTTACGTTGGCCGGTAACGGCGTGCCCCGGTTGCCAGGATCCCGCAGAGAATAAGGCAGCCTCCGATTGCCACAAGGCTCGCGCTTACTGAGCCGGATACCTGGGCCACGACACCGAACAGGGACGGGCCGACGAAACCGCCCAGGTTCCCGATCGAGTTGATGACCGCAAACCCGACCGAGGCTCCTGCATCGGCAAGGAACATGGCGGGGATGGTCCAGAACGGGCCGAAGAAACAGTAGATGCCTGCCGTTGCAATCACGAGCATGAGGAATGCGGTGAGAGGGTCCCGGGCAAGGCCGGCAATAACGAGCGCAATGCCCCCGATAAAGGGTGGCAGGCCCGTGTGCCAGATCCGTTCGCCGGTCCGATCGGAATGGGTGCTCCACACAAGCATAGCAAGGAGTGCGACAATGAACGGGACCATCATCACCAGCCCGATCTCAACGTTTGAGAACGAGGGATTGAGCGAGCGGATGATCCGGGGCATCCAGAACCCGAGGCCGTACAACCCGATTGTCATCAGGCAGTACACAATACCGAGGTGCCAGACCCGGGGATCCCGGATGACGGTCCGGAATCCCAGGTGCTTCTCTTCCTGCAGTGCCGCCTCATTCTGTATCTCCCTGGATAGCCAGTCCCGCTCTTCCGGTTCAAGCCACGCCGCCTCTTCCGGCCGGTTGGTCAGCCAGAACCAGGTGACAACTCCGAGCACCAGCGCAGGCAGCCCTTCGAGCACGAAGAGCCAGCGCCAGCCCGCGATGCCGAACCAGTGAATGTTGTCGAGGATCCAGGTGGAGACCGGGGCGCCGATGATGTTGGAAACGGCAAGGGCAGTCATGAAGAGTGCCACGGTCCGGGCGAGATCCTCCCGCCGGAACCAGCAGGTGATGTACAGTATGATGCCCGGGAAGAACCCTGCCTCCGCTACACCAAGCAGGAACCGGAAGACAAACAGTTCGGAGGCACTGGTCGCTGCCGCAGTGATGATGACGACAATCCCCCAGCTGAGGATGATCCGGCTGATCCAGACCCGGGCACCGATCCGCTGGAGGATCATGTTGGCAGGCACCTCAAAGAGCAGGTACCCGATAAAGAAGATCCCGGAGAGGAGGCCGAAGAGCTCTGCGGAGATGCCGAGAGCACTGTTCATATCGAGCGCCGCATACCCGAAATTGACCCGGTCGAGGAAGGCAACGACGTAGAGGATAAAGAGGAACGGGAGCAGGCGACGGCTTACTTTCCTCACCGTCCGCTCTTTGATCCCGTTTCCTCCGGCCATGCGGAACTATCGACTTATCGGCTGATATGCATGCTGTTTCGTGAACGGAAGGCCAACCGTGCCCCGGAATTCATCCCCGTACTTTATTACCCGTCCTCCCTAACAAACAGATAATGATCCGCGTTTCCGCTGACGAGTTCCTCGCCATCGTCAAGTCGCATGCCCCGGATCCGAAGAGATCCCTCCCGGACGTGCGGCAGGACGTCTCTGCATTCTACGAGGAGATGCAGGAGGAAATTGTCGGAGCAGGGTACCACACGATCGAACGCGCCGCGATCCGCGACGGGCTGCCGGGCTACCTGGTCTCCGTTCCGGAATCCGAACCGGGCTATGTGATCCTCTTCTTCCATAGTGGCGGGTTCACGCTCGGGTCCACTGCCGATCACCTCGGCCTCTGCATCCGGCTTGCCCGGGCCGCCAGGGCCGAAGTCTTCTCCGTGGACTACCGGCTCGCCCCCGAGCACATCTTTCCCGCAGCGGTCGAAGATGCAATCGCCGGGTTCCGCTATCTCCAGTCCCGGGGATATCATCCCCACCAGATCCTGCCGGTCGGCATCTCTGCAGGAGGAACACTCGTGCTCTCCCTCCTCCTCTCCCTGCGGGACCAGGGCGTGACCCTTCCCCCGGCTGCGGTCTGCATGTCACCGATCGTGGACCTGATGTTCCCCGGGGAATCAGTGGCAAAGAACCAGGAGCGGGATTGGATCACCCCGGCCCGGCTCAGTGCGATCCGGGCTGCCTACCTTGCCGGCCATGATCCGCAGGACCCGCTGGCATCCCCGGTCCACGCCGCGTTCCGGGGCCTGCCCCGGCTGTATATCCAGGTCGGGACCCACGAGCTGCTCGTATCGGACGTGGGGAAGTTCGTGGACAAGGCCCGCTGGGCCGGCGTCCCGGTCCAGGCTGAGATCTGGGAGGGCATGTACCATTGCTGGCAGGTGTTTGCAGGCCAGCTTCCCGAGGGCCAGGAAGCAATCGACCATATCGGGGCCTTCGTCCGTCAGATCCAGGCCCGGTAAAACCCGTTTTTCCCTGCCCTTAATGGCAGCAGAACCGATACTTCTATCACGCATGCAGCAAATCCCCATTGTGCGGACCATCATGACATCAAAAGTTCCCATCCTGCTCTGTGGGATCCTGCTCCTGATCATTACCGTATCACCGGCAGCAGCATCGCAGGTCCTCACCAGTGTCTCCTGCGACCCCACCCCCCCTCTCCTGCCCGGTGACGCCCAGCACATGGTTGCGCAGTACATGATTATCCCCTCGGGGTCGGCCACGTTCCCCAAGGGACACGATCTCCAGATGCAGACCAACCTTACGGATGCCCGATGGACGATCCAGGTGATCGTTGACGGGAATACTGCGGCCCGGCAGACTGCGTCGGGATCCACGGCCTTTGTCAACGGCGCGATCCTCTCATACACTACGGACCATGACGTTTCGTTCACCGCGACGATCGATGGTTCCGTGCCGGAGGCTGTCAACAGCAGCGTCACGCTCCTGCAGATGGTGGAGATCGACAATACCGGCTCCGCGATGCCCGGGAGCCAGAGCTCGATCACCCGGCCCGTGGCAGCAACCGCCTCCGCACCGATGACAATTGTGCCCGCCGGTCCCCCGCTGACGCTGCTCCCTGCCGTACCATCCGCAGCCGCAACCAGGTCCCCGGGATTTGCTGCACCTCCCGCCATCGCAGCAGCATCCCTTGCGGGCATATTCTGGATGCGCCGCAGGCAATAATTACCGTTACCTGCCCGTAAAAACCCCGTTTTTCGCGCGGGATCGCGCAATCTTCATCTTATACCGGCCACTACACTGATCTATGTTCGAAAGTATTGGCAGAAGTTTTGAGCTTGTCAGGACAAGCTGGAACATTCTCATGGACGACAAGAAGCTGCTCGTCTTCCCGGTCCTCTCCGGGATAGTGACGCTCATTGTCATCCTTAGCTTCTTCCTTCCGCTCCTTGTTTCGGGAACCTTGCTGGGCATGACACACGCAGGCCCGGTGGTCTACTACGGCCTCCTGTTCCTCTTCTACGTGGCGAGCTACTTTGTCGTGATCTTCTTCAACACGGCGCTGATCTCGTGCGTGAACGCGAAGCTGAACGGGAAGGACATGTCGGTCGGCGAAGGCATCTCCAACGCCGCAAATCACCTCCCTGCCATTCTCGGCTGGGCGATTGTCTCCGCGACCGTGGGGATCGTCCTCCACCTCCTCGAGAGGCGCTCGGGGTTCCTTGGCCAGATCGTATTCTCCCTCCTCGGCGGGGCATGGGCACTGGTCACCTACTTCGTGGTACCGGTCCTGGTTCTCGAGGACAAGGGTGTCTTTGCCGCGCTCGGGGAATCATTTTCCCTGATCAAGAAGACCTGGGGCGAGAGCATTGTCGGGTCCGTCGGGATGGCTGTCGTCTTTGTGGGCATCGGTGTTATTGCAGCACTCTGTGTCATCGCCACCATGCTCCTTGGGAATGCCGCAATCTTCCTCGCTGCGCTTGCGCTCTTCCTCATCCTTGTTGTCATCCTCGCCGTCGTCTACTATGCGATGCAGGCGATCTATGTCACTGCCCTGTATACGTACGCAAAGACCGGCACGGTCCCGTCCGCGTTCCACCCGGACCTGATCCAGAATGCCTTTGCCCCGAAACAGATCGGGCCGGGCAATATCTGAACTTTTTTTCCGGCTGGTTCATCCGATGGTGGGTGACGTGCAAGAAATTGTCAGAACTCTTTTGATTGAATGGGTTCCTGATCCCCTTCCCGAAATCGAATGTCTGCTTGAACCTCTCTTCTCCCCCTCGGGATTTTTTCGAAAACTTCACCAATTTTCAAAAACGCAGGCACACGCTCACTTGTCACTACCCCCAATAACCTGGCCGCCCGGCTGGCAGTCCGCATGAACGTGGCAGGGAAAACGTGTGGAGGAGCCTGGGAGTATATTTTAACGGGCATCCGCACATGGTGCCTTCCCGGGTGCGACCCTATGTGAAAAGGATCTGTGCGTTGCCGGAATCCTACGAGTATCCCGCCGGACCGCTGAAAGCGACAAAAAATAAAAAAATTTACGAAGCGGATCCCTGGTACCTGTGATAGTTCCGGAAATCCCCCCGGTCATTCTGGAAATCCTGATAGTTGGTCCGGACGTCTGCCCTGTCCTGGCTGGCCTGCTGCCAGGAAGCGTTGTTATACTGCCGGGACTGGTTGTCATTCTGGCGATAGTTCCGGATATCCTGTCTGTCGGTCCGGATGTCCGCCTTGTCCTGGCTGGCCTGCTGCCAGGAGGCATTATCGTCCTGCCGGAGCTGGTTGTTATCCTGCCGGTTCTCGCGTAAGTCCGCACGGTCCTGCTGCACCGCGTTCCGGTCATCCTTGATATCCTGGTTGTTTAGGGTAATGTTATCCCGGTTCAACTGTAACTCGGACCTGTCCCCGCTGATATCCGCCCGGTAGGTACTCGCATTACCGGGGTTCTGGTGGATATCCACGCGGTCCTGGTGGATCTGCTGCTGGAGCTGGTTGTCTTCCGTCCGGTTCGATATATCCAGCGATAAATCTGTCTTGATCTGAGAAATGTCACTGCTGATACTCTGAACAATGTTAAGGTTGTCCCACCAGTTCTGGTGGATGTCCTGTCGGTTGTCCTGGATGCCTGCAGTGAGGTTCGCATCCGCTGCCCTGTCGGTATGGATGTCCTGCCGGAGACCGAAGATCCCGGCGAATGCTCCCAAAGGATCAAAGCCCGGAGCGGGCGCGGGAGCAATGGTAGCTGTCGGTGTTACATTTACCTGTGCATTGTCTGCTGCAACGGTCCCGATGGCGCATAGTAATCCAAGCGTCACCAGTCCAAGAAGCACGCCAAATCTTGTATTCACGGTTTATTCCTCCATAATCCGGCTTGTGCCGTTAACTGAATGTTCTGATTTCGGTGCCATAAGGGTCGTGACGGTTCGGGTAAATTCCGGTAGTCCGTGCGTTTTTCCTGTATCCCGCAATTGTCCATGATGGTCCAATTGGCAAATCGGGGTATTTTCCTGCGAGCAAAATATCCGGCTTTTTTTGGGCAGGAATTCAATGAGAACCGGTTCCGGATAGGACAGGCGCGCAGGGGCGGGGAGTGTCAACGCGGGAGACCGGCCGGCCCGCCGCACGTCCTGCCTTCCCTTGTTTTTGTCCACGGATTTTCCCGCGGGACATGGCACCCGGATTCAAGTGGCAGGGAGAAACCGGGGAATTGTATGAAATCCAATTACAGATGGAGAAAAAATCTGTCAGAATTCTTCGAACAGGGTGTCTCCAAATCCCCTTGTCGGAGTCGAAGGTCTGCTTGTGCCTCCCTTCTCCCCTTCGGGTTTTTAAGAAAACCCCTCCGGCTATCAATCTCTTTACCCTTCGCGCAACAACGTTATTCCTATGCTGAAAAAGACCGCATGGGCCGCCCTTCGTGGTGAAACCCCGGCCGAAAAACTTGGTACTCTGGGCATAGCTCCCGGGAAAAAAGCGGATATACGGAAACTCGGGACGATCGCGGAGAACTACGGGGTTCCAATTTACCTCTTCTTCGAGGAGGATCTTGCCCGGAACCAGAGCCTTGAGTCTGTGCTTGCCGGGTTTGCAAAGGTTCCTGAGTACGAGCGCCCGGTGATCCAGGTCGGGAGCTTCCTCCGGTTTACGCAGGAGAACGACCCGTCCTTTGAGCAGACAATGGAGGAATTCCCGCTGATGGTAGAGATCATCACGATCGGCGAGGCTGCCCTGGATACCAGCACAACGCCCGTTCCCTATGTCACCTGCCTGATGCCCTTCCTCGATGAGCTGGACTTCAGCGCCGAATCTCCCCGGCCAGGCCTGCACCCCCTGCCGCCAGCGAACCGGTGAACCTGCGGGCAGATGAACTGCAAAAAAGAACCCGGAACCCGCCAGGAACCAGACCCGAATCCCCGGACCCGACCCCGTATGGCAAAGAAGTCCCACGCATATATCTGGCAGTCCGTGATCGGCTTTGGCTTCCTGTCCGGTCTCTGGACTGCGGTCGGTATCGATCCGGAAGGTGTGATCCTCACCCTGGTTGGCAGGACGATCGATACGTTCTACCCGGACCCGGATATCAGGTACCTGTTCGTTATCCTGCCCACGGTCCTGCTCCTGCTCTCGATCTACCAGGCCTGGAAGAAGGGCCGCGTACCCGGTCTTGTTGCGGTGATCCTCGCGTACGTGGCCGGCCTATCGATTCTTCTCTTGTGGAAGATGTCGCTTGTCCTGCTGCTTGCCGCGATTCTTATCGGCTGGCTTGCAACGAACCGGCGTCTGATGCGGAAATTCGGGTTCCGGTGATCCGTGATTTATAAATTACTTGAACGCGTATGGTATTCAGCATGAGTCTGTTCCCGAAGAAGAACATTTTCTGGGCATTCGATTCCCTTGTCCCCAGCAGGTATCTTCTCAAGTTCCGCAAGGCCTTTTTCTTTGAGCCGTTCATGGGCAATGATATTGCCAACCGGGGCAGGCTTTCCCATTATGGCAACGATGACCGCAAGGAATTTGCCAAGGGGCTCAGGAAGATCCGGTCCGAGACCGAGCTCCTGCTCGAGGACATCGAGGCCTATTATATCTTCATGGCCGTGAAGCGGACGCAGAAAGTCCCTGGGGATATCGCCGAAGTCGGGGTATACAAAGGCGGATCTGCCAAGATCATCTGCTCGGCCAAGGGCGACAAGTCTCTCCACCTCTTCGACACCTTCGAAGGCCTGCCGAAAGTGGACGACATCGACATGGTCTGGCCGTTCTACGAAGGTAAATTCGCCGCGTCATACGACTCGGTGAAGGCATACCTCAAGGATGACAGCAATGTCCACTTCTACAAGGGGATCTTTCCCGACACTTCGGCTCCCGTACAGGACAAGACATTCTCAATGGTGAACCTGGACGTGGACTGCTACGAGAGCACGAAGCTCTGCCTTGAGTTCTTCTATTCCCGCATGAGCCCGGGCGGGATCATCCTCTCCCACGACTATATCACAGCCCCCGGTGTCAAGAAGGCATTCGATGACTTCTTTGAGGGCAGGACCGAGCCGGTCCTCGAGACTGCCGGGTCACAGTGCCTTGTCGTCAAGGTATAACCCAAAAACAGTTTAAAAAAATCATACCGGCACCTGCCCGGGGGTATTCAGGTGCTGTGGCAATGCAGGTTTTTCCTCTCTTTTGCAGACACTTCAATCCCTTAAGATCAGTGCACCAAAAATTACCAGCACAAGCCCCGCAAGCAGCACTGCGATACCGATGAGGCCTTTGACCGCACTGATCACTTCGGGGATAAATGCCCAGATGGCATAACCCCCGAGTACGCACAGCACAAGACCGATTACCAGCGTGATACTACCCATTTTATCCATATGCAGGTATCCTCATATCCTCTTTTTTTCAGGAACCCATAAACATATTGAGCGGATCACGCGTTGCTGACACTGATCGTCAGGCCTTTTTTGCCGGTGAGCCAGCCGATCACCGGCTGGGTGAATGAGGAGGTGAGGTTGTAGGTCGTGACGAGCAGGCCTGCCGCGAGTAGGAGTAGCCGTTGCCTGCAATAAGGAGTGGCAGGATTGCCGGCAGTACCGGTATGTAGATGCCGGTGATCATTTGGGCCGCAGCCAGCCCGGTGATGGTACCCTTCACGCTGCGGGACTGTGTCATGGTGTCCGTTTCAGCCGCAGGATTTCGACCTCGATCTCCTGCACGTCCCTGGTGTGGAACGCGAAGGTCCGCTTTATGGGGAATGATCCGCCGACCCGGTCGGTGATCTTCCCGCGGCCTTCTGTGTAACTCTCAACGAACGGGGTGGATCCCGCATTAAAGATGCCGTACGTAACCGGGGCGAGCCGGAGGGCAAGGTCGATGAACGGCCGGTCGGCATGGGCTTTCTGCGCACCGAACGGTGGGTTCATGATCACGGTGTCGCAGGGTCCCACGTTGTCCGGGAGAGTGGGATCGTCTGCATTGGCCACTATGAACTCCACGTCCGCTTCGGGCAGGTCCGCGTTCGCCCGGGCAGTCCCGACCGCCGTCTCATCGATCTCGATCCCGACCACCGACGCCGCCCCGAGAAGTGCGGCGCCAATTGCGAGCACTCCTGTGCCGGACCCGAGATCGCAGACCCGTTTGCCTTCGATGTCGCCGTTCATGAGTGCATGGTACAGCAACCGGGCCGCGAGGGGAGCCGGGGTCTGGTACTGCTCGAGCGAGGGCCTCGGGCGGGTGAATCCCGAGAGGCGCTGGAGGGTCATCTCAAGTTTTTTGAGTTTCATGGGATCTCGTCGATCTCATAGTCGTTCCAGCTCCGGACGCCGCAAAGGATCTCGAACTCCTGCGGGGAGAGGACCGGGACCGGGAACCGGACCTGGTCGTCGTAGGCGAGCCGTGGGCAGGCTGTATTCACATAGCAACCGAAGCCGAGGTCCAGCAGCTCGTCCGGCGTGATTTCCTGCAGGGGAATGATCACGGCGTCCGGTGAGAGCCCGGCAAGTTTCCGGGCCAGCTCCATCCGGCGCTGCCCGGTTTTTGTACTGACAAGGATCCCGATGCTCTTTGCATCCCGGGCCTTCTCGATGACGGCAAAACGCTTCCGGAGGAGAGCATTGCCGCTCACTTCCTGCGCCGTTCCTGCGACGGGATCGAGTGCGATAACCCGGGCTTTTGTGCTGAGTGCGATCCCGATCGGGTGGAAGACGCCGGTACCGACAAATAGGCATTCCCCCGCCCCGGTGTCCCGGGCTGTGGAGAAGCAGCAACCGAGCACCTGCCCCCGGAGGGGAGTCCTGCCCGAACCGTCTGCCACACGGACGTCGATGCCTTTGGAGCGGAGATACTCCTCCATCGCAGGGATGAGATGGGCGTGCTGGACCGTAGTTACGAGCCCGGTGACCGGCCCCTTCAGGAGTGGCAGGACCTTGCCCAGCACATCGATATCAAAACCGACCGGATACGGGAGGAAGATGACATCCGGCTGGCGGTCGACCGGAGCGTGGCCGACGTGGACAAGTACATCTGCGTCCCGGAGCAGGCCGAGCGCAAGGTCGCAGGCACCGTAACAGGGATCGCCGCTGACGTTCACCTCAAAGCCGGCATCCCGGAGTGCTGCTGCGTACCCCGCCGCTTTCCGCTTCAGCCCGGCCGGGAACTGGAGGGCGATTCGTTTCGCCCCCCGCTCCTTCAGCTGACTGATGAGGTCAGAGATATCGCTTGACAACATGTACCCTGTCGTCCACCTCGATCTTCACGAGGGATTTGTACGGCCGGCCGATATCCGGGTCACCCCGCTGGATCACAATGCAGACATCCACGACTTCAGCACCGGCAATTTCGAGGGCCGCGAGGAGCGCCTTCATCGTCCCGCCCGTGCTCACGACATCGTCGATGATCACTACACGGTCGCCCTTGTAGACTCCGTTAAGGTAGAGCTCCCCTTTCGAGTAGCCGGTGGTCTGGTGAACCGGGACCTCGTGCGGGAGCTTGTATTCCCTTTTCCGCATCACCGTCATTGGGATGTCGGTCATCGTGGAGAGGACAGAGCCGATGTGGATCCCCATCGCTTCCACAACGACGATCTTGTCCACGCTGTTTAAGTCCATCACCTTGATCATGGCCGTTGCCACATCGCGGAGGAGTGCGGGGTCTACGATCGGTACGCCGTCGGTGATCGGGTGGATGAAGTAATTGTACTCTCCCCGTTTCACCATCGGGCATGTCTCAAGCGATTCTACGAGTCGGTCAAGCATGGGTTTCACCAATATCTTTTAAGAATGCCTCGATCCGGTCCCGGTGCACGTGCGGCATGCAGACGATCCGCAAGTGCTTACGGCAGGTCCACGAGACCTTCCATGGCCCGGGCATCCGGCCCCTGTCGCATGTGAAGGTTGCAACATTCACGTCGGGGGTTGCGGCCCGGGGGATGCCGAGCGTCTCCATCCCCGCGATCAGGCGCTCCGTGTTCTTCATGCACCCGGCTACCACGGCCTTCATGCCCTCCACGCCGAGATAGTCGAGGACAGCAAGCGCCCCGGCGACCGGCGCCCCGGGGCGTGTGCCGCCGAGCGTGTATTCCTGCTTCACCGTGAGGTACGGGGTGTCTATGTTCAGGGTGTTGAGGATCCCGGGGTCCCGGGTGAGGAGGCAGCCGCAGGGAATCGTGCTCATCCCCATCTTGTGCGGGTCGACTGCGATGGAGGTGACTCCGGGGAGGGCGAAGTCGAACGGGACGGGGTCGTCGAGGAACGGGATCACCATCCCGCCAAAGGCCGCATCAACGTGAAAGAAGAGATCGTGCTCCAATGCGATCGTAGCAAGGTCGGCGATTGGATCGACCATACCATACTCGGTAGTACCGGCAACCCCTACGAGTGCGATGGTGTTGTTATCGATCTGTTCTGCTGCCCGGTCAGCGTCCATCCGGAAGTCCTTGCGGAGGGGGACCCGGCGCATCCCGAGTCCGAGGATGTCGCAGGCTTTCTTGAACGAGAAGTGCGCCGATTCGGGGACTACGATGTTGGGCTGGCCGTTGTGGCCGTGGCCGTCGGTGCACCGGATCGCCTTTGCGAGCCGGAGGGCCTGGATGTTGGACTCGGTGCCTCCACTCGTTGCATAACCCCCTGCTTCGGGGCAGTGGAAGAGCGAGCCAAACCTCCCCACCAGGATCTGTTCGAGTGAGGCGGTGCCGGGGAAGAGGCCCGGGTCGCCGAGGTTCGTCTCCATGAACATGCAGTGTGCCCGCACCGCCACGGAGTGAGGGATCGTGCACATGGAGCTCAGGATATAATCGTGGTCAAGATCTTCCCGCTTCTTATGGGAGAAAAAAGTGAAGAGTTCGTCTTCGGACAGACCCTTATTCAGCATCTTTTGTTCTCGCGGCTTCGAGGATGATGCGTTTCTCCGTCCGTGCGACTGCTTCGCGGATCTTCGCGATGGCGTCAATGTTTGCCGAGATGCTCGTGATGCCGTGCTCCACGAGCCAGACCGCCATCTTCGGGTCGGAGCCGGCCTGGCCGCAGATCGAGCACTCCACATCGTAGGCCCGGCACGTCTGGATCGCGTTGTGGATCAGGTGGAGGACTGCCGGGTGTTGCGGGTTGTACATGTCGGCTACGTTCTCGTTGTTCCGGTCTATGGCGAGCGTGTACTGGATCAGGTCATTGGTGCCAAACGAAGCGAATTTGATGCCGGCCCGGATGAAGTCCTCGATCATGATCGCGCTCGAGGGGATCTCGATCATGATACCGAGGGTAACGTTGTCGACGTCAACACCCCAGCCCCGCATCATCTCTTTTCCTTTGATGAACTGGTCGGGGTGGGAGACCATCGGGAACATGATCCCGAGGTTGTCGTAGCCCTCCTTCCAGAGGCGCTTGAAGGACTCCACCTGGAGCCGGAACTGGTCGGGGCTCTGGAGGTCGCGGCGGATGCCTCTCCAGCCGAGCATCGGGTTGTGCTCGTGGGGTTCGTTTTCGCCGCCCTGCATGTTCCGGAACTCGTCGGTCGGGGCATCGAGGGTGCGGACCCAGACGGTCTTGCCGGGGAACGCGTCGAGCACGATCTTGATGCCGTCGTGGAGTTCCGCTACGAAATCTTCTTCCTTGTGGTTGGCAATGAACCACCCGGGGGTTTTGTTGAGGCCGAGGATCAGGTGCTCGATCCGGAGGAGGCCTACGCCGTCGGCACCGGTCGCCGCTGCCCGGCCTGCCGCCTCGGGGATAGAGACGTTCACTTTCACGCTCGTCGCGGTGATGATCTGGCCGTGGCCTGCAACCAGCTGCGGTGCTGCCGGTGCCGGGGATGCATGGGCGACTTCGCCCTCGTAGATCAGGCCCAGTTCGCCATCGACTGTGACAAGCTGGCCGTTCTTGAGCACGTTTGTTGCATTCTTCGTACCGACAACGGCCGGCGTGCCCAGCTCGCGGCTGACGATCGCCGCATGGCAGGTCATCCCGCCCTCATCGGTCACGATCGCTGCAACCTTGCGCATCGCCGGCACCATGTCCGGGTTCGTCATCTTCGTTACGAGGATATCGCCCTCTTTCACGGATCCCGTGTCTTTCACGTCACGGATGATGACAACCCTGCCGGTGGCGATACCAGGGGCCGCCCCCTGGCCCTTGATGATGATCTTCGCACTTGACTTATGCTCCGTCACAGATTTTGCCTCCTTCTTCCCGATGGTGGTGATGGGCCGGGACTGGAGAATATAGATGGTCCCTGCCACGATACCCCATTCCACGTCCTGCGGTACTCCGTAGTGGTTCTCGGCGATCTTGCCGTACATTGCGAGCTTCGCCACTTCGGCCTCGCTCAGGACCTGCTTGTCCTGGCGGTCCTTTGGCACATCCATGACCCTGGTACCCTGGTCGCCGTCAGCGATGATCTCGAGTTTCTTGTTTGCGATGAATGTATCGATGAGCTTCTCGCCCCGCTGGTCGAACTCGTACTTGTCGGGAGAGACCGTGCCGGAGACGACCGCCTCGCCGAGGCCCCACGAGCCTTCGATGATCGTGATCGACTCGCCCGTGATGGGATGGGACGTGAACATGACGCCGGCCTTCTCGGACGGGACCAGCTGCTGGACTACGACGGCGATATTGACTGTGTGGTCGTCGAACCCCTGTTTGGCCCGGTAATAGAGCGCCCGGGCACCGTAGAGCGAGGCCCAGCATTTCTGGACCGAGGAGATGAGTGCCGCTTCACCCTTGACGTTGAGGAACGTCTCCTGCTGGCCGGCAAAGCTGGCATCGGGCAGGTCCTCGGCAGTTGCACTTGAGCGTACCGCCACAATGAGCTCCCCGGCCGACATCCTCTTATAAGACGCTTTTATATCGTCCCGGATCGCTGCCGGCATCTTCGCTTTCATGACGAGTGCCTTGGCATTCTCGGCTACTCTCTCCAGTGCCGCGTTGTCCTCCACATCGAGCTTCTCGAACGATGAAAAGATCTTCTTCTCCAGGCCGGTCTCGACTAAAAACCTGCGGAATGCCTGCGCCGTGACAACGAAGGCTTTCGGAACGGGGAGCCCGATCGAGGCCATCTCGCCAAGGGACGCCCCTTTGCCCCCGACGGAAATGATATCCTCTTTACGGATCTCCTCGAGCCACAGAATATTGGGCACTTCTTTCATGCTCGCACCACTTATGATCTTATCGCCACCCTGTTTAAGGGTTATCATACCCTGTTCCACCCCTCCGGATACGCCTCCCGGAACACCCGGGATCCTGCCTGGCCGTTTGTGGCTGTACGCGCGAACTCTCCGCAGGGAAAGAATAACCCTCTTTAAGTACAGTGCAGATATTGTATGGGTTTTTATGGCAAACGCAAGAGTGCTCGTCAGCGATCCGCTGGCGGAAGAAGGGCTTGCGATCCTCCGGGCGGCCGTTGACGTTGACGTCAAAACGGAGCTCAAGGAAGACGAGCTCTGCAATATTCTCGGGGAGTATGATGCCCTGCTCGTGCGGAGCAGCACCGAGGTCACGGCAAAGGTGATCGAGGCCGGGAAGAAACTGAAGTTCATCGGCCGGGCCGGTGTCGGTGTCGACAATATCGATGTGGAAGCGGCAACCCGCAAGGGTATCATCGTGGCGAATGCCCCCGAGGGCAACACCCTTGCGGCGACCGAGCACACCATGGCGATGATGCAGGCGCTCGCCCGCAACATCCCGCAGGCAAACGCGAGCCTCAAGAAGAAGGAGTGGAAGCGCTCGAAGTTCATGGGCGTGGAACTCAACGAGAAGACGCTCGGTATCGTAGGCTTCGGCCGGATCGGGCGCGAGGTGGCAAAGCGGGCAAATGCGATGGACATGAAGTGCGTTGCCTACGACCCGTTCATCACCAAGGAACGTGCAGCCCAGCTCGGTGTCGAGATGATGTCCATGGCCGACCTGTTCAAGGTTGCTGATGTCATTACCGTCCACACCCCCCTGATCGCCGAGACGAAGCACGTGATCAATGCGAAGAGCATTGCGACCATGAAAGACGGCGTCCGGATCATCAATTGTGCCCGCGGCGGCATCATCGACGAGAAGGCGCTCTACGATGCGATCAAGAGCGGCAAGGTGGCAGGAGCTGCGCTCGATGTCTTCGAGACCGAGCCTCCGCTCGAGTCCCCGCTCCTCTCCCTCGATCAGGTGATCGTCACACCGCACCTCGGCGCAAGTACGGTCGAGGCCCAGCTGAATGTGGCAGTCTCGGTGGCCAGGCAGTGCATCGAGGTGCTGAAAGGTGGTTCGGCGAAGTACGTGGTCAATGCACCCATGGTCCCTCCCGAGCATGCCGAAATCCTCGAACCCTATACCCAGCTCGCCGAGAAGATGGGGCGGTTCGCGATCCAGATCGCCGGCGGCAGGCTCTCTTCCGTGGAGCTCATCTACGGCGGCGAACTCTCCGCCTATGCGGGCAGCATGAAGTTCGTCACCCGCCTTGCCCTCAAAGGGCTCCTTGACCCGATCCTCCAGCAGCCGGTCAACATCGTGAACGCGGAGTACATTGCAAAAGAACGCGGCATCACGGTCAGCGAGACGGTCACGCAGGAAGCGAAAGGATTCAAGAACCTGATCACGATCAGGGTGAAGACCGATAAGGGCGAAGAATCCGTAAGCGGCACCGTCTTCTTCAAGGGCCGGAGCCGGATCGTGGCAGTTGGCGGCTACACGATGGACATGATCCCCGAGGGCTATGTCATCGTCTCCCGCCATCTCGACAAGCCGGGCGTCATCGGGCGTGCCTCAACGATCCTCGGGAAGTGCAATATCAACATCGCGGGCATGCAGGTCGGACGGATCAACCCCGGCGAGGAAGCGATCATGGTCCTGAACGTGGACAGCGAAGTTCCCTCTGCCGTGATGGACGAGATCCGCTCGATGCCCGGCATCTTCACTGCTACGTTTGCCAGGATATCTTCAGAGAAGATCTGAGAATACTTTTTTCGATTGCCCGTTCAGCTGGCTTCTTTTTCCCGGGAGACCGGGCAAATGATCACGCAAAACCCTGATAGAAGTAGGAATTTTGAGGCAGAGCTGCCCCCCTCACGTTCAGGCTGCTTGCGACCCACATTCTTAAATTCTATTGGAAATTATATGATTAATCAATCGGGGTATCACCGATGGATTTTTTATTCTTCGATGACGTACGGAAGAAACCTCTCCTGATCCCAGCGCTTATCGTCGTGTGTTCAATTGTATTTCTTCTCATCAATGTGTATGGGCTCAGGTTTGGCGTCACGAATGTGCTCCCACACCTGTTTTACATCCCGATCATCCTTACCGCATATTATTACCCCCGACGAGGCGTCCTTTTTGCGTTTATTCTCTCTGTCTGCTATTGTGCATTGTCGCTTACGGCTGTTACCCTGGCAATACCTGATATTCTTTCTGCGATTGCACGTTCCGGCGTATTTATCCTGATCGCGGCCGTGGTATCTCATCTGAGCGGACGGATGCAACGCGATACACAGATGTGCCGCCGGCTGAGTGCTGATCACAAGGCAATCATCGACAATGTGCCGGCAATGATCTGGTACAAGGATACGAAGAATAATTTTATTCGGGTTAACCCTGCAGCTGCAAGGGCATTTGGGGCAGCCGTCGATAAGATTGAAGGAAAAAGTGGCTATGATCTCTTCCCCGATTTTGCAGAAAAATATTACCAGGACGACCGTGAAGTGATCAATTCCGGCAACCCAAGGCTCGGCATCATCGAGGCCCTGACCACGGCCAGCGGAGAGCATCTATGGGTGCAGACTGATAAGATTCCGCTCAGGGATGAACAGGGAACCGTCACCGGGTTATTAGTGTTCGCTGTAGATATTACCGGGCGCAAACAAGCGGAAGATGCACTGCTGGAGAGTGAGGAGAAATACCGTGCTTTCTTTCTCACGTCGCGGGACAGCATATTTATCACTACCACGGATGGAAGATGGGTGGATTTCAACGATGCAGCGGTCGAACTGTTCGGTTATGAAAGCAGGAGTGATCTGCTCAGGACTAACCTCGCGCTCATATATGCAAATCCCCGTGACAGGGACACCCACATCGGGTATATTCGCAAAAACGGGTATTCGTTTGAATATCCTGTCGATTTAAAGAAAAAAGACGGGACAATCATCAACGCTCTCATCACCACTGTTGCCCGCAAAGATTCGCGCGGGAATATTATCGGTTTCCAGGGTTCAGTACGGGATGTCACCGAACGTAAGCGGGCTGAAGACGCACTGCGGGAGAACGAAGCACTCCTGAATTCTGTTCTTCACGGCTCTCCGATGCTGCAATTTGTGATTGATAAAAATCACCGGGTCCTATCCTGGAACAAGGCGATCGAAGAATACAGCGGGGTAAAAGAAGCGGATGTCCTGGGAACCACGGACCCGTGGAAGGCCTTTTACGATGAAAAACGACCGGTACTTGCGGATCTGCTCGTGGACGAGCGGGTTGAACAGCTTCCCGAATGGTACGAGGGGAAAATCTTTAAATCCCGGCTTGTGGACGGGGCTTACGAAGCTACTGGTTTCTTCCCGAAAATGGATGTATCAGGAACCTGGTTGTATTTTACTGCCGCGCCCATCCGGAACGTCAAGGGAGTAATTATCGGTGCCGTGGAAACACTCATAGATATCACCGAGCGCAAGCGGGCGGATGACAATCTGCGCATGCTGAATAAAAAACTCAGCCTGCTCTCCGGCATTACCCGCCATGATATCAGGAACCAGCTGATGGCACTGAATGCGTATATCGAGCTCAGCACCGATGCGATCGATAACCCGGCGGAACTCAGGGAGTTTTTTGCCAAGGAGCTGAAAATTACCGAGGTTCTCGCCGAACAGATCAGTTTCACCAAGGATTATGAGGAGATTGGTGCGCATTCCCCGGTCTGGCAGGATGTGAGTGCACTTGTCAGGTTCACCGGGGCGGCTCTTCCCCTGGGGAATATCAGGCTTGATACCGGGTGCCCCGGACTCGAGATATTTGCCGATCCCCTTCTTGAAAAAGTGTTTTATAACCTCATTGACAACTCCCTGCACTATGGCGGGGATACCATGACCACTCTCCGTGTCAATGCGAGCGAAACGGGTACGGTTCTCCGGATCATCTTCGAAGATGATGGCAACGGTATCAGTGCTGAGGATAAAAAGTACTTATTCACCAAAGGGTTTGGCAGACATACGGGGCTTGATCTCTTCCTTTCCCGCGAGATCCTCTCAATTACCGGTATTACGATCACCGAGAACGGAATTCCCGGCAAAGGAGTTCGGTTCGAACTCGTTGTGCCGGACGGCGGATACAGGTTTTCGGTAACCCCCTGACCGGAAGCAAACGCAATGTCCGGATTACTTGGTTCTCCCGGTTCACGGATTTTATTCACTCCATGAGACCTTCACTATATATTCATATAATCCCACGAAGCATTCTCTGTAACGAGTACGGTCGGGGTTAACGGGGGAAACGTTCTGATGGAAACACACGATCAAAAATCCTGTATTGAGGCAGGCTTTCTCGACAATGCGCTTGTCCTGATTGCGGTCCTTGACGAAAAAGGGAGGGTCATCTCATGGAACCATGCCGCCGAGACGATCACCGGCTATTCCCGGGATGAGGTTGTCGGCAGCGCAAATATCTGGAAACATCTCTATCCTGACAAAGAGTACCGCCGGGGTGTTACGCAGAAGATCGCGGATATCCTCAAAACAAAAAATTATTTTGAGAATCTCGAAACCGTTATCCGCACGCGTTCCGGTGATTCCCACACCATTCTCTGGAATACCAAAACGATCCTTGAAGCGGGGATGCCAAGGACCATTGCTGTCGGTATGGATGTCACGGGCGAACGGGAGGCCACGCTATTCCGCGACAGCATCATCGACAACGCGAACGTGCTCATTGCCGTTCTCGACCCGAAAGGTACGGTCCAGGTCTGGAACAAGGCAGCAGAAGTGATCACCGGGTACTCCGCCGGTGAAGTGATAGGCCGGCACGACATCTGGAAAAAAATCTATCCCGATACCGTATACCGCCGCAGCATAACGCAGAAAATCTCTCAGGTAATCACCGAACATAACAGTTTCGAAAATATCGAGACAACGATCCATACAAAGAACGGGGAGGAGCGGATCCTCTCGTGGAACACCCGGCAGATCGGCACCGGGGGGACCCTCCACGAGATCGCCATCGGGAGGGATATCACCGACCAGCGCAAGGCAGAGGAGGCGCTGGTCGCGTATATGACCGAGATGACCATGCGGCTGAAACAGCCGGTAAGCATTGTCGGCAGCACCCTCATGGAATCGGCGCAGCTCATGAAGAACGGGCTGCTCGACAAGGATGAGACGATCATGGTGTTCGAAGGGCAGGCCAGGAACGCGGCCCAGATCGAGGCGAATATCCGGGAGTTCCAGAAGGCAATCGTTGAGAAGAACAAATCGATCCCCGAAGCGTACCGGAAATTCCTTGAAGGGTGATGATGTGCCGGACTATATTGATCCCCATGAACTCGAACAGAAGAAGATCTTCCTGATCCTGGCATCCCCCGGGATGATCCGCCAGCGCAACAGTGATGTAATCAGGGAAATTTCAGCTCTTGGTTATCATACGGTTGTTATCACTACGAACTTTCCCTACAGCGTGCTCTCCAAGATGTATGCCCAGTGCAGTATCCCCCCTGACAGCGTCTCATTCATCGATGCGGTCACCCGCAACTCTGTCGGAACTGCCGAGAATATTCCCGGTGTCGTGCGTTATATCAATAACCCGGCGAACCTTACGGACATGGGCATTGCAGTTACGGAAGTTCTCAAGGAACATTCCGGCCAGAAAGTGTGCATCATGTACGACTCTGTGAGTACGATGCTGATCTATCTCTCATCGGCAAACATTTCGAAATTTATCCATTTTGTGACCAACAAACTCCGTCTCATGGACGTGTCCGGCGTCTTCCTTGCGGTTGAGAAAGGGCTTGACCCGATGCTGATGACCCAGCTCACTACCTTTGTCGATAATGTTGTTGACACGGGCTGAACTGCCCCTCTCTCTTTTAAAATCCCGGCACCCTCCGGAACCACGGGTCCCAGTTCAACACTATCACGGACGCGGAGTTCTTCCGGACGGATCCGCTGGTGATGAGCAAGACAAAGGGCATGGCAAACAATGTGGTCGAGCTGATGCGGCTCGGGGCCGAGGCGAAACTTAAGGGGAAGCTGGCGCCTGTGTGCGAATGAGATACTCATGCACAAATACGAGGAAAAAAAGAATGTTCTGATCTGCCTTCGGAACAGGGGGCGACCAGATGGCGCACCCATTCTTCTTCAGGGAAAACATCTTCGGTTCGGACAGGGTGCCCCGTTGGCATTGCCGCATCGGGGACCCAGCAGTTCTGTAGTCGGGACAAGAGCCCCGCACTTGTCACAACCATGATTGTAATCATATGTATTCGCTCAAAAAATCGGATTTTTTAGGAGATTAATTTCCATTTTGGATAGAAAATAAAAATAGTTTCCCTGACCGGGTGCAGGGACCCGGTCTTACGATTCCTCGAAGATCTTCACGGTCACCGGCAGGATGTCCGGCCGGTTGTCGGTCATTACATAGGTGTACGGCATCACGTGCACCATGTACTCAAGGTAGCCTTTTGCAAAGCCGGAGAGGCCCTCGTTCCTGCATCCCAGGATCAGGATATGGAACCACTGGATAAACAGGACGATGAACGTGATGATCCCATAGACCCAGAGGACAATGCCGATCAGGATCCAGTAGACGATACGGATGAGCAGCTCGAGCCGGCCGGCGTCGTGCTCAAATAAGAAGAGCTGCTTCTGTGCGGGTGTTCCCTCAGTCATGATTACCATTCCAGAGATAGGCGATCCTGTCTCATAAAGGATCCGGCTTATAACCCGGGGGCACCGGTGGGCACCTGGGCAAGGAACCAGTGCACTAATTTTTAATAATACCAGAACAGATGCTATAGAGCATCAGACATTAAGCGGGCTCGTGGTCTAGTTGGCTATGACGTCGCCTTGACATGGCGGAGGTCCTGAGTTCGAATCTCAGCGGGCCCATCATTTCTTTTTCATTGCAGATTCCGCAAGTAACGTCTTTCCCGGATCGACCGGCTCACACCGGAACTTGTCAGCCTTATAAAGCGTGCCGGGTGCATACGGGTCTACCTGGGTCTTGAATCGGAGAGCAATGATACCCTCAGGCTCATGAACAAGCGGGTAACCGTTGAACAGGGAGTCCTGGCAGTACATCTTTTTCCCCGGGCAGGCATCGGCACTGTCGGGTTTTTCATGGTCGGGTACCCTGAAGAGACGATGGTTCGATAGAGATGACCTTTTCCCTCGCCCTGTCTCTCCCTCTGGATGAAGCCTGGTTCACTATACCGCTTCCCCTTCCCGGAACACGAGGGTTGTGGATCCAGCCATCTGTACCAGCCAGTTCCCGGGAGATTTGGTCATTTCAATAGGTTTATATATTTACGACCTGCCTATAACCTCCTTGCCTGAGTCCTGTTTGGAGAATGATCTCCAAAAAGAGAATCCGTGCGCATATTTTCAGGAACGCTGGAACCTCCTCAGGCAGGGGGAAACGATCATGAAAGACCAGCTGGAATCCAACAAGACAACGGTGCGGGATTTTTATAACCTTGCAATGAACCTCAAGAAGCCGGAAGAGGCAGTGGCGAAGTTCATGGGGCCCTATTACCGGCAGCACAACCCCGGGGCAGGAGACGGCCCCGGACCGTTCATCGCATTCGTCAAGGAATTTGTCAGGGCATTTCCTACGTTCCATTTCAATTTCAAACAGCTCATCGCCGAAGGAGACCTCGTGGTGGTTCACAGCCACCTTGTCCGGCATAAGGACGACCGGGGCGTGGCCGTGATGGATATCTTCAGGCTCGAAAACGGCAGGGTTGTCGAGCACTGGGACGTACTGCAGGATGTGCCGGAGAAGGCGGCAAACAGCAATACCATGTTCTAACCCGGGATCCAGTACTTCTCTAAATTATCCCATCCTTTATAAGACAAAACCGCCCTGCCCTCATACATACGGTCTCGCCCCTCAATCCGGGGCCGGAACGGGCGTATTTTCCCATCAGGGTCCGGTGGTGAACACAAAAATAGAACCATGTTGTCCACCACGGAAATTATCCCCGCGATTTGTGGCGAAAACTCAAAAACCGGTCAAATTGCGGGGCG
>NZ_JBAVIG010000018.1:0-3689 GCF_049686655.1 Methanoregula sp.
CATAGAATACGACTGATTTGGTTCTGATTTCCATGGTCGCTTTCACCCGCAAGCACCTCTTCGGTGCTCTTGAAAGCGGACATAAATACTGTCACTGTTTTAGGACAGAAACTCTGGCACTATACAAGTATGTTCAAAAAGGAGACCCTGTTTTCACATAAAAAACGGGGGCCCTAGACCAGCGTCACATTCTGCCCGGCTTTTCCCACAGCAGCAATGTAGACGGGCCACTGGGTCTCCATATCGAGGTTCGCGAGTTTTGCTATCATCTCGTCGTGGAACATGTCGATGGGATAGACCTCGAAGCCAAAGCAGGCTGCTGCCATGATCAGGTTCTGGCAGGTGTGCCCGGCTTCGATGAGGACGCTGCGGTACCCGCGGTTACCTATCGCCCACACGGAGCGGTAAGGAACCGCAACCCAGAGGAAGGTGACCGCAGCCCGGGTGACAACCTTGAAGTTCATGCTTGCCGTGCTCATCTCACGCGGGAGGCCGGAATCGAGGCGTTCGGCCACGATACTGTTGGATTTCGGGAGGTAGCGGTAGAGCCCGGTTTCAAGGCCATCGATCTCTCCGGTGATAAAGTAGGTCTCCAGCGGGTACCGGGAGCCGCTTGATGGCACGTTCCGGAGCTGGATCGTCTCCGCCACCATCCGCTTGAATCCCTGCGTGCACCAGAGGAGGTACGAGAGTTCCTTCAGACTGAGGGATGAACGGGAAAAGAACCCGACCGGTTCCCAGCTGTCGATGGCAGAACGGACTGATGTCTCCGGTACTTTGAACCGTTTCGGGCTGGGGAGTTTGATGACGGTCTGCCCTTCCCGGACCGGGAGTTCGTGGGGCGGTTCCGGGACACGCAGGACGAGGTCAACCGTGGAATAATCCGGGTACCGCGTCCCTTTGATGAATGCATTGCCAATATCGTTCATAGGATCCTCGGGAACATCTGTTTCCGATAATGATTAAAAATAAACGGGTGGCCGGTCCGGCCGTCTGTGCGTGACGCTTGTGATGTATTTGGCCTGATCATGCCGCCTTCAGGTACAGGTTCGCGTAGACGACCTGGCCCTTGCTCTTGGGGTGGCGCTCGCCGAGATCGCCAATGTAGTGGTCGAAGGTGAACTTTGAGCCGTCGATCTCCTTCTCGACCCGGTCCACCTTCTGGTAACCCGGCATCATGAACTTGATAGTACCGAGCACGTACATGTCGCCCTTTACCATCTGGCCACCGACACGGCCCTCAACATCACCCTTGACGATAACGGTGCCGCCCTCTGCATGGGTAGAGACGTGGATGAACGCGTTCTTCTCGATGATGATCGTGCCACCGAGCATGAAGGTGCCGATGTCGTTACCGGCACTGCCCTTAATCCGGATCGTGCCGCCCTTCATGCCTCTCCAGTCGCCGCGGTATGCACAACCGACATGGTTTTTGGCATCCCCGTCAACGAGGATATCCCCACCTTCCATCTGGATCCCGCAGAAGGAGTCTACGTTGCCGGTAACGTGGACTTTTCCGCCTTTCATCCAGCCCCCGACATACATATCCGCATTGCCGTTGACGGTAACCGTCCCGGCGGTCATCTTGGAGCCGATGTATTTCACGCGGGTTGCATCGCCGGCAATCACGATATTTGTGTCTGCTGCGGTTGCACCGGCCTCACCGCTGACGGTGAAGAAGTCCCCGAGTTTGACATGGATCTTGCCTTCGTGGCCCGGGAGTTCGGTGATTTGGGCTGAAGTCTTTCCCGCGAATGCGTCGGGTGTTATACTGTAGCCCTCGAGTATCAGCTCGGGGACTTTCGTGGGTTTGAGGGTTACTGTTGCCATAATTGCACCTCAGGCCTCCACATCTACATTGATGACGAACGGGTGGGGGGCAAGGTAATCCTTGACCGAGTAGTTCTCGAGCTGGACCGTGTAGTCCTTGGTAAAGCTCTGTGTGATGTCGCGCTTTACCTGCGGGTTCTCGGGCATATTGACGTTGACCCAGACTGTCTTCTTGTGGCCGTGGCCGACAATTTCGCCGTCTTTGACAACAATTTCACCGGACTTGATGAAGCAGGCTGCCCGCTGGAATGCAGACTCGATCTTCTCGGCGTCGCTCGGCATGTTCTTGTAGTTGAGGTCGAAGACTGCGACATCGGCGATCATGCCGGGTGCAAGGCCGCCGTAGAGATTGCCAAGGCCTAGACATTTTGCCGGGCCTGACCGGGTCATCTGGGCGATCTCGAAGAGGGTGAGTTCGCGGTCGATGTTGTGGATTGTCGTTGCATCGATCACCTTGTCTGTATTCTTCATAGTGGCAAGCACGGCTTCACGTGATTTCATGCTCATAAGCCACTTGATGACACGGGGATACCGGGTGAACGGTCCTGCGTTGGGGTGGTCGGTGGTGAGGAAGGTTCGGTTCATGTCCTTTGCATAGAGAGCGAGTTCAAGACCTGTTGCCCACTGGATCGCGTTGGGGAGAACATCCTTGCTGTAGATGTACGGAACGACTCCTGCGGCAGTTTCCATCTCGACATCCACATTGCACCATTTGAGATGGTTGAGGCTGTGGAGGTGGTGTTCGAATGGACCATCGGCAGTCATGGTCGTGGTCTCATCAAGGGTCACACAACCGAGGTCAATCGTGAGACCCTTGTTCTTGTTGACGTAGTCCATGACCTCTTTTGCCTTCGAGCAGAAGGTTCCCCAGCTGTCGCCGCCGTACGAGTGGAACTGGAGGTGGGTGGAGTGCATGACCTGCTCGCGTCCGAACTTGTTCTTAGCCTTGACACCTTCAGAAATCTTCAGCGAGTCGATGGTGCCTTTATAATTACCGGGGTTTCCGAGATCGTTCTGATGAATGTGCATCGAGTGCGGGAGCCCGAGATACTCGTTTGCCTGGAGAAGGCCCTTGATGATCTCACGGGGGGTGATCTCGAAGTACGGGACGATATCGTCGAGGCTGAGGCAGTTGAGCCCCCAGCCCCAGGCGGCCGTGCCGCCGGGGTTAACGACCTTGACGCCGTAGCCTTTCGTGGCCTTGAGGAGCCAGGCGATATAGGATGCCGTGTTCTCGACTTCGCCTTTCTTCAAGTAGTCCATGACGAACCAGTTGTTGCCGAAGACGGGGAGCGCTGCCTCATCGATGATCGGGGTGTCGTGGATCTCCTCGTGTACGTGGGGGGAGTGGATCGGGGGCATCGCGGCTTCCATGACAAAACCGTAGCCCATCCGGGCATAGTCGTAGCCGGTTTTGAAGGTGCTCGGGATCGAGAAGCCGGATTCCATGCGGTAGCCGTTCTGCTGCGCCATTGCGCTCCTGCAGGTTCCTGACAGGAGTTTGTCCTCAGGTCTGAACAGACGCCCGACATTCACCTTGGGGCCTGCCACGTGGGAGTGGACGTCCACGCCTCCGGCCATGACGATCTTGCCCTTTGCATCGATCACCTTTGCGGACGAGCTGACTTTGTCCACAATCATGCCGTCCTTGATGGCAACATCTCCTGCGTCGCCGTCGATCTTACGGGTCGGGTCGATGACAAATCCGCCTTTGACGAGAATTTCTCCTGAGGTCATCTTCAGCTCACCACCGGGTTCGTGTTGTGCGGGTATTTCCGGTTCTCCTTTGCCGCAAGCCAGATCGGCTCGGTCTGGGTAAGTTCGCACATGCGCTCGTAGACTTTGTCAAAGAGCTCTTC
>NZ_JBAVIG010000019.1:0-131930 GCF_049686655.1 Methanoregula sp.
GAAGATCCGGTTCTCGGGGTCCATGGTCGTGTCCCAGAGCTGCTGGGCATTCATCTCGCCGAGACCCTTGTACCGCTGGATGGAGACTCCCTTATCACCCATAGCGGCGGAGACCTTCTGCATCTCGGCCTCTTTGTACACGTACTTCTCATCTTTCCCTTTTGATACGCGGAAGAGAGGTGGCTGGGCGATATACACGTACCCGAGCTCGATGAGTTTCTTCATGTACCGGTAGAAGAACGTGAGGAGGAGGGTCCGGATGTGCGCACCATCGACATCGGCATCCGTCATGATGATGATGTGGTGGTAGCGGGCTCGCTCGGGGTCGAATTTGTCGAGAATGCCGGTGCCGATGGCGTTGATCAGCGTCTGGATCTCAGCGTTCTTGAGGATCTGGTGTTCGCCTGCTTTTTCGACGTTGAGGATCTTTCCCCTGAGGGGAAGGATTGCCTGGAATTTCCGGTCCCGGCCCTGCTTGGCGCTGCCGCCGGCAGAATCACCTTCAACGATATAGATCTCGCTCTTTTTCGGGTCGCGCTCGGAGCAGTCCGAGAGCTTCCCGGGCAGGCCGGCAGATTCGAGCGAGCTCTTGCGCCGGGCCAGCTCCCGGGCGTTCCGTGCGGCCTCGCGGGCCTTTGCGGCCGAGAGCGCTTTCTCGACGATGATCTTGAGGACGCCCGGGTTCTCGTCAAAGTACTCGGTGAGCGCCGCGTACACGAGAGAATCGACAATCCCCTTGACGGCGCTGTTCCCGAGCCGCATCTTGGTCTGGCCCTCGAACTGGGGGTTGGCCATCTTGACCGAGACGACTGAAGTCAGGCCCTCCCTGACATCTTCGCCCCGGAGGGTAACCTGGGCGTTCTCCTTGATGAGGCCGTTCCGCTTCGCAACGACGTTGATGCCCCGGGTGATCGCGCTCCGGAAGCCTTCGAGGTGCGTGCCGCCTTCGCGGGTGTTGACCGAGTTAACGTACGTGTAGAGTTTCTCGTCGTACTGGGTCGTGTACTGCAGCGCGACCTCGAGTTCGAGCTTGTTCTCAGCGTCTTTTTTCGTGATATAGATGGGGTTTGGGTGGATGACCTCGATGCCTTCGTTGAGGTACTTCACAAACTCGGAAAGCCCGCCGGCATAACAATAGGTGGCGACCGTGGCCGCAAGCGTGACGGAATCGACCGTGCGTTCATCGGTGATGGTTATCGTGAGGCCGGCGTTCAGGAACGCGAGTTCACGGAGCCGGTGGGAGAGGGTATCGTAGTCGAACGTCGTCGTCTCGAAGATGGTCGCGTCAGGGACGAAATGTATCCGGGTGCCGGTGAGCTTGTTCCCGAGCGTCGCAAGGAGCGATGCCCGGTCTTCCTGCTCGTTTCCGGTCGGATAGTGGGTTGCAGTAGTGAGATCGATCTGGCCGGTAATGGCACCTAAGGGCGGGACGGGAACTCGGCCAGTGATATTATCGGGTGCAGGGGCTGCCAATGCCGGGGCCCGGCCGAAGGGGGCCGGTTCGCCATACCATTGCTGGTACCGGGCGAGGAGCTCGGCGAGGCTCTCCTCACGGGTCGTGAGCGATGAGGTGGGCTTGCCTTTCGAGAACCGCATCTCGTAGATATTCCCGTCCCGGTAGACCCGGGCCGAGAGCCAGTTCGAGAGGGCATTCACCACCGAGACACCGACACCGTGGAGACCGCCCGAGACCTGGTAGGTCTCCTTGTCGAATTTGCCGCCGGCGTGGAGGACGGTCAGGACGACTTCGAGCGCACTCTTGTGGTTCTTCTCCATCACGTCGACGGGGATCCCCCGGCCGTTATCCTCGACCATGAGCGACCCGTCCTTGTTGATGACGACGGCGATCCGGGTGCAGAACCCGGCGAGCGCTTCGTCGATTGAGTTGTCGACGACTTCGTAGACCAGGTGGTGCAGGCCGCGGGTATCGGTGCTGCCGATGTACATCGCTGGGCGCTCACGGACCGGGGCGAGGCCTTCGAGCACCGTGATATGGGATGCATCGTACGTCTCGGTCACGCGGAATCACCCCGCGAAAAAACGAAAAAAACCTGTACGGAAATCACAACAATTATTGGTTGGTTGGCGTATAAACGATTGCGGTCGTTTAGATTGGGGGGAAATTATAATTTCTGCGTACCGACGGGAACATTTTGTCGCAATACCTAATATTTCCGGAATTCCTATGATAACCTGTTCAGGGTCGGGGGCTTTGCTGTGGGTGCACCGGCTCGAACGGTGAAGTGCCCGGACCCGCAGGCAAAGATCCATGATTTTCATTCAGAAAGGTCACTCTCCAACATACATCGACCCCTACTACAAAGCGTATATAATTTTACGAAAAATAATTCCGGAAACATCTGGACCGGCCCCCTTCAAAATAACTACAGCCGGTTCTCGTAAAAATACCTTCATGAGATGATACCATACAAAAAATAAAAAATCCCTCAGGAAAATTTTCCGGAGCCACCTCATGAGCCGCCACCCGCTCAAGGCACTGGAGAAGGCAGACCCGATCGCCCGGCAGCGCGGCGACGTACAGTACTACGAGCGCGGGGCCGGGATGAATGCCGACTTCACCATCACGACCCCGGAAATTTTTGCACCGGTGAAGATCAAACGGATGCGGTACCTTCGCTGCACGATCCGCTGGCTGGAGCGCGAGGCAGCGGATGAGATCGCCGGCCTCCGGCTCTTCCCGTCATCGCGCGAGATCTCCCGGGAGCTCTGGTTCTGTTCGTCCGGGTATGCGTTCCGGTTCTTCCGGGTCTGCGATACCGGCCTCGTGGAGCTCGGGCGGGACGGGCAGCCGCTGGCGGAGAAATCACCGGTGCCGAAACCCGGAGTGGCAGAAGCACCTGTTGCCCGGCAGGGGATCGTACCTGCCAGTCCGGGTAATTCTCCAGGGGATCCTCTCCCGATGGATACCCCGTAGCCGGTCCTTCCGTCGGAGAACATGACTCAGGGGAACGCCTCTCCCTGCCGGGATCCCCATCTTTAAATTGGGCTCCATTTTGAAAACGGAGGTGTTTACGGTCGTTTTAAAAAGACACTACCGGTTTCGGGAACCCGAAAAACTGCCGAATTCACTAAATTACCCTGCTTTCCACTCCAGAAAATGCCCATTCCTGCCCCTATTTGGAAGGTCCACGACGAAAGCCAAAAGTGCGCTAACCGGACCTAATACCCTTGGCAAACAGGATCGTTATCAGGTATCAGGATTGAATACGAGGGGCGTTCCTGGCGTTTGATTCATATTTTTTATCGGTATCAGGGGAGACCTGAGAGCCACCCGGGTTTCGACGAATCACAGATGAGGGAGAAATAACCCGTGATTCTTCACCCGAACTCGCCGAGATTCGCATCTGCAATTCCCAGCCCTTGATCGATCGCTACGATGAGCCGCTGCAGGGTGACAAGTACCTCGCGGGCATCTTCCCTGTCCATGGAACCCGGCTGGTGCCAGATCACCTTCTTCCGGAGCATGGTCGTGAGTTCTTCGACTTCCGTTCCCCGGAATTTCTCCGGCAGTACCAGTCCTGCGACATGGTCGCCGGCGCCATGCCAGGCCTGTTCCGGTGGCAGGGCAAAATGCATGGCGATCAGCGTGATGCTGGTGACAAATCCATGGCCGAACGGGTGTTCCATGGGGAGATGATGGCGACAGGATCACAAAAAGGTTCGGGTGGAGGAACCGGTCCAGAACCGGCGGACTGCGGTCAGCCAGACGCTCACCGGGACAGCGACGACAAAGATCAGGGAAAGGGAGATTCCCGTCAATCTTCAAGCGTAACGTTGTCAGTTCTACTGACCCGACCCCTTCCTGTGCCATCAGGCGCTCCGCCAGCGCCTTAGCTGTGAGCCATCTCTATGAACAAGGATCACTTCGAGACACCGGTCCTAGGTCATATGTGAATGGAGGGACGCCTTGATGATGGTATTGTACTCGTGCTCGATATCGGCGATCGTGGTGAGGAGGTTCCGCTGATCGTGATCATAGACCGTGGTGATAACACCTTCACGCTCACCCTTGACGTCCGACATCCATTTATAATACGTAATGTACGTGCGAATCGCATCGCGTATGCCTTCCGATCGTGAAGAGTACCCCCGGTAGTTCAGGATTTCATCGAACCGGTCGGGCAGGTGTTCCGGCAGCGAAATGCCAATCCGGGAGAGGTCGTCATCCATGGCCAAGGTAACATCAGGATGAGAATATCATGGCTGATAGGTTTTTAAGGTTTTAGAGAACGAGGCAGCAGAGATTTCCATGAACTCGGTATCGGCAGGTTTTACCGGAATTCCTTGGTATATACTACCAGGCTACTGAATATCAGGAGTAAAGTGAACGGAATAAAAGGAGCACCGGTGTGATCCTTTTGCCTGCCGTCATGCAGGGTGCGAAGACAGAGAATGGTGGTTTTTTTCATCATTCCGTATATATTTGTACGTTTAATTTCATCCAAACCCGAAAATATGTCAGACTAGATCACCAAAGAAAACATATTTATCATCACTCGTGCTACTAGAGATTACAATAGTAATAACCCCCGGTGCTTATTGTTCACCGGGATCCCATTCGTTGTTTTTGTCCGGTGGGAAACATCGTGGAACCTTTATGCTGCCTGAATGGATGAAGGAGATCGAAATCGGCCCCTGCCCCTGTTGTACGGTCAGTGCTGGGAAACGGAAAAATTTCGTCCAGAAAACAATCTCCGATATCTTCACATTCTTTGAAGAATGCCTGGTAAATGACAGTATGGCAAAACGCGATGGTCTGCTGCAGAGCCTCGACCCCCGCGTAAAACTGATTTCGATGGTATTTCTCATCTTTGCCGTAGCGATGACACGCGATATCCGTCTTCTCGCAATCGTCTACGTACTGACGCTTGTCTCTGCCTGGGCAAGCAGGATAGAACTTGGCTTCTTTCTCAAGCGCGTCTGGGTGTTCATCCCGATCTTTGCGGGGATCATCATGATCCCGATCCTCTTCAACGTCTTTATGCCCGGCGATGCGCTGGTAACCCTTGCAAGGCTCGGCCCGGGCGCGCACCTTGGCCCGTTTGCACTGCCGCCTGTTATTACCATCACCGTGCAGGGAACGATGCTTGCACTTACGTTCGTGCTGAGAGTGGCTACCTGCGTATCAGCAGCAGTCCTCCTGTTCCTCACGACACCCCGGGACCTGCTCTTCAAATCCCTCCGGTCGCTCAAAGTGCCCAAGGTCTATGTCCTTACGATGGACATGTGCTACCGGTATATTTTCCTCTTCACCGAAATAGTCAGGGATTTTTACACGGCGAAAAAAAGCCGGGCCCTCAAAGCCCTCCCTTTAATCGAGGAACAGAAATGGGTAGGCGGACGCGTCGGCTATACCCTCATAAAAGCACTCAGCATGAGCGAGAAGGTGCACGGGGCCATGGTCTCGCGGGGATTCAACGGCGATATCAGGATCATGCACCGGTATTCCATTCACCGGCGCGATTACGTGGCGTGCGTGAGCGTGATTGCGCTTAGTATATTCCTGATGCTTGCGTCCCAGAATCTTATACGGGTTTAACGAGGACCGGCGAGGCACATGATGGAACCAATATTTGATCTGCGCGATGTATCCTATACGTACCTGAGACGGTTCGAAGCGCTCAGGGGGGTGACCCTGTCATTCCGTGCCGGAGAACAGACCGCTATCCTCGGGGCCAACGGGAGCGGCAAATCCACACTCCTTTCGATACTCAATGCACTGACGTATCCGACTTCGGGAGAGTTTTCTGCATTTGGCATCCCGGTAAAAGAAGAGGTATTCGATACGCTCGAAGACAACGAATATCACCGGTTCTTCCGGAAAAAAGTGGGTTTCCTGTTCCAGAACCCGGACATCCAGCTGTTCTCTTCAACGGTCTTTGACGAGATTGCCTTCGGTCCGCTCCAGCTTGACATACCTCCCGACGAAGTGCAGAAGCGTACGGAAGAGGTTATCGCAATGCTGGGAATCGAAAACCTGAGGGACCGGGCACCCCACATGTTAAGCGGCGGCGAGAAAAAGAAGGTCTGTATCGCATCGATCCTCTCGACAAATCCCGATGTCCTGCTCCTTGACGAACCCACCGGGGGCCTTGACCCGCGCAGCCAGATCTGGCTGATTGAGCTCATCCAGGAGCTTGCGAAGCATGGTAAGACCATCATTACGGCCACGCATGACCTCGATATCGTCGAACAGATCAGTACCCGCGCCATCGTGGTCGGGGAAGATCACACGATAAAAGCGGATTCAGACTGCGCAAGCGTCATGGGCAACCGGGAGCTGCTGATGTCTGCCAACCTCATCCACCGTCACACGCACCGTCACGGCAAACTTGTCCACGAGCACCTGCATGCCCACACCCGAGAGCATGAGCATGTGCACGGATCTCCGGCAATTGAATAGTTCACTACCCCCATGGGGATCACGATTTTCATGATCCTTACCCGTGTATGATTTTATAGAGGACGGTCACTGAGAGACAGAACCCGATAATAGCACTATATACCAGGCTCTGGTTCTCATGTATCCACCGGGTAATCAACCGGATATGGGATGGGATAGTTATGGTTCGCCAGACTGCGGACGGTTTTTTCGTTGACATGGCAATCATTTTGATCACAGGGTTCACTGATATCTGATAACAATCTCTGCAAACCGGTCTCACCATCCATACCAGATCCGTATCCCGGTCTGGGATGTATCCTGTTGCGCCGGGTGTGAAAAAAAGGAGAGGGTCCTTCTGGGTTCAGTCGGTCCTCTTGATGATGGCCTTTGCCACCAGGTACCCCACACCGCCGCAGATGAGAACGCCAATGATCGCTGATGCATAATATCCCGGGGTCTGGCTCGGGAGGGTATCATGTCCGCCCGGGAAATCATAATCGGGCAGGGCCGGAGTCCAGAGGCCGGATAGGTGCTGGAGCCCGGCTGGCACATACCCTACAGCTTGCTGGAGTTCATTGGGTCCCCATTCCCCGTACGCAGTTCCGGTTGCGATTAATCCGACAGGCACTAAGAGGACAAGTACAATCAGTGCAATAACGAGCACTTTAAATGTCCTGTCCAGACTGTTGAAGGTGTCCATTATATCCATGGTATTCACCACCCTCATGCCGGGGCTGCCCCCTGGCCGGCATCCGGTTTCTTATCATTCCCGGATTTGTAATCAAAGATGATCTCAGGATTGTTCCGCGCAATGTACGCAAATGCCAGGCCGGTAATGATCAATTCTACCCAGCTGAAGAAACCCATATGATCGATCAGCATTGCCGGCACGGTAACATTGAGCCCATACGGCATATAAAGGGGAACGCCGGCGGCCGTATGTTCGAGGATCGGCTGGATACCCATCTCAAACCCGGCGACACCGGCAGCAACGCTTAACCCGGCATATCCGCCAATCGCAGCGGCAGCGATCCTCAGATTCGAGGCAATCGGCGAGTTCCCGCTGAGGAGTTTATAGGTGTAGTATCCCACGAACGGGATGACCGTGCCCATGTTGAAACAGTTCGCGCCGAACGCCGTAACTCCTCCGTCTCCGAAAATGAGACACTGGATGAGGAGTGCGACGGACGTGGTTACAACCGCTGCCCAGGGGCCAAGGATGATCGCGACCAGCGCACTGCCGACCGCATGTCCCGAGCTGCCACCGGGAACGGGGACATTGAACATCATGATGACAAACGAGAACGCAGCGGCCAGCGCCAAGTATGGCACCTGCCGGGTCCGGAGCGATTTCTGTACCCAGTATCCGGCGTACAGCCAGATCGGGATCATAATCAGGTACATAATTACAAACGTGATCGGGCCTAAATAACCATCAGGAATGTGCATGGTCTCTCTGTCTCCTCAGTAATACTAATATAATTTTTAGTAACACTTGAGATGTTAAGAATGTTGTGTTTTAATTATCACGTTTGATTAATTTTCAAAATGTAACAATGAATATACCGTATTTTTTGTGAGTATAAACGGATTCTCTACGGCAAACTGTGTTCGTATCAAATCACCCGGGGTCCGCTGGTATGTAAAAGGCTGCACATTTTCCCGGCCTTATAAATCAACATTTGGAGGGGCAACGTCCCCCCTTATCGTGTTCTTTTAAAAACGCATTGATCCCCATCTCCCGGGGGAGGGGGTTCCCCTCATCCCCTCCTCATGGGGAATCCGCGATGATCTGTTCAGTGCGAATGCACAGGCAGCCCGTCGTGATTATGCTCAGCAATATGATGGTAATCGGATCCCGAAGCCGTCACCGGATCGACATGAATGGTGGCATCCGAAAGATACCGGAGATGGTGAAGGAGTTCGTGCCGGAACTCTTTTTGCAATCGCGTGGCCTTTCTCAACGGAAAGTGTTGAGTCGACCGTGATATTGACCTCCGCATGAAGCCGGTGTCCCAACCAACGGACTTTGACATCGGTAATCTCTGCGACACCTTCAACGTGATCGGCAGTATAGCGAATCTCGTCCGTGATCACCGGATCAACCCCATCGAGGAGCCGGGTAAAAATAGTCTTTACCGAGTCCCAGACGATCCAGAAGATCGCAATCGTGATGATGAGCCCGATAATCGGATCGGCAAGCGGGAATCCAACGTAAACACCAGCTGCACCGATCAGGACCGCGAGGCTCGCCAGCCCGTCTGTTCGTGCATGATAACCATCAGCAACGAGGGCAGCACTGCCTATCTCGGTTCCTTCCCGGATGCGGAGCTGTGCCACGGCCTCGTTCCCAATAAATCCGGCCAGTGCTGCTGCAGCTACTGCCCAGAGAAATGTTACCTGCTGCGGGTGGAAGAGCCGGTCTATGGAAACATACCCGGCAACAACCGCCGAGATCAGGACCATGAAGACCACGAATACTCCTGCAAGATCCTCGACACGGCCATACCCGTAGGTGAACCGTTTCGTTGGTTTCCACCGGGCCAGCAGGAATGCGAACAGGAGCGGGATCGCGGTGAGTGCGTCGCCGAAATTGTGGATAGTGTCGGCGAGCAGTGCAGTGCTGCCGGAATAATACACGATGATTATCTGGAACAGTGCGGTTACGAACAGGCCGGCAAACGACCACCTGACTGCCCGGATACCCCGTTCTGTGGCGAGGATGGAAGGATCAACAATGCCGTGCGTATGGGGATGGCCGTGGTTATGATGTGCATCGCGTTCATCACGGTCACTCTCATGATCATTCCATTTTTCCTCTTCATTTATTCACCGGTTTTCGGTGCAGTTCTCGCATTCTCCATGGGAAGTACGCAGATGGTGTTACCGCTCTCCCGGCAGTACGTCTCAACCCGCCGGAACACGTGCGGCACCATCGATGCCGGCGTCAGGAGCAGCGAGGATTCCCCGACAAGCGCCCGGAGGATGCCTTTGTCTATCACGCCATACGAGAAATCAAGCGATATCGATTCCCGCACGGCAATATTCTTCGCCCGTGCCCCCATTGCCCCACGCTTGTGCCCGGGATTGTGGGTCACCCACACCTTGATGTCTTCAACACCGGTTGCATCCACATTGCAGACCGTGATGGTTCCAGGGGCCCTGTCAATTTTCGGTTTACTGGAGATCTGTTCGAGCGAACTGACGAGCTGGAGGACAGATTTTGGCGACCCGGTCTTCCCGATCATCTGCCGCGAAACAAGCTCCGTATAGACTTCGAGCACCGCAGGCATCCGGAGATTCGAGGACGTGATGAGAGCGGGATCCGTAAAGACTTCCTCGGGAGTACCCGCATGAATCACCGTCCCTTTGTTCACAAGGATGACCTGGTCCGCCCAGAGGTACGCGAGCTCCACGTCATGGGTCGAGATGATGATCGTTTTTCCCTGGGAATTAAGTTCATCGAGCAGTTCCATGAGGTCGGCAGCGCCGGCCGGGTCGAGCGAGCTCGTGGGTTCGTCAAAGACGAGAACTTCCGGTTCCATCGCAAGGGTCCCGGCAATTGCAGCCCGTTTCTTCTCGCCGCCGCTCAACTGGTGAGGGGGCCGTTTCTCGTACCCGGAAAGACCTACGGCGGCAAGGGATCGCGTGACCGTGGCCCTGATCTCGTCCGGCGTCATGCCGAGGTTCAGGGGACCAAACGCCACGTCCTGGTATACCGTGGGTGCGAAGAGCTGGGTATCTGAGTTCTGGAATACCAGCCCGACCTTCTTGCGCACTTCGCGCAGCGAGCGGCTATTGTACTGGAGCGGTTCACCGTTGAATAAAACCCGGCCCTTCGAGGGTTCGAGTACCCCGTTGAACATCAGGAGCAGGGTCGTTTTCCCGGCGCCATTGGGGCCGACCAGTGCAACCTTGGCTCCTTTTTTTATCGAGAATGTTACCCCGGAAAGTGATTCCCGGCAGTTCGGGTAGGCATAATGAATATTGTCAAATTCGAGCAGGTTTGTCATGGTTCACCTGAAAGGCACTATCGTGCTGGTCATAACGGCAACAGTAATGCAGAGACCCAGATATACGGCAACGGACATAATCGCAACCGGTTTCGGGGGGTTCTGCTGCCCCGGCAACTCCAGTTTACCGTCATAGCACCGCGAGTCCATTGCTATGATCAGGTCTTCGGCTTCCTTCCATCCCCGGATGAAGAGCATTGCCCCGAGCATCGCCATGGAATTGAGAGAGCGTTTGAATGAGGTATATCCCTGGCGGATGGTCTGTGCGTTATGGATTGCAATTGTCTGGGCGATAAAGACGAAGATAAAATGGTAGATCAGCATGGAGAGATCGACCACGACAGGGGGGACCCGCAGTTTGTGCATCACAGAAAAGATCTCGGTCATGGGCGTTGTCAGGGCAATGAAGAAGAGCCCGCACATCCCGCCGAATGTCCGGACAAGTACAAGGGATGCGAGGTTCGCGGAGCCTGTCGTGATGGTCAGCGGGACGTTCGCGACCGTAAACGTAAGGATAGTATCGCCACCCCCGTTTAAAAACAGGATAACGATCACGGAGGAGAATGCAAATAGTACGGGAATATGAAGGAGTTCCACATAGACCCGTACCGGTATTTTTGCAAATACCAGGGTGATTGCAGAAAGAGTAAGGAGGATAAACAGCGGGGCCAGCGGGGCCGGCGAGGCAACACAGATGAATATGGCTCCCATTCCCAGGACGAGTTTGAGATAGCAGTTTACGTCCCGTAAGGCATTTGACTGGGCATAGTAATCCAGGTTCTCTTCCATAAACGTCATAGGGAATTCCTGTCATCGGACGTTTCTGACGTCAGTAAATTAAAGAGGGGGATTATGCAGGGTTTACACTATCGCGTTTACCCCGGTAAAATCCAAAGAAGTATCCGATCACGAACGCCCCAAGGCCTGACTGGATGCTGAAGAGCAGGGACTCGACTTCAGTGCTTGGCGGCGTCCAGATCGGCTGTATCCAGGGGGTGTATCCTGTAGCTAATATTGCATCGCTTCCCTGGTCGTCCGATCCCTGCCAGGTCTCCTGCCCGGGCTTGGCTGTTGCCTGGATATGGGCATTATTTATGAGGAAGACCGCTGCAAAGATGACGATGAAGACCGCAAAGAGGATCTCAAGTTTGTACTTCATGAGCGTCCTGAAATTCATGCGAAACTCTCCATGATTTTTGTGACCTGCTCCGTAGTAAGAACTTTAAGTTTGACGAGAATGTCGCCCCGGCTCTGGACGATATATTTGAACACGAGCGCGATAAGGAGGCCTTCAACGATCGCAAGAGGAACCTGCGTAACCGCATAGATTGCAAAGAAGGTTTCAAAGGAGATCAGGAAACCCCCGTGCGTTGCCGGGAATGCCGCTGCGAGCTCGATTGCCGTGATAACATAGGTAAAGAGATCCGCGACAAATGCGACGAGGAAGATATTGACAAATATGTTCAGGTTCACTGCCTTTGCTACCCGGTACACCGCATACCCGAGGAGCGGTCCCGCAATTCCCATCGAGAAATCATTGGCACCAAGCGTGGTAATACCCCCGTGGGCCATGAACAGCGCTTGGAATACAAGCACGATGGCGCTGAGGACACAGGTAATGAACGGGCCGAACAGCACAGTCGATAACCCGGTCCCCGTGGGATGGGAACAACTTCCCACAACAGGCGACGGCATCTTCAGTGAGGAGAGAAGGAAGATGAAAGCCCCTGACACAGCAAGCAGTGAGAGTGTTTCACGGTGTTCCTTCACCTGTTTATTCAAGAGGTAAATCCCGTATATGATGAACGGCGCTGATACAAGGTACCAGAAGACGCACCACTGCCAGGGCAGATATCCTTCCATAATATGCATAGTAATACAGGATCAATTTTACTTGCACTAACTAAATAAAATTTGCTTAACGTGTACACGAGCCTTTTAAATGCCCGTTCAATCAGGGAGATCAACCTGCAGGGTGCGGAAGTGATCCCCGCCACTTGTCAGATCCGCACGCTTCACCGGTCCCGTCCGCCCCTCACGCCCCCGACTTCCCGCAGGTGAACGCATACTCCACCTCCCCCCACGCCTTCTCCAGGAGCCCCCGGTAGTACGGCACGTCAAACGTCCCCGCCTCCCACTCCGTATCCACCATGTACCTCCGGGCATCCCTCACCACGTACCGGATCTTCATGCCCGGTTCTACCGGCACCCCGCCCCCGCGGTACGCCTCCACGGCCGCCCCCTCGATGCAGCGGTGGGCATACGTGAGCCTGCTGATCCTGCGGCTGATGAGGAGGTCCTGCGGGTCTGCGGAAGGCAGCCGCTCTGCAGCGTCACGGAAGATGACCCTGACCTCGTTCCGGTGCTGATGAAGTTCAGCAACTGTGCGGGCGCCGGCCATCGCGTCCAGCATCCTGCGCTGCATGGTGCGGATATACGCCGGGGTATCGTGACGGCGGGCGGCAATGCCCCGGATCTTCATGCTGCCATCGGAGAGCCTACCGTAATACCGGTTGTAGGCGCCGGTCCCGTTGTTCTGGGGGAGGAAGACGAGCCAGTCGAAGTGCTCGACCTCCGTAAAAAGCTGGATCTCCCGGTCCACCCGCTCCCGGAGCGCTTCGATCCCGGGACCCTGCACCCAGAGGCAGTCCACGATCCCGTGCAGCACCGTAAACCCCATCGACTCGGCGATCTCCTTGGTCTGCATCAGGATCTCCCTCGACCGGCCGGTGATCTTCTCGTGGACCTCGATCTGCCCGAACTTCGCGTTCTTGTAGCCCGTATACCCGAAACAGGTTACAAGCATCCACTTCAAGATCGAATCGATCCCCTCGTACTTCGGCTCGCTCTTTTTCAGCTGTTTCGTCTCCTGCCGCAGGGTTACGAGCGGTTCGAGCACCCCGGGCAGGAACCCCGGGCGCCCCGTGTCGTGAAGGGTCTCGGGCGAGAGGTTCGCCTGCACGATGATCGAGGGGTACATGGATGTGAAGTCGATCTCGTCCACGTCCGGGTAAATGCCCGGCACCGGCTGGAACATCATCCCGCCCCGGTCCGCGGCCTGGAGTGCGGTGCACTTCCGTACAGACTCCACATCGTTCTTCCGGAACGGCACCGCGATTCCCCGCCGCACCGCCTCGTAGGTCTCGTAACTGCTAATGAGCGTACCCGGCGTGAACCGTGAGGCGAGGTTCGGCGATAGGCCGGAGAGACGGGCTGCCATCAGGACGCCTGAAAGTCCCCCCTCGAGGTACACGAACGACTGATCGGTGTCGATTATTACTCTCCCGTCGGGAATGAGCGCTGCTGCCTTGTGCTCCATCCTGCCGTAACTCCAGTAGGACCGCGACCCCATGGTCCGGTACTTCCCGGTCCGGGTGAATGGCGGGGCGAGGCCGGAACGTTCCGCCCACGCCACCAGTTTCTGCATCCAGAGGTCCGCATGGGACATGAGGACCACATCGGGATTACAGGCATCCGCGAGGGTAAGGAGATCGGTAAGGACTGTCCGTCCCTCCCCGTGCAGCCGCTCTGCCCGCCCGGTCCGTTCGTGGATCACCTCCACATTCGTGCAGGATGATGCCCGGGCGGGGTTGTCCCGGATGCGGATCTCCATCACGCAGAGATCGTGCGGGACTGACGGGGAGAACCGGGAGGCAAGGATCTCCCCGCAGGGAACAAGCCCGCGTTCGGCAAGGAAACGCTGGTCCCGGCGCACATCCACGTTGTAGAACTGCGCCTCGAAGTTCACCTGCCGCTCGATCGTTTCGGCCGTGGCCCGGTCTGCATATACTACCCAGCCCTCAAGAGGCCCAAAGAGCGTCCGGAACGTGCACGCCTCTGCCCGGTACTGTTCCTCCAGCGCCGCGATCATCTCGTGGTGCCGGTCCGGGTCGGGCAGGTGGAGGAAGAACGGGGGATCGTAATCATGGTGTACCCTTGTAACGGTTCCTGTCCCTCCCTCACCTTTGCACCAGAGGTTCACACCGCTGCGGAACGCAGAGTCAAGGATCCACATCGCTATCTCCCCCGGCCACCCCTTCTCCCGAGGCCTCGTCGTTATCCCGCCACCGGTGCATTTCCACCAGTACTGAGAAAAGTGCTGCCTCGGCAGGGCCGTTGCAGCCGAAGAACGTCTCGGATGAGTGCTGCTTTACCATCCCGGCCAGCCTCTCCCCGGCAGAATGGGCGGTTCCTTCGGTATGTCGCGCAGTCCTCTCCCAGCGTTCCGCCACACTTTTGAGTTCCTGGCGGACGCTGGAAAAACTCCGGCCCATCAGGAGACCTCCAGCGTCTGCTGCGCCTTTGGCATGGCACCGCCACGGCCGGACCTCGCCCCCTGGTACGGCTGCCGGCGCTCAGGTTCCTGCGCGGGCAGCAGTTCGATCAGCCGGTCTGCCTGCCGGGCCAGAGCAGAAAAACTCCGGTCCATGGCCGGAGTATAGAGGATTACGAGCGACTCGTGCCCTGCCTGCTTCAGTGCCACGGAGAGGGGATCGAGCAGGTGGCCTGCCCCCTCGAAGAGGGTGGGATCGTGCTCTACAAAGACAATGGTATGCCCCGCCTCGTTCAGGACCGTCAGGAGCTGGTCCGCGGTGAACGGTCGCCGGACTTCGAAGTTCGCTGCGTCCCGGCTGATGCGGGAGATGAGCCGGGAGTAGTTGCCGCAGATGAAGAGGAAGAGAAACCGGCGGAGGTCGGGGTTCCCGTTGAGTGCGGCAAGGATAACCGCCTCCGGTGCAATGACCGCAGTGAATGTTGCCGGGTGCAGGGTGATGCCCCTGCGGAGTTCGATCAGCATGGCACCGATCACTGAACTGGCCGGGCAGATAAACAGCGAGCCTGAGGAGGGTGAAAGTATGGTGCCCTCAGGTGCCCCGTGGAACGGCATGCATACAGGTACGAGCCTTTATCTGGCATTCCGCTCCACAAGCTGGGAAAGGAGCTCCACTCATGGTACAGCTTGACTGCATGCAGGGCATGATTGCAGGGTACGCGACATCTCCGAAAGGACAGGAAACGATACGGAAATTCCTTGCATCCCCTGAAGGACAGAAGACTATCGACAGTTATCTTGCCACGCCCGAAGGGAAGAAGATGGGCAGGCTCCTCCTCGGGAAGGCACTTGACGGCCTGGACCTCCCGGTGCCGGTCAAGGACCAGATCCGCACCGCCCTTGCCGGATCTGCTGACTGAATCGTTCCGGGTTATTCCCCCATTCTTGCTGTTTTGGATCTTTCAGGTGTTCAGCCCCGGCGATCCACGGTACCCATCATTTTTTAGTCGAACGTGTACGCATCCATACCGAGATCGCCGAGGTTCCAGCTGTGGTGGATCACGGTCCCCCGGGCGCCCGGCCCCGCAGCACCCAGTGCGGCGAGGATGGGCATAAAATGGTCGGGGTAAGGATGTGCCCGAAGGGCGTGGGGGGCGAGTTCCCGGTACCCGATCAGGCTGTCACGATCCCCGTGGATGACCGCGTCCGCCAGCCAGTCATTGAACTCTTCCGCCCACGCCTCCGTGGATGCCCCCTCGCCAAGCGAGGCAATCGGGTCGCCGAGCGGGTGGACCGCCCCGCCGCTCCCCATGACGAGGATGCCCTCGTCCCGCAGTCCCGCGATCGCCTCTCCAAGAGCAAGGTGTCGGGCCGTATCGAGGTTGCGCTGGATCGAGAGCTGGACTACCGGGACATCCGCACCCGGGAACATCAGCATCATGGGGACCCAGGTCCCGTGGTCGAGGCCGCGGGCAGTGTCCGTGGTGCAGGTGATTCCCGCACGGTCAAGGAGCCCTGCAACCCGGCCGGCAAGTGACGGGCTCCCGCGTGCGGGATACTTCATCCGGTAGAGCGACTGCGGGAACCCGTAGAAATCGTGAATGGTCTCCGGGTGCTCCACGGCATTTACTGCGGGCACATCGAGGTTCCAGTGGGCCGAGATGCAGAGGACGCCCATCATGCCGGGAAAGCGGGTGCCAAGGGACTGCAGGAAGACCCGTGCCGGGACGTCTTCCAGGATGAGGGTCGGCGCCCCGTGCGAGACGAACAGGGTGGGTAACCGGGTGCTGCTCATGATATCGTGCATCGATCTGGTGAACGGTACACGAAAAAAGGTTGCATGCTGCATATGGCATGCAGAAAAGCAGGGATTCAGTGTTCATGCATCGGGACATCGAAATAGATGTTCTTGCCTGATGCCTTGAGAGGGATCCCGTACGCCACGCTGCATCCTTTGAGGTGGCCGAGTTTCATCGCAACCTCGCCTGCCGTGAACATGATGCGGTTGTCGACGTTGTGGATTGCTGCGGTCTTGACGGCTGATCCCACAGCGATGCCGAGGTCGGAGATCTTGAACACGCAATTCGGGCCGGGGTAGAGTGCACCCTTATTCTTTCCTGCCACCACCGCTTTTGCCATTTCTGCACAGCTGGCGTGCCCGCACCCGCCGCAGTTGATCCCGAGTGTCTTCTGCCCTTCGACGCCGATCAGGAGCGTAGCATCGCTCACCCGTACCTGCTCGCCGTTGATCCGGAAGAAGTCGAACCCCGTCTCCTTCGCCCCGGTGACCATTGCGTCCGCCAGTTTCTCCTGCTCTTTTCCTGTCAGTACTTCGATCTTAACCGAGTCAATGCCTACTGCCTTAGGAGCGGTCCGGGCCGCGAGTGCCATAAGGCCGGCGACCGATATTACTGCATCTGCTTCAACTGTCATGCAGGGATGTTGCCCCTTCAGGTAAAAAACCGGCCGGTTTCACCGGGGATAGTAAGGCAGGTCCGGGTACCGGGGCGAAAATAATTCTCGCAAAAAAGCGGGGCATCCCGTAGTTCTTACAACGCTGTCGTTTCCCCGGTCCGGAAATCTCCCGGGTGAACCGTGATCTCGAACCGGGCGCCCTTCCCCGGGTTGCCCGTCTCCGTGATCGAGATACCGGTGATGGAGAGGATCTCCCGGATCAGGAAGAGTCCAAGCCCCGAGTCCTTCCCGAACCCCTTCGTGAAGATATGTTGCTTGTCGGATATGGAGATCCCAATCCCATTGTCCTCGCAGACGATCACAAGATCGGGCCCGGACATGTGATAGGAGAACGCAATGCGGGTGATCGTATCCCCATGACGGAGGGCATTATCGATCAGGTTGTAGAACACTTTGCCGATAAGGGGATCGGCAAAGATCTCGACCCGGTCCAGGTCGAGGGTCAACGTGACGCTCCCGGTATTCAGCTGGTCCCCGACACTCCGGATCACCGCATCAACCCGGTGCCAGCCCGGGATCTGTGCACCGATATCCTGGTAATCTTTTGCAAAGGCGATCTGGTCCTGGATCGTGAGCGCGGTCTTCCCTATCGATGCAAGAGCGGGCTGTACCGGCCCCTTGCCGGCGATCTCTTTTGCGAGATCCAGCTCGATGAGCAGGGCAAAGACCCGGTTCGAGATATCGTGCCGTGTGATCTGGGCGAGCAGGGTGAGCTTCTGGTGGGCCAGCGCAAGAGCGGCTTCGACCTTCCTGCGCTCCGCGATGTCCAGGATCAGTTTGTCGTTCAGATCGGAGAGTTCGCAGGTTCTCAGGGCAACCTTGTCTTCCAGTGTCCGGGCCAGGATCTCCAGGCCGTCCTGTGCAGCCCGGCGTTCTGCGATCTCCGTTTCAAGGAGCGAGTAATTTGTCTTGATCTCCCAGACAAGCAGCGAGATTACCGCGAGCATCAAGATAAAGATTGCCCGGTTCGGCAGATCATCCGGGCTGGCATGGGCGGATCCGGAAATCATGCCGCCCAGCAGGATCATGATCGCGAGGAGCCATGCGACAAAAAACGGTGCATACCGGTGGGAGAGCCAGACCGACATCAGGAGCGGCACAAGGTAGAGGACCCAGATGACAAAGCCCAGCGGGATCAGGATATCTGCCGAAAGGATGCCGGCACACAGGCAGAGGATCGATACGAGGATGAACTGGTCGCGTTCTTTTGGCGATTTCCCCAGATCCAGTGAGAGCATCCGTCCTGCACTTCCTGATGGATGCTTAGGACTTTGAACCATAAGTACATTTTTGATTTTACGTTTCGTTAAAGGAAAAATGAGGGGAAAACGTTGAAATACCAAAAAAATGTCTGGAAGACCCGGTGAACCCGCCAACCTGGCGGGTACCATGAAAGCCGGTGAGGAACAAAGAAACCCGCACCATCTCCAGGAACCCGATGGAGATAGATCAGGGATGTTTTGGCATTAAGGGCCTGCAATGCCGTTAAAATATGAAATTTATAAAAATATCCCATAAAACAACCTTTTTCATGAAGGAAGCGATATATAAACGTAATGTTCTCGCTCCTGTATGTGGATGACGAGCCTGATCTACTATCCCTGGGCAAACTCTTTCTCGAGCGGGGTGGGGATTTTCACGTTACCACGGCTATGTCAGCACACGAGGGCCTGGAGAAACTTGCTACCGGATCCTTTGATGCCGTGATCTCGGATTACCAGATGCCGGTCATGGACGGCATTGCACTGCTCAAGGAGGTGCGAATTGTCCACGGGGCGATCCCTTTCATCCTCTTTACCGGCAAAGGGCGCGAGGAAGTGGTGATAGAAGCGATCAACAACGGTGTGGACTTCTATCTCCAGAAAGGTGGGGCTCCCAAGGCGCAGTTTGCCGAACTCCGCCATAAGATCCTTGTCGCACTCGAAAGAAGGCGTGCGCTGGACGCACTCCGCGACTCAGAGCAGCGCCTCGCAGATATCATCAATTTCCTCCCCGATGCCACGTTTGCGATCAACACGGACGGCGTAGTGATTGCGTGGAACAAGGCGTTCGAGATCATGAGCGGGATACCGGCCGCCTCGATTATCGGTAAAGGGAACTATGAGTATGCATTCGCATTTTACCCGGAGCGCCGGCCGATCCTGATCGACCTGATCCGCGCCCCGGAGGAAACGATCCGGGAACTCGGGTATAACATCACCCAGCGCGAGGGTGATGTGCTGATCGTGGAAACAGGATCCCCGCAGCCTCTTGGAAAAACCGGGTACTTTCTCGGTAAAGCCTCGCTGCTCTATGACAAGAACGGCAGGATTGCCGGCGCGATCGAGTCCGTGAGGGACATCACCGAGCAGAAACATGCAGACCAGATGATCCGCGAGAGCGAATCCAAATACCGCGAGCTGGTCGAGAATGCCAACACGATCATCCTCAAAGTGGACACATCCGGCAGGATCACGTTCTTCAATGAATTCGCGCAACGGTTTTTCGGGTACGGACCCGATGAGATCCTCGGTAAACCGATAACCGGGACCATTTTCCCCCTGACCGGGTCCGATTCGGATCGCGATCTGCACCATATGATGGAAGAAATTGTCAGCCACCCGGAAGATTATACCCACAACGAGAACGAGAACATCACAAAACCGGGTGAGCGGGTCTGGATCCAGTGGCTGAACAAGCCGATCTACGATGAAGAAGGCCGGTATACCGGGCTGCTCTGTATAGGAACTGACATCACCAAACGCAAGCGGGCCGAAGACGAGCTCCGCAAAGAGAACGAGAAGAACCGCACCCTCATGGATCATGCAAGCGATGCGATCTTCATCGTAGATGCAGGGACCGGCATGCTCGCCGATGCGAATAAGAAAGCACAGGCCCTGGTGAAGAGACCTCTTGCGGAGCTGGTCACCCTGAACCACCTCGCTCTCTACCCGAAGGAGTTCCACGATGCCTGTGGTATTGCGTTTCAGCAGATAATCCTTGAAGGAGCCGGGTTGCAGCACCTCGTGGTTATCGACCGGGAAGGGCGGCAGATCCCCGTCCTTGCCAGCGCGGCACTCATCGATCTTGGCGGGAGGCAGTTTGTGATGGAGATCCTGCATGACATCTCGGAGATCCAGATGGCACAGGATGCGCTGCGGCTGGCAAACAGGAAGCTCAACCTGCTTGCAGAGATCACCCGTCACGATATCCGGAACAAGCTCACCGTTATGGGAGGATACCTTGACATGGTAAAGGACCGGCCTGCCGAACCGGACTATTCCATGTACATGAAAAAACTGGAAAGCATTGTCGGGAATATCAGCCAGAATATCGAGTTCACGCGGCTGTACCAGAACCTCGGTGTCGCTGCCCCGGACTGGCAGAACGTGCATGATGTCTTCTTCCATGCCTGTGCCCGGATCGATATCCGGAAGATCTGTGTCCAGTCTGATACCGGCGCGCTGGTGATCTTTGCCGATCCGCTGCTCGAGCGTGCGTTCCATAACCTGGTGGAGAATGTGGTCCAGCACGGGGGTAATGTGACCACGATCCGGATCTCTGCCCGGGAATCCGGGGTCACGGCCATCATCGTGATTGAAGATGACGGTATCGGCATCCCGTCCTCCGACAAGGGGAAGATCTTCTCAAAAGGGTACGGGAAGAATACCGGCCTTGGGCTCTTCCTTGTGCAGGAGATCCTCTCTATCACCGGTATCACGATACAGGAGACCGGTGAATACCAGAAGGGCGCACGGTTCGAGATCTCTGTGCCGCCCGGGGCATACCGGTTTCCCCGGAAAACCAAAACTGACCGGTGCCACATCCTGATGCACGGGCCGGACTACGTCCGCATCCAGGATGATTAGGAAAGACATTTAGGAAAACAGGGACCTCATGCCTGCCCTGAGCAGTGGCCGGACCAGTCGCAGGATGCCAGGCCTGGTGAGGAGTTTTTTTACAACTGCTGATGGGCGATCCATATCACCATATTCCTCAATAGTGCGTATGACCGCGGGATCGCTGAGTGCCCTGATGAGGTCATCGGTGTCCTGTTCTGTCATGTGCTGTCGCATGGAGAAGAGCCGGAACCCGGTAGCGATCTCCCTGCCGAAATCTTCCTGCCATTTCCGCTCATAGCCGGCAAGGAATGCGTCGTCGAATATGTCCCCTTCGCAGGCCTGTACCGCAATTCCTGCCGCATGGCGTGCGGAACGGACGCCGGTGTACACCCCGCCACCGGATGTCGGCTTTGCAAATCCCGCAGCATCCCCGACAACCAGGGTCCGGTGACCGTAGGTCCGTGGCATCACCCCGAGAGGAATAGTACCCGTTACCAGGTGCGGGGAAGAGGAAGGGAATGTTTTCCTGAAGGTGTCGAACAGTTCCGGCACACCTGTCCTGGCACACAGGCCGATCCGGGCCCGGGACGGGGAGGTCGGGATCGACCAGCCAAAGAACTCCGGGGATGCATCCGGGTAAATCTCTACGAGATCCGGATCGCTCTCGCGCACGATATCCGCCTGGATGCCGGCGAGGAAGACCCGGGCCCGCGCCATCCCGAGCATGCGTGCCACGGTGCTCCGGGGACCATCGGCTGCGATCAGGATCCGGAACGGGATCTCGGCCTTCCCGTTCACACCCCTCGTTATCACGCGGTTATCCCGGACCCCGCAGACCGCGGTTTTCAGGAGATATTCCGCCCCTGAGCCGGCAGCCTGCTCTGCCATCTCCCGGTCAAGGGTGCCCCGGTCGACCACTACGGCTTTGGCAGTTCCGGCATTGATGCGGAGACTGCTGCCCCGGGCGGATATGACCCTGGCACCGGATACCCTGTTCAGGATCGATCGCGTGGACACCCTGCACTCGGCAAATGCTGCCATGGAAAGGAGGCCGGCACACTGGACGGGATACCCGATCGTCCCGTGTTCCTCGATACAGAGGGTTTTCAGGCCCCGCCGCGCGCACTCCTGTGCAGCAGCACTCCCGGCAGGGCCTGCACCGGCAACGATCACATCAAAGGTCATGGACCACCGCAATCCTGCTTATAACCGGCCCTTAAAAAATTATTTCCGCGGGGGGAAAGTACAGGAAGCATTCGCAGTTTTCGGTGAGTCATCTGCCCCGGAATCGTCATCGGACCGGTAGAATCCGAGCATGATGGAGAAGAGCCCGAACACCAGGGCAAAGGTACCCACCACGGAGAGGAAAAGATCGTTTGCAAATCCCGGGAAATAGTAATACAGTACTGCAACGAGGAGGAACCCGGCAATGATCATGCCGGGTATCAGGACGTATTTCGTTTTCGGGTGTTCGAGGGCGAGCGTGATATCGGTAAACCCGTTGTAGATCGCGATACCCGCAATGATGAGAATGAAGAGTACTGCGACAAGGGGTGCAATGATAATTGAGAGCACGCCAACCACCAGCAATACTGCCGCAAGGCCAAACCAGAACATCGATTCGTCACCCTTTGCCGTAACGGCAAGGAAGATGAAGAGCGCAATGCCAAGGATGATCAGTACTCCGAAAAGACCGATGAACATCCCACGGATTATATCAGGAAGCGTCAGGGCCAAAAACCCGAAAACAACCCCGATAATACCTCGTATAAGGCATGAAGTTTTTGTATCGAACATACGGTCACCCCGTTGATCACGAGATATAGGGTAATGTTACACTTCATTAGGAAGTACAACTACAAAATCTATACTGTCTGGAGCAGTTCCTGTTTTCTCTTATGAAATACGGCTGCAGCCTGGAGGAAATACCCCGGGCCCGGCGCTGCCGTACAGCTCACTCTCCGATCCTTGCTTCAGATGCACCGGATTACGGGAATGCGTACGATGTGTACTTATTGTTCGGCAATAAACCGGTATACTGGTATAAATAGTGAAAAACGATGGCCCCCGCGTTTTGGGTATCCGGATACAGGTGGTTGATTGTCCGCTGACAAGGAAATAGCTCCCGATGGGGGGAAACTTCCCGCCGACATCCCGTTCCGCCAGATCATCGCACGGGAACTTGCCGCTGCTCAGGCCAGCCGGACCGATTTGATGTCACGGAATGAGCCCCGCCGTTTACAGTTGTTCATCCTTGCCTGCTGTATTCTCACAAACCTCTGGTTCTTTTTTACCTGGAGTAACTACCTTGCACTCTTCATTGCTGCCAGTCTCTATCTTAACATGTTCTATTTCATCACCCTCCTCGTCCCAACCAGCCCGGGCGCCGCAGACTTCCGGACACCGGAGATCGCGAAGTTCCATACCTGGCTCAGGGAGAATGGCATCACCTCCGGCACCCGCCAGTTTACCCGGATCTTCATCAACATGTTCTTCATGAACTGCCGGACGCTCACCCTTGGTATCGGCCTGATCTTTTCAGTGGATATCGTCTTTACCCTCATCGCGTACTCCGCCGGCCTGCGGCTGGATACCGCCGTCATTGTCATCTCCCAGTCAGCAGTCATCATCCTCTTTTACTACCTGGTCTCCAAGATCGAACCCTTCAGCGCGGAGTTTGCAAACAATATCAACCGCATGAAAGACCGGCTCTCCCGCGAACTTCCCCCGTGGCTTATCTCGCTGTTGTTCATGATGGGTTTTCTTATCGTGGTATTCGTCTTCCTTACTACGATCATCCTCCTGCCTGGCATCACCCTGAACGCATTCCTGTCGGAGTCAGGACTGACCCAGCTCGCATACGTGTTCCTGCCGCTTGCGGTCCTTGCCCTCAGCCAGTATTTCATCATCCGGTACATCCATGGCATCAGCAGCAGGGAGATGGCTGAGCGCCTGATGGACTATCGCGAACACTCCCTGAAGAGCCTGGCCGGGGAAGATATGGATCCTGTCCCCGGGGAGGCAGGGGAGGTGGAACACCGGTATGAACTGACCTCGATGCTCCTGGAATCCCGGATCTACCAGATCAAACGCAACTCCCTTCTCGGTGCGTTCCCGGTGTATGTAGTGGACCTTGACTTTTCCGTGATGATGGACACCACGACCCTGACCGCGATCAAAGGGTATATCCGGAAATCCACGTGATCAGGCTGGCTGGTCGTACCGCAGGCACCCACAGGAAAAAATGAAATTGACAGGGGGCTATTTGAGAGCGCCGGGAGATCCCGGCCCCTCATTACCCATCCCGAACAGGATCGCGTTTATTCCAGGCCCGGGCGGTTCCCGGGTTCAGCCCCGATCTCTTTGATGGTCTCACTGCCGGCAGGAGTGATGCAGACCAGCTGGCTGCCGAGCACGATCAGGCTCACGGCCGGGCGGCCCCGTCCGATCGGGTTGGCATTGTACAGCCGGATGGAGGCGTCACGGGAATCAGCGCTGTCGAAGGACTGCGTTGATCGTTGTTGCCCGCAGCGTCCGAGAGCACGCAGGTCTTTCCCCCGGTTGCGCCCGGCAGGTTCCAGGTGACGTTTTTGGTACTGGTTACGGTAACGCCTGCTACCCTGATGGCATTTTTCACCGGCTCACCGGACACGGTGGAATAGGGTAATTCTACGGATACGACGATGATCAAGGCGCAGGGGATCAGGAACACCAGGATAAGGAAAAGGGCAAGGCCGTGTTCCTCCCGCAGAGTCAGTGCCAGGATACACCTCCGTTTATGCACCGGTATGCCGGCTCATGGCGGGACCTCCTTTGCAGAAGCCGATCTCTGCCACCCGGGTTTTTTGAATTTAAGAAATACGAGCGGGGGGACCGCCAGGAGGAAGGTACCGAGCAGGACAGAGAGTACGTAAGCAAGCCCATCTGACGCGAAGAACGACGGGGGCATGAGGCCGACGACAAACGCAAGAATCGTGCCGAACAACCCGAGCCCTCCGACAATCCATACCCCGGCCATCCCTCCCGGTATCGTGAAGGAACGGGGCTTGTCCGGCTGGCTGTACCGGAGTTTGATCACGGACGCAAAGACAAGGATATACACAATGCAGAGCAGCTCAACGGTCATGGCCGAGAGGATCCAGTATGCCTGGTTGACCGAGGGGAGGAAGACATAGAGCAGCGAGATCAGCGAGCCGATCAGCGCCTGCATGACCAGGACGGCTACCGGCGCCCCGTACTTGTTGGTCCGGTCGAACATCGGCGGCATGTTACCTTCCTCCGCCACAATGCCAAGCCCTTTTGCCGGTCCGATCAGCCAGGCCGCGAGCGAGACAACCCCTCCGAGCGTGATCAGCACCGCCATGGGTGCCACGAGCCCGGGCATGTGGGCGGCGTTGAAGAAGTACTGGATTGCCTGCATGACCCCCGATGCAAGGTTGAGCTGGCCAGCGGGGATCACCACGGCAATGGCGAGCGTGGCAAGGACGGTACAGATCACGATGATTGCCGCCGACAGGGCCATGGCACGCGGGAAGTCCCTCTGGGGGTTCCTGGTCTCCAGCGCATGGAACCCTGCCATCTCCATACCGGCAAAGAGCAGGATGATCGTGGCGAAGAACGGCAGGGTATCAACATTGATCGTCGGGACCATCGCCCCCAGGGACAATGACGGGAGGACGAGCACCTGGCCGGAACCGATCCACCATACGCCGAGGACGATGATCAGGATTGCCGGGATAATGCTCCCGAGGATCACTCCGGTATTACCGAATTTTGTGGATGCCTCTTCCCCGAAATACGCAATGGCGGTCGTGCCCCAGAACGCGATCATCATGACACCGAACATGTAATACGGGCTGGTGGCCAGCGCCGGGGTAAGGGCAAACGCCAGCGTGGACGCGATAAACGAGAGGACCGTGGGGAACCAGACCAGGTTGTTCGACCACTCGCAGAACAGCGCGGTGAATCCTCCCTTCTCGCCGAATGCCTGTTTCACCCATGCATAGACCCCGCCTCCCTCCGGCCACCCGGTAGCCAGTTCGGCACCGGCAAGCGATATGGGGATGAGGAAGAGGACGGCGCCGATGATGTACCAGCCGATGCAGGACCAGCCATAGATCGCCATGGAGGGAAAATTCCTGATACTCAGCACGGCCGCCACGTTTATCATGGCGAGGGCGAAGAGGCCCAGGACCTTCTTTGATCCAGGTTCTCCGCCGGTGCCTGCAGTATCGGTCATTTCTTTGCCTCTCGCTTTGCCGCCCTCTTTGTTGCCGTCTTCATATTCTTCTTCATCTCCGTTGTTGTACCATTCGTTTCCTCTTTTACGCAATACATCCGGTACACGCCGTTCTCACATTCAATTCCGTGGGTATCATGTTCGAATCCCGGGAATGCGTTGTCGAATGCCTGGAGTACAGTGAGGTACTTGAGCAGCGGGCCGTCCTGCCGGCCGGTCCGCTCGCCCGGTGCAAGGATCGGGATGCCCGGGGGATACGGTACGATACCGGTAGCCACGATCCTCCCGCCAGCTTCGCAAACGGGGACATGCTCAACTTCGTTCCTGACCAGTTTTTTGTAGGCTTTTGCATACGTAATGGCGGGCTCCGGGAGGATTGCAAAAGCTTCCTGGAGGAGCTCGCACATCCGGTGCTCCTTCTTGAACGCATGCATCCTGTCCGAGAGCCCCCTGAGCGTCAGGCCCTTGTATTGCTCCGGCCATTTTTCCACGAGGTCGGGGAAGATATCAGCAATGGGTGCCCCCTCGTCGTACAGCCGTTTGAACCCGAAGAGCTCCGTGATCAGGGTGCCCCACTTGCCCTTGGTGATCCCCATAGAGAAGAGAAAGAGGATGTCGTAATCGCCGGACTTCTCGTTGATGATGCCCCGGGTATCGAGGAATTTCACCACGATCGCTGCCGGGATGCCCCACTTTTCCAGAGATCCGTTCTCCTTCACGCCCGGCATCAGCACGGTCACCTTGATCGGGTCGAGCATGCAGTAATTGTCCGGCAGGCCGGTAAACCCATGCCACTTCCCGCCCGGGTGCAGCACCCAGCAGGAGGGATCGTCACGGAGCCATTCCATGGGGGCATCGGCAAACGCGACGGGCTTCTTTGTCTTCGCATCAGGAATCGTATCCGGCTGCCACATGCCGAACCACCAGTCCTGCGGGGTCTTCCCGTGGCCGATCTCCCGGGCGATACGGGCCATGGTCCGCCGGAACCGGATCGCCTCTTCGATCGATTCCGTGGTGAGGACCCTGCCCGGCGCCCCGTCCATCATCTTCGACGAGACATCGCAGGAGGCGATGATCGGGTAGAGCGGAGAGGTGGAGCTGTGCATCATGAAGCCCTCGTTGAACCGGGCATGGTCGACGGGGACGCGCCCGTGCCGGACATGGACCATCGATGCCTGCGAGAGCGCGGCAAGGAGCTTGTGGGTGGACTGGGTGGCAAAGACGGTCGGGCCTTCGGGGTCCCGTGCCCCGTCGCGCATCGCGAACCGGTCCCGGTAGATAGGGTTGAACCGGGCATAGGCGTACCAGGCCTCGTCGAAATGGATGCTGTCCACGCTCTTCCCAAGCAGCCTCTCCACCTCTGCCGCATGGTAGCAGAGACCATCGTAGGTCGAGTTGGTGACGATCGCATGGACCGGTACCTGGCTCTCCGCGGTGGCGGAAAGGGGGCAGGACCGGATCTTCTCCCGTATGGCAGCCGGGCTCATCTGGTCCGGCGGGATCGGGCCGATGATCCCGTACCGGTTTCTTGTCGGGAGCAGGTAGACCGCAACGGAATGGGTCATGGTCAGGGCGTGTTCTGCGGACTTGTGGCAGTTCCGGTCCACGAGCACGATGTCATCCTGCGTGACCCGGCCGAAGAAGACGATCTTGTTCGCTGTCGAGGTGCCGTTCGTGACGAAATAGGTCATGTCTGCGCCGAACACTTTTGCTGCGTACCGTTCGGCCTCGCCGACCGGCCCCGAATGGTCCAGCAGGGATCCGAGTTCCCCGACCGAGATCGAGAGATCGGAGCGGAAGAGCTGTTCGCCGAAGAACTTGAAAAATGCCCTGCCGGCCGGGGATTTGCGGAAGGCGATCCCGCCGGCATGGCCCGGCGTATGCCAGGAATACTCGAAGTCGTCCGAGAACTGCACGAGTGCGCCAAAGAACGGGGGCAGGAGTTTCTGGCGGTACCGTTTCGCTGCGGCCGTGATGCGGCCCGCGATAAATTCCGGGGTATCCTCCATCACCCAGATGTACTCGTTGATCTCCTTGATCATGTCGATCGTCAGGGTTGCGGGTGCGGCCGATGTAGGCTCGCCCATGAGGAAGATCGGGATCTCCTCGTTGCGCTGGCGGATCTCGTGGATGATCCCTGCGGTCACCCGGTGCTTCTCGGGTGTGTCACCCCCGAGGTTCCAGTTGATCAGCACGCAGTCGATCTCCGGCAGGTTGGAGGCGGCTGCGCGGGCATCGGCCGGCGAGGAGATGTCCGAGACGGTGATGCCGAACTCCTCGATGCCCTTGACGATCCGCCGGATCGCCCGGCCGTGCGGGGTTTCCGTGTGGATCGTATCGTCAAGGATTGCCAGCTGGAGTTTCTCTTCCGGGTTCATGGCACGTCTCCCTTGTCGGGACTTTCCTGACCCGGTACTTCGTGGATTGTGAACGAACTCATGAACATCGCTTGGGGATGCCTGTAATTAAAAGGAGGGGATCTGGTGCAAGCGATTAGCCTCTCACTTCACGGAGCCCCCGGTTTTTCCGTTATCCTGTCACCGCGTCTGACAGAGCGCAAAAATGGAATATTAGATATACTATCTCGGGGTATTTTACACCGGAAATGATCACATGACTGAAGAAATTACTGTTCCGGACCAGTTCCTCACGGGTCCCAGCGTCTTTCCCTGGTGGCTCCTGCTCGTCTGGGGAATCCTGACGCTTCTCATCGGCTGCATGTTCCTTATCACCCCCGGCATGACCACGGTGCTCCTCATCACGTTCATGGGTGCCTACTGGCTTGTGGGCGGCATCTTTGCGATCAGCAGCCTCGTGGTTGACCGTTCGCACATGGGATGGAAAATCTTCCTTGCGGTCATCAACATCCTTGCCGGGATACTGATCCTGCTCTACCCGTGGTTCAGCACGATCTTTGTCCTCTCGTTCTTCGTGATCTTTATCGGGTTCTGGGCGATTTTTATCGGTGTCTCGCACCTGTATCATGGCTGGATCATGAAGGATGCGGGCAACGCAGTCCTTGGTATTATCAGCATGATCTTCGGGCTCCTCCTTCTCATCAACCCGTTTATTGTCGCTGCGCTGCTGCCGTACGTGGCCGGCGGCTTTGCCGTAGTCTTCGGCCTTGCCTCGATCTATGTCTCGTTCGTGGCAAAGAAGTACCAGGAAACCCCGGGCCCGTGTAATCCATAGAACCACTTTTTTTTTGAGAATCTCTTTCCCTGATCGCAGATCCTGGTTATGCAGAATTTTCTCGATATATATAACCAAATGCACTTTATCTGTCGCATAACAAATACCTGAAGTGATCCCGGAAAAATCCGGTAAGGCAATTGAGACAGAAAAAAGTACAGTTTTCAACCGGGAGACGAAGAAGAATTTGCCGTCCTGCGTCCCGGGGGTCAATTTCTTCTCGCTGATGTTGCTGTTCCCCGGTTCCTGGTAAAATTTATTCACCATCGCAAAATCCGCAATCAACCATAAGTACGAAACTTGTTTGAAGAGGCAGGTCTGGAAGCCCAGACGCAGCAACGAGTGATGCCGGGACATTTCATCGTAACGGTCGGAATTCGGCAGTAGCGGCCGTCGTCTCCTGATGAAAAATTAAAAAGGCGGGGACCGGGTCACACTACGATCCCTGCGATCATCCCCACGATCTGCTGAGCGATCGCCGGGTCCACGAACTGCGCGAGCACCAGCCCGGCCAGTGCGGCGAATAAGGCCCGGAACACGTTTCGCGTGCCCGTTCTTCCCGGATGTGCCGGGGATCGCGTCCGTATCCGCCAGCATCGCCAGCCGGATTATCTTTGGCAGGATGATGAAGAACGGGAAGAAGAAGAATGCAGCGCCGGTAAACGCGAGTGAGATGCGGCGGAAGGAAATTACGTGGAGTGATTCAGACCGGGCAAAAAAGTCCCTGTTCCATGCCAGACGGGACAACGACCTTTTCCGGATCAAAAAAAGGGATGGATCAATATCCCCCGCCACCACCACCGGTGGCAAGGCTCGGTGTCTGTCTTGTGGTAGGAATGGTCGTGGGAGGTGTAGTGACCACGGTTCCGGGAATATTCGCAACATTCCAGAGGTTATCGATGCCCGAACCGTTGATGTCGCCCGGTTTGAGGTCATACGATGAGTAATAGAGCGGCCAGCCTTTGTAGCTGGTCTGCTTCGATCCATCGGCCCGGGTGAATGTCCCGAAATCGGCCGGGTCCAGGGGCGATGAGACCCTGATCGCATCGGTAGAAAATACCGGCCAGGTTACTGCGCACTGCCCGGTACAGGTACTCGCATCGCTTCCCTGCACGTCGTTTGCGTAGAAATACAGGGTCCGCCCCCGGGCATCTACAAGCACGTTTCCGAACGATGATGCAGAGAGCCTGACCGTGTCCGGCAGCGGGGCTGACTGAACGGGCACAGTCATCGTTGGCTGGGGGGTGGGGGCCGGCTGGGCCGCCTGCTGGGTGCACCCGGCGACAAGCATCAGGGCAGCAGCAAGCAGGATAACGAGAAGAGTTGTGTTCTTCAATAAAATCACCTTTGGAGACACCCCGCAATTCACGGCAGATCTTATAAAATTTTGGACAGTTCACGGATTTTGAAAAAAAGAACAGGGCGATCTGACTATTCCCGAGACTACGGCTCCGGCGCATCATCCGGCAGCTTTAAAAAAGTTAATCCAGCCCCAGCAGGTCGCGTATCAGTGCGATGATCGCCTGCCGCTGGCCTTCGCTGACGGCGCCGATCCGGTGCAGGAACCGGTTCCGGTCAAGGGCTACGATCTGGAACACGAGTGCGATACTGTCGACATCAAGACCGTTGTGCGGCCCGGGTGAGATGAGACACGTATGCGAGAATCGTGCGGTACCCAGGGTCGTCGTGAGGGGAACGACAAGGGTCATGCCATTTGCATGTCCCATAACGACACCCGGCCGGACACCTCTCTGCTCGTGCCCTTTTGCATCCGAAAGATCGACAAGCCAGATATCGCCGTGCTTCATCCGGTCAGTGCTTCAGGGATTTCAGGGCCGCCCTCTGCCAGATACCGGTCTCGGCTTTCAGCGCTTCGAGATCCTCCTTACCCGGCGTGAAGAGGAACTCTTTTGCTTTCGAGATACCGATGGCCACCTGGGCTTCCGAATAGAACGGCTTGAGCTGCCTGACCTGCCGGAGCGCAACGAGCGGATCGCTCTTCTGCCGGAGCGCATAATACCCGTAGGTTGCGCCGACTTCGAGCGGGACCGGCTTCAGCCCGAAGATCCTGCCGAGTTCCCCGGCAACCTCTTTTTCCGGTACACTCAGCCGGGCACCGGTCTCCAGCTTCTCGAACTCTCCCGTGAATTCGTAAAGATCCTTTGTCAGGTCCGGGGAATAGGGTCCCCGCACGTACAGGCTGCAGGAGTACCCGAGATCGATGCCCCGTAGTTCGAAGAGGCAGACCAGTTTCTGGGCGATGAGCCGGTCATCGAACCGGGAGATATCGAAGGCAAAGCCCAGTTCCTTGAAGAAGGCGATCGCTTTTTTCCGTTTTTCCATAGTTCATGCTCCGCAATGGAGGAACCTGCACAGCCAGGCTTTGGTCCGTTTCCATTCTTCCTGTCCTTCGGGCGTGATGGTATAGAGTTCGAGTTCCTTTCCGTCCGTGGTGATCTTCCCGGACGTAAGATATCCCATCTCCTTGAGGACATTGAGGTTTGCGAACAGCACGCCGTCATTGATGTCGAGTGCCGCTTTGAGTTCGCGGTAGGTTGCCCCGTCCTGCCCGAGCGAGGAGAGGCTTGCGAGCAGTTTGAACCGGACGAGCGAGAAGACTTTCGCGTTGAGGGATCCGGATTCGTTTAAGATGGAGAGGATGTCGTTCTGCATGGTGTGCTCTCCTGTTTCTTCTCATGAGTGTTAGCGGGACGGGTTATTTACTTTGTTATTTACTTAAAAGTTAAAGTTGGGGGGGCCGCTCATCGGGGCTGGAGCCCCCTCGCCGCGTGGGCTAGCGGAAAAAGATATTGAGTATCCCATATACGGAGTGGAAGAAGCGCGGATTTTCGAAGGGTACGCTGCATTATATCAGCACCTCAAAGATCAGTCGTACGAAAACCTGAAGAACGTGACCCCGGTGATCTTTTCAATAATGTAGAGAACACCAAAGAAAAATACCGCGTACAGCACAAAGCTGATGATGAAGCCCGCAGCGCCGGTTAATTGTGCTGCTCCAATGATCACAGTCGATAAGGCATTCGCGATCAGGGCCGCACAAAGAATACCGGCAAAAAAGATCGCCCATTTTTTTACGCTTGCAGAATCCATGAAGATCGTTGGTGGGCCGGACTCTTAAAACCACATATGGGAGGTCTGCTCTGAACGCTGCCGATCGATGGAATCATACCTGCGGTGCACGCCCGGCCCGGTGATCGAATTTTATCAGCAGGTTTCCGTGACGGACATGACGGAATGAAAAAATCCCCCGCCTTTGCATCAGGGTCACGGAGGTGCCATTATCGCAGGAACGGGTACCGGCAGGGAGACCTCCGCGCTCGAAGTGGCGGGGGCGGATCCGGATCACGGAACATCCCTCGTTGTTCCGGCCGCGGACAAAACCAATGGATATATCACTTTGAACAAATATCCCGGATATATGGAAGCAACAGCCTGTGATCATGAGAACAGCTACATGCTGCTGTTCATGCTGGGGGCAATCATCCTCGTCTTTTCCCTGTACCTGAACGTCTACTTCCTCTACAAAACCTCATTCATGCCTTAGGGATCAGGGTAATGAACCGGCACCGGACCTGTTGTTATTTTACCGGAGGTTGCCTGAGAGTGCAGACCCCGGGGGTATCATTCAAGCGAACGGTCCGGGTGGCCGTGCACCTGGTTTCTGTGCCTGGAATTAACCTGTTTTCTGAGTTTTGGTCCTGCCTTTCCGTCTTCATTACAGTTATAGTCAGCATAGTTCCAGACCGTCACGCCGGCGTGGGAAGCACAAGCAGGTTCAGTAAAAAAAATGTGATGGTGAAGAGCAGGATGATAATCATAATGTGCTGGGACTTTGGATAACCCGACTTCATCACCGCTCCATATTTTAAGATTTCCTTACAACAGTAAAATAAATCTCTATGTTTAAATTGTTTTTGTTCCTTGTTCCCAAAACCGGCAACAATGGTAATGTATTCGTAATAATCCGGCAATGAACCGGACTCCCGTTTCTTCCCGGACCTCGATTCACACGGACATACGGTTGTCCGTTTTGGCAGTTCTTACAGAGGTAAGTACCCGGATTATTTTTAGAGATCTCCACCCCCGGTGTCAAAGCGGAGATTCTCTCGTGAACCCCCTCCGGTTCCCGTGAGGAAATGCAAATGTCACGTGTTTTTGAAAAATCCCAATCTTAAAAACCCCCTGCGGGAAATAGGTTATCAGGAGCATACGATCGATGGAAGCCAGGAGCGAGAGAAAAGAAGGTGTCCTTGTCTTTTTTATCACGGGAAGGCTGGATGCGTTTGGTGCACAACAACTGGAGACGTGGATCCGGGAAGGTCTCCACGATGACGACCGTGAACTGGTGATCGATATGGCCGGCTCACCGTACCTGAGCAGCGGCGGGATACGGGTATTCAACAGCCTGAAAAAAGAGCTGAAACGGAGGGACGGCCGCTTTGCCCTGTCATCTGTCGGTGAATACCCGAAAAAAGTACTGGATATGGCGGGTTTCACCACGATCTTCGAACTCTATCCTGCCGCGGGCGATGCTGTTGCCGATCTGGTCAGGAAACGAAAAAACCCCTCGCTCTTTGGCGAGCTCTTCTACAAGAAGATCGTGGAAGAAGGCGTGAAGCTGACCCTCGAACCCGGGCGGATGACCGCACCCCCGGCGCTCCGCGTTGTCGGCGATCTGGATAACGTGCTCTATGCAAAGATCACCGAATCCGATATCCGGACGCGAACGTTCTCTGAGGTAATGTATTCCCTTGGCCTCGGGGCCCTGGGTACGGATGCACGGGAGGCAATGCCCCTGCTGGGCGAGATGATCACCCTGCACGGGTCCATGGTCTGGCTCCCAACGGATGGCAACAACACCCCGGATTTCCTGACTCCCGCGGATTCACCCGAAGGCGACCTCCCGGTGTATACCGGATATAATATCACGCTTGAAGGGCAGTTCAATGAATATTTCACGCTCGATACAACAAATCCCGACGGGATCAGCATCACGGATATTTACCGGATCATTTTCTCTTCTGCACAGGATCGGCTCGCCAGCTACCGCGGGGTCGTTGCGGTCACGATCTGGGGTATTATCAGCAGTCTTGCCAGTTCGGGCCTGAAAAAATCCCCTGTTGCAGCCTCTGCACCCCCGGGGGGAGAATCGATCATGGCCCCGGGGCAGGTCAATGAATGGATCGCATCGGATACGGGAACCTCGTATCGCGGCGATACGCTCGTAAGTTTTGGCATAGGAATCGATATGACTCACGAGCTGGCACATTTCAACCCGGCGGCCCTCGAATCCCTGTATTACACAAACCCCCTGAATACGGGAGGGGCAAAAGAGATGTACCTCCATAACCACGGGGTCGTCTTCCGGAATATACCGTATGATCCCTCGCTGGACCTCAACACGCAGGTAAAGAAGATCGTACGAGACGGCGAGTTTGTCGATATGCGGCACCTGCTGGATTCAACCCGGCTGCGCAAGGCAAAGATCGGGGTCGCCTATATCCAGTCTGTAACAAAAGATGCCTGATATCAGGCCGTTTTTCTTTTGGTGAGAACGAGAATATTTTTCCCGTCTTCGAACCGGTACCGGACATCATCCATGACCTGGCGGATCAGGAAGATCCCGAGTCCGCCGATCTTCCGGTCTCCGGCCAGGTCAGGTTCCGGGATGCTGAGTGGATCGAAAGGCCCTGCCCGGTCTTCCAGCCGGACTTCAACGGTCCCGTCTCCCGCCCGGCCCGATACAGTGATCGCACCTTCCCCGTTTATGTACCCGTGCATGATAATGTTGGTGATCGCCTCCTCCACCGCCAGCTGGGTATCGAGGATATCGTCCTCCGGAAATCCGCTGGCACGCATCAGGGTGTTGAGACAGGCTGAGACTTCCGGGATCGCGCTGGTATCTGAGGCAATCGTACGGACAAAAGCGTTCTCCTGCATATCATTCCACCCTGATGACCATCAGCGTAATATCATCGGACTGGGGGTGTTCCCCGCTGAAGACCTTCACGTCCCCGAGGATCGCGGTGATGATATCCCGGGCGCCGGCATTCCGCGAACGGCCGATGATCGATCGCAGCCGTTCTTCACCGTACATCTCGAGACCGGCATTTTCTGCTTCCGTAATCCCGTCCGTATAAAGTACCAGGATGTCGCCGGTTACCAGCTTCCTGGTTTCCGAGCCGTAGTTCGCGTCCATCTGTACCCCGACTGCAATCCCGGTCAATGGCAGTTCCTCGAACGATCCATCGGCCGCGTGGCAGAGGAACGGCGGGTTGTGGCCGGCATTCACATAGGTGAGGGATTTCTGTTCCGTATCCAGGATCCCGTAGAACAGGGTAACGAACATACCGGCTCTCGAATCGGCAGTGATGATCTTGTTGGCATCCCGGATCGCATCGGCAGGACGGTCGGGGTACCATGAGGCATTTACCCGGATAACGATCCTTGACAGTGCCATGAAAAGGGCGGCCGGGATCCCTTTTCCGGAGACACCGGCGATCATCACCCCCACCCGGCTTTTGTCTATCGGTATCACTTCAAGAGGCACGACGTCAAAAAAATCCCCGCCCACCTCTTTTGCCATCACGCTCCTGCCTGCGACATCGAACCCCGGGATCGGCGGGATCGTGTCGGGCAGGAAACTCTGCTGGATCTCGGCTGCAATGGCCAGTTCGGCGTTCTTGCGCTCGATCTCCCGCACCAGAGTGTCGCGTTCGGCCTGCATCTTCCGTTCGTTCTTCAGGTTCTCCACAATAAACGCAAAGACGAACATCCCGGCTGCGTTGGCCACGATCATCGGTATTGAGATGGTCTGCACGAGGGCCAGCGCCTGGTCGAACGGGCGGGAGATCGCGATGGTGAGGATCATGTGCAGCCCTTCCATCAGCACCGCAAAGAGGACCGCGACCGTGATGCCGGCAAATTTCCTTTTGTTTGCCAGCCAGATCAGTCCCCCGAACAGGCCGGCAAGCACCGTTGCGAGCGAGCAGGAATAGACCGTGAACCCCCCGAGGCTCATGCGGTATATGGCCCCTATCAGGCCGGCACCGAGGCCCACACAGGGTCCGCCCAGCAGCCCGGCCAGCATAGGCCCGAGATCCCGGATATTGATGATGGCACCCATGAACTCCACGCCGGCAACGGTCCCATAAACAGAGAGTGCCCCAAACACCAGTACCAGGAGTACCTGGACCTTCACGGCAGGGTGGCCGTCAAGTACGTCCGGGAAGAACCTGCTGCGGGTCAGCAGGTATGCGACCACAACGATCACGCAGATCATCTGGAGCAGCACCAGAAGGGAGGAAAGGATCGTGGTGTCCAAGTGTATCAGGTACGGTATTGAACACCGGCCATCTTAATAATGACCGCTCCTGCCCCCGCTACAGGCAATAGCATTATCTTTTTTGCCACCGATATTGCTTTTAAGAACACCGGGAAAAGGAGTTTCCCGTTGCGAGGGATAGTTGTGGAAATATCGACCAGAAACCAGGAGGGTTCGCTCATCCTCTCCATTGCCGGCAGGATCGATACGGCCACTGCGCCGGCACTTGAACAGGCAATCAATACCGGGATCGCCGGTGGCAGCCGCAGGCTGCTGCTGAATTTCTCCGGCGTCCCCTATATCAGCAGCGGGGGCCTCCGCGTCCTCCTGGCCACGGCAAAAAAACTCAAGGGTGCCGATGACCGGTTCAGTCTCTGCTGTCTCTCGCCGGAGGTGCTGAAGATCCTCAGGCTGGCAGGGTTTACTACCATCTTTTCCATTCACTCCTCCGAGGGAGAAGCCCTTGCCGGCTGGTGATGGCCCGCTGGTCCCCCCGCTCCTGGAATTTAGGAATGTCAGCGTTTTCAACGGCGGGCGGCAGGTCCTGGACTCCCTCTCGTTCACCATAGATGAAGGGGAGCACCTCGCCATTCTCGGACCCAACGGGGCCGGCAAATCATCGCTGATTAAGGCCATCACCCGGGAGTTCTATCCCGTCCTTGACGGAAGGAAGGTGATCTTCCGGATCCACGGGAACGATGTGTGGGACGTGTTCGAACTGCGATCTGCATTCGGTATCGTTTCAAACGATCTCCAGCAGGCATTTGCACGCGAAATTACCGGCAGGGAAGTGGTCCTGTCCGGGTTTTTCTCCAGTGTCGGGCTCTTCAACCGGGAGATACCGGAGGAGATGGAACGCAGGGCCGATGAGATACTCGCGTTCCTCGGGATCGGGCATATCAGTACAAAGCGCATGACGGAGATGTCCTCCGGCGAGGCCCGGCGATTTCTTATCGGGAGGGCGCTCGTGCACGACCCCCGCACCCTCATCCTTGATGAACCGACCAACAGTCTCGACCTGCATGCCCTGCATGCCTTCCGCCAGACGCTCCGGAAGATCGCACAGTCCGGCAAGGGGATCATCCTTGTCACCCACAACCTGCCGGATATCATTCCGGAGATCTCCCGGGTGATCCTGATGAAGGACGGCCGGTTTGTGCATGACGGCAGGAAAGAGGATCTGTTAACCGACGGGCATATCGGGGATTTGTTTGAGGTGCCGGTGCATGTCAGGAAAGCGGGCGGGTACTACTATGCGATGGAGGAGTGAGGGGGCCGGCCGATAACGTTCAAACTGAATGCTGAAAATCGAAAAACTGGCTCTGTAGAAAACCTCATAATCGCTGACGCTCTTTTGGGCTTTGCCCCCGCCGCTATGGCATCCCCCGGTTGCGATGACGACGTATTACCTGCCATTTGACTCGGGGCATCGTCTCTTCGAAAAAAATGATTTCTGCAGAGCCGAAAAACTGATAAATATCTACGAGCGTCCGCCGCCTCAGGTCCTCTCCGGGGCACAGCGGGGCCAGAAGTTTCCGGCATTTTTTTATCTGGTCACCGATCCGCCGCCGGGGCGGCCGGGTTCGTCGTAATTGAATATCTTGAGGTTAAAAAACCCGCATCAGATCATCTTACACTATCAATTTTCAAGGGAAGTTCTGTTTTTCAGGATATAGTAGCAATCGGGAGCGAAAATGCCTGGATATATTCCCAGGGCCAAAAAAGGTCTGGTGCGGAGGTACTGATACGTTGGCAGTTAATCGGGAAATGTTAACGAGGTGAAATATTAGTCACCGACCGCAGGCGCACCAGAACCTTTTCATCGAGTCGCGATAACGCACCAGAACCACCTGAAACATTCATCTGCCTGGCCGGATTACATTACTGTTTCAATCCGACAATTATTAACTCTGCATTGTAAATTTATCCATAACAGATAATTCACTCCAATACGTATTGCGGCAGGAAAGATCCCGTGGCCACTGAACCTGAATCCCCGCAGAAAAGGGCATCGTGCGATACCGCTGATATATTGTCGGAAAAACTTCTATTCAGGCGCCTTACCATTGTTTTTGGTCTTCTCGCTGCAGTGACTGGCGTACTTGGGATTTTCACGGCACACTTCGGTATCACCCTCGTCAGCAGTCTGAACCAAAATTACAGGACACTGTCACTCAGCGCAGCCCTAATCTGGATCTTTCTCGGATCCGTTCTCGCGTATCAGGCTGCAAAACAGCTACAGCGGATCTCCGGGCGGGTCGTGCAGGTAATCCTGTTTCTCATCGCAGCCATAGAAACCATCGAGTTCGTTTTCAATATCCAGGGAAGTCATTTTTTTATTGAGATACTCCTGGTCGGGATAGGAACGAGTATTATCGGGCCCACATCATCACCGATCTCCCCGGCAGCTGCCGGTCTCGCAGTTCTCGCGGCAATTGCGCTGGTGTTTGTCATCCGGGATTCTGGCCTGCCCGCAAAATCGACGAGGATTCCTGACACGATCAGTATAGTCGGGCTGGCGATTTCTCTTGTCAGCTTCACCTTTATCCTGAGCTATTTGTATGGCAATCCATTATTGTACGGGACACAATTCATTCCGATCGCATTTCTGTCAGCGCTCGCCGCGTTCTTCGTGGGGGTAGCCCTTATCGCTGCCGCCGGCCCTGTAGCCGTCCCGGCCAGGTACATGATCGGTAATTCCATCGGCGCCCGCCTCCTCCGGGTGTTCGTTCCCCTCGTCGCCTATATTATTCTTGTTGAAAATTTTGCGCTGGTCGGACTGTCTTCCTGGTTCAACATCCACGATGCGGTCCTGTTCTCGACTACGCTCGTAGTCTTTATTCTCGCCACCGCTTTTGTAGTGGCGAAAGTCTCTGGAGCGATAGGAGGGGCACTTGACCGCGCGGAGCAGGAACTCGTCCGGAAAAACGAAGATCTCGGCGCCATGAACGAGGAACTCACCTCAATTCAGCAAGATCTCCAGGCGAGTGAAAATCAGCTGAAAACCGATCTTGAAGCCATGAAAACGCTGCAGAAAATCAGTATGTTGTACATACATGAAGAGAATCTGGAACTGATACTTACCGAGGTAGTCGATGCAGCGATTGCTATCACCGGCGCGGATTTCGGCAACATACAGCTGGTGGACCCTGAGTTATCCGGGCTCAGGATCGCAGCCCATCGCGGGTTCCCGGAATGGTGGCTAAATTACTGGAACTCCGTCAGCAAGGGCAAGGGGTCATGCGGAACAGCGCTCGCACAAGGAGAACGGGTGATTGTCGAGGACATCGAACAAAGCCCGATTTTTATTGGCACACCGGGGTTGGATATCCAGCTCAGAGCCGGTATCCGGGCGGTCCAGTCTACGCCGCTCAAGAGCCGTGAGGGAAAACCCCTCGGAATGTTCTCGACGCACTTCAAAGTTCCACACCGGCCTGACGGCCGCCAGCTCCGACTGCTGGACCTGCTTGCCCGCCAGGCGGCCGATATTATTGAGCGGGCTCAATCCCAGGAGATACTCCTTAAAAAGAACGAGGATCTCAATGCCGCCTATGAAGAAATCGCTTCAACGGAAGAAGAACTCCGGCAGACCAATGATGTACTTCTGGCCAATGAACGTCATCTGGTGCAGAAAAATGAAGATCTCAACGTCCTTAACGAAGAGCTCAATGCAGCGCATGAAGAACTCCGGCAGAATATCGAAGAACTCAGCCTTCGCGAACAGGAGTTGACCCGGAGCGAGGTAAACCTGAGGGAAGCACTCGCGGAAAAAGAGGTGCTCCTCTCGGAGATCCACCACCGGGTCAAGAACAACCTGACCGCGTTCATTTCGTTACTCAGCCTTGATGGTTCCTACAAGGACACCGATGGGGGCAGGACTTTAAGGCTGGATCTCCAGAACCGGGCCCGGAGTATGGCCCTGATCCATGAGACCCTGTACCGGACCGGGAAATTTTCGAAAGTGGATATGGATGTCTACCTGAATACCCTTGCCAGCCAGGTCGCCAGCTCTTACGAAGAGCGTGCGAAGGTCCGGACAGTTGTCGATGTCCGTGATGTGGCCCTTGATATCTCCCGTGCCACCACAGCCGGCCTGATCGTCAACGAGCTGGTAACCAATTCGTTCAAGTATGCATTCCCGCCCGGGTTCGACTGTATGGCGGTACGGGGAGAACCCTGTACGATCCAGGTCTCGCTTGCCCACGAGGATGGGACGGACATTCTGACAGTTGCGGATAACGGCCGCGGATTACCGGAGGGATTTGATCCCCTGACTACAAAATCGTTCGGCCTCAAACTGGTGAACTTCCTAGCCCGCCACCAGCTCCGGGCGGAGATTTCTATTCAGAAAGAAAAAGGAACAGCGTTTATTTTCAGAATGAACAAGGGTAACATATGACCGGGGAAACAATTCTGATTGTGGAAGACGAAGGCCTATTGTTCTCCACATGACAGAGTTACTGGAAAAGGCTGGATATCGGCTGGTTGATCCAGTTTTTTCCGGGGAGACTGCCCTCCAGGCTTTAGGAAAATCCCCCCCACCCGATCTTATCCTGATGGATATAGGGCTTGCTGGATCGCTGGATGGGATCGAAACCGCCCGGCAGATCCGGCAACGGTTTTCGATACCCCTGATTTTTGTTACTGCCTACACTTCAGAGAGTATGCTCGAAAGGATACGGGAAGTTGCACCGGACGGGGTTATCACCAAACCGTTCGTTGATACCGATCTGCTTGCTGTTGTCAGGAACGCTGTGTGCCGATCTCCTGCGAATCATCGGACATAACGGTAAGCTGATTGAAAAGAACCCGTGTTTTGCTTCGAACCTCGTTCACATCTCACCCAATACCTTTTCATATCGTACCGATAATAACAGGTTTCCAGAGCGAATTTTTCCTGCGATTTCCCGGTTAAAATTTTCCAATATTTCGGATTTTTGGCTTTCAGTTAACAGGAATTAAAAGATCCTATAGGTTTCCTGGAATCCAAATGTGTATGTTTAAAGAAATGCTCCATTAATGGAGAATATTTAAAATGTTGCGCGCTAGCCAGACGGTTTTTCTTTTTTTTAAAACAATCACAGTTAACTGTGATATATGCTATTATCGTCGTATACTGTTAATTTCCAGTTTATTTCTCTTATATTGAATTTGTTGTGATTGAATTTGTTGTGTTTTGCTATATTTTTTTGCGATCTGGCCGGCCCCGGGATCCGGATCCGGCCCGGATCTCCGGTTTCCGGACCCCGGAACTCTTCGGAATTTTTCCTCGACGTGAATTTTGATAAAGAATAAAATCCTGTAGGATAATCCTACAGGACGGGGTTTAATTGGTATTAAAGGAACGATGTAATATTCAAAATTAGAGAGAATTTCCTATCGTTGAAACCACCGGAAAATCAGACCCGGATTCCCGAAGGATATCGGAACGTTACCCGATGGTACTGCACGGGACTTGAAAGAGGCTTACGACAAAACACCGGCTCCTTTCGATTAGGACATACATGGTCCGATCTATAGGAGAAACACCAGCAGAAACGCATTGTGGGACATGGTTTCTATATGCGGTACGTTCCCTTTGGCACGAGGATCTCAAACCGTGCACCTTTCCCGGGTTCCCCGGTCTCACTGAGGGTAATACCGGTGATTGACAGGATCTCGCGGGAGAGGTACAGGCCGATTCCTTTCCTCCTGCCATATTCCCGTTCGAAGATCTTCTCCTTTTGCGATACGGGAATACTCTCCCCATTGTTTTCAAAGATGAGGACGAGCCCTTCAGGTTTTTCTGTATACGTCAAGGAGTATTCTGTTGCGGTTGGTGCATGCTCGCGGATATTATCGGCAAGGGCAAAAAAGACATGTTCAAGCATCGGGTCGGCATAAACCTCCACATCGCCGACATCGAGCCGCCTGGACAGGTTTGAAATATCCAGGTGCGATATCCCCAAAAGGAATGACTGGTTGACATTCTGCCAGACCGGTGACTTTAAGCCAAGGCCCTGGAACAGGTCTGCATATTTCAGGGAATCAGCCACGACCTGTACAAGCTCGATTTCCCGGTCAATGAACTGCTGCTGGTGTTCTCCTGCCGGCATAGATTTTTCCAGATGGAGATATCCCGTCAGGGAAAAGATCGCATTCTGGATATCGGAAAAGGTGACGGCATTGAGCACGTTGAGTTTTTTTCTGGCCTGGGTGAGGGCTTCTTCTGCCCGTTTGCGTTCGGTAATATCCCGCACAACACCGATGATCCCGGCAACGATGCCGTCCGTATCCCGGATAACCGACCCGGAAAAACTGATCGGGATGGCCCTTCCCCCCGGCGAACGGAGTGTTGTTTCATAATCGGAGAGCGATCCCCGCTCTAGGAGAGTTGCGACAATCTTTGCCTTGTCAGATTCTTCGTAAAAGATATCGCCGACCGGTCGGCCGATGCATTGTTCTTCCAAAGAGTCCACCATTTTGCAAAGAGCACGGTTCACCGCGACGATATTCCCGTCCGGGTTCAGGATGACCAGCCCGTCGATCATGGTGGAAAGGATATTGTCCGCCACCGTTGCGGGGTTCAGGATAAAGAGCCTGTACTTCCAGATGGCGTACCCGACAAGACCGGTAAAGCACAAAAACGAGGCCGAAGTCAAATCCGGGATCGGGAACTGGAGGCCAGGCAATATCTGCTGGGTTAGAAGGCCGATGACCGCGGGAACGCTGATCCCTGCCACGATATATTTTGTCTGCTGTTTTTTCCGGTGATCGGTTGTGGTAAAATAAAATTGTACACAGAGCAGCATTGCAATGATCGCGATGATGACAGCCCATGAGATCTCTACGAGAGGGAAAAGGGTCTGCTGGGAATACCCAAAGGTGTATCCGCCGAATGCCTGTTCAGGGACGGTCGTGATCAGGCTGCTCGCGATTTCCATCCAGCAGAATATCAGTGCCGGGGTATAGAGAACCGGATAGATCCATTTCTCTTTTTGCCAAGCGTCGGGCCGGGTAAAAACCACAATGAAGTTGAGCGTGAGCGGCGGAACAAAGGTCCATAGTGCCGTGGCCTTCATCCAGAAATAGGCAGTTGCAAAGCTCTCCGCCCCAAGCATCATTGACTCGGTAAACGCCCAGTAAGAGGCACAGATGCACAGGATAAAAAAAAGGATGTGCCGGGGGCTTTTCCGGTTCTGGTCGAAAACAAAGATCCCCAGTGAGAAGATCAGGACGCTGCTTACAAGGGAAAGAAGGGCAAATATGTTCACGGACATCCCAGTGATACAATCAGACTATCATACAGCATTCCATGATAAATATTTCACGAACCGGTTCTTGAGGTTCTGTCAAGTCTTCAGGAGTTATGACAAATACTATGTCGAAAAATATATGTCACCCCCAGAAGACTTGACATAGCCTCTTCGAGCCTTTTTAATAACTGATCCAGTGTCGACTATGTGAGGGAGTCTTTTTTGAGTCTCGCTAATGTACAAGAATCCTTCCGGCATAGCCGCAGGGCCGGGATCTCCCGGTTGGCCCCCAGTGACGAATATACGGTGCCGCACCGGTGCAGGGAAACCACGGGCAACACCGCATATATTTACCTCAGGTTGTTGTGCACCTTCTCTTTCACCTCCTGCTCCAGACCAGTGATTGTCCTGATATCCCTTACAGTATCGACATGATCGATAAGGACCTGACCAACTGGCTCGATATCGAGATTGCGGAAAAATGCCGAAACTACCCGGGTGATGCAGATGAAATTATCCTCCCCTTTGCGCCCGGCAACCGAGAATATGAGTCCTTTCTGTCCTGTCCTCCCACCGTGCAACGCCCGCTCCGCGTGGTAGGCTTGTGTGCGGTCGATAACCAGTTTGAGCACGCCAGTCACAGTGTTGGTATAGACCGGTGAACATGCAATGATAAGCGATGCGCCACGGATTGCATTGATGATTCCCATCATGTCATCGTCAAAGACGCACGAGCCGGTATTGTAGCACTGGTAGCAGCCTATGCAGCCATGAATGTCCAGGTCGTGAGGGTAGATAACTTGTGCTGTCCTGCTGGCATCATGGGCAGCCTCAACGGCCCAGCTTGCAAGGATGCCACAGTTCCCGTCCGCCCGGGGGCTCCCTTGGATGACAACAAGATCGACAGCGGATGCGGCCCGGTGTTCTGACCCGTCCGGGGGGTAGTTCCGGAATAACCCGGACGGATCATTACGCAGTTCGTTCTCCCATTCATCGGCAGCCCGCACAGCCGCGGTTTCTGCGGTGAGGGAATCGAGTGGGGAATACTCGTACGTGTTGGTACGGAATATGGCAAGAGGTACATCCCCGGACATCACGGCAAGGACGTACCTTACCATCCCGGGGTAGAGTGCGGAAAAATCCTCGCGATGAAGGGTGAGCCGGTAACGTTCCGTCTCGGCACCGGCTGTCACGCTGCGCATCAGTTCCCGTACAGGTTCCATCACGATACTATCCTGCCCTGAACGGTAAAACAGTATAGGATACTGAGCATAGCCTCTTTAATTGTTATTAAAGGAAAATGCAAATCCAACGTTTAGAGAGTCTCCTGCTCGAGGCTGATCGATCCCAGGGAGAGGAGATTGCGGCCGACACATGGTGCTTGATTCAGGCACTGCGGGTAAAAAAGAGAAAAGTTTCCCGGCCCTTACTGCTGGGGGGGGAGAGCGGCCTTGATCATGTCGGTCGCGCCCGCGGGAAGGTTGAGCCCGCCAAGCACGGTCGGAAGGATACTCAGCATGGTGTTCTGTCCTGCGGCGGTTCCCGCAAAATCCTTCAGCAGCGTGATGCCTTCCGGCGATGCGAGAAATTTCTTGACTGCGTCCTGGCCTTCGGGGGTTGCAATGTAACCGGCAACTGCCCCGCCCATACTACCAATGTCTCCAAAATTCATGGTGTTCACTTCGTAAGATTGTTGGTACACGTAAGCTGGTGATCAGTAATAAAAATTGGGACGGGACAAACGTGTCCTGAACAAGAATATCCTGCAGATTCTCTCTTCCTGCACAAAAATTTTTCCCGCCGGTTTCAGGCCGGAGGATAGCGGCAGGGGATCTCCCCCTCCCCATATAATTCCATTCCACGGGGGTGTGCCGGTGCAGATCGCAGTACTCTTTTACCTCAGCAGGTAACCATTCTTTACGGAACGGGATCACGCATGACAGGCCAGACACCAATACCGGAACAAAAGGCAGGGAAGCCCGACCTGCAGTACCACACCATTTCAGAGGAAGAACTCTTCTCCGCCCTCTCTTCGTCCCCTGCCGGGCTTACTGCCGCGCAGGCAGAGAAGAACCGGGCAGTGTACGGGCCCAACGATATCTCGCACATCCGCAAACGCCCGGTCATCCTGCAGTTCCTCGCGCATTTCAAGAACCTCCTTGTCATCATCCTGCTTTTTGCTGCCGTGGTCTCGGTCGTCACGGGAGAGATTACGGATGCAGTGATCATCTTCGTCATCATCCTTGCAAGCGTGACCCTTGACTTCTTCCAGGAGTACAAGGCGGAAAATGCCGCAGAACTCCTCAAGAAGAAGATCATCACCCGTGCCTCGGTATTCCGCGACGGCAAAGCGGAAGAGCTGCCGATCACCGGCCTGGTCCCGGGCGATCTGGTCTCGCTGGCTGCCGGCGATATCATACCTGCCGACGCCCGGCTCTTGTCCTCACGGGACCTGTACGTCAACCAGTCCTCCCTTACGGGAGAGCCATTCCCGGTCGCGAAGACTGCGGAGCGGGCCGCCCCGGGCGAGCGGCTGGCGGAAGCGGGTAATTACGTATTCCTCGGCACCTCTGTCGTCAGCGGGATGGCAACTGCGATGATCACGCGGACCGGTGCCGGGACCGAGTTTGGCAAGGTGGCAAAGACGCTCGTGGAACGCCCTCCCGAGACCGAGTTCGAGCGCGGACTCCGGCACTTCAGCTACCTGATGTCGAAGATCGTCTTCTCCCTCGTGATCATCGTCTTCTTCATCAACGCCTTCTTCAAGCACGACGTACTCCAGTCCCTGATCTTCTCGGTCGCGCTCGCGGTAGGGATGACTCCGGAACTGCTGCCCATGATCCTCTCCCTCAATCTCTCGAAAGGCGCCCTCGCCATGTCGGAGAAAGGGGCGATTGTCAAGCATCCGGAGTCGATCCAGAACTTCGGCAGCATGGACGTACTCTGCACGGACAAGACCGGGACGCTCACGGACAACCAGATCGCGCTCGTCCGGCACCTGGATGCCGAGGGAAACGACAGCGAGACGGTGCTCCACTATTCGTATATCAACAGCTACTTCCAGACCGGCCTGAAGAGCCCGCTCGACGAGGCCATCCTCAACTTCCGTCACATCGATATCGATGATTTCACGAAGAACGACGAGATCCCCTTCGATTTTGTCCGGCGGAGGGTCTCGATCGTGGCCACCGGGAAGTCCGGCAAGGTGATCGTCTCGAAAGGGGCCCCCGAAGAGATCCTCAAGGTCTGCACCTCCGTGGAAAAGGACGGGGCCGTACAACCGCTGACGGACGAAGGCCGTGCCGGGATCACGAACCTGTACCATTCCCTGAGCGCGGACGGGTTCCGGGCCCTTGCGGTCTGTTACCGTCCCCTGGACCCCGGCACCGCCACATTCTCCGTTGCTGATGAGAAGGAGATGGTCCTCGTCGGGCTGATCACGTTCATCGATCCGCCCAAGGAAAGCGCCCGCGAGTCCATCCGGCTCCTCGCCCAGGCGGGGATCGAGCTGAAGATCCTGAGTGGCGATAACGAGCTCGTGACGAAGAAGACCTGCGAGCTGATCGGGCTCCCCGTGAAGGGGATCCTCACCGGCACGGAAGTCGATGCCATGGACGTGCAGACCCTCTCGCGCCAGGTCGAGCACGTGACGATCTTCTCCCGCATGACCCCGGCCCAGAAGAACCGGGTGATGCAGGCCCTCCGGCATAACGGCCACGTGGTCGGGTTCATGGGCGACGGTATCAACGATGCACCCTCGATCCGGGAGGCGGATGTCGGGATCTCGGTCGAAAACGCGGTGGATATCGCCAAGGAGTCGGCCGATATCATCCTCCTCAAGAACGACCTCTGCATACTTCACGACGGCGTGCTGGAAGGGCGCAAGACCTTCGGGAACACGATGAAGTACATCCTGATGGGGACGAGTTCCAATTTCGGGAACATGTTCTCTGTGGCAGGCGCCTCGCTCTTCCTGACATTCCTCCCGATGCTCCCCATCCAGATCCTCCTGAATAACCTGATGTACGACGTATCCGAGTCCACCATCCCTACCGACAACGTCGATGAATCGTACATCAGCACCCCCAAGAAATGGGACATCGATTTCATAAAGAAGTTCATCGTGGTCTTCGGCCCGATCAGTTCCATCTTCGATTTCATCACGTTCCTGATCCTTCTCGTGGTCTTCCAGGCAAAGGCACCATTTTTCCAGACCGCGTGGTTTGTCGAATCGATCTGCACGCAGACGCTCGTTATCTTTGTCATCAGGACACGGGTAGTACCGTTTTACCAGAGCCGGCCAAGCCGGATGCTCTTTGCCAGCACGATCGCAATCGTCCTGATCGCGTGCGCCCTGCCATTCACCGTAATCGGGAGCCTCTTCGGGCTCGTGCAGCTTCCGGTGGCCTTCTTCGCAATCCTGGCTGCACTGGTCATCAGCTACCTGATACTCGTCGAGCTCGTGAAATACTGGTTCTTCAGGAAGTTCGGGGCAAGCACCGAGCGGCAGCTGGTCCCCGACCACTGATTTTTCCTACTGCCGCAAAACCGGGCCGTCTCCCTTTCGGTCCCGCTCTCACCGGGTAAATGACCGGGACTTTTAAAAAAGATGCAGGACTACATCGCTCCAGGCAGAAAAAAATCCATGCACGAGTGACAGCCCGGTCCGCAGCCACCCGGTCCCTGCCGCAGTTCAGGCCGACTGGGACACGTTGGCAAGGGACCGGATCAGCTGCTGGGTCTCGGCCGGTGTCCCGGTGGTATTGACCATGTAGATGGTGGTGCGGGAGAGGAGATCGCGCAGATATTTTGTCCGGATCTCCTTTTTGAACGGGTTGTTGACGAGCAGGTGCGGGTTGAAATAATTATTATCCGTAAAGACCTGCAGCGCGATATCCGGGTTGAGCGACTGGACGGGAATCGGATCTGCGGGGTCCCGTTTCAGGATGATGATGATCCGGAGGGTGGTCAGGGGCAGGATCCGGCCTTTCCCGATAACCCACCGGATATCGGCAACAGCCCGCCCATCCCCATCGTAATCTCCTTCTTTTACCAGCCCTTCGAACTCCTTCCAGATCTTTTCGAGGTCCTGGCGGATGTAAAAGTTCTTTTCCGAACCATAGGCCAGGATCTCGGGCCCGAAGACCCGGGAGAAGAACCAGTCATCCGAGACAATGCGGGTATGCGGATTTTTTAAAAGACCGTACGTCTGGGTGGTCTTTCCCGCTCCTGATATTCCTACTATGCACAGGCCGCTGCCATTGATGTCCACGCAGGCCCCGTGGATGGAGAAGATATCGTGTTCGTCTTCGAGGATATCCCCGGCAAGACTGAGTGCGAGCGATTTTATCCAGCCATAGTAGTTGAAGTTGAAGAGGAATGCAGTTTTCGACTGGGGCTCGTACAGGACCGTGTCGGGGTTATACCCGGGATCGCTGAACACATACATCCTGCCATGCGACCGGACATTCTGGGACATCGAGTAAAAATTCTCCTGCCAGGTATCCTTCACTCCGTGGTCGCCGGTGAGGAGCTTGATACAGCACCCGTAGATCTCGGATTTGATCTCATACCGTATCGATGGTCCAAGCTGCCCGGCGAGGCGCTCCTTCTCATCAGGAGCGATAAGGGAAATCGTATATGCCATAGGAATTACCGTGCCCGTGCTACAGTAATCAGATCTCCTCATGGTTTATTAATAAATCCCTGCTCCCTGCAGCAAAAAACAGGAAAACAGAAAAACCACTCCCGCTCTTTTGGTATGATTGGGAATAAAAAAAAGTGATGGGGAGAAATCATTGCAGATAGTAACGCTCCCGGGGGTTTCACCATCCGGGGTTTTCTTACCGATACTACGCAATCAACGGTGAATTGATGTAAAAATCACCCGTTTTCCGGGTCCTGATCTTTTTAGCTCCTGGGAAATTCTGCTCTGTAGAAAACCTCATAATCGCTGACGCTTTTATGGGCTTTGCCCCCCGCCGCTATGGCATCCCCCGGTTGCGATGACGATGTATTACCTGCCATTTGACTCGGGGCATCGTCTCTTCGAAAAAAAATGATTTCTACAGAGCAGAAAATTCATCAATCCAGGATCAGAAACAAATTTATCGAAATCATTCAGTCCATCTGAAATGAAAAAGCATAGAGACTATTTGAAAAAAATGCTCTGGAGAACTCATTACAAAGAGGGAACGCTATCAGGTGTTTCACCTCAGCTGTGGCAACCGCTTACCAGGTAATTCCTGCAGCATCGCAATGCGCAGAGAGGTGAGGGGGGATAGGCACTTCCCCTCCTCTCAAAAATATAATCCAACACTATTTGTTCCAACACAAGGATTTCTCCAGAGTAAAAGAGCAAAAAAAAGAATCCCGTTTTTGAGAAAATGATCAGACCGGAATTATTTTCCGGTTATGGACTTCATTAATTACCTGGCCTATTCCGATATAGAGTGCAAGACCCCCGGCAATAATCCCCATGACTCCGCCGGACATTCTGATGAGGCCGCTTCCCGTCAGCTCTGCTGCAACAAGAATTACGATCAAAAGGAAAACGGCAAGGACCGTTGCCTGAAGGCTGCGGTGCATCTTCAGGGTACAGATTAAGAGACCAAACGCAACTATCCCCCAGACCGACAGGAACGCAGCAAGGTCAACCGGCTGAGGCGCTTTCGCAAGGCCGAGAACCGGAAGCATCAGGACCCCGGCAAAGGAGATCCAGAAGAACCCGAAGCTCACGAAGGTTAAAAACCCGAAATTATTGTTCTTCTTCCATTCCATGAGCCCGGCAATGATCTGGGCGATTCCGCCATAAAAAATTGCCATTGCAAGAACCGGGCTGCTAAGGCCGATTATCCCGGCATTACAAAGGCTCAGGAGGATGGTAGTAGTCCCAAATGCGCAGAGCCCGAGCGGTGCCGGGTTTGCGGTATTATCCGCGAGGAAAATATTGTTCCTGTTTGTTTCTTCATTGTTCAACATGATACCACTCAAACTGAATAATCTGGTGCATAATTACGGTTGCCCGCAATCATCATGTGCTCAGGTTTTCTTCGATATCGGACAGGATTTTTTTTGATATCGATCCAGATAATCAGTTCATTGATCTCGATCTCCTTTACTTTAACAGTTCGCTTTACGGTTCTGTCAGGTTGCCGGCAGTCGGGGTGTCTCAGGACGTGCTGTCAAAATGCGGCAGGTGAGACCCCATGACACTGGTTAATTGTCGTGGGATTAGATCCCTGTATTACCTGCCATTTGACTCGGGGCATCGTCTCTTTGAAAAAAAATGATTTCTACAGAGCAAAAAATAGTATATCCCTGTTACAACACTCCTCCCTTTTTACCGGTAACGCGGTATCAAATCCCCGGACCAGCACAATAAAAAACCCGGTGTCTTTTTAATCCGGCACAATGACACTTACTTACGCGCAATCGGATCGGTATCCGGGTGTCTTCTGCCATGACCGGGAAAAAAACCATTTCTGTCTCTTCGGATCCCCAGTTTCTCGAAGAGCTTTCGGAATATCTCGAAGTGCTTTCCAACCCGGCCCGGTTGAAAATACTCAAGTTCATTGAACCCGGGCCAAAGGAAATTACCGCTATCGCTGAACATATCGGCATGAGCTACCAGAACGCGAAGAAACATCTCGACCGTCTTGTTGCCATGAGTCTCGTGAAACGGGATGCCGGCTTTGGAAGGGAAACCGATCGCGGGATCGCACCGGTCTGGAAATATTCCCTCGCGGACGGCGGTCTTGCCAACCTGTCTAAAACCCTGGGAATTTTTTCAAGCATACCCGTTTCCCCCGGGTATAACGATATCCGTAAACGCATCGAAGAAGTCCGTGAATCCGTACGTGCAGCAACCGGTGTGAGGTCCCCGTTACTTGTTCTCATGGGAGGAAGTGCAGATGGACGTGCATTCCTGCTCACCGGCGACAGGATCCCGGTCGGCAGGGAAGACCCGGAACAACCGCTGCCGGGAACCATGGCAGCGGTGATCCTGCCGGAACAATACCTTGCGGTTACGCGGGTCAATAAGCCCCATGCCACGATCCACCGGTCCGGGAAAGAATGGCTGATCGAAGACAATGGCAGTACCGGGGGAACGTACCTGAACTCGGAACGCCTTTCACCGGGAAAAAAGACCCTGCTTGCACACGCGGATCTGATAGATCTGTCGGTGGGAACGAATGCGGCCCGTTTCCTGTTTGTCTCCTATGATTAACAGGGACTGGTCATCCGTGGAGCGGGATTTTATTCCCGGCACTGACCTGCGGACCTTTCAATACCAATCTGTTCTCACCATCCTCCTGGTCCTCGTTTGTATCATGGGAACTGTACTGCCGGTATCTGCACAGCCTGTTTCCGGTAATCCTGATTACATAATGCCCTCATCATCGACAGATACCCGGATCCATACGTACGGTGGCAGCGTCCCGGCACTCCAGCCCCCGTCACCTCAGTCCGCGTCAGTAACCCCGGTCCCGACACGCATCTTTCCCGCGAGGATTCCTGTCGTTGTTCCCGTCCGCACCAACCGGACTACGCTCCTGCAGGTCCTTGCAAGAAATGCGGCAGAGCGGCCGAAGATCACGGTCCCCCTGTTCTGGTTTGTTATCCTCCTCCTCGTTGCCATTGCCGGCCTTGGTGCGTTCTTCTGTTTTCTCCTCCGGAAACGATCCCCCGGGGGCAGACCTGATCCTGCCTCCAAAGGGAATACTGCCCGGCATGCGACCGTGATCGATGCGCCCCCGCATTCCGGAACGTTATCAGCAGAATCTGCCGGGCCGGCGGAAGAAGCCACAGGTTACCGGGTCCCGTTCCCGCCCTCTCTTGAAAAACGGTTTTCCCATGCGGAGTTCATCGGGGAAGGTGGCCTCGCACGGGTGTTCCGTGCATACGATCCCCGGTTACAGAAGACCGTTGCGGTAAAAGTGCCTATCCGGTATGACGAAGTCACCGGTACGCATTTTACCCGGGATATCCTCTTCTGGCAGGGGCTCCATCATGAAAATATCATTGAGATGTACGCTTCCAACATCCTTCCGGTCCCCTATGTGGAGATGGAATATGCTCCCGGCTCGCTTGCACAGGTCCCACTTCCCCTGTCGCAGGAACGGGCCCTTTCGGTGATTACCGGTATCGCCCGGGGTATTGCCTATGCCCATGAAAAGGGAGTTATCCACCGGGACATCAAGCCGGAAAATATCCTCATTACCGAAGACGGCACCCCAAAGATCACCGACTGGGGCCTGGGGCGGGAAATACGTGATACGCGCCAGTCCAGTGTCCTTGGGTATTCCCCGGTATATGCGGCCCCGGAGCAAATCGCGCCCGGCCGGTTCGGCAGGCCCGGGCCGGCAACGGATGTCTACCAGCTGGGAGTTCTCCTGTTCGAACTTCTCACAGGGTCTGTGCCCTTCCGGCACGAGGGGATGCATGACTTAAGCCAGGCAATCCTGCAGGATGCACCCGACGTGCCGGAATTTGCAGGTCCTGGCGGGAAACAAATACGGGCGATCATCCTGCGGTGTCTTGAAAAGAATCCCGCGGATCGGTATCCATCGGTCGTATTGCTTCTTGCGGATCTCGGCGGTCTTGGGGGCCGCGGAGAGAAATAAGGTTTTTAATTGCGAACTCCCGTACTGCGCCGGCGGTAATCCGGATTAACCGACGGCATTCACAGGTACAGCACAGGTACCTGACGCGCCTGCACCGTGCCAGAGGGCAAACCCGATACAAAGTCCGATAATAATCCCGATCACAAGGGCAATTCCAAGCTGGATGAGCTGCTGTCGTTCCATGGGTACATGTTTTTTGTGATTGGGATAAATACTTTTGAAACACCACGCTTTTCTGCATGGGTGGGATCATCAAAAGTGCACAAGGACGATCTTATGGATCATAACGGCATCTTTTCGGCAGATACGCTCACCGCCCGGTTCCCGGAACCCGATTCCATTCCCTCCGATGCCTGCTGGATCCTGGTGAAAGACGCCGGTGTCTATATCACTGCCGGACCTGTGCCCACCATTTTTGTTTCCGGTCCTCCGGAAGCCCACGCCCGTTCAGGATTGTTGATCCAGTATCTCGGCCACCACGAAGATATCCCCTGTTATGCTGCCGGTATTGCCGAACCGGCCCGGGCTCCGGAGGGAATGGAATATGCCGGAGTAAGAGAGCTGTTCGGAAAGATCCCCGATGGGGAACTGGCAATTGCATCTTTTGCCGCCAGGATGATCCTGTTCGACCGGAATACCCGGTTCTGCGGGCGGTGCGGCGCTCCGACACGCCAGCTCCGTACCGAGCGGGCAAAACTCTGCAGCGACTGCAACCTGATCACCTACCCCCGTATCTCACCGGCGATCATTGTCCTCGTGCAGAACGGTGACCGGATCCTGCTCGCCCGTTCTCCCCGGTTCCCTCCCGGGCAGTACAGCGTTATCGCAGGATTCGTTGAATCCGGTGAGAACATCGAGCATGCCGTCCGTCGCGAAGTGCGGGAAGAGACCGGTGTAGAAATCACGAATATCCGGTATTCCGGGAGTGAACCCTGGCCCTTCCCGGACTCGCTGATGATCGGCTTTACCGCGGATTATGCGGGCGGGGAGATCCGGATCGATAACAACGAGATCGTCTCCGCTGACTGGTTCGACCGGGACCATCTCCCGCTGCTCCCCTCCAAAATGAGCATCTCCCGGGCCCTGATCGACCAGTGGATCGCACGGGATTCCCCCCGCTGATCCTTCCTGCTACCGCTCAGGGAAATTCTTCCCGGGGGAGATGCCGGTTGTTTTGTACCTCCCCCGCTTTCAACCAGTATCAACCGGAAACACCCTGCCATCAGGATTGTCACAGGAAAAATGTACGGGACTTTTTTGTGCAGGATCTTCTTTTTTTGCGTTCCAAAGGCACCGGTTCGTCCCTTTCGACCAGAAGTGCTATAATCCAGTATATAAAATCATATAATAAGGCAAATATTTGCAGCAGAGCGTATCCCAGAAGTGAGAGATCCTGATGAATGCCCCCCCGTCCGAAGGAAGCGAGAGCACTATAGATATTTTCGTTCTCAGTAAGAATCAGACAGAGGTTCCTGCGCGGATGGCGCCTCTGGAACAGAAGGGTTACCGGATAACCCTTTTTGATGATCCCCCGACCCTCATCGAATCCCTGCACGAGGGAAAACCCAACCTCCTGATCTGTGATACGCTCTCTTTTCCCGAGGCATACGACCTGTGCCGGCATATCAAGGACGATGCCGATCTCTGGGTGATCCCCGTCCTGATCCTGACGGCGGCCTCCGATCTCTCGGACCTTCTCCACATCCTTGACTGCAATGCTGACAATTACATCGCATATCCCTATGATCCCGAATATTTCCTCTCTCTTGTGGACGGGATCCTCTCGACACCTGTCGAGCGGCAGACCCCCGAACAGATCAAGACCCAGTTCAAGATCCAGCATGACGACCGGATCTTCGTGGTTACCGCGGACCGGCGTAAACTGCTTGAGTTCCTTCTCTCATCCTTTGAGATTGCCGTGAGCAAATTCCATGACCTCTCGCGGGCGACCGACGAGATCCATGTCCTTTCGGACGATGTGAACCGTCTTGGGATGTTTGTTGACGGCCAGAAGCAGACTGTCGAAGAGCTCAACAGTTCCCTGCGCGAGAAGGACCGGGCAATCAGGACCCTTGAACAGACGCGTAGTGAGCAGGAGCAGGCGCTTCTGGATAAAACGGGGGAGATCGACAGGCTCGCCCGGGATCTTGAGGCCGATAAGGCATTGCTTGGTGCTGCAGAAGACCAGCTTCGTGCACTTATACGGAACAAGGATGAATCTGAACGCCAGTCAGTTGCAGAGATATCAGATCTCCGGCAGCAGGTTACGTCCCTGGCCGCGGAGCTTGGAACGGCAACAGCCACGCTGCAGGAATCCCGGAATGCACACTCCATCGAGCAATCAGGCCGTGCCGAGGCCCTGGCATCTCTTGCAGAGATCACGCAGGGGAAAGAACTGGCAGAGAAATCCGTGCGGGCCCTCAAGCTCGATAATGAACAGATGAAGGTCTCCCTTGCAGCGGAGAAGAACCGTGCAGTTGCTGCGGAACAGGAGACCCGGTCGGTTCTTCTTGCAAAATCCGGATCCGAACAGGACCTGACGGCAATCATCAATGATCTCAGGGAAACGGCAAAACAACAGGCGCTCGACCTGCACCGGCAGAAAGCGGAGATAGATGACGCGAAAAACCAGGTCCTCAATCTTGAGATCCAGCTGGGGAACCTCAAAACCGATACAGAGAACGCAGAGTCCGTCCTCAGGGCCACCACCGGACACCTGCAGCAGGACCTTGCCATAACCCGGGAAAAACTTGATGCCGCACAGGCAACCCTGGATGAGAAGGACCTCGATATTGAACGCCTGAACGTATCGTATAACGAAATTCTTGGTGAACGCGATAAGACCGGATCTGAACTTCAGTCCCTCACCCGGGAACTCCGTACCGCACAGGAAGCCCGGGATAATAAAGATCTCGAAATTGAACGACTGAACGTATCGTATAACGGAATTCTTGGTGAACGCGATAAAGCCGGGTCCGAACTCCAGGCCCTCTCCGGGGAGCTCCGGAACGTGCAGCAGGCTCTTGATGCCGAAAAAGAGCACCACCACGCCACGGAAGAGAGCCTCAACGCGGTAATCCGCGAACGGGATGCCGCACTCCAGTCCCTGCAGGGCTCACACCAGTCAGCCCAGGCGGACCTTGCTGAGCACCGGGATAACCTGGCGCAGGTCAGGCTTGACCTTGCATCTGCCAGTGCCGGTCGTTCATCCCTTGAACGTGATCTGGAATCCGTGTCTGCGAGAATGCGGGAGCTTGAAGCACGGATGCAACGTGAGGTCGACAGCCGGGAGCTTGCAGACCAACAGGTCCGCTCGCTCTCTGATGAGCTGGAAACGGTGAACGCAGCCCTGGAAAATGAGCGCAGGCTGCATAACTCCACGGTAGAATCACTGCGATCATCCGCTCTCGAAACGGAACGATACGGGCAGGACCTCGGGAAACTGTCAGAGCAGCTTGCATCGGCCCGGTCCTCCCTGGCCTCGGAAGAGGAATTACGGTCTGCCGCCGAGTCAGAAACTGAAGATCTCCGCCGGAAGCTCGTGGCTGCTGAGGACAGGAGCCGGTCTCAGGATGCTTCAATGGCGGCAACGATTGAAACCCTGAAAGCGGAGTTGTCATCTGCCAGTCACTGGCAGCAGGACCTTGAACACAGGGTCCAGGGCCTCACCCGCGAGAAGCAGCTGGCCGAAGAGAAGGCGGGCTCCCTTGCAGATGAAATAGAACAGGCAAGGGTCGCGCTTGCCGACGAGTGGGTAGATCACATGAACGATCACGACCAACTCACGGTAGCGGCTCATGAGAAGCAGCTGGCTGAAGAGAAGGCGGGCTCCCTTGCGGCTGAAATAGAACAGGCAAGGGTCGCACTTGCCGACGAGTGGGTAGATCACATGAACGCCCGGGAACGACTCACGGCTGCAGCTCTTGAGAAACAGCAACTCGAAAAGTCTCTCTCCCGGGCAGAGGAGCCGGAAGCTGAAAAAGCCAGAAAACGTGCGATCATCATAAAAGGTCCGGATCTTCCAATGGAGATAAGGGCCGCATCCCATGCACTTACAACTCCCGGCACTCTTCATGTGCCCCCACCCGATACAAAGCGCATCACCGGCGTTGAAGATCTTTTTGAAGATGACGACGTTACAAAAGAACCTGGTACAACCCCAACTGTATCCATCATCCAGGAACCATCCGGTGATCCGGACTGGGTTCCCCCGATGCCAGACCTTTCGCAGTTTCCCGGTGAGATCCAGTCCCCGCCTTATGGGGAAGGACTTCCCGGGAATCGCAGGGTTGTCGATCCCGAAGTGGAAGGAACGCACGACGTGAGTGAGGAGGAGGGGTCGGAAGATGAGGATAGCGATGGGGAGGTGGCAGGGGACGGATACCCGGATGATGGCACGAACGGCGCTGATGAGGATGCCCCGGGAGATTCCCCTGCGTCAGGACCGGCGGGAGAGTCCGCAGAAAGCATCACCCCTGCACTATCGTTCAACCGGGCCCAATGGTTTGATCTCCTCAAATGGGCACACCACTCCGGTGCACTTACCCCGGAACAGCGCATGCAGATTGTCCGTATGGGGCGGCTGATCCAGAAAGGCCGGAAACTCACGCGAAAACAGGACGAGCAGGTCAGGGAAATGATAGTCCTTGTCCAGACCCTCGGTTACCGGTTTACCTGAACCTGTCGCCGGCCTTACATTTCCCGGTCTTTGAATTCATTTCTCTCTCTTTTCCCGGCCAATATACCGGGACCCCGGCCCGGAAATGTGTCAGGGGGACAGGATATCCCTGTCCGGTATCCGGGGATATGGATCACGGTGTCCGCGGCATCCACGGGATTGTACATCAGTGTCTCCCGTGCACGATGTGCCGGTGTGTATCTGCGAGATCTCACCGCCCCGCCCGGGAAATATTTTCGCCATTCGCGCGAGGCCCGGCCGGTCGCCTGCACACGGTACTGGACCAGCACCTTTGCACGTCCCCGGATTACAATGATGCATCAATATCGCTGAGCAGCTGTTTGATATCGATCCAGATGATCAGTTCGTTGATCTCCTTGTCTTTTACCCGGGCCTTGCGCTTGATGATCCCGATGATGGAGGTCTCCTGCTTGCTCACGGAAGCTGACGTGTAATCCACATGGTTGCCTTCGAATGTCGATACAGAGGTCACGTCATCGACCAGGATGCCGGTCTTTGATCTGGCAATCTTGTCATCCAGAACAATAATCCGCGATGATTCAAGGGATGTGGAGCTCTCTTCGGTGATGTTCAGCCGGTGTTTGAGATCGATGATCATCGTGATCTCCCCGCGCAGGTCAATGATGCCGCGTACGTACGCAGGCACGTTGGGAAGTTTGGTGATCGTAGTATATTCCACCACTTCCTTTACATCGAAGAGATCGATGGCGAAATGTTCGTTTCCGAGCACGAATTCTACTACCTGGATCGAACCGGGCCTCTTTTCGGAAGTAACGGGATTTTTTGCCGTTTCGACAGGTTCACTTGTTTTTGCTGTCATGGGCAATGTCCTCCCGCTCATTCCACCCTGAATCGCTTGTTGGCTTCCATGGCCTGGACGGCCGTGTTGTTGACAGCCTGGATCATCCGGGTGATCTCATCGATCGCAGCAGCCGACTCTTCGGTTGCCGCAGCCGCATCGCCGGCCTCCTTTGCGGTCTGTTCGATCAGGCTTGCCACTTCATGTACGCTCGCGGTGATCTCTTCCGTTGTTGCAGCCTGTTCCTCGGTGGCGGCAGCGACTTCGGACGCACTGTTGGCCACGGTTTCTGCCGCTTTCTGGATCTGCCTGAAGGCTTCGAGTGCCTGCTGGGATTCCTGGAAACCTTTGCTGACGAGGACCTTGGACCCCTCCATCGCATCCGTCGCCTTCTTGGTGGCAAGGTTGAGCTGGGTGATCATCTCTTCGATCTTTTCCGCACTGGAACGGGATTCCTGTGCCAGGGATTTGACTTCCGATGCAACTACGGCAAAGCCCCTGCCGTGCTCGCCGGCCCGGGCCGCTTCAATGGCTGCGTTGAGCGCAAGGAGGTTGGTCTGGCTGGCGAGGTCACGGATCAGGACGATGATCTTGCCGATATCGTTCATCTGTTTCTCGATGTCCTTCACAATCCCGTACACATTGTTCGTGGAACTCGTGATCTCTGTCATATCCTTGTTGACGTTATCCGCAAGGATGGCACCGCTCTTGGCCGAGGCATTTGCCGTGTTGGCCTGGGATGAGACGCTCTCCATGCTGGAGGTAATTTCCTCAACCGCGGCACTCATGTCCTGCATTGCCTTGGACATCTGTTCTACGCTTTCAGAAGCTTTCTGTGCGTTCTCTGATACTTCGCCTGCGTTCTTGGCGATCTGGCTCACGCTCTTTGAGGCGTCCTCCACGCTCCTCGCTGCGTTGTCTGTGGTGGACGTCAGGTTTGTCATCTGTTTGTTGACATCGGCGATATTTTTCTCAAGATTAATGACGATCCCACGGACAGCATCACGAAGCTTGACGATCTGTTCATAGGTTTCCCTGGTGTCATCATCCGGTTTGGTAAGTTCATACCGTACAGTCAGGTCGCCCTCCGCCATCTTCGAATAGGCCTTACTGAGTTCTTCGACTTCACGCGCCATGAACTCCTGGGATTTTACCATTTTTGTGACATCGTGGTAGGTGATGTAAACATAGGTCACCTCGCCTTTCCCGTCAAGGATCGGGATATTTGCCCGCTGGACTATATGGATACCGGTCGGACCTTCGATGGTAGACTCACCGAATGTTCTTTTCTTCTGGGTAATCGCATCGGTATATGACTTGCCCTCATCCCTGAGATATTTCAACAGGCCCTGGGACCGGAGATCCGTGATTTTCATAGCCAGGAGCCGGTCTTCGGAAATTCCAAAGAGCCTGACAAATGACGAATTTATTTTTATGAATTTCAGGTCCCTGTCAACGATAACCTGTGCAAGGGGATTGTACTCAAACATCAGTTCGTATTCTTTTAGCTCGATCATGGAATTCACCCTAACCTGACAATCTTCTCTTTGTATACTTCATTCATGACTTCGCCGAGGCCCGTGTACATTGCAGAGAGGCCGCAGATGATACCCTCAATACCGGCAATCTGGACGATTACTGCACTGCCAAGAGAAATCCCCACGACAAGCAGCAGGAAGAGCAGGACAAGGAGGCCGAAGACGACCTGGAGGGCCCTGGAGAGCCGGAACGTGATGACAAACATCACGAGAGAGAACAATCCCCATAATGCAAGATATGCTGCGAGAGCCTGTGCAGGCAGTGCATCGCTCCATCCCAGGGCCGGCATAAGGATCATGAAGACCAGTACGATCCAGAAGGAACCGTAAGATATGAATGCGGTCATGCCGAACGTATTGTTCTTCTTCCATTCCATAATGCCTGCAATGATCTGGGCAATGCCGCCATAGAATATTCCCATGGCAAAGACCACGGAACCCATGCCGAAGAGCCCCGCATTGTGCAGGTTCAGGATGACCGTTGTCATACCGAATGCCAGCAGGCCCAGTGCACCGGGGTTTGCCGTTGTGTCTGAAATTCTCATCTCATTCTTAAATACCGGATCAACCGAATTTTCCATATCCTGTTCACCCTTATCCTCAAATTTCCCGGGACTCATCCGATCCCGGCGTGTGCAGCCGTGCATACGACAACCGGACCCGTCCCGTGTCCGAAGTCCATCTTTGTGACGGCTGGCTTCCCACTCCGGACCCCCGCGGGACTTCTTTCATGCCGCCCGGATTTTTTTCGAGAGCGTCCACTTTCTTTGCCGTATATTGCCAGGGAATGCAGGAAACCTTACGCATGTTTCCTTTACAACCGGTTCAAGAGATAACCTCTGCCCCTTAAACATCTTATGCGATCTGATAAACGCCGGAGGGAGTCTGCTCCTTACCGGATTTCATGGGCGGAAGCTGCCGGTTTTTCCGTTAACGCGCACCAGATCTCAAGCCGAATCTGCCATGCTTTTTGTTTTGGCAAACCCCATATTCACGGCCTCATTAATAAATGTATGTGTGAATCGGGCTTATGCCCCTGGCATATGCCGCTCAGGACGTCACGGTTACGGTACCGGTCATTGACGGGTGGATCGAGCAATGGTACGTGTAGGTGCCGGGTTTTGTGAACGTGAACGTGAATGAGCTGCCCTGGCTGAGCGGATCCGAACTGAATGCGTCAGGAACTCCGGCATCGGAAACAACCGTGTGCGCGACACTGTCCTGGTTTGTCCAAGTGACGGTTGTCCCCTGGCTCACCGTAACCTGCCGGGGACTGAAAGCAAAGTTATTGATCGATACCGACCCGGGCCCGGCAGCAGGTGTTGCAGGACCTGCGCCCTGCGGGGCAGGATTCTGGTTTGCAGTACACCCGGTGATTGCGACTGCAAGAGCCAGCAGGGAAAGGAGTACAAAAACAGTACGGAATCGTGAAATGGAGGTCATACAGGTATCAATAGTGCGGGGGAAGAAAAACCATTGGGTCGGGATCATGCAGGCCCGCTTGAGATCTTCCGGTTATAGAACCGGAATGAGGCCCGGAGCAGGAACCCGATCACGAGGACCGGTGCAGTAAGGATAATGATCATGGCCCACTGGACCGCAGAGAGCGGCACGGTCTCAAAAACTGCACCCCCGAATTGTACAATTGCGATCTGGATCGCGATCACGCCTCCCATGATTGCGAAGAACAGCGGGTTGCCGAAGAACGGGGGCATCTCCCCGTCGAGTGCCCGGCAGTTCACGCCGTTCCATACTGCAGCAAGGATGAAGGCCGAGAAGAAGACCGTGGCGATCCCCGCCGGGGTAGTGCCTCCAAGGAACCCAGTCGACACCTGGAGGATGCCGGCAAGGACAAAACAGGTGCCGGTCACAACAATCGACAGGATCATGAAGGGCGTGACGATGGTCGCGTCGCGGGGGACAGGCTTCCGGTTCATCAGTCCTTCGTGGGGCGCCTCCGAGCAGAGTGCGAAGGCAGCGAGCGTGTCCATGATGATATTGATCCAGAGGATCTGGATGATCGTGAATGGTTCCGGGTACCCAAGGAGCGGCACGATGAATACGAGCAGGCAGGCGCTGAAGTTGATGGTCAGCTGGAAGAGGAGGAAACGCTGGATGTTCTCGTAGAGGGAACGGCCCCATGAGACTGCCCGGGCGATCGAAGCAAACGAGTCGTCGAGCAGGATGATATCCCCCGCCTCCCGTGCCACTTCGGTTCCTGCTATGCCCATCGCGAATCCCACGTCAGCATGCCTGAGTGACGGGGCATCGTTCGTGCCGTCACCGGTTACTGCTACCACGTCCCCGTTCTTCCGGAGCGCCTCGACAAGCAGCAGTTTATCGAGCGGTCCGGCCCTGGCCATTACATCGATGGTGCGTGATTCTTCTGCCTGCTCCCCCGGTGAAAGCGACCGGAACGCCTCCCCCAGCACCACGGTCCCGGTCCCGAGGATCCCGGCCTCGCGGGCGATCGCCCGGGCGGTATCAGGGTTGTCCCCGGTCACCATCCGGACCCGGATGCCGGCAGAACTGCACGCGGCAACCGAAGCGGCGATGTTGTCCCGGAGCGGGTCGCGTATGCCTACGTACCCGTCCCAGACCAGCGCGGTCTCGGTCTCATCGTCTCCCGTGATCTCCCGGTGGGCAAAGGCAATAGTCCTCATGGCCCGTGAGGCAAGGGCGCTGACACCGGTAAGGTCCGGGGTTTCCGTGCAGAGTGCAGCAAGAATTTCCGGTGCACCCTTGACGAGCAGCCATGACCTGCCATCGATCCGGATGATTGTTGACATCCGTTTCCGGTTGCCATCAAAGAGGTGCTGTTTTGCACCGGGCGTCTCTGCCCGGACCTGCCCGTAATCAATCCGGTGGGCAGCAAGCCAGCGTAGCAGGGCTCCCTCTGTGGAGTTGCCGATGACGGTGGTCTTTCCCTCCCGCATATCGAGATGGGCTGTCCCGTTCACGGCGGCATTGAGGGTGATCCATTCAGCGGGAGTACGGGGCAGGCCGTTGCTCCGGGCCGGGATTCCGGCAGAGGACTCGACAACCGTCATCTGGTTCTTCGTGAGCGTCCCGGTCTTATCCGTGCAAATCGTTGTTGCAGACCCGATCGTCTCGCATGCGATCAGCCGGCGCACGAGGCAGTTGGCCCGGGTCATCTTCCGCATGGCAAGCGAGAGCGAGAGGGCAACGCTCATGGGCAGCCCCTCAGGAACTGCAGCAACCACGATGACGACTGCCAGCATAAAATAGTGGAGAAGGTTGTCAGCCGAGTCAAGGTTAAACCCGGTGATCTCACCGGTAAAGATTCCACGGATGAAGAGAGAACTGCAGATGAGAACTGCCATGATGTACCCGAATGTGCTGATCAGGCCTGCCAGGTCCCTGAGTTTCTGCTCGAGCGGTGTCTCTGTTGCATGATCGATCCCAAGAGAAGCCGCGATCACGCCTATCTCCGCCGTATCCCCGACCGCTGACGCGATCACCTGCCCTTTCCCCGCAGTGACATAGGTCCCTTTGAGGACCCGGTCACGGGCATCCCGTTTCACCGGCTCGCTCTCTCCCGTAAAGGAGGATTCGTCCAGGGTAAGTTCATCCGAAGAAGATACGTATGCGTCTGCCGGGACTGCATCCCCGGCCTCGAGGAGGACGAGGTCGCCAGTAACAATATCCCGGGCCGGGACGAGCTGTGGATGGCCGTCGCGGACCACCCGGATCGCCATGTCGTCCCGGCGGGCGTTGAGAATATCGAACTCACGGCTGCTCCGGTACTCGTTGAAAAACGCAATCCCGGTCGATAAGAAGACGGCAGCGACGATCCCGATGGTATCGGGCAGCCCGGTTCCTTTGATGATGGCAACAAGAGCGGAAATGCCCACGGCGATGAGCAGGATCCTTATGACCGGGTCGTCAAATTTTTCCAGGTACTGTTTCCAGAGCGGCTCCCGGGCCGGGGGGGTCATTACGTTGGCCCCGTACTGCTGCCGGAGCGACCCGACCCTTTCCGAAGAGAGACCTGACGCTCCGGCAAGGGAGATCAGTTCCTCAAAGGAGATAGCTGTCTTGTCAGTCATGGGATGCGCTCGTCGTCTGTCCAGGAACCGGGTGACGGTAAGAATACGGTAACCATACAGGATCCGGTCACGGCCCGGGATCCACGGGGAACAACATAATAACGTCACCTTTAAACCTGATAAACAATGATTCTCCGGTGAATCCATGGACGTGCAGGCCTTTTTCCGGAAATATTCCATCATCTTTGAGACCAAGCCGATTGCCAAACTGATGGAATGTACCGGCGGAGCGCACGGCCTGAAAAAAGTACTCTCCCCTTTCGAGCTGACGCTCCTTGGGATCGGGGCGATCATCGGCACCGGCATCTTCGTTATCACCGGCGTAGTGGCAGCGAATTATTCCGGCCCTGCGCTTGTTGTCTCCTTCATCATTTCCGGTATCGTCTGTGCCTTTGCCGCGCTCAGTTATGCGGAGTTTGCCGCAATGGTGCCGGTTGCCGGAAGCGCCTATACATACGGGTATGCTTCGCTTGGCGAGATCTGGGCCTGGATCATCGGCTGGGACCTGATCCTTGAGTATTCGGTTTCTATCGCGGCGGTAGCAGTCGGGTGGTCCGGATACATGGTGAACCTGCTCACTGCGGTCGGGATCATCCTACCCCCAGGCCTTGTCAACCCCCCCGGCACGAGCGGGGGGCTCGTGAACCTCCCCGCAATCCTGATCATCCTTGCGATCACGGCCCTCCTGATCATCGGCGTGAAAGAGAGCGCCCGGGTGAACAACGTGATCGTCCTCGTCAAGATCGGCGTGATCCTGCTCTTCCTCTTCCTCGCATTCTCCCATATCAATCCCGCGAACTGGACGCCGTTCATGCCCTATGGCTGGACCGGTGTCGTCACCGGGGCGGCGATCGTCTTCTTTGCCTACATCGGGTTTGACGCGGTCTCGACTGCAGCAGAAGAAGTCCGGGACCCCCAGAGGAACGTACCGATCGGGATCCTCAGTTCGCTGGTCGTTGCCACGGTCCTGTACATTGCCGTTTCGGCAGTCCTGACCGGCATCGTCCCGTACCTTGCATTCAAAAACACCAGCGCACCCGTTGCCTTCGCCCTTGGCCAGATCGGGATCAGCTGGGGTTCGGCCCTGGTTTCAGTCGGTGCGATCTGCGGCATCACCTCGGTCCTGATCGTGCTCCTCTACGGCCAGACCCGGATCTTCTTTGCCATGTCCCGCGACGGCCTGCTCCCGGGTGTCTTCCGGGAACTCCACCCGGTCTACCGTACGCCCGTCAAAGTCACGCTGCTGGTAGGCCTTGTCACGGCACTCATCGCGAGCCTCCTCCCGCTCCAGACGATCGCCGAGCTCGTCAATATCGGAACCCTTGCCGCGTTCATCATCGTCTCGCTCGGTGTGATCGTGCTGCGCAGGACACGGCCGGATATCGAGCGGCCGTTCCGGTGCCCGTTCGTGCCGTGGGTACCCCTGCTCTGTATCATCTCCTGCGGGATCCTGATCGTCATGCTCCCGTTCGTCACCCACATGAGGTTCGTGATCTGGCTCGCCATCGGGCTCGTAGTGTACTTTGCCTACAGCAGGCACCATTCCCGGCTCCACGAGGATACGGCCGGTCTCGGGTGCTGGGGTACGGAAGAAGGTGAAAAAGGCGGGGGCTGACTACAGCGGGATCAGGAGATCAGAAATGGCCGGTCCTGCAGAAATCCTTGTGTCGGGACAATCAGTATCTCCAAAAATTTTCCGAGGTTGATATTGAGACCAGCGCAGTATTTAAAGAGTCTCATAGGTGCACCGGAAACTGAAATATTGCTTACTATCTATACATATGAAATTTCAATTAATAAATCATATATATTATATGAAGCAATCTATTTTTATTAGGGTTGGATTGTCAGCTTCGGATTAAATTTACAAATTCAAATTGAAGGCATAAACCTGATTCGACTTTTCTCGGGGTTGATTTTTGTTTATACCGTTTTGAAAATAGGCTAATTGAGGGAGTTGTTGATGTGATAACAAAAAATAAGACAAAAATCAGGATAATCCTGGGACTGTCATTATTAATTTTAATTTGCTGCGTTTCTGTCGTGAGTGCGGATGAACGCTGGACTCAGATGACCCCCGGTGCCGGGTGGTCGGCACGAGAATATTTCAGCAGCGTAACGATGCCGGATGGCAGCATCGTCCTCATGGGTGGAGTAGACGGCACCCCCAGGAATGACACGTGGCGGTCTACGGATAATGGCGCCACGTGGACGGAGATGAATGCGAGATCCGGTTGGACCGCAAGATGTTTGCAAAGCAGCGTAGCGATGCCGGACGGCAGCATCGTGCTCATAGGTGGAGATGACGGCACTCCCAGAAATGATGTGTGGCGATCTACGGATGACGGCGCTACGTGGACAGAGATGACTGCAAATACCGGTTGGACGCCCCGGCAATCACCCGGCAGTGTTGTGATGCCGGATCGTAGTATCATTGTTTTCGGGGGTACGATACCGGGAGGATATACCCAGTTAAATGATGTGTGGCGATCTACGGATGACGGCGCTACGTGGACTCAGGTGAATTTGCATGCCGGGTGGTCGCCACGATACGGCCAAGGCTCTGTGGTGATGCCGGACGGCAGTATCGTATTGACGGGTGGTTTTTCTTTTGGGCCGGGTTATTTGAATGACGTATGGCGATCTACGGATGAAGGTATTACTTGGACCGAAGTGAACGCGAGTGCCGGGTGGTCGAAAAGATATTTTCACAGCAGTCTGGTGATGCCGGATGGCAGCATTGTACTCATCGCGGGTGGCTATAATAATCAGGTCTTTATGAATGACACGTGGAGGTCAACGGATAACGGCGCCACGTGGACAGAAGAGAGTCCGAGCGCCGGATGGACAGGGAGGATGGGCCAGGGCAGCCTTTTAATGCCGGATGGGAGCATCGTGCTGATGGGGGGCAATGACGGCAGCAGATACCGGAATGACGTATGGCGGTTAATGCCCAATGAATGGTCAGCAATGGCACAATCATCGTCCATATACGGAAATAATGAAGATTTTGAAGTATCGGGGATAAGCCAGAATTCCAGTATTCTTATTTCAAAGACAATAACTCCGCAGGTGATAAAGCAGAATACTGACGCTCAAGTTACCATTACGCTTACTAATTCCGGTCTTACTCCCATCCATGATATCGAAGTTGTGGATGAACCTCTTCCGGAATTTCCGGTACTAAGTGGGCAGATTCAATACACGATCCCCCAGATGCTTTTGCCCAATGAGACGCGCATTCTCATCTATACCATTAACGCCACGAACCCCGGGAAGTATACCTTCAATGGTACTTCGGTTATGTATGCCGGGGACGATGGTAATTATCACGTTATCCATTCCAATGCATCAACGGTCATTGTTCTTAAACCGCTGATACCCTCTCCAACCCCGGATCAGTCATTTGATCTCGGGCGTATAATATCAGATTTTTTCCGGAGAATAACTCCGTATTGAGTATCATATGAATTTCTGAGATTCCAGTGCGTTGTCGTGATTTAAAGAAAATGACTCCGTCGAAATCGATACCTGCGCAGTATTAAAAGAGTCCCGAAGATGCACCGGAACCTGTTTTCCATACAGATACCGTAGAATCTGCAAGGGGAATTTCTGATAGAAATTATCAATTCCTCTGCATCTGCCCGCAGTCCGGGCACATCCAAGTAACCGGAATGAACTTCCTGTTCTCCCGTTTGTATAATCGCTGCATCTTGTGATCCCGGTCTTTGTGTCTGATGTCCGTGAAGATGTATACAACTTTGACAGCAATTTGAGGTTTGTTTTTCCAGAAATATTTTATTGTTGATAGGTAGTTACTAACATACGGCAGATATTTTTTTAAAAACGCCGGGTGTACCGGATGATTATACGACTCGCTGAATCTTCCGGATTGGTATTATTTTTTGGATTTGCTGTCTTCAATCAGCGAGGCATCCCCTCCTCAGGGCCTTTCCGAAGAACGGCCGGGCGAAGAGTTTTTATCAACATTGTTTTTTTTGCTCTGTAGAAAACCTCATAATCGCTGACGCTCTTTGGGGCTTTGCCCCCGCCGCTACGGTATCCCCAAGTTGCGATGACGACGTATTACCTGCCATTTGACCCGGGTCATCGCACTGCGCCCCGTCCCCCGCGGGGGACTGGTGGCGCAAGAGGGGGGCATCGTCTCTTCGAAAAAAAATGATTTCTACAGAGCATTTTTTTAAACCGTCCGGATTCGTCGCGGGGGTGCCCCGCGGGGATGGTGGCACTCATCGCAACCGGGGGTATTGGGGGGCACCCATCAAAAACGGGGAAACAGATCCCATTCCTGCACCTTCGCTATCCCTTATTAACTGGCGCACCAGACGCTAGTACAGCGATGTTCGATACTGCCACCCTGCCGGGTAATCCCGGCTGCTACCTCTTTCTCGACAAGGAGGGCACGATCATCTATGTCGGCAAGGCAAAGAACCTCAAGAAGCGGGTGAGCAGTTACTTCCAGAAGAAGGATCACGATCCCAAGACCCGGCGCCTCGTTGAAACCATCGCACGTGTCAGCGTGATGGTGACCAATACCGAGACCGAGGCGCTCCTCCTGGAAAATAACCTGATCAAGAAGCACCAGCCGAAGTACAATATCGATCTCAAGGATGCGAAGCGGTATGCCTACATAGAACTCACCCGCGAACCGTTCCCCAGGATCGGCATCGCCCGGCGCACGGGTGCCAAGGGTGATGCGGCGTATTTCGGGCCGTTCGTCTCGGCAGCCGAGCGCGATTCGCTCATCCGGGTGATCAAGCGCATCTTCCTCCTGCGATCCTGCAGGAAACTGCCGAAACGCGCCTGCCTCCGGCACCACATGCATACCTGCAGCGCTCCTTGTATCGGTGGGATCAGCGAGGAAAACTACGGAAAACAGGTGGAGCGGGCAGCTGCAGTGCTGAAAGGGAAAGCGAACGAGCTGCTCGTCTCCCTGCGCGAGGAGATGTATGAGTTTGCAGAGCGACAGGAGTTCGAAAAAGCACTGGCTGTTCGCAACCAGATCACCGCGATCTCCCACCTTACTGAACGGCAGCATGTGGAGCGGCCCAAAGAGAATGACCAGGACGTGATCGCCTACACGGTCTCCGATGATAAGGTCTACCTGATGGTCTTCTCGGTGGAAAAAGGGCTCCTCGTCGGTAAGCAGGAATATTCATTCGACCATGGCGAGGATTTCTTCGAGGAGTTCCTCGTGCAGTATTATGCTGACCGGACTCCCCCTTCAGAGTTAATTGTACCGGTTGAAGTGGGCGAAGCCATGGCAGAGTACCTGGCGGAACGCAAGGGAAAATCCGTCCTCGTAACCGTACCACGGATTGGTGAGAAGAAGAAGCTGCTCGAACTGGTCGAGAAGAACATTGAGTACGCGTTCCTGAAACACGAACTGAAAGTGAAGGATCTCCAGGTATCGCTCGATCTGGAGGATCTTCCTGAAGTGATCGAATGTTTTGATATCTCGCATCTTTCCGGCACCGCGATGGTTGGATCCATGGTACAGTTCCGCAGCGGTGTTCCGGACAAAAAGAATTACCGGAGGTTCAGGATCAAGACCGTGACCGGGATTGATGACTTTGCATCCATTGCTGAGATCGTGAAACGGCGATATAACCGGCTCATTCGCGAGGATGCTGCACTTCCCGACCTGATCATCATCGATGGTGGCAAGGGCCAGCTCTCTGCTGCTGAGGAGACTCTCCGGGGACTCGATCTCACGATTCCTGTTGTTGCGATTGCCAAGCGTGAAGAAGAAGTCTTTGTTCCGGGAGAGACACTCCCCCGACGGCTTGATGAGAAAGGCATGGCCCTGCACTTCATCCAGGAGATACGGGATGAAGCACACCGGTTCGCCATAGCATACAACCGGCTGTTGCGGAAGAACGCTGCCCCGGGCGGGGATGGAAAGAAAAAGGGATTGTCTAAGAAAAAATAACGATCCCGGACGCTATGCAATATCATTGACCTGATCCCATACAGCGGAATACGAAAAGGTAATTTTAGTTCCGTGAATGAACAACAAAAAACCTGCGCCAAAAAATGAGTTTAAATCAGATATCCTGATCAACGACTACACGATTGCTGCCATCGGCAAAGTATCCTGTGATAAAAACATGGGTTTTCCCGCTGTAGGATCCGGTAAACGTGTGGGTGGCATGGATCTGGACAGGAGTCGTTGCAAGCCGGTTACCGATTGGCAGGGTGATACTCTTACCCTGGCTATCAGTGACTGTGATCTCCAGTTCGAGGAGGTTATCCATTCCGGGAGCCCCCACGAACGCAACAGTGATATGGGAATCATCCGGCTTGGTGACCGTCACTCCGGATGTGGTCTGGGTGGAAGAGGCCTGTTGCTGGGTACACCCGCAGGCTATAACCGTCAGTACAAGCACAGCACAGAGGCAGAGCGTACACACATAGTGCGGTATAGTGGCTGGTATATATTTCATAGGATTAAATGTTCGGTGCCTGATTGTATTAACATTCCTTTGTCATGAGAAGGTATGCCCGCGGCCCCCTCTGGAAATTCACGTTCTCTCTTTTAATTACAGTTTACCGTAAATGTCAGACACATGCCGGTTTATCCGCGAGCGTGTTCAAACCGGTAATTGAAGAGTGGCGGGAGAGGAGGAAGCGTATAGATCGTAATCTTCTCCATAGTCTGGGACCCTGTCACATAACTCTCCACAATGAGAGAGTTAGTCAGACTCCACGCCCGGTCGATATCCATGGTCTTGTCAGGATTATAGGGGTAATACAAAACTCCGATGACCTGGATTATTACCGAGATGACAATGAGCACGGCAATTGCTGCCTGAATACCCCGGTCCCTATACGAGTTTCTTTTGTGGCTGAATACCCGGGTAAAAAAAATCCCCACATACATGCACAGAACGGGAATTAATCCGGTCAGGTAACGGGGACCAAAACAAAATCCCGATGCAGAATACCACGAATCAAAGAAACTATACAACAGGATGTGGAGGGCAATCACCGGTCCAAAGATGAGGAGCACCTGCCGGGCATCGGGATTGTTCATGTCCTTCAACCAGAGAAAGCCGATCACTGAAAGGATAAGTACCGGGGCAAATACGAGAATCCCGACGTTGGGGGCAATAAGCAGGCCGGCATAGTTCCAGATGAAGCCGGGACCGATGATGAAACGCCCGAGATTTTCCTTGTAACCCCCGAGGAAATTCCCGAAAATGAACAGATTATACAGGAGGAAGGGCAGACCTCCGGCCACAATCCCTGTTATGAAGTGGGGAATTTTTGCTTTCTGGTGCAGGAAAATATACACGATTACCGGGATCAGAAGGAGTGAGTCCGGGGGGCGGTTGAAGAAGAATAACCCGGAAAGGACCCCCATCAGGACGACATTTGACATATGGGGAGCTCTCTGGTTCCTGATGATGAGATACACCAGTGAAACCAGGAGGAGTTCTACCATACCGGTCTGCCAGAGTGCCTGGCTGCTGATCGACCAGGTCGGCGTTGCAATGGCAAACACAAAGGTTGTCAGGACGGCGGTTTTTTTCGGGAAGAGTTCTTTTGCTGCGCAATAAAAAATCACTGTCGCAATGGCTGATAGTATTGTGGCCGAGGTTTTTCCAAGGATAATAAAATCTTCCGGTGTTATCGGGAGGCTGAAGATATTACAGATCGCGTACGAGAGGAAGTAGACCGGCGTGACAAGGACGGGCGTCACTACCGGGAAGAGCGAGACATAGTGCCCGTTCTCAAAGAGGAAGGCATACTGGAAGACTGGATCTGATGTGAGGGAGGTTGCAAAATCAAAGTAAAAATTATGGTTAAGTATGATGGCGGCAGGCAGGAATGTTGCAGGTGCGACATCACTGCTGGTGATGGTAACCAGCGATACGGTGTTGAAGATGAGAAATGCAAGGATGAACACGAGCGGGATCTCGTACCGTCCTATGCGGGACTGCCACGGGAGGTTGTCTGGCTGAGGAATCTTTTCCCCGGAAGGTTTCGCTTCATGTGCCGCAGAAAAGCTGTTCTTCCTGATTTTTCCCTGCTTCATGGATGCCTGAAAATACCATAGTTACCGGAATATTAAACGGTGCTGATCCGCCCCCGTCCGCATGAACAGGATGGAAACCATTGAATCGTTGCGGGACTTACCTGAGCACTATAGTACTGCCGGCTTTCCCGGCGGGATACAGGTCTATGGAAAAATATGGCATTGTAGTTCTCGTTCTTACCGCAGCCTTCGTGTTAGGCTCCGGTTGCGTGGATGCTGTTGTACAGGACAGCGTTTCCGGTGATCTTCATGCGCATTATGCGTCCAGGGACGATCTCTCGGTCGGGCTTGGTTGTTACGAACATGTATCGGGGTATGCGTACAATTCCGGCAATTCGACCCGGCAGGCTGTCAGTCTCAGCCTTACCCTGATCGATAGTACAACAGGATCAATCCGGGATGCAAAGATGTTGTATATCGGCGCGCTCAGTCCAGGGGAATCCCGGACGTTTGATACAACTCTTGATGGCGATTGTTCCGGAAATTACCGGACTGATGCGGAATTTTTGCCCTGATCAGGGAATCCTGCCCCCATGGCAGGTCTTTTTTTACACACTGTTGACTGTGGATTCGATTAATCATGCCCGCTTTTTCTTGTGAAAAGATGGGGGAAAGGACAATTCCCCGCCTTTGATAAACCGTTTCAAGTGAAGCTGGCTGATCATCTTCATTTGGAGAATTGCTCCCTTATTCCTAGTATTGAGAACGGATACGCTGCCTGAAATAAAAGGCGGGACCAAGAGGAGTTCCTCATCATCAACAATAAGTTCAAGGGTATTTTCAACTTTCATCAGCTTATGGATCTCCTCAAACTCAGGAGGGGCAAATGGTGGCGGTATTTTGAATTGTTCCGCAGTGATGACATGGATGACAGTATTTTTTCCCAGAAATAATTTCCGTAGTTTTCCCTCAAGTTCCGGATCATCCGAGATCACCATGAGTTGCAGCGATACGTCCCTGATCTTGATATTCTCTATGAACGGGAGATACCGTTCACCTATCATGCAGCTGACCTGTCGTTTCGCTTTCCCGAAAAGTTCCCGGATTTTATACTCTATGTTTGTGTCCCCGTAAATGGTCCAGAGGGCATCCTCCTTATCGGTACGTACCTTCTCTTTCTCCAGTGACCTGAGTGCTTCAAGTGCCTGGTCTGCTGCCTTCCGGTGCTTGTCCATGAGGAGTGTGATTGCCATATCGGGGGAGATCGCGCTGTACCGGGCAGGTTTTGAGATTCTCTTCACGGCAAGCCCCATCTCTGCGAGACGGTCCAGTGCCTCGTATACACTCGGCTTTGAAATTTTCAGGAAATCGATGAGCTCTTTTGCCTCAGCGTTGTCGTATAGAACCAATGAGGCGTACACGTTCGCTTCATAGTTGGATAACCCGAGATCGTTAAGCGATTTTATGAGATCTGCGGGAATGCTATTCATAATAATTAATGGTAATCACCAAGTTGTTAAAATAATAGCAGAGTTGTTAAAAAATTAACTACTTTGGTGCGTTCATTTTTTATAATCGTGGGTAGAACCCTAGTAAAGCAGATTGTAGTAAAAAGATTTACTACAGATTTGAGGAAGAGCGATTATTCAAAAATGACATACCTTTCAGCATATCCAGATACCCGGGATTTTGTAGCAGACCGCAGACCGGCTAATTCAGGACCACGGAAGAGAACTCTCTCCCGCTTCCCCATTCTTGCGTATGGAATCTTTATGGTCCTTATCGTAACCACGGGATTTCTGATTCTACCGGTAAGCGGTGACAGCACGAGCAATACAATCCAGGCTGCAAGTAATGTATACGTATCTAATTATACAATAGATCCGGCAGTCCTCTTTACCGGGGATACCGCCACGGCAACGTTTTATGTTACAAATGGGAATGCAAACCAGAGTGTCATGGTCAACCATGCGACATTTGGTGATAATGATATCCAACTTACCAGTGGCACGTATGATACTTCTTCCAATATTGGGCCTCTCCAAACCCGGTCGTTCGTATTCTCAATTGAAACCGATAAGAATGCAGGTACGTATTACCCCTCCTTTTCTTTAAGCTTCAGCGCTGGCAACGGCATGTATTACCGTACTCCGGTCAAGGTGGACAATTCACCTCTTGTCATGGCCGTTGCTGACAAACCGGATGCATTCACACAGGGAGTAAAGGAAACGATCAGTGTACAGATTTCTAACCCTCGCGACAACGACATAAAAAATGTGATCTTTGAAGCCACAGGGAACGATGTCACCCTTACGCCCTCAAAGACATATATCGGTTATCTGGCTTCCGGGACCAGTACAATGGTCAATTTTACCGTTATACCTGACACCCCCACTTCACTCTTCATGCATGTCGATTACGATAATGGGGATAATCCCCACACCGTCAACACGACCCTGCCGATCCCTTTTACTACTGATAAGCAGCAGGCTGACCCGGTGATGAGCAATATTGTTGTCGCTCTCAACAATGGGACATACGACGTCACCGGGGATCTAACCAATGCCGGTCTCTCGACAGCAAATGGTGTCACGGTCACATCACTTTCCCCCGCCGTACCACAGGACCCGGACAGGAATTACGTGATCGGTGCACTCAAACCAGATGACTTCGGCAGCTTCGAGGTCACCTTTAAGGTTCCTGAAGGCACGACAAGCGTTCCCATGCAGCAGTCCTACAAAGACAGTGACGGCAATGTGATCACCTCCGTTCAGAACATCGATCTGACCCAGGCTACAACACAGACTGCTTCACAGTCAGGCATGCTCCCGGCACTGGCCGTTGTCATTATCATTGTGCTTGGCGTGGGCGGGTATCTCTACATGAAGAAACGGAAGAACCAGTAAGGGATGGGGCGTCATGCAACCGGTAATCCAGTTCTCCGATGTGGTGAAGATCTACCCTCTCAGGGCCGGAGATGTGACGGCGCTCAACCACATCTCATTTGAAGTGGAACGCGGGGAGTTCATCTCGATCATGGGGCCATCAGGTTCCGGTAAATCAACACTCTTGAACCTGATGGGATGCCTTGATATGCCGACTACTGGCGATATCTTCATGAGCGGGATCGGTGTGCGCGACATGACCGATGTCGAACTCACGAACCTGCGACGGGATCGCATCGGGTTCATCTTCCAGTACTTCAACCTCTTCCCGCTGTTAAACATCATTGAGAATGTCAGTTTCCCCCAGATGCTCAAATCGCAAAAAAGTGTTGATCCTAAAAAAGCCATCGAAGTACTCCATGCAGTCCAGCTCGAAGAACATCTCTACACCCACACACCACTTGAACTCTCGGGAGGCCAGCAACAGAGGGTTGCAGTCGCACGGGCGCTCATCAACGATCCCGATATCCTGCTCTGCGATGAACCAACAGGTAATCTCGATTCAAAGACCGGGGCAAGCATCATGGAGCTTATGACGGAACTCAACCGGAAGGGCTCGACAATCATCATTGTCACTCACGATCCCCATGTAGCCGAATATACAGATCGGATTGTCAGGATTGTAGACGGGAGAATTGCACCATGAGTACGATATTCTGGGAGATCTCCAAACGAAATATCCGGATCCACATGTTGCGCTCGACCCTTGCGATGCTCGGGATCATCATCGGTGTCGTCGCCATTGGTGCCATGGGCATCCTTGGAAACAGTATGACACAAGAGATCAGCTCAAGTCTTTCTTCAGTGGGGGACTCGGTAATTGTCACCCCGTACAGCGGGGGCGGTGGAGGGGGAATGGGAGGTGGTGGCGGAGGGAGCTCAGCAAACTTAATGCTCACCGATCAGAATTACCAGCAGATCAAACGTGTCGTCGCCCCGAATGTAGCGATTCCCGTACTTTCAACATCCGAACATATGAAAGTGGGTGTCGGAAGCGACGACATTGTGGCGACCATTTACGGTATCCCGACCAATGATGAATCCGATCTGTTACCCGACCTCCAGGCAGGGGATTACAACAACGCAAACTCCGGCTGTTTGGTGGGTTCGACATTTGCAGCGGATCATAACGTCAAAGTCGGTTCGCGAATTTCTATCGGAACTGACGGGCAATACGGCACGCTCAGGGTTACTGGTATTATTATAAAACGGGGAATGAGCTTCGATATCAGCACCGATAGTTCCATTGTCGTAACAAAAGACTGGTTTGAGAATACCTACAACGAGCAGGATGAATACAATGAAGTTGTCGTAAAAGTTACCAGCGGCAACACTGCCGATGTAACGACGACTATCGAGAATCAGCTCAACCGAAACACCAGAGATAAAACCGTTTCCGTGACGGACAGTAAGGCAACCCTCTCATCCATCTACGCGACATTTAGCACGGTCACGACATTTGTCGAGGCTATTGGTGGCATCTCGATGATCGTTGCCGGGGTCTCCATCTTTAACATCATGATGATGTCTGTCAATGAAAGGATCAAGGAGATCGGGATCATGCGCAGCATCGGCACCCAGAAAAAAGAGGTGATGAGCATGTTCATCTATGAGGCTGCCATCATCGGTGTCACGGGAAGCGTGATCGGGGGAAGTCTCTGTATCCTTGCCGGGTATGTGATAAGCGCCCTGATGCTCGGTACCACTCAGTACCTCTTTACCGTGTCGAGCATGTTATCAGTTGCCGAAGGGGTCGGTTTTGGGATCGTCATCTGTATTCTCTGCGGAGTGTATCCGGCGTGGCAGGCGGCAAATCTCAACCCGATCGATGCACTCAGGCACGAGTAAGGGAAAGACAAATCCATTTTTACAGGATTCCGGAGGTAACGGATATGTGATTGATAAGGAAAAACCCGACGGCATTGAACGTTATACCCGGTAAAAACAAGGCCCGTATTCGAAACACCGAAACAGCAGGAATTGGTTGGGTTCCAGGGAGGGGTAAGCACTTCCGACGAATAATTCGAGGGAGTTGTACGAACTCCCTATTACCCACCATATACAGGCATTTTGAAAACCCGAATAAAAGAATCATACTTGAGTTTATCCTCTCGGTACATGTATGATCCATCAGCACAATTGATACCGGGGACGAAATTTTATGCCGTCGACATGATCAATCCAATACTTGCTTTGCGAATCCCGGCAGAATAACAAAAAATATTGCAGGATACGTCAAAAAGCGGGGTAGAATTTTAAGAAAAATTTGCTCTGTAGAAAACCTCATAATCGCTGACGCTCTTTGGGGCTTTGCCCCCGCCGCTATGGCATCCCCCAGTTGCGATGACGATGTATTACCTGCCATGTGACTCGGGGCATCGTCTCTTCGAAAAAAATGATTTCTACAGAGCAGAAAAATTCAAGAAACGAAAAAAATTAATATTCTACAATCCATTGTGTCTTTTTTTAAATAAATCCTCGACCCAAAAAGCGTCGGAAATCCGGGTAACCTTGAACCCGTTTTACAGTACTAGTGCAGCCGGTCCCGCAGACGGTGCGGGTTCCCGGGGATACCATGGGATCGCAGTGGATGTCGACAGACGGAGGAGTAAATTCGTATGGTAGTGATTATACCTGTTTATTCCATTCAGTGGGACGGATTGACGCCGGTTAAATCCCCGGTAACCTGCGAAAACCGAAGATTTTTTGCACGGGAGGCAGATCTCCGTAAGAACTGCTGAAATACGGGCTTTGGGAAAATCCGACAATCTCAGGTAAGGACTTGCTGAAGCGCAGCAAGACGATCCCGGAGGGCCTGTTCGCGCTCTGTGGACTCCGTAATATCGGTCATGGTAATATAGGTACTCAGGACCGATTCCTGCCAGGCGGCAGTAACCCTGCCCAGGATGCAGCGGCGACTGCCGTCCTTGCATTTTATCCAGACGGTAAACTGCCCGGGCCCTTCCGCCGGCCTGGTATTATGGATGATCCCTTCCAGACGTTCACGATCCTCTGCTGTCACCAGATCGGCGGATTTCATCTTAATGAGATCTTCATGGGAGTACCCGGTGATCTCGGAGATCCGCCGGTTGGCAAATACCACGTTTCCGTTTTCCGCAATAAAAAGGCCATCCTGAATGTTCTCTGCCATCATCCTGAACCGCTGTTCACTTTCTCTGAGCAATACTTCCTGCTGCTTGAGCTCCGTGAGATCGGTAAAGATGATAAAATGGTAATATGTTTCCTGGTGACGCACAGCGGTGACCCGCACACAGGCAAACCTGCGCTCTCCCGCTTTTGTAATGATCCACATCAGGAGTTCGCCGGGCTGTTCCGGGTTCTTCTTCAGATCCTCAATCCGGCTGCGGGCTTTATCCTTACACTCGGGTGCTACGATAGCAAGAGGCTCCATTGTTTTCAGTTCCTCGAGCTGGTAGCCGGTGATCTCCGTGATCCGGTTATTGGAGAAGATGTGCTTGTCGTTCTCCATTATCAGGAGGCCGTCCTGGATGTTCTCTGCCATCATCCTGAACCGCTCCTCACTTTCCCGGATCTCCCGATCGGCGATGATCCTCCCGGTAATATCTTCCAAAATGACGGTCAGACCTTTGCGCCCGTCTTCAAAAACGGTTGGAACGGATTTCTGCCGGAAGAACCGTTCTCCCCCCCCTTTGAGGTTGAAGGTGACCTGGTGATCCTGGTCGGCAGACCCGGCAGAGAACGTTTCGAGCAGCTCATGTACATCGACATCCGGGGGATTTATGTACGAGAGAGTTTTTCCAAGGGTATTTTGTCGGGACAGGTGCAGCAGTTTCAGGAAATTATCATTTATATCGACGATGCGGGAGTCAGCATCAAGCACCATGATCAGTTCCCGGGAATAACTGAGCATGGCCGAGAGCGGAACTCTCTGGGACAGGGTGAATACCTTGGTCATGCCATACGTTCTCATGTCGACCTGGCCGGATATGAGCAGGATGTCCAGGTACCTCCCGACAGTACTCTTGTTCTTCCCAAGAGCTTTTGAGAGATCGGTAATGCTCATGCCATCCGGATCCTTCTTGAGGAGTTCACGGATCCGCATGAGTTCGTGCTGGTAATCCTGCATCATATGGCAATCGTTCTGGTATGGTAATAACTACGGGCGAAAAATTATTAATTGTTGTCTATGACGAAAATGTATAACCAATGACGGAAATTATACATCGGAAATAAAATCCGGTCCCGGGTTTCACCGGATGGACCGATCTGAAAAACCGGTCCGTTCAGTGGATTTTACGGACCGGTTACGGTTGAGGATTGCCCTGCCATATCCTTTGGAGGGTGGACATTTTTTAGAAAAACACCGGCTGCGGGTGTGCATCCCGCGCCGGCGTCTCACAGGTGTTCTTGCTGCTCGTGTTCTGTTGTTCTCTATGCTGTACTGCAATACCTGTGCCATTCGGCACAAGTATTTGTAAAGTATATTTGACATTTTGTTATATATGTTTTCTGTTCTTACCAATTGAGAGGGATTACCCATCCAGTACCCCAGGCTGGCTTCCTGGTGGGGAAATCCTGTCAAATATCTCCTGCGGTGAAGGTAAAATCTGTTTCACAACGCTTCAGGAATACCGGCTCTCCGGGATTTTTATTTAGCCCCCAAGGTTCCTGACCACAATCTAATATCCCCCGCGGCTAATATTTTCGTAAGGGATGCCATTGGACAGCGCCCAGGACTGCCGGCAGTGCGGCACATGCTGCGAGAAGTGGGGATGGGACCAGAAAGGGATCACGGAAGATCTTGTTCCCTGGATCATTGACCGGCGTTTTGATATTCTCCGGCACGTATCGATCCGGGTTCGTGATGGAAGGCAGTTCAGCGGAAGGAATGCCTCAAAGATCACCCTTGAAGATCTCCCGGATGTTGTACGGATCTCGTACTGGGTGGATCCTGATGGCCGTACTCTGCACTACTGTCCTTTCTATTTCAGGAAAGGCGACGGGAAAGTCTGTTGCCGGATTCATGATACCAAACCGGCGGTCTGTACAGGTTTTGCCCCATGGAAAGAGATCTACCATGATTACGGGCTGAACTGCCCGGCGTGCAGAAACAGTTCGCCCTGACAAAAACCCCTGTTTTTCATTAATCATGTGTTACACCTGTCAATGGTTTTTTCCGGGGTTGTACCGGCCAAATCGTATTCGTCCCAAAACCCTGTTCAGGGTTTGTTGAACCGGGATCAGGCCGGAGGTTTCTTCTGGATTACTGACAATGATAAAAACTGAGCGTGGATTCCGTGACAAAAAAGATGGATAACCTTCTGGCCTCCCTTATAGTCCCCCCGGGGAAAAAAATTGATCTCCGTAATGACTACGATCCCGGCCATATCGGCCATTTCATGTCCAAGGAAGATGCCGAAGATGCGATTGCCGCCGGTATTCGTCTCCTCTCCCTCCAGCAGGACAAACTGTATGCACAGGATACGTACGCGCTGCTGATCATATTCCAGGCAATGGATGCTGCAGGGAAAGACAGCACGATAAAACACGTCATGTCCGGTGTGAACCCGCAGGGTGTCCAGGTGACCAGTTTCAAGGTCCCGAGTGTCGAGGAACTCAACCATGATTATCTCTGGAGGAATTATATCGCCCTCCCCCGGAGGGGCGATATCGGCATTTTCAACCGGTCGTATTATGAGGAGGTCCTTGTGGTCCGGGTCCACCCGGAATATCTTGCCCGGCAGCATATTCCCCCGGAACTCAATGACCGGAATCTCTGGAACCGGCGGTTCGACGAGATCAACCATTTTGAAAAATACTTAACAGACAACGGGATCATCGTCCTGAAATTCTTCCTGTATGTTTCAAAAGAGGAACAGAAGAGACGTTTTCTCCAGCGCGTCGAGGAACCGGACAAGAACTGGAAATTCTCGGCAGCAGATATCCACGAGCGGGCCTTCTTTGAAGATTATATGGAGGCCTACGAAGATATGTTCAACCATACCAGCACCGCCAACGCTCCCTGGTATATCATCCCGGCCGATCACAAGTGGTTTACCCGGCTTGCCGTTGTTTCTGTGATTCACCGGGCACTCGACAAACTTCAGCTGGAATACCCGAAAGTCACTACGGAAGAGAAAGATGCATTGCTCAAGGCGAAGGCTGATATGGAAAACGAGAGTGATGGTCCCGGCAGCACCCGGAAGAAGGAAAAGAAGGGCGGCAGGAAAAAAGCCTGATCCTTTTTAAAAACACTCCGGCAAAGCAGCCCTGCCATGCAAAGGGATGCACAGGTCATTACAGTCCTGCATACCCGCCGCTGATCTCCGGTACCGCGGGCAGGGATTCGATAACGCTGGCGGGAAACAGGATAACAATACGGAGGAAGGGGTGTCCTGTGGAGCGGGGTGGAGGGCCGGTTGACGGCCGGGAAAACCGCTAGGACACGAACAGATCATCGATATATCGATACCTGCATGTCCTTCAACGGCTACAAGGGGACTGGCTGGAGGTACCCCGGTCGATACATCACCATCCGGCGGGAACTGTCCTGTGTATGCGGGAGGGTTATTTTTCCATGGAAATCCGGTATGCCCCCTTTGGGACGAAGATCTCAAACCGTGCCCCCTCGCCTTCAACCCCCGTTTCATGGATGGATATTCCGGTAATTGAGAGGATTTCCCGGGCAAGGTACAGTCCAAGACCGGTATTTTTCCCGTACCCCCGTTCAAAGATCTTTTTCTTTTCCTCCGCAGGGATTCCCACCCCATCGTCTTGGAAGAGCAGGAGGAGCCCGGTAGAATCCTCCCGGTACGTGAAGGAGAGTTCCGTCGCCTTCTGACCGTGCAGGAAGATGTTCTCTATCAGGTTGAAAAAGACCTTTTCCAGGAGGGGATCGGCATAGATCTCCAGATTGTTCAGCTGGACCGTCCGGGAAATTTTCAGGGAATCAAGGTGCGATATTGCATACAGGAATACCTGGTTCACATTCTGCCAGCGGGACGGCTGGACACCCAGTTCCTGGTAATTCCTGGCAAAATTCAGCGAGCTGATGATCTTATGGATGAGGAACTCCTCTTTCTCCGCATAGGATTTGGCTTTTACTCCCTCATGATCGCTGGCAGCCAGCTGCATGTACGCAGAGAGCGCAAAGATCGTGCTCTGGATATCCTGGAATATGATGGTATTGAGCAGTCCCAGTTTTTTACGTGCCTGCTCCAGGGCGCTGTCTGCCATTCTGCGTTCGGTAATATCCCTGACAATAGCGAGGACACGTGGCTCGCGCAGACCTGCTGCTGTTTCCGATTCGATCCTGCGGAGCCGGACTTCAACCGGGAACTCCTCCCCGTTCTTCCGCCTGCCCGCCCATTCAAAATCCGCAGCGCCCTCTTCGAATGCCTGCCGGATTCTGGCCATCCCCATCTCGTCTGTATAGCCACTTCCGCTTGCCATCTCCGGACGTAAATTGGTCATTTCATCAAGCGTATATCCGTAACCTTTGACGGCATTCTGGTTCATTTCAATGATCCTGCCCTCTGTATTGTGGACCATGATCATATCCGGGGAACCGTTGTAGATGGCCTGCATGAATGTCTTGGCACTGCGGAGCTCCCTCTCCGTTTTTCTGAGTTCCTCGTAATTCTGCCGCAGTTCTTCCTCACTGGATGTGAGGTTTTCGTATGCCTCTTTCAGGTCCGCGTTCTTTCTCTCCAGCTCTGCCAGTTTCTCCTGGAGCTCGGGATAGTAACTCTTCCTGATGGACGACTCTCCAAGTCCGATGATCTTGTCTCTCTGGCCCTGCCAGTCGGGGGTCTCGTCAGAATGCTTCTTCATAGATCCGTTCGATATCCTTCCGGGTCGGCTGTCTCGGGTTGGTGGCCATGCAGGGATCGTGCATCGCGTTCTGTGCAAGTTGTGGAATGTCCTGTTTTGTTACACCCAGATCTCCCAGTGTCTCTGTTACTCCGAGCGTGTCGCGGAATGCTGCTATGCCCGAAATGATCCTCTCTTTTTTTTCAGTAAGATTCAGGTCATTAAGATCCATACCAAATGCAACCCCGATATCTTCGTACCGCTTCGGGCATGCGGGGAAGTTGAATGCGATGACATGCTGCAGCAACAGAGCATTACATTCCCCGTGGGGGAGGTCAGAGAAACCTCCAAGACTGTGAGCCATGGCATGGACTGCGCCGAGACTGGCATTGGAGAATGCAAGGCCGGCAAGCAGGCTCCCGAGCATCGTCTGGTACCGGTGTTCGGGATTCTTCGGGCTTTTTGCTGCCGGCTGGAGATGGGCGTGCATCAGCCTGACAGATTCGAGGGAGTTGATATCCGTTACCGGCGAACTGGCATTGGAGACATAGGCTTCAACGCTATGCGTGATTGCGTCCATACCGGTGTGTGCCGTCAGTTCGGAATTCAGGGAGGTAAGGGGGACTGGATCGATAAGCGCGATATCCGGCACTATCTTCTTGCTGATGATCGCAATTTTTACACGTCTTCTGGTATCATTGATGATGGCAAACTGGGACACATCGGCCCCGGTCCCGGCAGTTGTTGGGATGCATATCAGGGGTGGGGCGGGAACGGGAATATTGTCCACGCCTTCATATTCCAGTATATGTTTTCCGTTTGAAGTGACAATCCCGATCCCCTTGGCACAATCGATGGGGCTTCCCCCGCCTATCGCCACGATGGAGTCGCACGCTGATTCTTTGAAGGCGTGTGCCCCCTTCATGGCCTCTTCATCCCGGGGGTTGGGAGAGACCCCGGAAAAAATGGTGTGACCAATCTCCTCTTCTTCGAGACTGTCGGTCACCCCTTTTACCCAGCCCTCCCGGATAATAATGGGGTCGGTAACCACGAGTACATGTCGTGCACCAAGGTTTTTTGCATACCTGCCTGCCAGCAGGCGGGCATCAGTCCCGAGCACAAACTCCGGTGCAACAAATTTCCTGAGTTCAAAACTGCCGGCCGTCATCCCCAGTCCCCCGTTCAAGTCAATACACGGTATACTAATATTTCAACATTTTGAAGATCCCCGGCAGGTTACTTAATAGGAGGTTTTTATGGACAATGCGCGGGCTTTTGTGAATTTAACCGCCAGAGACCCGGGTATTTCCCTCTTCTGGTATCTTACAGATCCAGACCTGACAGGGTCCGGTTCTCCGCTATAATGGATTCAATCCCTTAGCCAATCAGGTACTTAATCATCATTTTGGCAGATATACATAAGAAAGAAAAACCCAATTGATTTCCTGAATGATCCGGTCCGGCAGCATCAGGGCCTGAATCACCGGGAATCCCGAATTATCATCCTGATGGAGACAGGGTTTCGCGTGACTGATACTGTTCTCGTTGTTGACGACAGCACATTCATCGTAGAGGGTCTCGTAGCCCTGCTCAAAAAAAACTATCGCGCAATTCCCTCGTTTGGCGGAGAGGAATGTCTCCAGATCCTCCGGACCGAGATGCCATCTGTTATCATTCTCGATATCATGATGGAGCCCATGGATGGGTGGGAGACGCTGTCACGGATCAAGGATAATCCCCGGACCCGGCATATCCCGATCCTGATGTTCTCGGCAAAGAAGATCAGTTTTGAAGAAGCAGAGGCGCACCGGATCAGGATTGACGATTTCCTGACAAAACCTGTCAGCCCAAAAGAGCTCCTGTCTGCTGTTGCAAGAATACTGGAGCGTCAGGACCGGAAGAAACGTATCCTCTCCTTCTGGACTGCCCGTGGGGTCCCTGTGGAAAAGATCGAGGAGTACCAGGCCCTATCCTCGAATCTCGAGATCGATACCAACCTGCTGGCGGTCATGAAAAAACATCTCGACCACCCCTCGATAACGGAACTGCAGCGTGAAGAACTTGGCTCTTCGATCGTGGTGCTTGAGGAGAGGATCCGCGGGACCGGGTCCCTGATAGAGGCGTTTTTCCGCGATACCGGCATTTCCCTGCCCGGTGATTCCGATCCCATTGAACTGCCCGGTACGGTCATCGGAACACCAGGCTGTGAGACCCAGCCATTACCCCGTGAAGAGGAGACCGGGAATGTACCCGCCGGGGACTCTCCACCGGGAACCCCTGAGAACGATTCCGGCATGGATGAGAGAGAAGATCCCGGGGGGATCTCCCCGGCGCCGGTCTCCGTCTCCCAGGACCTGATAAATCCGTCCCTGCCTGAAAAGAATACGGAGCCGGGGAATGTGTCAACTCCCGGAACCGGATACGACACATCCGGTGATGATCAGTCCTCCCGGGGGGAGAACATTCCCGGGCAGGAATTGCCAGGAGCTTTTCCTGATGACACGCACTCTCCGGCTGTACCGTGTCCTTCGAATGAGTGCAGCTCCCTGCATAGTCCTGGCCCTTCATCAGGGCATTCCCCGGGTGAGGATCACGTTGCACCTCCCGATGATACTGCTGACGATAGCCCCGTGGAAGAACATCCCTCCGGACACGTCCCTTCCGGACTCGAAGGGCTTTTTGAGCCAGAACCCCCCGGGGATCAGGGGATTGGGCAATCCCCTGAGGTCCCTTCCGATCTTCCCGCGGATGGAGTTGCTCATCCCCCCGAAAGTACCGTTTCGGTTTCCCTTCAGGAAACCGGATCGGTCCGGCCCCCGTCTTTTGAAAGAGACAAGTACCTTGTAAATCCGGAAACAAGTTCGTATGGCCGGGATGCGAAGATCCCGGAAGTCCCTGCCGCACAACCGGATACGCGCAGTTCCGGGACGGGTATCATTGCTGCAATCATCCGGCTCCTTTTCCGGGGCCGGCAATAAACACGAGCTCTTGGTACGGGCATGAGCCGGAATCCATTGCCTCAAGTGTTATCTGGTATTTGCATTGGTTCCGCACATACCCCTCATTTTTTCTCCGCAGGCTGGAACACACCTATGGGTGTTATGATCCCAAATTACGCCCCGTTTCCGGATACACCGGTTTCCCTGATGCAGTTACCGGGTTACCGTGTCATGTACCGGCATCACGAGGTACTGCAGGATTCGTTCCATGACGACAGGGTTCCGTGGGAGGTTGATATGGCAGTACTGGATCGGGGCAAGCGCAGGATCATGGGGTTCCCTGAAAACGGAGATCACGTCGAGGGGTATTCCAGGCAGGCGTGACTCACTGTGAGGGACGATCCCGTCCCCTTCAAACGTTGCCCGGTATGCCCGCCTGCCGGAACATTCCCACGTCTTCCCCAGAAACCAGGGAAAGAATGCCGGATCCTCGCAGGTATTTGTGGCCACGATGATCCGGTAGATGATGTCGGGCCGGGTTCCTGCGTTCCTGAGGTGCTGCATAACCAGGCTTCCCGGCCGGACATCTTGGACAAGGGGGTCGGCTCCCGGATCAAATCCCCGGGGGACAAAAACTCCTGACAGTTGCCCGATGATCCCGTCTTTGCGGCAGGGATCATTGAAGAGTTCGGCAAGCGCCGAGCCATTGTTGGGCGGGCCAAGACAGATGAGGCCCCTCACCGGCTCCTGTCTCCCGGCACCGTCCTGCACTTCAAGGAAGTACCGGGCGATACAGCTTCCCATGGAATGACAGACCATATCAACCGGCCCCCGGTACCCTTCCCGGTCCCGCATCGATCTGATATATCTCCCAAGGGCTGCCGCAATTTCAGGAACCGCGGCCTTCTTCATAGCAGAATGATCAAATGTCCAGCACGGTATGGAAGCATCCGCCAGGAGCGGACCGAGACGGTTCCAGATACCCGGATGACTGTTCCAGCCATGGATCAGTACGACCGGGACCCGGCTTACCGTGCATTCTTTCATATTCAGTGTGACCCGGTAAACCGGTAAGCCCCCTTGGGCACCCGGATCTCGAAAAGGGCGCCTTTTCCAAAGGTTCCCGTTTCCCTGATGGTGATCCCGGTAAGGGAGAGGATCTCGCGCGACAGGTACATGTCCAGACCGACATTCCGGAAGAAAAGATGGTTGAAGATCTTCTCTTTTGCACCCGGCGGGATCCCGACCCCGTCATCTTCGCAGGTGATGAGAAGTTCCTCAAAGGACTCGTTGCAGGAAAAGCGGATCCGGGTGATCTTCTCGCCGTACCTGACCCCGTTGTCGACAAGGTGGAAGAATACCCGTTCAAGGAGCTTATCGGCAAAGATCCCGACGCCCTGGATATCGGCCTCCACCCGGACCTCGCCAAGCCGGAGACCAGCACACCCCCTGTGGATGGCCATCCCTACATCCTGCCATTCCGGCGGCTGGAGGCCGATGTCCTGGTAGTCCCGGGTAAACATGATCTGGGCCTGGATGGCATTGGATGCTGCCAGTTCCTTCTCAAGGGTAACCCGCGTGGCCTCATCAGTGCCATGCGCCAGGGTAAGTTCGAGGTTTCCTTTCAGGACGGTCAGGTGGTTAAGGATCTCATGGCGGGTGATGGCGTTGAAGAAATTCAGCTTCTTGTTTGCCCGAAGGCATGCGTCCTCTGCCTGGATTTTATCGGTGATATCCAGGATCGAAAAGACAAATTTTTTCATATCCGGGATAAGGGCGAGAGTTACATACCCGTTCCGGACCTGGCCATCCCACCGGATAAACCGGAATTCCCCGGTACTTGGGGAATTCATCTGGGCGACCCTGCCCTGGTACAGGCGCATACGGTCAACATCCTCGGGTATGACAAAGTCCATCCACTTCTTCCTGTCTTCAACCTCCTCCTTGACATACCCGGTGATCTTCTCGAATTCCGGATTGATGTAGGAGATCGTTGAGTCCTGTTCGATGATGGCTGTTGCCGCCCCCGTGTAATCGAGAATCGCCTGGTACCGTGACAGGGTATCCCGGATGGCATGCTCACGTCTCCTCGTGGTTGTAACATCCAGCAGAGATTCGATCACGCCGGCAATCTCACCGGCCTTATCATAGATCGGCGCGGCAACTCCCCGCATAATGAGCGTCCTTCCCTGGGGCTTCATGGAGGACGTTTCTGCGGAAAGGGAATTCCTGCTCCGTTCTATGCCGGTATAATCCCAGCCCTCGATTTTGCGGTCTTCGGAAAATACGAGGTCTACGAGCATCGGCCTGCGGTTACCATAGAACGGGACGGCATATGCATAATTTCCCTGCCCGAGAATTTCCATGGCCTTAACCCCGGTCAGTTCTTCAATCGCCCGGTTCCAGGCAATCACTTTTCCTTCACGATCTATGGCGAATGTTGCGTCCGGCAGGTTGTAGATCACACCGGACATCTGGAGACTGGCGACGCGGAATGACTCCTCCACCCGCTTTTTTGCGGTGATTTCCTGTATCACAAAGAGGTAACCGACAACGCTGCCACCTGTATCCTTCAGCGGGGTGACATTCATACTTACGGATAAAGACGTCCCATCTTTTTTGATGCAGGTCCACTCCCGGTCATCGGAACCGGAGGTGAGTGCCTGTACTGAGAAGATCTCAAACCCGATCACCGATCTGCCCAGTTCATCAGCAAGTTTGCGGGTACGGGCTGCAATCTCCGTCTCGGTAAGGATCACAAGCGGAGTAACTCTCCCGGTGAGTTCGTCCGACTGGTACCCCAGCATCCCTTCAGCCCCGGCATTGAATGCAGTGATCACTCCCTCCTTATCGGTTGTGATGATGCCATAGGAAGTGGCTGCTGCCATCAGCTCCCAAAACTGTGACTTCGCCTGCACGAGGTCCGTAATATCTTCAACAGTTCCGTCGATCCATTCAATGGCCCCCTCTGCATTCTTTTTCACCTGGGATGTGAGTGAGACAACGAGCGGCGTGCTATCGATCTTTCTGGCCCGGATGAGGGAATTTTTCGCAAACCCGTCTTTCCTGAGATCGGCAATAATCCGATCGCGGTCAGACGGAACTGTATAGAGCTCCGCCATATGGCATTTCAGCAGCTCGCCAAGAGATTTTATACCGAAGATAGCAAGAAACGCGGGATTTGCCCAGACAAACCTGCCAGGGTGATCGCACGTGGTCCTGAACACCCCGGTACTGATCGTACTTACCAGTGTCCGGTACCGCTCCTCATTGATCCGGAGCATGGTCTCAAATTTTTTCCTGGCGGTGATATCCACGAGGGATATGACCACATTCCGCGTACTGGGGACAAGGCTTGTGACAATCGATATATCGCGTTTGTTCCCCCCCCTTCCGGTAAATGTAAGCGAATACTGGACCGGTGCCCAGCCCCCGGGTTTTGTCAGGCCGGTATGGTATATCCCCAGTTTTTCAAGATCCTCAGGTACGACAAAATCCGTCCATCTCATCTTTCCTTCGAGATCCGAAAGGGCGTATCCGCTGATTTCGACGAACTTACTGTTGGCATGGACGATTGACAGGTCCAGGCCAATGACAACAGATGCAATCCCCGCGTTATCAAAAATTTCCTGAAAATCACGGTCCGGTACCCTGCCCGTGCCCGGTGCATCACCAGCCTTTTTTTTATGCGAGGGTGTTTTTTTTTCGGTTTTTTTCGGTTTTTTTATTGTCATGAAAAAGTACTCTGCAATCCAGTCGCCGTACTTGTTGTACCTTGCACATCCGCGGGGCAGGTCTCAGGACAGATGACCGTCCCCGCGTCCCCCTCGCGATGGATCTGATCATATCATATGCATGTATAATATATTTTATTTTTGAAATGGCATGGCCATGTGAAATTGCATCACCTCTGCTGAAAAAACCCGGTAACGGACCCCTTTTCTGCCACCGCTTCCCACAGTTTTTTTTACCTAGCATCTCATTCTTTGGTACAGGATCATTTATGGCAATTGACTGGTACAAGGAATTTGTCGATCTGAAATACGAGCCGGCAAAGGACGATCTCATCTGTCTTTATTATTTTGAGCCCGCCGCGGGCATCAGCGGCAAAGAGGCAGCAGGGCGGATCGCGTCCGAAAGTTCAACAGGTACCTGGACAACGCTTTTCACCATGCCGCCGCGGATGAAGGCACTCCAGGCAACGGCGTTCGATATCGAGGGCAACGTAGTGAAGATCGCGTATCCCCTCGAACTCTGGGAAGAGGGGAACGCGGCCCAGCTGCTGAGCGGGATTGCCGGGAATATCTTCGGTATGAAAGCCGTGAAGAACCTGCGGCTGATCGATGTCGCTCTCCCGCAGGCCTACATGAAGCATTTCAAAGGACCTCACTTCGGCAATGCCGGGATCCGGAAGATGATGAAGGTTGCAAAGCGTCCCCTCACCGGTGCTGTCCCGAAACCCAAGATCGGTTTTACGGCAAAAGAGCACGCGGAGATCGGGTACGAGACCTGGATGGGCGGTTTCGATTTCGTCAAGGATGACGAGAACCTTACGTCCACCTCGTTCAACCGGTTCGACGACCGGGTGAAATTCATGACGAAACTCCGGGACAAGGCGGAGAAGGAGACCGGGGAGAAGAAATCCGCGTTCCTCAACATCACTGCTGAAGTCGAGACCATGAAGAAGCGGGCCGATCTTCTTGCGGAGAATGGCTGGAACTACGCAATGATCGACGTGGTCGTTGCGGGGACTTCCAGCGTCATGACCATGCGGGACTACTGTTCCGATCTCGGCCTTGCAATCCATGCGCACCGTGCCATGCACTCGACCTTCGACCGGAACAAGAAGCACGGCCTCACCATGCAGTTCCTGGCTAAACTGATGCGTCTTATTGGCGTATCGCAGATCCATACCGGCACGGCAGTCGGCAAACTCACCGGCTCCCGGCGGGAATCCATTGCTCTTGCGAGCCTGCTGCGGGAGAAGAAGACGAAAGCCGTTGAAGGGATGCTCCTTGAGCAGGACTGGGGGAAGATCAAGAGCGCCTTCCCGGTCTCATCGGGAGGTCTGCACCCGGGCCTGGTACCTGATGTGCTCGACATCTATGGTACGGAGATGGTACTGCTCGTCTCCGGCGGGATCCACGGGCACCCGAAGGGAACACGTGCCGGGGCAAAGGCGACCATGCAGGCCATTGATGCCTGGCAGGAACACGTTACCCTTGAAGAGAAAGCAAAGAAGGCAAAGGAGCTCAGGGAAGCTCTTGAGAAATGGGGCCACTATAAACCGATATAACCGGGACATCACATTCTCTGATCCCAGGTTCTCTTTTTTTGCTTCTGTAGAAAACCTCATAATCGCTGACGCTCTTTTGGGCTTTGCCCCCGCCGCTATGGCATCCCCCGGTTGCGATGACGACGTATTACCTGCCATTTGACTCGGGTCATCGCACTGCGCCCCGTCCCCCGCGGGGGACTGGGGGCGCAAGAGGGGGGGGGCGCATCGTCTTTTCGAAAAAAATGATTTCTACAGAGCACTTTTTTCCATGTTATAAATTAAAGAAACTGCAGAAAAATTCAAGAACTCAGGTTACCGATTGGACTGTATGCAGGATATTGTCAGCAGTAAAAAGATGGAGAACGGGATCGTCGTCTTCTGGGACGAGGATGGCGGGAAGAAGTACGAGTCGTTCAATTATGAGGAGCTTGTCGATGCGAAGATCAATGCGCTCGACCTGCTCGAACGGCCAAAGTCCTACAAGGTCGATAAGGATAAACATACGCTCGTCGCGAAGAAATAATTCTCTTATATTTTCCGCTCTTTTAGAAAAACCGTTGGGATCAATTATTTTCATGAGTCTTTCCGAAGAACTATCTTTGCGCAGGGGCTGCACCAGCGGCGGGAGCGGAGGCAATATGTGCTGCAGGCCCCGGGAGCGTCAACTATTTTTACGGAGATCTATTTAGAATAATATTTTCCAGGTTCTGGATGTATGCCGCGTGTGAGCGTCCGCAAAAATATATAAGTGTATAAGCAAACACTTATACATAATCATGGAACCGTGCAAAAAGTGTAAAGAATGCAACAAGCTCTGCGAGGTCGTCCCCGGTATGGCCGGGACATTCAAGGCCCTTGGCGATCTCACCCGGCTCCAGATCATCTATCTCCTGTCAACTGATACGAGCGGGACGCTCGGGGTCAGCGAACTCGCCGCCCGGCTAGGCATCTCGCAGCCGGCGGTCTCCCAGCACCTGAAGACCCTGAAAGCTGAAGGGATTGTCGATTCGCGGCGGGAAGGGTTCTATGTCTACTACACGGTCAACCGCGAACGGATCGTGCAATTCAGGGAACACTTCGAGCTGATGTACGCGAGTGTTATGGAAAACTGCGACAAGGAACTCGTACGGAAGATGACACAGCACAAAGTACTGAATGCCTGCGTTGTCTTCTTCTCGTACACCGGCGTTACCCGGGCAGTTGCCCGGCAGATCCGGAATGCCTGCGGGTGCGATCTCGTCGAGGTAAAGACCCGGAAAGAGTACTCGACCTTCACCGCGTACACGACCGGGGTACTCCGCTCCCGGAAGGATGCCTGTGATGCGATTCTTCCGGAAACGATCGATGTCTCACGGTACGAGCTGCTCATCATCGGTACACCGGTCTGGGCCTGGAAACCTGCACCGGCGATCAACGCGGCAGTCAGGGCTCTCACCGGCTGCGAAGGGAAAAAAGCCGTGGTCTTCGTGACCAGCTGCGGCCAGCCCGGCGAAGCCCTGCCGCTCCTCAGGACCTCCCTTGCGTCCCGGGGTGTCGAAGTCGTATCAGAGAGCAGTCTCACACAGGATGACATGGAGAGCCAGAACGCGGGCAATGACCTCATCGGGCGGATTGTCGCAGCATATCCCGTCCCGGCAGCTGAAGCACAGGAAACAGGGAGATGAACTATGAAGATCTGTACAATCTATCACTCACATTCAGGAACTACCCGGGGCGTGGCAGAGAAGGTGAAGGCCGCCTGCGGGGGAGAACTTGTTGAAGTTACGCTGAAGGAAAGACATTCCTTACCCGTAGCGTACTTTCTCGGGTGGGTCCGTTCAATGAAGCATGGGCGCGATCCGATCGAACCTGAGCACATCGATATCTCCGGCTTTGACTGCGTGGTTATCGGGACACCCGTCTGGGGACGGAGACCAACACCGGCAATAACCGCGGCAGTGGAAGGGCTTGAGGGTTGCATGGGGAAAAAGGCAGTTCTCTTCGCTACCTGCCGGAATGCCGCCGGTGACACCATCCCTGTACTTGCACGGGCACTGGAGGAAAAGGGCATGGTTGTTCGCGGCCAGTTCGTCTTCACGACGCATGATCTGGAGGACAACGAACCGGCAAATGTGCTGATTTCGAAAGTAAAGGAAACGGGAAGTGAATTTTGAAGACCATCATCTATTACTTTACCGGCACCGGCAACTCGCTGGCCGCCGCAAGGAAGATCGCCGCAGCCCTCGGTGACTGCGAGATGATATCGATTGCATCGCTGCAGAACAAACCGGGAGATATCGTTCCGGCAGCAGAACGTGTCGGGATCGTCTGCCCGGTCTACGATGCCGGGCTCCCCCACATCGTGGCCGAATGTGCCGGGCGTCTCGACCTGTCCCAGACCAGCTATAGCTTTGGCATCGTCACCCTTGGCGGGACAGGAGTCTCCGCCCTCCACCAGCTGAACGGGATTGTTTCCCGGAAAAACGGGAAAATGCTGGATGCAGCCTTTATCGTAAAAATGCCCGGCAATTTCCCGCCGGTAGGGAAGATAGCATCCCCGGAAAAACAGCAGGAGATCCTGAATGCCGCTGACGCCCGGCTCGCGGAAATTGCCGGGTTGATTGGGAAAGGAGCCATTGTGCCCCCAGGTTTTTCACCGGTCTCCTCGCTGATGAGAGCCATCGTCTACCCCCCGTTCTTCAGGAATGTCCATGGCATGGACAAGGACTTTTCCGTAACCAGTGCCTGCACGTCATGCGGAACCTGCATGAAGGTCTGCCCGGTAGAAAATATTGTTATGCTCAAGGATCGTCCCTCATGGCTGCATCACTGCGAACTCTGCTGCGCCTGCCTGCACTTCTGCCCGGCAGAGGCGATCCAGCTCAACGTGTTCTTTGGCTCAAAGGGCCGGGGAAGGTACCGTCATCCGGACGTGAAGGTCCCTGATATGAAGGCGCAGAAGGGAGAGCAGGTGTGAAGATGACCCTATGTTATTTCCCGGCACACACAACTACCGTCACATCACGCAAGCAATCCTTTCGGTAAACCCCGGAGGTATTTTTAGTCGGGATCATGAAAATGTCTGAAACGAAAAACCCGGGCCGCGGACAGGATTACCGGCGCCGGTTCGACGCAACGATCTCCGCAGTACTGCACCAGGGACTGCGGATCATCCATGCGGATCCCGGCCTCTTCCTCGCCGGGACAAGGATCGCGTATCACCAGAAAAAAGCAGCCGCGATCCGGAAAGAACACGAGGACCGGGGTCTTGTTGTCCCCCCGGTTATGATCACCAGCATCACCTCGCAGTGCAACCTTGCCTGCGGCGGTTGTTACATGAAGCACCGTGGGGCAACGGAGCATCCGGGAGAGATGAGTCCTGAAACGCTTGCTTCTCTGGCCGGGCAGGCAGCAGAACTGGGAGTCTCCGTCATCGTCATTGCTGGCGGCGAGCCGCTGGTACGAAAGGACGAGATCTTCCAACTGGCAGGCGCATTTCCGGAAATCCTCTTCCCGGTCTTCACCAACGGACTCATGATCGACGCAGGAGTGGCGGATGCAATTGCAGGATGCCGGAACATCGTGCCGGTCATCAGTTTCGAAGGATTCCGGGCGGAAACTGATGGAAGACGAGGGACCGGGGTGTATGACCGTCTGCTCTCGATCTGCGGGTACCTTCGCGACAGGAAGATCTTCTTCGGGTGCTCGATCACCATCACGCGGGAAAATTTCGATTGCGTCACTGGCGAGACATTCATCCGCCAGATGATCGGGGCCGGCGCCCGGGTATTCACCTTCGTAGAGTATGTGCCCATAGAACCGGGCACAGACGAACTCGCACTTGCCGGGGAGCAGAAGATAATGCTGAATTCCCTCATGTCGGTGTTCGGCAGCAAATTTGCGGCTATCTTCATCGGATTCCCGGGCGACGAGGAGGCGTTCGGGGGATGTCTGGCAGCAGGCCGGGGTTTTGTCCATGTCAGTCCGTCGGGAGATCTTGAGCCTTGTCCCGCCGCGCCTCTTTCGGATGCAAACCTGGTACATGTACCCCTCGCTGACGCCCTCCGCTCCCGGCTCCTCTCCCGGATCCGGGACGAGCACGGGCTGCTCACGGAAAGTACCGGTGGGTGTGCCCTGCGGGCAAACCGGGTGTTGGTACAGCAGGTTCTCTCCGGTCGTAAATAAAAAAATATTTGGCCCACGCCCGCGGGTCCGGGCCGGAGCAGTACCAGGTTTCCGGATTTCCGGAAATATTCGTGTACAAAATTCCGTAAAGAAAAAATCCCGTGAAAAATTTTCACCGGAATTTTTTTCAAATTTTTTGGAGCATGAGGATTATTATTTTTATCAGCATCTCTCTCCAGCCTTGCCGGATTCCAGCAATAGTCCGGCAACTGCACGCATCACAACCATAAAAAACCCCGGCGCCCTGATACACCATCAAGGCATTCATGGCGGGAACAATGAGCAACCGTGAGGTGGCGGCGATCCTGTACGAAGTTGCTGACCTCCTCGAGATCAAGGACGTAAAATTCAAACCTGTGGCGTACCGGCGGGCAGCCCACGAGATCGAGACGCTCTCCGAAGAAATCGGCAGGATCGCCGAACGCGATGGACTGGAGGAGATCCCCGGTGTCGGCACCCACATAGCCACCAAGCTCCGGGAGATCCTCGATACCGGGAAGCTCGCATATCTCGACCGGATGAAACAGGAGGTAGGGCCCGGGGTACGGGAGCTCGCCGGGATCGGGGGGATCGGCCCGAAGAAGGCGATGCTCCTTCACCGTGAGCTCGGCATCGACAGCATGGAGAACCTCGAGGCTGCTGCCCGGGCGGGGAAGATCCGCGGGCTGACCGGGTTTGGCGAGAAGAGCGAGCAGAACCTCCTGCTGGGGATCGCCGCACGTAAGGGCACTGCCGGCCGGTCCCTGCTTGGAGAGATCCTCCCGGTCGCGGAGACGATTCGCACCCGGCTTGCCGTCCTTCCCCAGGTGCGGCAGATCCGCCTCGCGGGCTCCCTCCGCAGGATGAAGGAGACGATCGGGGACATCGATATCATCGTTGCCTCGGCCGAACCGGAGCCGGTCATGGCCGCGTTCGTCACGCTCCCTGAAGTGAGCCGGGTACTCGGCCGGGGACTTACCAAGAGCTCCATTGTCCTTGCCTCGGGCGTGCAGGTCGACCTGCGGGTGGTGGATGAAGGACAGTTCTGGACTGCACTCCTGTATTTCACCGGGTCAAAAGACCACAACATCGCACTCCGGCGCCGCGCCCTCGGCCGGGGCTGGAGCCTGAGCGAGTACGGGGTGAAAGATGAAGCTACCGGCAGGAACATTCCCGGGTCGGCCGAAGAAGACCTGTACCGGATGCTCGGCCTGCCGTACATAGAGCCGGAACTCCGGGAGAACACGGGCGAGATCGAGGCCGCGGAGAAGGGAACGCTCCCCAGGATCGTTCCGTATGATGCAGTGAAAGGGGACCTCCACGTCCACTCGCAGTGGAGCGATGGCAGGGACTCGATCCGGGACCTGGCAGAAACCGCCAGGGCCCGGGGGTACGAGTATATCGCAATCTGCGATCATTCCCGGAGTGCCGAGATCGACCGGGGACTGACCGTTGAGAAGGTAGTACAGCAGCGGGCAGAGATCGAACAGCTGAACCGCGAGTCCGGTGGCATCCCCGTGCTTCACGGGGTTGAGTGCAACATTAATGAAGACGGGACGCTGGACCTCCCCTCTGCGGTTCTCAGGGACTTCGATCTGGTCATCGCCAGCATCCACTCCCGCCTCCGGATGCATGGCGACGAGATGACACGCCGGCTGCTCGCTGCCATCCATAATGAGAACGTCGACATCCTTGGCCACCCGACAGGGCGAATTCTCCTCCGGCGGGAACCCGCAGATCTCGACCTCCCGGCGATCTTTGAGACCGCCGCGGCGCAGCACGTGGCGCTGGAGATCAACGCATATCCCTCGCGGCTGGACCTCTCCGACACAAACTGCCGGAAAGCAAAAGAGTTCGGCGTGAACTTCTCGCTCGGTTCGGATGCCCACGCGACCGGGGACCTGGCGCAGATGCAGCTCGGCATTGCCACCGCCAGGAGAGGATGGGTGACCGCGGAGGAGATTATCAATACCCGTTCGCTTGAGGGGTTACGGGCGTGGCTCGGGGGGTGAGGTTTACGATTTCCGGGTTTGATTTCTGGCCAATGAATTTCCGGGTTCAGTACTTCTCTAAATTATCCCATCCTTTATGAGACAAAACCGCCCTGTCCTCATACATACGGTCTCGCCCCCCAATCCGGGGCCGGAACGGGCGTATTTTCCCATCAGGGTCCGGTTGTGAACACAAAAATAGAACCATGTTGTCCACCACGGAAATTATCCCCGCGCTTTGTGGCGAAAACTCAAAAACCGGTCAAATTGCGGGGCGTTATATTTTCCCTTTAGCGGTGTTCTGTAAGGGGTGTTTTTTTGGTCGGACGTTGTATCGTCTGGTACCCGATCGGGCACCCGGAGGCCATTATGGACCAGAATCCGGATTGGGGGTGTGCAGGAAAATTTGGCGTTATTGATCCATTCTTGAAATTAGTGAAGTACTGGGGTTATTGTCAAAGGGCAGGAACTCAATAATTTCAGTTTGAAATTCTTAAAAAAATATTTTTGTGAGGTTTCCCCGCCTCAGGCCTCTCCGGGGCACGGCGTCCCTCATTATCGGGGTATGGGGGTCTCAACCCCCATAATTCAGTGGATCATTTTCCTGCCGCATCCCGATCCCTTTTAATATCACAATCCGAGATCCTAAGCACCGTGACAGAATTCCAGCTTGTCTCAACGTTTGCACCGGCCGGTTCTCAACCGGAAGCTATCAAAACGCTGACCGATGGTCTCAGGGAGGGTGAGCAGTACCAGACCCTCCTTGGCGTCACCGGCTCCGGCAAGACGTTCACGATGGCCAACGTGATAGCGGCAACCGGTAAGCCCACTCTTGTCCTTGCCCACAATAAGACGCTTGCCGCCCAGCTTTACCAGGAATTCTGCGATTTCTTCCCGCACAACCGGGTCGAGTACTTCGTCTCCTACTACGACTACTACCAGCCCGAGTCGTACATCCCGTCAAAGGACCAGTACATAGAGAAGGACTCCGCGATCAACCCCAAGATCGAGATGCTCCGTCTCTCTTCAACCGCCTCGCTCTCGTTCCGGAAGGATGTGATCGTGGTCGCCTCGGTCTCCTGCATATACGGCCTTGGCAACCCGGAGAATTTCCGGAACATGGGGTTCGATCTCTCCGTCGGCCAGAAGATCTCACGGAACGAGATCATGAGCCGGCTGCTCGATATCCAGTTCCAGCGCAACGACATCGAGCTCATGCCCGGCCGGTTCCGTGTCAAGGGGGACACGATCGATCTCGTGCCCGGCTACTTCAACGACATCATCCGGATCGAGCTCTTCGGGGACGAAATCGAGCGCATCAGCGAGGTGGACAAGAACACCGGAGCCCGGAAAGAACCGCTGAACTATTTCTTTGTCTACCCGGCCCGCCATTTCGTGACGCCCGACAGCACCCGGAAGAGCGCGATCGCCTCCATCCTCAAGGAACTTGACGAGGTACTGCCCACGCTCGGCATGATCGAGGCCCACCGGCTTGAGCAGCGGACCCGGTACGATATCGAGATGATCGAGGAGACCGGGTCCTGCAAGGGCATCGAGAACTACTCCCGCCACTTCGATGGCAGGAACGCGGGGGAGAAGCCCTACTGTCTTCTTGACTATTTCCCGGACGATTTCCTGATGATCATCGACGAGAGCCACCAGATGATCCCGCAGCTCCACGGTATGTATAACGGCGACCGCTCCCGGAAGAAGTCCCTTATTGACTATGGCTTCCGGCTGCCGAGCGCCTACGACAACCGGCCCCTGAAGTTCCACGAGTTCGAGCAGTACATGGCAAACGTGGTCTTTGTCTCAGCAACCCCGGGCGACTACGAGCTGAAGAAGTCAGGGAAGCCGGTCGAACAGATCATCCGCCCGACAGGCCTCGTAGATCCAAATGTGGAAGTGCGTCCGATCGAGGGCCAGACCGACGATATAATCCGTGAAGTGCGGGACACGATCGCCCGCGGTGACCGGATCCTTATCACGACCCTGACCAAGAAACTGGCCGAGGAGCTCTCCGAATTCCTGGCCGACCAGGGCATACGGACCCGGTACCTCCATTCCGAGATCCAGACCCTCGAACGCAGCGAGATCATCCGCCAGCTGCGGCTGGGAAAGTTCGATGTCCTCGTGGGTATCAATCTCCTGCGGGAAGGACTTGATATCCCGGAAGTCGGGTTCATCGGGATCCTCGATGCGGACAAGGAAGGCTTCCTCCGGGATGCACGAAGCCTGATCCAGATCATCGGCCGGGCAGCACGGAACGTGAACGCAAAAGTTGTTCTCTATGCCGATGCCATGACCGATTCGATGAAAAGGGCGATTGCCGAGACAAAACGGCGCCGCGAGCTACAGGTTGCGTTCAACACGGAACATCACATCACGCCAATGACGATCATAAAACCGGTCAAGGAGAAAGAGGTCGAGATCTCTGACACAAAACACGTGCCGAAGAACGAGATTCCCAACGTGGTAATCGAACTGGAGAAGCAGATGCAGGACGCAGCAGAAACGCTGGATTTCGAGAAGGCGATCGCACTCCGCGACCAGATAAAAAAACTCAATGAGCGGCTGAGCGGAAAACCCGCTGCATCACCATAGCCCGCAGACCCCGGGGCCCCCGGCGGAGGTTGGCAGGAGAAGACAAAAGATCCGGTCCGGGTCTTTTGGATCAGGGTCTCGTCCTGTTTCCGTTGCCGGGATCTTTCTCGCCTGGTCCGCTCGTCCCGACCATGTAATATTTCCTGATAAAGCCCCTGACATTCTCGGACTCGATCCACCCTTTGTCCAGCTGGGTGATGATCCGATCGATCTCCCGGGCCTGCAGGATGATCTTATCCGTGATATCCCCGGGTGCCATGCTCGAGAGACCCACGATGACTGCCAGCGGGTTGCGGATATGGTCGCCAAGGATTGCGAACTGCTCGATATTCTTCTCGATCTGCTCGAGAGCCTGCCGTTTCGCAGCCTCCATCTGCTTGCGGTCAGTAATATCAATGAATGAGGCCATGATACAGATGGGTTTTCCCGTATCATCCCTGACCATGTTCATCCAGAGGAGGACATAGAACGGGGATTTGTTGAACTTTAGAAGAACCAGCTCGCCAAACCAGCTGCCCTTTACTTTCACGGCGTCCTTCACATCATTAAACTGCTGGGAGGAGCTGAAAAAATCAACGGCACTCTTTCCCAAAAACTCGTTCTCGTGATGGTATTCCATCAGCCTGAGCATGGACTGGTTGGTATACGTGATCCTGAATTCAAGGTCAAGGATCGCGATCGCGTTGATCGATGAACTGATGGCATGGTCCTTGATCAGCAGGGCCAGCTCCGCGTGCTTACGATCCGTGATATCAATGATATTGATGACGAACTGGTTCTCCGGGAGCATCCCGGCAGAGATCAGCATCCACCTGCTCCCATCGTTCCTGGATCGCAGTCTCACTTCATAGATTTCAACACTGCCATGAGTTTTGAGGCTCCGGAAGAAGGTATCCCGCTTCTCTGCATCGATGAAGAGATCGCCGAACGGGATGAGAATGACTTCCTCTTCCGAATACCCAAGCATAGTGGAAAACCGGTGATTGACTTCCTGGATTCTGAGGGTGCCCAGATCTATGAGGCCGACACCTGCCTGCGCGTGGTTGAAGAGTCCCCGGTATTTGACCTCGTTCCTCCTCATGTGGGTGGCAAGGCTCGAGACTACGACCGAGACGCCGATCAGGACGTAGCAGGTAACGGAAGACGCGACGAGGACGGATATGATCCCTCCCATGAAAAACCAGACCATCCCCAGGTAGGCGAGGGAAATAATTACTGCAAAGAGCGGGCCCCGGTTCGGGTACCAGTACGCTGCAATCACGACCGGGATATAAAAGAGGTTGGGAGCAACATCGTTGTTACCATAATGGAGGGAGAGGATGTTGATCAGCAATGCGAGGACCGTGGTATTCAGCACGATGAAGAGCCAGAGGTTGGAGAGGCTTTCTTCCCTTTCAACAAACATATTCCCGTTGGTCATCCTCGTATCCGCCTGTGGTTGTCGTGTATCCGCCCGCCCGGTTAAATAAGGGGGCCTGCCGGAATATATGAAACTCAATTGCCCGAATCGATATTAAATAGTTTTCATTTGGATCGATAAAGGCCAATCAAAATAGCGGTTGTTGTTCAGGAATCTGGGGGATATGAAAGGGTTATTTTTGCAAACGAAACATATCATCAGCATATATATACGACTCACCATTCATAATCGCGCCAGTGTTGTGTCACATCTCTCGTTCACGTACTTTTAATGGTAATAATCCAGAGCACGAAGAGCAGCACCACGCAGACCAGGACAACGACACCGGACTCCCTCATCCTGAAGAGACCGGGCAGGGTCATCCTGTCCGTTTTCCCGTATCCAAGAAAACTCCTGCTGATCCTCGGATAAATACTGCGTGCAAAGAGGCCGGCCCCGGACAGGATCCCGAGGAGTCCCGCCAGCGCATCCGGGTACCCGGCTCCTGCGGCTGACAGGACGGATGCCGGGCCATAGCCCAGCAGGGCAAATCCTGCTCCCATAATCAGGCCTCCGGCAAGATGCGTGCCAAGCGACGGTTGCATAGTCTTCCGTTCCGCAAGCCCGGCACGACATATCACGAAAAATCCTATGGTCGCTACGATCATCGCCGATAAAAGGATCTTGAGAAAGGTGAAATCCGCCAGCTGGAGCTGCCCTTCGATGACATCGTAGTTCGCAAGGCCCCCTTCGTAGAGCAGGATCCCGAATGCGATCCCGATCAGGAGCCCGGTAATTATCCGGCCCGATGCAGTTACCCGGGTCTGTTCCGCCATCGTCATCACACCCCTGACAGCCTGAACAGGACAAGCGTTACCGTAATACCGGAAAAGAAGGTGGCGAAGAGCGTGAGGTAACTTGCGACCAAGAGCTGGGCAGTACCGCTGATCCCGTGGCCACACATGCAGCCCCCTGCCCATCGGGCTCCGATGATCAGGAGCACTCCCCCGATGAATGCGATGGCCATCCTCACAATGATTGAGGGTCCGAATGCGGCGGCCCACATGGCGGGAACCGCCCCCGTCCCAGCCTGTGGCATCAGCAGTGCGGCAATGCAGGCGCCGATCACGATCCCCGCAATCACCATGACCTGCACGTCAATAGCGGGAACAAAAAGCCGGTAATATTCCAGGCGCTCCATTGCCGCCCGGTTTATTATCCGGTCGATCAGGCCCCGGACCTTGACGAACGCGGTGGTGCAGCCGAGCGGGTGGCGGGCGAAGACAAACGAGAGGCAGGCAAGAATGCCGATACCGGCACCTACCAGGTACGGGGACCAGGGAACCATGGGAACGACCCCTCTTATCAGCCCAGCCCCCACTGGGCGAGCGTAGTCCGCGAAGGGCCGACATCGTTCCAGACCCGGCCGAGTGCCTCGATCATTTCTTGTTCATGACCCCCATTGATCGAATGTTGTCCCCGTCGTGATCTTTTTACTTGGATCTAACAGTTCATTCCAATCCCATCCCAGAGCTTCGATGATGCGGGAAATTGGTTGTTGTAATGTTTTTTCTAACATCAGATCTAAATCAACGTGAAATTCTTTTGGAACCTGATCACCATATTCAAAACAAATTACATTGGTATAGGGATATTTCGTGTCTGAGATTCCTGAACTATCAATATTTTTGATGTATACACGTTTTGGCTTACTACCTTTTCCAAATTCCGTGTGGAGGTGGTCATTCGAATATTTCGCACCACGAATATGTGCATCATCTATATCATAATCATCAAGGTCCTTTCCGATTCCGCCAGGAATACCAATCATGTCTAAGGGATATTCACCGGATTTATATTTTTTTACTTCGTCTATCAGATATTTACGGATCTCAGCTTTCCCTTTCCCATCGAGGATCATCACCATTAGCTGCTGCTGAACAGTCTTCGTGATCTGGGGGGTATCGCTGCGCCGGATCTCAAAACCAACAATATCGGTCTCGTGCACGTCCTTCCCCTCTTTCCAGACGAGCGAGCCCGCGTATCTTTTCTTTTTCCCAGCCTGGAAGAACCTGGCATAGATCTTCTCGAATTTAATGGAGAAGAAGTGGTAGTCCGCGTTCAATTCATTTTTTGCAAATTCTGCATAGCTTTCGTTAAGGCGTTTCTCGATCTGTCTGGCGAGTGCGATAGTCTGCTCCTTGTCGAGATCTTTTGGAAGCTGAACCATGCAGGAGTCAGTATCCCCGTAAATGACCTTGTAGCCCTGCTGCTCGATCACGCGCCGGGTGTGTTCGATGATCGCCCGTCCGACCGAAGTTGCTGCAGAACCGATCTCCCGGTCGAAGAGCCGGAACCGGGGGTACCCGCTTACCCCATAGTATGTGTTCATGATGACCTTGAGCACATTCTGCTGCATGTCGTAGAGGACGTACTGCGGGGAGCCAAACGGGAACGTGTTGCGGAGGGCTTTCTTCTCATCCCGTTCCTTGAGCAAGTCTGAGATAATACTCCTGGTCAGCCCGTCCGGTTGTTTGCGGAACCGGATCCCGTTCGGGGCACGGAGCTCGCCATTCGGATCCTTGGTTTCCATTGATGCATTGATCGTCATCATCGCCATCGGGTAGAGCGACTTAAGATCAAGTACCACGACGTTCTCACGGACGCCCCTGCTCGGCTCAAAGACGGTCGCCCCTTCAAACTCTTCAGCATTAACAAACCCTTTCGAGGGCAGGATGTATCTGTTGGATGCTTTCCGAAGGACAAAAACATCGACCACGCTCGATGAATTAAGAGTCTTGTCCAGCGGGCAGCCTACGTAACGGGCAATCTCCCGGTAAAATTCTATAATGTTGTCTTTTTTGTTGATCCCGACACAGAGCTCCACGTCCTTGAAGTTGTACTCCACGAACAGGGCCGGCTGCTGCTTCCAGAGATCGGAGATCGTTCCCGTGTACCGGACCTTCTGCTCGCCCAGTTCCTCCATGGCGACCGCATCGAGCCGGTAGGACTCCTTCAGGCTTGAGTGCATCTTCTTGTAGGCCGTGAGGAGATCGAAGAGCGCCCGGCCCCTCAGGGCATTGCGCTCGGTCTGGCCGGGGATACGGGCCAGCGAGTCCGAACGGAGGCCGAGCCGCTCCATGCGGCCCGTGATGTACGGCATATCGAAATCCACGAAGTTCCAGCCCGAGAGGACATCCGGGTCCCGGGCAACGATGTACTGCGTGAACGCCCGGAGCATCATTGTCTCGTCTGCGTACGTGCAGATCGTATGGATGCCTTTCCGGAAACACCCGTTCGCGAGGCCCCCTTCTTTCTCTTTCTGCGCGATCTCTTCCGGTATCCCGCCCGCTCTGAGCAGGAATGTGGTGTAATCCTCGTCGAACGAGTCATAGCAGGTGATACAGGTGATCGCGTCCCGCTGGGTATCGGGGAACCCCCGTTCATCCTCGCATTCGATATCGATGATGCAGGTCCGGGCCGGTGCATCGACTTCTGCGGCAGCGATCTCATGGTAATCCACGAGTTCCTGCGGGGTAAAGACCCCCCCGGTAAGGCCGGTATCGATCATGAACCGGGTGGCGAACGGGATGTCTGCCTCGAAGTGGCGGTATTTTTCCCGGACATCCCGGACATCGCCCGGCCGGTTGGTGTAGAGCCTGCGGAGGGATTCACCCCGGATCGAGCGGTACGTGGTCCCGGTCTCAAGCGTTACCTGCCGGGGGAGGGGCACGGTCTCTGCCTGGTCGGCCGGGACATAGAAATAAGGTTTGAACCCGGTGACGTCCAGCCGTACTGCCTTACCCTGGACATTCCTCCCGAAGATGTGGATGATCGGGCCTTCCGGTGAGTTGCTGTACTCTACCTGGTTGATCGCGATCCGCTGGCCCGCTTGTACTTCCTGCGTACATGGCGAGTTCATGCAATTCTCTAATGTCGATTGCGCTTGTGAGGCCATCACAACACCGTGCCCGTGCAGAGCCCGGAAGCAAAGCGCCCGGCCTCCTGCATCCTCGCGGACTCCCAGTCGTCCAGCTTCCATTCCTCGATTGCATGGATCCCGTTGCGGCCGATCCGGGCCGGGACACCAAGCGAACAACCGGAAATCCCGTATTCCCCGCCAAGCACTGCTGAGCAGGAGACCAGTTCCCGGCGATCATCCACGATCATCCGGATCAGCTGGCTGATATGGAATGCAGGGCCGAATACGGTACCCCCCTTGCCCCGGATCACCTCCATGCTGGACCCCCGTAGTTCTGCAAGGATCTCGTCCCGCTGTGCATTATCCACGGTTCCGGCAAGCCGCGAGAAGACCGGCACCTGGTGATCACCGTGCTCCCCAAGCACAAAAGGCGTGCCGGCAATTCCACGGCACTTCAGGGCGAGCCCGAACCGGGCGCTGTCGAGCTGGCCGCCAAACCCTATGCAGCGTTCCCGTGGGATCCCGGTGATCTGGTGGAGGAAGTAGTTGTTTGCATCCATCGGGTTGGTCACCGTGATGAGAATGCCGGCAAAATCCCCCAGCATCCCCGCGATCTCCTGTGTGACGGGAAGGTTTGCAGCAAGCAGATCGGCCCGGGTTTTTACTGCAGGATCGCGGGGAAGCCCTGCGGAAAAGACGCAGATGTCTGCATCCTCCACATCATTCATGGTGGTGCTCACAGCCATATCGATACCGGTATGCTGCATGTCGAGCACCTGCCCCTTCAGCAGCCCGGGGGCGCTGTCGTACAGGACCAGTTCGTCTGCCAGGCCAAGGACCGCGGCAAGGTACGCGACCTCTCCCCCGACCCTGCCAACCCCCATGACTGCGAGACGCACCATCTGGTACCAATATGGGTATGCTGATAATAATAAAGGGCATCAGGGCCGGCCGGTTATTCTTGCAAAAGTCTTACAAATTCTAAAAAAGGGTAATACAAAATGCTGTTGCAGCACATCCTGGTAAAATGGGGATGTGGTTAACTCTGAACCGCAATGATAGTGATGTTATATCCGGTTTCATTGCCGGTCGTTGTTTCCCAGGAGCGTGAGTATACCGCAGCGAACGTGTATGTCCCCGAAACATTGGACATGAGGGTCCAGGCCCGTGTCCCCCCTACGCCCACCATTCCTTCCGTATGGGAGTTTTCCTGGTAACCAGAAGAGAGGATCTCAAGGCCAGGGCTGGTTGTCGCATTCCAGGAATACCCGGTTGTGGGATTCTCCGCAAGCTGGATCACGAACGGTGACTGGACTGCGATCTGTTTTGTTGCACCGTTATCGGACTCTGTGAACGTGACCATCGTAGTATTCTCCGCTGTAAGTGCTGGTGTCTGCCGGACCGTGCTGACCGGTGCAACGGAGGTAGCGACCCCCGGGAGCACAGTCGTAACAGCCGGTGCTGATGGGGTTGCCGGCACCTGTGTTGTCGTTGTGGGCGGGGCCTGTTGTGTACAACCGGAAGCCACCAGAAGGATTGCCGTTATGACAAGAAGCCCGACAAAAATCCCTGCGGTCTTCGGAGGACGAAATATTACTCTCATGGAAGATGAATTGCCCCCATATCCCTGATAATATTTTGTCTTACGAAGAAATCATTTTCCCGGGTAAAAATTATGCCAGCAGTACGGTAAAAAACAGAAATGGTCCCCGTCCCGGCAATTTCCTGTTCCTTTCGAAAAGAAGTGTCTGCTGTCTTTTCCATCCTTTCAGCCCCCCGTTTTGATCCATAATACCTCTTATGTAGGGGAACGCTCATCTTTACATGGAAAACTATGTCTGGGGATATTCTTGGATGGATTGTACTAGGCGTTGCTATTTTAGCAATCGTCTTTCTGATCTTCAGGTCCATAGGAATTTACAACCGGTTCTATACCCTGAATAATTCATCTGAAGCAACGCTCGGGCAGATCCGCGTTGCCATGAAAAAGCGACTGGACATGATCGATCAGCTTCTCGGCGCGGTCAGGAGCTATGCGAAGTTCGAGCAGGAGACCTTTACGAAAGTCGCTGCGATGCGGGCGGGCGTTTCAACAGCAGGTCCCGGCGACCTCAGCAAGATGGAGGCGGAGTCCCGTTCAATCTTCGGTCGCCTGCTCGCGGTTGCCGAGAACTATCCCGAGCTGAAGACCGCCGGAACCGTTGCAAGCCTCATGGGCCCGGTAAAAAGCCTTGAGGAAGAGATCGGGCGGCAGCGCTATACCTACAACAACATTACGCAGGAATTCAACACAATGATGGATACGATCCCCTCGAAATTCATCGGGAACCTGATCAACCTCAGGAAACTTGAGTACCTGCAGTTCGAAGAGGCCATAGCGACTCCGCCGAAGATTGAGTTATGAGGAGGGAAAAACGTGGGCGAAACAAAACAGCTGGCCGTTCTCGTCATTGCCACGCTGGTTATCGGCATCATCGGGATTATTCTTGTCGTGACCGTCACGCCATTATTTGAGGGCGACCTTACCGTCAGTTCCTATGGGGCGACCCTGTACCAGAACGGCACGCTCCATGAACAGTATAGCTATAACGTAGGTACCTCCGGGGAGTACCGGATGCTCTTCCGGAGCTGGGAAGCACCGCTCGTGTTCAATAGCATCAACAGTTCCTCTATACAACTGGTCTCGATCGATGCTCCTGCAGGCACGGTCGGATATGCCAAAGACGACCAGGGAAATGTGTTCGTGACAGATTCTGCATCCCCCGAATCCCTGAAATCCGAGATCGGTTCTCTTGCCGATACAGACGAGATCGGGATCTTCAACCCGGAGTATTTTGCAGCGGGAACGTACACGGTCGGATATACATATGTTGTCCATCCTCCGGTTGAATACGATACAGCTAATGATCACCTGAACCTCCTTCTGGCTGGTAGTAGCCATATACCGTATCACTCGGTGCAAATCACGGTTCCCGCTGATAATGTCGTGCAGGTATACGCATATCCCCCGACGCTGATCACGGAAAAAACCGGTGACACCTGGGTTCTTACCGGACCTGCTGCAGCGGATGAGAATGTTGCCGTGGAACTCCTGACAACCCCCGGAGGTCTCAGCCAGATCCCGGGCTTCAGGAGCGAAGTAGCAGGTCTTGCGGGAAGCACCGCCTGGGGAAATTTCTGGTACAACCTCCCGTACTGGATTGCATGGATCCTTAAGTACCTGGGAGAAGCAGCGGTCCTGGTAGTGCCGTTCCTGTTTATTGTCATCTACAACCGGTACGGTCGGGAAAAATCATTTACCGTCCCGGCGTATCTCAGCACAATCCCGAATCCGGCACTCAGGCCATGGCAGGTCAACCTGCTCTTCAAGGACGCTGCCATGGAATTTGACGAGGACGGGTTTTATGCAACCCTGCTCGACATGCACCGGCGGAAGATCATCGCGATGACGGAAAAAGTTGGGGGAGCTGGCATCGAAATCCGGTTACTCTCCTCCGCCACCCAGGATCCCTACGAACAGCGGGTTATTGCTTTTATCCAGCAGATCTCCGAGAACGGTGTACTGGATACCGCGAGGATCGGAGAGCTGGCAAAAAGTGCGCAGTCAGAATATGCTGCAGAAGAAAAAGCGGTGAGATTCCAGCGGCTTCTCACCGATATTACCACCCGTGCGGATGCATCCCTTCCCGTGAAATATATTGTTGACGGGAGGGACCATGTCATCCCGCTTTTCCTGACCTGCATTGTCGCATGCGGGATCACCGCAATCATCGCCTTTGTGGCATCCATGCAGTCCGCCATCCTTTACCCGGCAGTCGTGCTCTGGGGGATTGTCGTAGTCCAGGTGAGCATTGCTCTTCTGGTGACACCTCCCACCCTGTTCGGCCACTGGAAAGATGATCATTTCAGGGAAAAACTCGAATGGGACTCATTTGCTCACTTCCTTTCTGATATGGCTATGATACAGAAATACGCACCTGAAGATCTCTCTATGTGGGGAGAGTGGCTGGTGTATGGCACGGCGCTTGGCGTAGGTAAAAACGTGGAACAGGCAATGAAATCGCTCAATATTCACATCCCGGACACCGGTGTCCCGGTGGGGGCTGTCGCCATGAGCTATGCATTTATCCCGCTCATCGCCTTCATGCCTCCAAGTCGCGGCGGTGGAGGCTACCGGGGCGGCGGGAGCTTCGGTAGGGGTGGTGGAGGTTTTGGCGGCGGCGGTGGCTTCGGGGGTGGCGGCGCCCATGGGCGATAAAGCCTGCATTCTCTTTATCTGCACCGCAAACGCGGCCCGCTCGCAGATGGCAGAGGGCTGTCTCCGGGCAAGGTACGGCGAACGGTATGAAGCCTTCTCTGCCGGCATCCACCCGGCGGGCCGGGTGACTCCCCGTGCAATAGCGGTAATGCAGGAGATCGGTATCGACATATCGGGCCACCGGTCAAAGCCGCTCAGCATTTTTAATGGCGTCCCGTTCGATCTTGCTGTCACGCTCTGTGACAATGTTCACGAGGTCTGCCCGGTCGTACCTTTCGCGAAAAAAACAATTCACCACGGGTTCCCCGATCCACACCTCACCCCGGGCACCGACGAGGAGATCCTGGACGGATACCGGAGAGTCAGGGACGCGATCTGTGCATGGATCGATGTGAGCTTTGCACACGGCACCCCGTCATAGAGACAGGGACCCTTCAGGAAAAACCCGCCGGGTTCCGCGACCGGGTGGAATGTGAGACCCGGTGCCCGTGTGCGGAGGCAGGAGCAATACCGGCAGATCTCGTACGACCTGACAATGTGAAAAATCAGTTATCTCCCTTCTGAACCCCCGGCCTGGCATTGAATACTGTCAGTGACAACCCGGTCCTACCCTGTTCCCCGCAGTTTGCATGAGAAACAGAAGATGCGTGGTAATCCTCCCAAAAAGATGTTCTTTATAATAAATAACGACCATTTCCTGATGGATGGTATCGATCAGGCCGGAACCGGTAACTGTGGGTGGCGTCCCGCTGTCAAATCACATCCTGCTGGCTGCCGGGGTCCTGGGTACTACGGGTGCATCGCTCTCACGCATGCTGAACATGGGGGCGGGGGGCGTTGTGACCAAGTCGATCGGCCCACTGCCCAAAGACGGGCACAGCGGACCGTGCCTGGTCGTCCTTGAGGACGGGCTCCTGAACGCGATGGGCCTTCCCAACCCTTCAATGGAATTTGTCGATGAGATCACAACCCTTGCCAAAAAGCCCGTGGTCGCCAGCATCTTCGGAGGAGACCCCGAGGAATTTGCAACGGTTGCCGGATGGTTTTCCGGGAAAGTCGCCGGCATCGAGCTGAACCTTTCGTGCCCCCATGCCGAGGGTTACGGGGCAGCGATCGGCAGCGACCCGGCCCTTGTAAAGGCCTGCACGGAAGCGGTGAGCCGCAGCGGTGTCCCGACCTGGGTGAAACTGACTCCTAATGTAACCGATATCACGGCGATCGGAAAAGCTGCCGAAGCAGGCGGGGCAAGTGCAATCGTGGCGATCAATACGGTCAGGGCGATGCGGATCTCTACCGGTCTCCGCCGCCCGGTACTCGGGAACCGGTACGGCGGGCTTTCGGGGAGTGCGATCTTTCCGATCGCAGTCCGGTGCGTGTATGAACTCTATGAAGCAGTGGATATCCCCATCATTGGCTGCGGCGGCATCGCGACAGCCGACAATGTGGTAGAGATGATGATGGCTGGCGCATCAGCGGTTGAGATTGGCAGTGCCGTCTATGATAACGTGAATGTGTTTGAGATAATCAGGAAAGAACTGTATGCAAAGGACGGGGTCCGTCATGAGGAGATCGTGGGGTGCGCCCATGGCTGAAGGAATTCCTCTTACCGTCACGATCACGCGGATAAAAAAAGAGACGCCGAATATCCGGACATTTTTCTTTGAACCTCCGATCGCCTTTAACCCGGGCCAGTTTGTCATGGTCTGGGTGCCCGGGGTTGACGAGATCCCCATGGCCCTCTCATCGGTAAACAGCATAACGGTACAGGTTGTCGGGGATGCGACTGCTGCGCTGGCCGGTATGTCCCCGGGCGACCGGCTTGGGATCCGCGGGCCGTATGGTAACGGGTTTACCAAAGGTGAGAAGGTACTTGCCATTGCCGGGGGCGTCGGTGCTGCCCCGCTCCTGTCCCTTGCCAAGGCCGATTGTGTCATGACGCTGCTGCTCGGGGCACGAACCGAAACCGAACTACTCTTCCTCGACCAGCTCGATGAATGCACGGACGTCCTGATCGCAACGGATGACGGTACGATGGGACTTCACGGCTTTGTCACGTCCCTGATGGATGACCTCAACCTGGCCACGTATGACCGTATTGCAGTCTGCGGCCCGGAGATCATGATGAGAGCCGTACTTGCAAAGGTAGCAGAGAAAGGACTTGCGCATAAATCTGAATTCTCGCTCCACCGGTACATGAAATGTGGGGTGGGCGTCTGCGGGTCATGCTGTATTGACCCGTCCGGCCTTCGGGTCTGCCGCGATGGCCCGGTCTTCCCCGGAAATCTTTTGCAGAAAAGTGAGTTTGGCCACTACATGCGGGATGCAAGCGGCAGGAAAAAGAATCTCTGATCCCGGTAAACGCAGATATCCCCGGCGATCCATCGGCAAATGCCGGGGATTTCTGCCCGGCCCGGTATTTTTTCTTATGGTGTTCTTTCAGGTGCATTAAACCGGTACGCTTCCTTTGGAACCTGGATCTCGAACCGGGCTCCTTTACCCTGTTCGCCGGTCTCTTTTATGGAAAGACCGGTAATGCTGAGGATCTCAAGAGATAAGAACAACCCATAGCCCGTGTTCCGGTAATATTCGCGCCGGAAAATTTTCTCCTTGACCGCGGCAGGAACGCCGACACCATCGTCTTCGTAGATAATTATGACACTATCCTCCTGTACCTTATAGGAGACCCGGCATACCGAGACCGCCCCCCCGTGTCGCAGTGAGTTTTCGATAAAGTTATAGAACACTTTTTCGAGCATGTAATCCGCATAGATCTCAAGACTGCCAAGATCCGTTTTCACGCTGACTGCTCCCATATCAAGGTCCTTGATGGCATTGTTTACCGTGTCAGTTACCTTTTGCCACTGGGGAGTATTTGAACCGATATTCTGGTAATCCCGGGTAAACCGGATCTGTTTCTGGATCAGCTGGGTGATCTGTTCGATTTTGTGGAGATGCTCAATCACGGTCGGGTTGGTCTCAACCTCTTCTGCCAGAGAGAGGTACATAACAATCGCGGTGATCTGGTTGAGGATATCATGCCGGGTGATCGACGACAGGGTGTTGAGCTTACGGTTCGCAAGCTGGATTGCCGCCTCGAACCGTTTGCGTTCCTGGATCTCAGCTTTGAGAATTTCATTTGCCCGCGTGAGCTCCTCAGTCCTCTCCCCCACCCGCAGTTCCAGTTCATCCCGCGCCTTCTGAATTACTTTCTCTGCGAGTTTCCGCTCCGTGATATCGATCACCGAGCAGATCACAAGATTATTTGTTCCAAGGGATGCTGATACCAGGAACTGCCGGATTGAATCGTCCTGTGTGGTGAAATGAAGTTCCATGTCACCGGTCTGGATCCGGGTCCGGATTTCCTGGACAAACATGTCTCTCTCCCGGGACCCGGCAAGGATCCGGGAAAGGTCGGAATCCCTGAGGTCATCCCGTTCAAATTTGAGCATGTGGGCGCATTTCATGTTGATCTCGTGGATCCTGAGCGTTGCAAGATCAAACGTGAAAATACCTGCCTGGGAGTTTTCGAAAATACCGCGGTATTTTCGTTCTTCTGTCCTGAGTCCTTCTGCAAATGATGATGTAACCACGCCGATTGTAACGAAGATCACAAACCACGCGGTCGAAACTGCGACAAGTGACGGGTCAAACCGGCTGAAATCGTAGACCAGCAGGAGGTAGATGGTACTGATGATCAGAGAGAAGAACACACCCCTGCTAGGATACAGGTAGACAAAGATGATGATCGGCAGGAAATACAGGAAGGGAAAAACTTCATAAATCCCATGCGTCAGGGAATAAATGGTGGAATATATGGCTAACAGGGATGTGAGGATGATCCCTGCGATGCCGGCAATGCGGCCGATGAGGGGTCCCTGTCCTCTCACCATTGCAACCGGCGTCATTCGTCATCCTCCGAATCTCTCCGGTCTTTTTCCTGCCTGGACAGGATCGTCTGTTCGAAACGACGTCGCTCAAGAATCTCTGCCTGGAGTTCCTCGTTGATTTTTTCCAGGTGTGAAGTCCTGGCCCTGACCTGCTCCTCAAGATCTTCGAGAGTTTTCCGGATCTCCTCGTCCACGATCTTGCTGCCGGTGATATCAATGGCCGAACAGAGGACGCGGTCACGGCTTACCAGCACCGCCGAGATGACCAGCCTGAGCAGGGTGCCGTCCTTTGACCTGAATATCCCCTCGGTTTCCTGCTTCTGATGCCCGGACCTGACCCGTGCAACGAACTGCTCCCGCTCTGCTGGCTCAGACCAGACCGATCCAAGGTTCCGTCCAATCAGGGCGGCCCTGTCATATTTCAACCAAAGGGCACATTTCGGATTGATCTCAAGGATCTGTTCCGATTCAAGGTCAAAGCAGAAAATTCCGTCCTGTGAATTTTCAAGGATGTGCCTTATCCGGGTACGCTCCTCGATCAGCTGGTTGGCGTAAGATGAAGCAACCACGCCGATCGTAATGAAGATGGCAAACCATGCTGTGGCAATTGCGATGAGGTGCGGATTGGTGAACTCGAAGAGATAGACGAGGCAGATATAGACCAGGCTGATGCCCAGGGAAAAGAGCACAGCCCGTTTCGGGTAAAAATAGACAACGAGGATAATAGGGAGGATGTAGAGGAAGGGAAAAACTTCAAAGATACCGTGGGTCAGCGAGAATATGGTTGTGAGAACCGCCCCGACACTTGCGGCAGCAACGATGAACAGGCGCAGAACTTCCTCATTCTCATTGGACAGGCGTTTCTTCACGTGCAATTCCCCCGGTTTGAACTATAGCTTCCCGGAGTATAATTCAATCCGCTATTGTACTAACGGTTGATCTCATTGCATATATTTTTAAGGCATCCGATCGCGGGTCCTGCACAATCCGCGAGTCGAAATGGCGAACCCGGATATACCCGGCAGAACCGGGTTCGGTAATGCCTGAAGGTTACAACCTGTTGATCCGTTCAAGATCTTCGAGTTTGTTGATATTGGTGAACGTACGGAAATCCGGATCATAGGGTTTGAGTTCGTCTACGGGGACATAGCGGGTATTGATTGACCGGATCATCGGACGGAGTGAGAGCGATTCGTGGCTCCTGAGGTAGTCCAGCAGGGCACTCCTCCGGTATACCGCATGAAGGGGTTCGATCATCTCGCTGCTCCAGCAGGGTATTGCCGCATCGTAGTTGCCTATGGTCTCAAAAAGGTACGAGACCACACCCGCTTCTATGCAGGGCATATCGCAGGCAGTAACAAAGAGAAAATCCCCCCGTGCTGCAAGCGTGCCGGCATGCAGGCCGCCAATAGGGCCGATCCCCTGCCTGATATCGGTGATGCAGGTAACCGAATCGACATGACGGAACCGCTCGCATTGCGAGGGATCCCTGGCCACGAGGATGATCTCGTCCGTTACCGTGCGGAGCGTATCCACAAGCCGTTCGATGAAGGTCCTGCCCTCGTAAATGAAGAAGTATTTCTCCTGCCCGTTGGCCCGCCTGGCCTCCCCGCCGACGAGGATCACCGCCGACCGCATGGTTTAGTTCCCACCTGCTGCAAGGGATTCGCGGAACCTGATCAGGTCGACGATTGCAGAGTTGTACGGGGTTGGGATCCCATGCAGGCGGGCCTTCATTACCACTGCCCCGTTCAGGAAATCGATCTCTGTCCTTCTCCCCCGGGTGATGTCCTGCAGCATCGATGAGTGATGCAGCGCCGTTGCCGGGAGCTGAACGTCCCTGAGATACGCCAGGTAATCTTCTGCGGTTGCCCATGGTAAGTGCACTGTTTCAGCTTCAATGACCCGGAATGCTTCGTGCACAATCTTCTCTATTATCCTCCAGGATGCCGGGTGAGTGAGTTTTCCATAGGGAACCCCCATCACGGCCCCGAGAGGGTTGAGGGCACAGTTATACAGGGTCTTGCCCCAGAGCTCGGACCGGATAGTACTGCTGGTTCCGACGCGGATGCCGGCACCACGAAGGATACCGGCGAGCAGTTCAACCGGCTCACCTGCCCCCTCCGGGAACCGCCCGATCATCATGGGCCCCGCCTCGACAGAGACGTGGATCGCGGCATCGCCCCGCCATTCAAAGCCGGTGATGATCATGCCGCCGATCACCCGGTCCGTGAACCCGCTGAGGATCTCCTCGTTGCCGATCCCGTTCTGGAGGCTGACCGTCTCGGTGTCCCTGATCAGCGGGGCAAACTGCCGGCATATACTTTCAGTGTCCTGCGATTTTGAGGAGATGATAATATAATCGAACCTGCTGTCCTGTGGAACCGACTCCGATGCACTGAACCGGAATGTCCCTTCTCCCCACATTCCGGTCAGGGTGAACCCCTGTTCAGCAATTGCGTCCGCGCTGCTCTTCCGGCAGACCACATGGATCCCGCATACCGTTGAAAGCTTTGCCGCTACTGATAACCCTACTGCACCCGCACCGAGGATGAGAATTTTCATGGGATGGATCGTTCCTGTGGCCCTGGATTGCGGCCTGTACTGTTGACTTGAATCTGATGGTGATTGTCTATCGGGTTAAATATACTGGCATATTCCCGCAGGGCCCGTCTTCTCCCGGAATTATTGGGTCTCCTGTATCGTGAAGTTTACGCAAAAGGCAACCCGTTCTTTACGGGGTGCCTTCTTCTCCATGGCAAGCAGCGTCTCCTTGATCTCGACCGACGGGGAAAACCCGCCGATGCCATCAGCTGCCACTATACGATGACAGGGTACCACGAGCGGTGTCGGGTTTCGGGCCATTGCCTGCCCCACCACGCGGGGAGAAGTGCCAACCCGGTGTGCGATGTCCCCGTATGTGGCGGTCTTTCCTCGTGGGATCTCCTGGACCGCACGGTATATCCGGCTGTACACCGAGTCATCGTGGATCGCGATAGTTTCCAGAGGACCGAGATCGACAGCCCGGCCTGCACAGTATTGCCGGATCAGCGATGGGACGTCGCCAGGTATGGCAGTCGTGGCAAAGCGGATGCGATGGATGGTGTTCCCGCTCCAGTACACGTGGACATACCAGAGCCCCAGCCGGCAGGACCCGGTCAGGACTTCCATTGTGCCAGCACCTCCCGGAACCGCTCAAGGTCGCATACGATCATCTCTTCCTGCATCCATGCCGGCAGGGCGTTCCGCACCCGTTTTTCCAGGAACCTCTTCTCTCCCAGCACGAGCACGCCACGGTCCTCAGGTGTCCGGAGCACCCGGCCGAGGGCCTGGAGCGACCGGTTGACGGCTGGCAGCGTGTAGCAGAGGAACTCACCCTCATCGCCGAACTTGTGCCGGAAGTACTCGATCATCATCCTGCGTACGCGGTTGAACGGTGCCAGCGGCAGGCCGATCACCATCGCCCCGGAGAGCATCTCGCCCCGGTAATCGAGCCCCTCGCTCCACTTCCCGCCGCAGACCGCAAACATGACGCCCGATTCCCGCCGGGACGGAAGGGACAGGAACTCAGTGAGTGCGGCGCTGGCATTGGCCGCATCCCGCGGCTCGATGAAGATTTTCTTCCCCCGGATGTGCGGGACTGCGAGGTCCGCATAGGACTCGAGAATCTGGTAGCTCGAGAAGTAGATCGCCCGGTTGCCTTTCAGGGTGGAGAACGATCGGATATATTCAACGATTTTATTCGTGTTATCCCTGTTCTGGCGCATCGAGTACGCGGTAGTGATGTCGTTTGAGCAGGCCACGAGCCGGTTCTCTTTCGGGAATGCATTGGGCAGGGAAAGGGTCGTGACCAACGCCTTCCCGAAGTAGTATTTTTTGAAGCTCTCGACCGGCGAGAGCGTGCCCGAGATCAGGATGCAGCAGGCATGTGAGCCACAGACTTCCGTAAGAGAATCAGCTGGATCGATGCTCCGGACTTCGAGCGTGATCCCGGATTCCTCCTTTCGATACAGCGTCAGGAAGGACGGGTCGGTGGCGGAATTGGAGAGCCGGACAAGGAATTCGGTGAGCCGCTCGATCGCGGTCTCCCTGAACTCACCCGACTTCTGGTTTTTCTCCCGGATCGTCTCGGCGAGGCCCATAAGATCGTCAACAATTTCATCCATCTGCCTGTAGAGTGACTCCCTGATGATCATCCGGTCGAAGATTGCGGGATCGAACCAGTCCTCTCCTTCGGTCGAGTTAGCAAGGCCACGGATGAACTCCGTGAGCCGGGGGAGCACGTGCCGGACTGCCTCTGCCCCCTTGTGACGTTTTTGCATGCCGGATAATTCCCTCGATGCCTGTTCGAGGTCGCGCTCCTCCAGCGTAACACTCTCGATGCCGGTGATCACGTCCCCGCAATTATGCGCCTCATCGATGAGAAGGAGTATGTCCTGCGGCTCCACGTTCAGGTTCGCATAGAGCTGCTCGCGGATGTCCCGGTCGAAGAGGTGGTGGTAGTTGAGGATCACGACATCGGTAGTCTTCGCGGCATGCATCATCAGTTCGTACGGGCAGATGCCTGCACTGTACTCCGAGAGTTCCCGCGGGGGCACCGGGTTTGCGATAACCCGTTCGGCCTTGTTCCGGAGCTCGGTTGAAGGAATCATGCGGATGCCCACTCCCTCGGCCTGCACGAACATTTTGCTGCCTATATAATACGGGCAGAGGAGCGGGTGCTCTTTGTCCATGCGGCGGACCTGCTGGATGATGAACGGGTCCTTGGCCGGGATCATCGCCCCTTTCTCGGCCCGGTCCCGCATCAGCGAGTTCGAGAACGCCTTGACCCCTTCGCACCGCCGGTATACGTCGCCCACTCCTCCCAGCGGGCACATGCTCCCCTTGCCGACAAGGTACACGGTCTTGATCTGCGGCTGCTTCTGCTTCACGAGTTCGAGCTCGCGGATAAACGTGGTGAGCTGGCTGATCGTCCTGACAGCGATCACGATCTTCCGGCCCTTCCGCTCTGCGAGGAGGGCTGCGACCACGCTTGATTTCCCGGATCCGGTCGGAGCATCGATCATTGCGATACCGCCGTCGCGGGCTACCTGTGCCGAGACTTCGAGCATGTGGCGCTGGCCGGGCCGGTATTCGCTGTACGGGAAGAATGAATCGATGCTGTCCATTGCCTGAGTATAATTAGTGCTGCCGGGTTTTATGGGCACCGGAAGGGGACGTGAAAATGAAAACGGGTGAGCAGAGGGACAGCCTCCTGTGCGAAACCCCGGCCTCGTTGATCCCGGATTATGCACGTACCTCGGGCACTTCCAAACTTCCATAACCTTTCGCCACCAAGTGAGGTTACTGGAGTTTACATGATGGACATAAAAATCCTCAAATGGCTGGCGGATCTCGCAATGGCGATCACGTTCGCGGTCTGTTTTATTACCGGGCTGTTAAAATTCAGTCTGCTCCTGCAGGTGACCGGTCTCAACGACCTGGTCCTACCCTCTGCGCTGATATCAGACCTGCATGACTGGTCGGGTATCCTTCTGGGACTATTCGTGCTCCTGCACCTGTACCTGAACCGCACATGGATTACAGGAATGACAAAATACGTGCTCGGGAATACACGGCAAAAAGAGTGATTTCTCGTCCTGCTTCCCTCGGGATATGGAAAAATTTGCTCTGTAGAAACCCACATAATCGCTGACGCTCTTTTGGGCTTTGCCCCCGCCGCTATGGCATCCCCCGGTTGCGATGACTATTGTATTACCTGCCATTTGACTCAGGTCATCGCATTGCGCCCCGCCCCCCGCGGGGGACTGGTGGCGCAAGATGGGGGCATCGCCTCTTTGAAAAAAATGATTTCTACAGAGCAGAAAAATTAATTCCCTGAGAAACTCTCGTTCAGATCGCCGGAATTGGAATAGCCCCGCTGTTCCCAGTACCCCTGATACGAAGGATCATCGGTCAGTTCGATCTTCTCTATCCACTTGATCCACTTGTACCCCCACTTGTCCTCAGCCACCAGTTCGAACGGGTAACCTCTCTCGGCTGGCATCGTGATATTGTTCATGCGGTACGCCATGATGATATCGTTCTGTGTGAAATAACTGAGCGGGAACGAGGTTGTGTAACCATCAACCGCCGTGAATACCACCGTATTCGCCCGGGGATCAGCACCGGCATCAGCGATAAGATCCCGGACGAGCACACCCTCCCAGAGGATCGTCGCATCCCATCCCTCGACGCAGTGGAGGGTGACCACTTTTGAATAATGAGTGTGCTGTGCAAGTACCTCGTCGTAGGTATATACGACCGTCCGGTTTGCCAGACCAGTCACGGTGAGCCGGTAATCCGTGATGTTGACGTGCTGGGGACCGGCAATGGAATTTTCATGGAAATCGTTTACCGACGAAAGATCTTTTCCCTGGTATGATCGCACTTCGACCGGGGCAAGTGGTGTCGGGCCGCTCCCTGTGCCCGTCAGGCTGACCGGGAACCGGAAGACCAGGATGGCAATGATCACGACAACGAGAATGGCCAGTACTGCTGCCGCGATGATACGATTGTTCATGGGGGGAAATGGGCACCGCAGGTTATTAATGATTGGATAGGTGCAGGTTATATGGCTACCGTTTCAGATCTCCGCCACAAGTACCTTGTAGAAATTTTCCGCTGCATTGCGCTCGATCCATGGTCGGTGACCGCATTTCTCGAGAAGGACAAACCGGAAATCTGCCAGCACCCTGGTGAGCGGGTCATTCACGCCCTCAGCAGGGTGGGGATCCCAGTCGCCGTGAATCGCAACTACCGGACAGGTGATCGATTTAGCCATCTGGATGAGGATCTGTTTTTTCCGGAGTTCGTTCGCTTCGTCCCAGACGTCTTTGAAGACCTCGTACTGGCAGTGGAACCCCTCCTCCATCGCGTTTGCTGCGTCATAGGTGTCAGCATGGGCCATCAGTGTGCCGAGTTTTGCGAGAAGGGCGTTCTTATTGGGAGTTTCCGGGTCTGCGAGCTGTGTGAGCAGTGCCTGCGCCCCGGCCTGGTCATTTTTATTGAGCCGTGTCATCCGTGTCTGCGTCACTGAAGCGGCATACTGCTCCTCGAACGGGGGGCTGCTTACGAGCACCAGTTTTTTGACAAGCGCCGGGTAGCGGGCGGCGAGCATGAAGGACAGGTATGCGCCCCACGAGAAACCCACGAGTGTCACCGGGACTTTTCCGTGCTCCAGAAGGACCGAACGGAGTTCCTGCACCTGGCCTTCGAGAGTAGTCTCGGTCTGGAACGGTTCAAGAATGCCCGTCACTGCGGAAAGCTCGCGGGCAACAGGCGCCACTTCTCCTGGCGCTCCGGGCCCTCCATGAATAACTGCTACTGCATATGGTCCATGTCCCCACTTCCTTACCGGTCTCATCGTAATTACCGGTTTTCTCACCAGAGTATAAATTGTCCTTGGTCAGGCAGAAAAAAAGAGGTTACGGATATACAAATATTTACGCCCGGGGTTTCACTCCCGACCCTGTGGCAACCCCCGGATGCGATAACTCCTGAACAGGTAATCCCGGCCGCATCGCAATGCGCACGGGCGGTGGGGGGACAGGCACTATCTCCCTCTCTTAAAATGCTAACTGACAATACTGTTTCAACTACGAAGATTTCTACAAGGTTATAATTTACTGGTTTGAACGGGCCTGCCTCATCAGTGCGAGAAGCCCTGCAAGGATCTCTTTTGGCGTTGGCGGATTGCCCGGGATCTTCAGGTCTACCGGGAACAGCATGTCCGCCCCACCCAGCACGGCATAGGTCCCCGCAAAGATGCCGCCATTACAGGCATCGTCGCCTACTGCCACCACGAACTTGGGCGAGGGCATCGCCTCGTAGGTCTTCTTTGCAGCGATCGCCATGTTGTGCGTAACCGCACCGGTCACCATCAGCACATCGGCGTGCCGGGGCGAGGCTACGAAGGTGATGCCGAACCGCTCGACATCATAATAGGGGTTGTTGAGATTGTTGATCTCGATCTCAGTTGCGTTGTCGCTGCCGGTGTCGAGCTCGCGGATAGCGATACTGCGCCCGAATACCTCACCGACCTCACGGTTGATCTCACGGCCAATCCGCTCGATGTCCTCGTCCCGGGCGATCGGGTCTTCCGTCACTTTCTTTTTCAGCAGGCAGGATAATGCGTTCACCATTGCTTCACCTCACAGATCCGTCCCTGCATAGGACAGGTTCAGGCTCTTGTTGATCACGGGGAAATCCGGTACAATGTTTCCCAGTACGGCATGCTCGATTGCCTGCCAGTTGCAGAATGATGCAGTCCTGATTTTGTAGCGCTCGATCCTTCCATTGCGGATCCAGATCCAGCAGAGGTTCTGTCCCCGGGCAGACTCTACGAGTGAGATGGCATAACCGTCCTGGACGGGTACCTCCGCTTTCACCGGTCCGTCAGGGATTGTCTCAAGCAGCTGCTCGAGCAGTTCCAGCGAGTCCATAATCTCTGATGCCTTGACGGTGAACCGGGATAGTACGTCCCCGTCATGCAGGACGGTATTGTCCGGAGGGAATATGCCATAGATACCGTACGGGTGATCGCTGCGCACATCCACTTTCCCTCCTGATGCACGGGCTGCCGGACCGGTAATGCTGAGCGGGCGCAGCAGTCCCCTCCGGATAGTACCTGTCGTCGCAAACCTGTCGAGAACCGATGTAGTCGAGAGGACGATCTTCAGTCCGACCCGGTAGCGTTTCCGGAACCGGGCTATGAACTTCCCGAGTTCCGCCAGTTGCTCTTTCCGGAGATCCTTTGCTACCCCTCCGGCAACCACCATCCCCCGCATGAACCGGGAGCCTGTCAGGGAGGCATTCATCCGGAAGATGTCCTCCCGCAGGACGGCAAACTGGCCGGCCCCGAGTGGGAAGGCAACATCGATGAGCATACCGGCCTGGTCGCCGAGATGCGAGCAGATCCGCTCCAGCTCCAGCAGGATTGTGCGCAGGTACCAGGCACGGTCGGGTGCCGGAACCTGCGCGATCTTCTCCACAGCAAGGCAAAACCCGGTCGCGTTTGCCACAGATTCGTCGCCACTAACGGCCTCTGCCACTACGATGCAGTCCTGGGGAACCCGGCCTTCCGCGAGCTTCTCGATCCCCCGGTGCTTGTAGAACATCCGGATCTCCAGGTTGAAGATCGTCTCACCGATCACGCTGAACCGGAAATGACCCGGTTCGATGATTCCTGCGTGCACCGGCCCAACAGGTACCTGGTAAACGCCTTCGCCATGGACCGGCCTGAACGGGTACTCGTCTTCGGCATCCACGGACTGTACTGTCTCTATTTTCCCGTTCCGGAAGGATTTTTCGAGCGGATGGAACCCTGACGGGTAGCTTTCATGGAGGAAGAGCCGACGGGTATCGAATGCATCCGGGAATTCAATACCAAAACCGTCCCTGCACTCGCGCTCAAACCACGATGCGGCCGGGAATGTCCCGGCAATAGATGCGGCACGTCTCCCCGTGTGCCTGATCACGATCAGGACCGCGCTCTTCTTCTCGAAGACCGAGAAGAGGGAGAACCGGGCGACCGGGGAGAACCCTTCAGCACAGAACAATCCAATCAGGACACATTTCCGGGTGGCAAGGGTGGCGGTGAGAGGTATAAATTCCTCTTCCCCCACCTCAAGATAATATTCCCCGTTGTGTCCCATCGTGATCCGCTGGGCAAGTTCCCCGGATCCCACCAGTTTTTTGACATATTTCATCCCTGCATTTTCCTGAGCATCGGATAATCCGGTATCAGTCGTCATCAGAATCTCAGCTCCGTTACGATCTGGTTGAAGAAGGATATTTCACCGGACGTAAAGACGATCCCGAGCAGGACTATCACAGCCAGGAGGATCACGATGGGGACCTTCATGCTGGCCGGGGTATGGTACTGCCTCATCTCCATGGGACTCTCCGCTGATGAGACCTGCGTGAACGTGCTGATCACGTAATACCCAAGCGCGGCCGACGCTATGAAGAGCAGGACAAGCAGGACAACAAGTGCAGGAAGGGAGACCGCACCCAGCTGGAGCAGGATGAAGAGTTTTGAGAAGAAGATCGGAGATGGTGGCATGCCGACGATCGCAAGTCCGCCGATGATGATTCCCCATGCGGCGAGCGGCTGGAGCCTGAAAACGTCCCGGATCTCATCAACGGCATCGACTGAGAGCGTACTCCGGTACTGGCGGTGGAGGATCCCGGCCGAGAAGAAGAGGGAGGCTTTCGTGAATGAGTGTGCCATGATGTGGAAGAGCACCCAGAACAGTGCGAGTGGTGTCGAGACGGCAAGGCCAACGAGCAGTATCCCCATGTTCTCGATACTCGAAAAGGCAACCAGTTTCTTGAGGTTCTTCTGGGAAAGCATGGAGATGGCAGCGATGCCGACGGTCAGGAGTCCGAAGATGGCGAGCAGGGGAGAGGCTGCTGCGACCGCCGTGGTCTGGTGCACGATGGCATAAACGCGGATAATACCGTAGATCCCAACATTCAGGAGGACGCCGGAAAGTATGGCGCTCACCGCAGACGGTGCCTTTGCATGGGCTTCCGGTAACCATGTATGGAACGGGAAGATGCCGGACTTTGCGGCAAACCCGATGAAGACAAGAGCAAAGGCTGCGATCAGCATGCCCGGCGGGAACGCTGTTGCGTGCTGCATCAGGCCGGTCCAGTTCAGGGTTCCGGTACCAAGGGCTGACCGGGAGATCTCGAAGAGGAATATGAGGCCGACAAACGAGAAGAGCATGGAGATCGAGGCGATAAAGATGTACTTGATTGCCGCATCGATGTTCTCTCTGGCAGCCAGGATGGCGATGAGCATGGCCGAGATGATCGTGGTCATCTCGGCGAAGATCCAGAAGAGGGCGAGGTTGTCCGAGCAGAAGGCAAGGACAATAATGAGGAGAAGCAGGGCCCATGCCGCGTAGAAGAGACGCAGGCTGTTCTTCCCGAGTTCGCCGCTGTCCAAAAGGCCCTCGACATAGCCCCGGGCATAGATGGCCGCAAACAGGAAGACGATGGTCGCGATCAGCACTTCATAGATACCGAGGTGGTCGATGAAGAAGTACTGGCTGCCGATCAAAAATGTCGAGACCGGGATCTGGTTGGAGAGAATAAGATATATGGCGAGCCCGAGGAAGATGAGCGCCTCCGCGATACAGGCAAGGTTCATCTGCCGGTGGGTACGGCTGATGGCTATGAGTGCAATGGCGCAGGCAGCAACGAGGACAAAGCTGATCAGGATCATGGTGTCTCCTCCGTATCGTCCAGCAGGTGGAACCGGTTGAGCCGGTCATGGTAGTCTTCGAGGGTCGAATCGATGCCGACGGTCAGGATCGTGGTCAGCAGCACGAGGATGACCAGGTCGATGATGATCAGGAATTCGATAATAAACGGCAGCTCGGTGACGAACATGCCAAAGAGCAGGACACCATTCTCCATCGAGAGGTACCCGAGCACCTTGGAGATTGCACGCTTGCGCGAGAAGGTCACCATCATGCCCATCAGCATCAGGGAGATCCCGAGCACTGCCCCGAAGAAGAAGAGGCTCTCCCTTGCAGGTGTCCCTTCCACGATCTTCGAGAGGGTGATATAGATGACGAGCATCAGGGCCATGGAGAGGAGGAGCGAGGTAGTAGGATTCAGGAAATGGAACTCGATGTCCCGCCTTATCCGGACCCGTTCCTGGATGGTCGCGATAAAGTAGGGGATGACGAGCACCTTGCTGATAAACGTGATAATGGCGATGGCGAGGAGAACGCTGCTGCCTTCGAGCGTGTAGAGCGAGAGGGCGATCAGTACGAGGGTCAGGGACTGGATGGCGTAGACCGAGACGAGCGAGAGGATATTCCGGGTGGAAATGATGTAGGCCGCGGTGATGATCACGATGACGAACAGTACCCGGATGATCCCCTGGACGAGTGCCGGGTCGATCATGAGAACACCTCGATGATGATGATCAGTGTAGAGAAGAAGAATGCCATGGCAAAGAGGCTCGGGAGCCGGAAGAACCGCATCTTTGCCATAGAGGATTCAAAAAGCCCGATGACGCCGGCAAGTACGGTCCCTTTCACAAGGAAGAGGACAAGGGCGAGGAGGAGGCCGGCCGCAGAGAGCGTAGTCGAGAGACCGAACGGGATAATCAGGTTGATGAGCAGGGCCATCAGGAGCGTGAGCTTGACCGCGGCGGACAACTCCATGAGGGCGAGATTGGAACCGGACTGTTCCAGGATCATGCCCTCATGGATCATAGTGAGTTCGAGATGCGTCTCCGGGTTGTCGACCGGAATGCGCGAAGTCTCGACGATAAGGATAATGAAGAGAGAGATCCCGATCAGGATAAGGGTCGGGGTTGAGAGCGTGCCGGAGGCAGCCGAGAGGGTGAACATCTCGAATATATTGAGCGTCTTGAAGACAAAGACAAGCGCAGCAAAGACGATGATGGTGGTGGGTTCGATGATTGCCGAGATGCTCATCTCCCTCGAACTGCCCATCCCGCCAAACGAGCTGCCCGCGTCAAGACCTGCAAGGGCCATGAAGAACTTGGCCAGAGCGAGCAGGTAGAGCAGGAGGATGATATTGCCAATTCCCCCGACAGGCTCAGGCACGAAGACCAGCGGTACGAAGAGGGCTGCTACGAGAATCGCTGCTATGTTGATGATTGGGGTGACCCGCATGATCCAGGATGAGTGTGGCGAGTAGATCACCTCTTTTTTCACCAGTTTTGCCAGCATAAAATACGTCTGGAAGAGCGGCGGGCCTCTCCTGCCCTGTGTCCACGCCTTCACTTTTTTTATCAGGCTGATGAAGAGGGGGGCGATGGCAAGGACAACCGCCGTATTGATCACCAGGTACAGGATAAACTCCGGGCTCATGCAAACCACCCCAGCCACACGATTATGACGAGCACCGTAACAAAGACATAGAGAAGGTACGTGTCAAGACACCCGTTATGGATCCGGGAAACAGACTTCGCAGCCCGGCACGAGACGCGGGCAACGGGGAGATAGAGATACTCCTCGAATACTTTCAGGAGCCGGATCTCTGCGTTCCCCTCCTGGAATATGCAACCGGCAGCATCGAAAAATGTGCGCTCGTTCCGGATCTTTGTCCGGTAGATGGTCGAGAAGATGATGTCGATGGGTTCCGAAAACCCGTGACCGCTGTACTCAGTTAACGGCTGTTGCGAAGGCATCCCGCACCCCCATGTCCCGGAGATGCGGACGTTCCGCGAAGCGGTAATATACAGCACTCCATAGGTAAGGGCAACCATCGCAAGGAGGAGCACGCCGATCATCAGCATGTCCGGGATCGGCACTGAATATCCGGCCAGCGTAAACAGCTGGAGAGCGAGAAGCCCGATGACCACGCATGCCCCTGCCAGGAGAGCGGGGCCGGCAAGCATGGGAAGGGGTACCTCGCGGGCATCAGCGCTCTCTTTTGAGCGTGGCAGGGCAAGGAAGACCGATCCGAATGCCTTGACAAAACAGGCAGCGGAGAGCGCACTTGTCAGCGCGAACAGGGCAAGACATATGAAGATCAGGACTTTAAAGAGCGGATTTGCCACGGCAACAGAAGAGAAGAACGAGATGAAGATCAGGACCTCGCTCGCAAACCCGTTCAGGGGCGGGAGGGCTGCAATTGCAACGGCCCCGATAAAGAAAAGGACCGACGTGTAGGGCATCCGGTGCACGAGCCCTCCCATGTGCTCGATATCGCGGGTATGGGTTGCGTAGACTACGGATCCTGCTGTAAGGAAGAGGAGGCTCTTGAAAAGCGCATGGTTGAGGGAATGGAAGAGGGCCCCGAGCAGGCTGAGCGTGGCAAGTGCCGGGAGACTGTACGATGTGAAGATAACCGAGAGGCCGATCCCGACAAAGATGATGCCCACGTTCTCGATGCTGCTGTAAGCGAGCATTGCCTTGAGGTCGTGCTCCTTGAGGGCATAGATGATCCCGAGGACCGCTGAGGCCGTTCCCGCGGCGAGGATCAGGACACCCCACCACAGGTCCGGTGTGAACACGTAGAGGAGAAAACGGATCAGCCCGTAGATGGCGATCTTGAGCATCACGCCGGACATAAGCGCCGAGATAGGGGACGGGCTTGCGGGGTGGGCATACGGGAGCCACTTGTGAAACGGGATGATGCCTGCCTTTATCGAGAAACCGAGGAACAGGCAGAGGAATGCGGCGGTCAGGAATGGAGATGAAGGTGCAGGCACGTGGGTAAAGGCAAATGTCCCGGTCTGCCCGTACAGGATGATGATGCCCAGCATGACAAAGAGTGTCGAGAGCTGCGTCATTACGAAGTAAAAGATGCCGGCCTTTTTTGATTCCGGGTCATCATATTCGTACATTACGAGGAAAAAAGAACTCGCAGCCATCAGTTCCCAGAAAAGGAAGAACGCCAGGGTTGTACCGGATGCGATCACCAGCACCATCGAGAGGATAAAGAGGTTTGCACAGGCGCAGAGGAGGTTCCTGCGGGAACCGCCATGCAGGTGTTCGACATACCCGGTAGCATAGATCGCTACACACCCTGATACTGCCGCGATGATCAGGATGAAGAAGGCTGCGAGCCGATCGATCACGAGCGTGAGAGTGAACCCGGCTACGGGCTGGTACGCCGTCCACGAGATGACTTCGCCGGAAAGGAGGACCGCGAGGGACAGGATTGCCAGGAGGGCCGATGCCGCAACGGTACATGCCAGGGAGACCGTTCTCGCCAGTTTCCGGTCAGCTCCTGCAGTGACGAGCGGAATGGCTACACCCGCAAGGAGAAGTGCAAACCCAAGGAGCAGCAGTTCCTTAATCATGCGTGGCGTCCCCTTTTATTGCGGTAATTTGGGTACCGGCATGGACTATGATGCAAATCCCGGGATTGCAGCGGGTAAACACCCGTGCACAGGTCCAAATCTGCTGTACGCCCGATCATTCTGCCTCCGGCTTCACCGGATTCTGTACTGTTGATTCCTGCGTACATTCCCGTCGCATGGCACAGGTCGCTCCGCCCTTTCGGCCGGCCCGATCACTGGACAACGGTCCCCTGAGGGTACCAGGGAGATCGCTTTCACGTACCGGGCGGAAACCCATGGTATGATACAATTCGGCTACTCCGGCAGCGGCCCGGACATATAGTACATCCCGTTTTCCCGACGCTTCGATAAGGAGCGCTGTGACTCCCCGTACAAACCCTTTCCTTCGGACTTCTTCAAGTATATAAATCCCGTCGAGTTCGATCCCGTCCGGGTGACGCACACATCGTGCTACGCCGACGAGCCGGGTACCATTGAATGCAGCGAACATACGGGTCATTGCCGGATCAGTGTCAATGGCACGGAACCGGAGACTGAGTTCCTGCTTTATCCTCCCGATCTCTGATGCCCTGAGTTCCCGGACTTCCACAGAATCGGGTCCCTTGGGTGGTGATGGCATGATATGGTTGGCGATGAGCATTCTGTTTAACGTGTGGAGGAGATGCGGCCGGAACGTGATAAACCCTCCGCTCTCCTCGCCGGCAAGATTGTAGAGGGTCAGAAGGGTCTGGTCCTCGTTGAACTCATCATCTTCAGAATTTACGGTGAGTGACGGCACACCTCACCTCCGGGATCGGGACACCTGTACCAGAAAATATGGGGAAAATTGTGCATTTAAATCATCAGCGGATAATAATTCATCATGGTTATTTTTCAAAGCATATATACCATTATGGCGGACCGGGCAAAAAACCGGGAATTCTTATGGATTTTTATCAACCGGGCCGGCCCGGTTATTGTATCCGGAAGGAACAATGTAAAAAAAATGCCCTGAATAGGAATACCAGGCCGGATTCCAGGTTTTTTCCGGATGCGCGCACAAAAGAAGCCCGGTTAATTATAATTCTTTCTCGATCTCGGCCTTTATCCTGTCCAGCGTGATCCGTCCGATCTTCGTGACCCGGCCGTTGACCAGGACCATGGGAATCGGGGGATATTCCTTCTCTATGATAGCGCGGATATATTCCGGTGTACCTTCGTCAACGAGGATGAGTTTTACATCGACGCGGTTCCCATAGGATTCTGTAAGCACTTTTCTGAGTTCCGCAACCGCGTCGTTCAGTTTTCCCGAGAGATAACACCCTTCAAGGCCGCAGGTGCGTTCCCCATCACAGGGAAACGGGGAGCATTCTGATGTTTTCAGACCGACGATCTCAATATGGACGGTTCCTGCCATGCCATAACAGTTTAGCCGATCACTATATGAGGATTCGTTATCTGACACCGGTATTGTAAACACCTGGCGGAGTAAAAAAGGGAGATCAGATAAACCGTTCAAACCGGTCCTTCGTTGCCTTGCAGATCGGGCAGAGATCCGGTGGACTGTCCCGAGCGCAGAGATACCCGCAGACCTTGCAGCGCCAGACAGGAAACGCAAGGGTTTCCTTGGGGATCGGGATGAGTGTTTCCAGCGTTTTGTTCAGGCTCCGGGCGAGCCGGGGGGGTCGCCGTTCGGGAACCGGCCTGATGGCCAGCTCCCCGGCTTTTATGGTATTGTTGACATAGAGCGAACAGTAACAGGCCCCGTATTCCGACAGATCGGGATCACGGTAATTGCAGGGGCAGATAATGTCAATGTCTTCTTCCCGTTTGCCGGATGCAAGCCGGCACGGGCAGGAACGGTACCCGTAACGGAACTCGTTTTTCATCAGGCCCCTGATCAGGTTCTTCGTGAATTCAGCATCCGGATTCAGGTGGTAGCCTCCGCTTTCGGCGTCATTGTTAAGAGTCTGGTAAATCTTTTCTACATCAGTCTCTTTCAGTTCCGGAAATCTCATATTCCCAGAGCCTCCCGGATCTCGTGTTCGCGGAACCCGATAATTGATTTGCTGTCATTGATGACCAGCGTGGGAAACGATCCGCTGGGGTTCCATTTCTCTACGCTCTGCATGGCATCATCCTGCTCCTGCCCCTCCAGGAGGTCGACATAAACAAAATCGAATGCAATCCCCATCTGCCTCAGGAGTTCCTTGGTCCTAGCACACCACCCGCAGGTTGAGAGCGCATACAACATCACCGGTCCCTTATCGTTCCCGTTTACGTGTTCCACAGGCATAAAAAAACTCCTACTGTTATGGTATGCATGGAGATTGAAAGAGATACTATTTATAAATGGGTATCCGGTAAATCTTCCGGGACCCGCGAGTGGAAATCCTCAGATTTGCCGGAGATGCATGTACGGGAACGGAATATTAAAACCGATTCTGGCCATGTTTATCCGGTGACCCGCACAGAATTCCCCCCAAAAAAAGTTACTTGTTCTCCATGATAACTTTGACATCTTCAAGAAGTGCCTGGAGGTCTTCCTCGTGCTCTACTTCCTGGGACAGGATCGTGAGGATCATGTTATAGGTGACCGGGTCTGTATCCCGTGTCTTTTTCAGGAAGGAATTGTACGTCTTGATAGCGCACTGCTCACCCTTGATATTCTGCTCAAGCACTTTGACGATGAACGGGTCATCGGGCGCTTCGTACCCGCAGTTTGTCAGTTTTAACCAGTCCTGGGGTTTTGTGACCGGTACCCCGCCCAGCTGGATGATCCTCGTTGTGAGGAGGGTTGCATGCGCCAGTTCCTCAGTTGCATGCAGCGTCAGTTCAGCGATCACCGCTTCCTTGTTGGGACCGCGGACAACCTTAGAACCAATCCAGTACTGGTAATATGCGAGCCATTCATCGGAATATGCCTTGTTGAGGAGCTTGAGGAGCTCATCAACGTCAATTCCAACAATTTTTCTTCCTTGCGTTCCCATGGATGTTCACCGTCAGGTGTATTGACTGACAAATAACTTCAAATCTTAACCGATTTATGCATATCCGTTCTGAAAGCGGGATAATTTTTTCTGCTCTGTAGAAATCATTTTTTTTTCAAAGAGACGATGCCCCCCTCTTGCGCCACCAGTCCCCCGCGGGGGACGGGGCGCAGTGCGATGAGCCCCGAGTCAAATGGCAGGTAATACAATAGTCATCGCAACCGGG
>NZ_JBAVIG010000020.1:0-8495 GCF_049686655.1 Methanoregula sp.
CCGTGACAGAAAGCAGGAGGGCGAGTGCCGTTTTAGAGAACTATCAGGAGAGTACCCGGTTCAAAACCTGTGATGACCCGGGGCACGATGCCGGGGGGCCTTAGTGGGGTTCCGGGAGGAAAACGTACAGGAGTCGTCATGATGTATCCGGATAATTGTACGGATACCGGGGAAAAAATTATGGTCAACCGTACGGACCGTATCGGATCAGGAAATCAGGTGGTGGTGGCTACAGGGGCAGTGGTTTTCGCCGTTGTTACGACAGCAGTCGGGGGGGCAGCCGTTGTATTTCCGGCATTTGCGGTTGTTGCCGGGACAGTGCCAGCCGGGTTGCCTGATATTGCCGTGCCGGTAGTAGCATCTGCCGATACCGTCACTTTCCCATTTGCATCGCTGGTAGTACCGCTGGTAATGAGTTTGCCGTTCTTGTAGATCTCAACGGTAAGAGTATGCTTTGAGCTGTCCTGTTTTGCGAAGCTTGCCTGGACCACACCGGTGGCGTTGACGATCTCTTCTACCCGGTCACCGGACAATGTTAACTTCTGCAGATCAGACAACACACCGTAACTGCCCGTCCAGCCGCCGATGTAACTTATATGGACCCAAACACCGGTCTGAGGGATGTCCGGAGCCTGGGTCGCTATTACAGTAATGGATGCGACACCGGTATTGGTCAGCACCCCGGTGGTGGATGCACTGCTGCCTGTGCTGCCGGACGAGCTGGAAGCACTGGTGCCGGACGAGCCGGTTGTCCCGGATGATTCTGCGCCGTTCCCGCTGGTCACCATCGGGTATACAAATACTGCACCGATGACAAGGGCAACAATCACGACAAGAACAACAAATCCGGCGATCAGGGTTTTCTTTCCGGGCATCATGCTTCCCCGGCGTTTCTTCTGGGGAGATGGTGCTGCAGGGGCTTTTGCCGGGGGTACACCCTGCTTCCGGGGGGATAAGATGCCGGCAAGGAATCCTTTCTTTTCCGGTTTGCGGGCAGCTTGCCGTGATAACGGGACCGGAGCAGGGGCCTGTTCACGTTCATCGTCCCATCCAAGCGACTGCGGGGGGGGTACATCTCTAGGAATGGTCCTGACGGTTTCAGCCGTTGCCCGGCCGGAAGGAGCCGGTTGCGGCACCGGCGCTGCGGTCTGCCGGGGGGCGGGTTGTCGCGGTAAACCGGCAGGAACGACAATCGGCGAACCGCACTTGTTGCAGAATGCGGAGTCAGCGGAGACCTTGTTCCCGCAGCGGGTACAGAACACCATCTCTCCCGTGGCTGGTGCTGCTGGAGTCGGGGCAGCCTGAGCCGGCGAACGTGCCTGAACCGGGGATTCAGGGGCAGTCTCGATGATCTTCTTTATAGGGTGGACTCCGTCGATCATCATCTTTGGCTGGGTTCTTTGGGGGCTCTGGGCATAAGGGGCCGCGGGTCCCGGCTGGCGCTGTGCCGGGTCGGCTCCCGGGATCACTTTCCGGATCACATGTTCAAAAGACGTAGATGTGCTTTCCCGGATCAACCGGGCCCATTCATCCCGCTCACGGATCCGGTTCCCGCCTTCCTGCCGGGAGAAGGTGAGGATCATCTGGCGCGTCTCACCGGTCTTTGCCATGATCGAGATAGTAAGGGTCAGGTCACGGATTGCATTCTCCCCGGTCTCCACATCCCTGACTGTTGCAAGAGGGATCTCTTTTGGAGGCAGGAGGTTCTTAGCCCGGTCGACAAGGATGATACGCCGGTTCGTAAGGATACCTTCAAACGGGATTGACTTGACGTGGACCCCTTGCGTCCTCATGAGAACTTTTTCGTCATTTGGGATTTCTGGATCGACCATGATACCACCGCATCTTTTCTGTTCGGTAGTGGTTGTCTCTTGCATGTGAAAAAGATATTTATCCAGAGATTATCCTCTCACCGCCGGAGGCCCCCCCAATACATTGCATTATGCGTCCCTGTGATCAGCGGGACTGAAGATATTTTTTTTAGTTCCTGTTGTCCCGGGTCATTTGACAAAAATAACCGAATCCGGTAATGCCCCGTGCTGGGCAAGCAGTGCCCTGAACTGCTGCGAAGCAAGCATCTCTGTTTTTATCTCGGAGGAGATGGTAATACCGCACTCCTTTGCGGAAGGGGAGTCGGGTACACAGCTGCAGAGATCGCCGGCGAGTCCCTTGTCGAAGACAAACTTGACAATATGGTTCTGCAGGAATGTCAGCTCAGTCATCATCTGCGGTCCGGGGATATCCATCGCGGCAAACGTGAACCGGATCACGTCCTCGAGCGGATGGGGGAACCCCTCGACGGAGAGCTTGATGAAACATTCGACTTCGAACCGCTCATTTTCCACTTTCTTGATCGCCGAGTGCTCGATGCTCATCATGAGGACCCGGTCGGCAGGGATCAGGTGGATGTGGTGATCCTTGTCAAGCATGGCAATGCTGGTGATCGGCATATCGTATCTCCTTTGCACAATGTTCTGCTGCCCGGATGATAGCGCTTGTGGATGGAAACGGTAGTCCGGCTGCTGCATCCACCAACAATTTAAATCGCCTCTTCCATGCTGTACGGTATGGAATATGGGTATCGTGGGTTCTTCCTGATGATTCTCTGCGTCCTGGTACTGTCAGGATCTGCCGGGTGTCTCTCCGGCGTATTCGGCCCGGCCCCGTCACCCGGCCAGCCTGCCACGGTCCCGCCATCACTAACTCCGGGTACCAACGCGACGATTGCTGATCTGGCTTTGCAATCTTCAGACCTTCCATCGGATTATATCCTGCGGGACCGATCGATGGTCGGCTATGGTGGGATCAGCCAGCTGGACCACGACCTTGGCTGGCAGCAGGGATACCAGGTCTCGTACTACCGGCTTGACAAGAAACACAACGACATGACCGATGTCAGCCAGCTGATCAGCACCTATACCCCGGACAACATCAATGCGGTCTACCGGATCAAACGGGATGCGCTTATACCGGCCGGCTATAACGCTAGCGGTTACCAGGTCCCCTTCCCAATCATTGGGGACCAGAGCGTGGCATGGAGAGAGACTGCGGGCAGTTCGCAGGACGACATCATATCATACAGCGTGATCTTCGTGAAGAACAACGTCTTTGAGCAGATCACCATGGAAGGCACGACTACGGATTACGAAATGCTCAAGACCATAGCACAAACTGCTGCCGGCCGTATCACCTGATCCTGAAGACCTGCACCGTCTCATTTTTTTACTCTTGATTCCGGATAGTACTGCTTACGAGGACTCTTTGAATGGTATTCTCCTGCCGACAGTGCGGCACCTGCTGCATGTACCTGGGCGATTATATTGTGATCGAAAAACAGATCGGCCCATTCTCATTTGAGTGCGAATCCGTCTCTACCGGCACACCGTTTGTTGCGGTAATCGATGAGGACAAACGGGAGATCTTCTCCGATCATTCCTTTCCCGACCAGCACCCCCACGCCTGCAGGTTTCTCCGGCCGGATAGTGGCCTGATCCGCTGTACCATCCACCGCGACAGTCCTGCGCAGTGCAAGTACTACCGCTGCGTAGTAATGCGGATCGCAGATCCTGGCGGAAAACAGCTCGGCTATGTAACCGGCAATCTCTCACTCCATGCGGACGATCCCGTTCTGAGGGCCGTCTGGGAGGAGGCAGAACGTGCAATCCCCAGCTGCAATCCCGATGCAGAGCGCCTGTACCAGCACACCCTGGAGGCGCACGGGTACCGGGTCGAATAATACGGTTGGCTGGAATCACCCTTTTTTCCACTACATGATTTGAACAGAGTATCGTACCGGCCAGGTCCTGGCCGGTAGCATTAAAAAAGATCAGAAAATAGCGGGAGGCGCAACCGGCACGGCCTGTGATGACATTGCGACGAAGAGGTACATCGCGATGATGATAAGGATAATGAGCGGGACCATGACGGCAATAATCATGACGACAAGCGCCCTTCCGCTGCTGATATCCTGAAGCTCGCGGATCCCCAGTATCATAAGAACGATCGACCAGAGATCGAATATAATTCCGATGAGCGGGATCCAGTGGAGCAGGAACGAGGGAGTCAATCCGTACGTGATCGCTTTGAATGTCCCGGATATAGCTTTGCTGCCGCCGGCAAGGCAAATAAGGATATGGACCCAGACCGTGAAGAGCAGGAGGATAATCAAGCCTCCGATAAGTACGCCGACAAACAGCACTACTGGCAGGAGGTGGCCAAAAATTGGTGGCACTACCATAGGAAATACCATTGATTCCAGGAGGGATACGATCGCCGTCATGATCGCATCAAAGAGCAGGAGTGGGATGAGGTATGCCAGTACCGTGCGGGCTTCATCGGCCCTGGACTGCCGGAAGGTCTCGACCGGGTTGACAATGAACCCCCTGGCCTTTGCGATGATTGCATTTAACACAGATGATGCATGATACCGGGTTATATATAATTACGCTGGTTTTGCCTGCCGTACCGGAAGATATTGTCGTGGAGAGGGTGAATCCTGCTACGTTTGTGCCACATACTATCCTGGTGTCGCAGGGGAATCCTGGTTTACTCTCCTGCACCGGAGTTCCGTCGGTCCTGCCGATCAACACTCCCGAGCCGGGTGATCATGGTTTCTGTTCTTGAGGGAGGGTCAATTTCCCCTGCCCGGTTTTTATACATGGTTACTTCATCTCAAACAGCATATACTATCATGGTGATCTATTCCACGCGATCGGAAAACAGGTTATGTTTTCACTATCACCAGGGCGCACTATGACGACAATGAAAGAAATTTCCTTTGAAACCCCCGTAGCCTTTGTAGCAACTCCCACCCATCTCGATATTCTTGGTGCAGTTGCAAACAAACAGAGCTGCCACATAAGCCAGGTTGTTCAGATGCTGCATCCCACCCACAGCGAGAGCAGCGTCAGGTCCGGTGTCAGGGTCCTCCTCTCCAAGCGATATCTTGACGGCGGGAAGTCCAGCAGTGAAGTTATCCTCAGGCTCACATCGCGGGGCCGCTTACTCATCCAGCCAACCACCACCAGCTGATCTTTTTTTTCCCGAAAATGAGTTGCAGACGGGCAATGGTCCACATCTGCCGTGAATAGTGGAATATACATCCCCACGTAAGCAGAGAGCTATTCTGGCATACAGGAGTATACGTTTTTTATAAAACACCTCTGCATATTTCAATTACCCTGTCGGTTTTACTATCGGCCATTTCCTCAAGGTTTCCTGCAGGGACGATCAATAGCCCGCAGATCCGTCACTCATGCCGTGAAAATATTCCATTCACCGTTGAAGTTACTCCTGGGGGATTTTCTGAAGATAGCAACTTTTCTGCGATCCTGTGCAATGACAGCGGGGAGTACCTTACAGGAACCGGAAATTCCCTTGATTGTTACGTCAGGGTATCCGATTCATACCCTGTTTTGGGATTCATATATTACGTATTTTGCAATACGACCAAAACATTTTACCCGCAGACTATGATCGACTCATCATGAAACCTGCCCGTGTACTTGGAATACTCGTTATCATCCTTGCCCTGATCTTATGCGCCGGCTGTACCAGCTCACAACCTGCACCAGTGCCTGCAACTCCCGCCCCGGCGCCGCTGCAGGTGACCGCAACCATCGCAACGCCGCCACGGCCACTCCATATCCTGGTGCCCTTGTCCTGAACCAGCCGGCAACATTCGGGAACGCGGACAGGACCGGCACGGCAACAGTTTACAAGGCCATAGTATGGTCGTATTACAACTGGACATCCCCTTCGTTGAACAGCCCTCATTCACAGCTGCAGGCCGGCGTTCCGCTTGGTATCCAGAACGGGTACAATACCCAGGAACCTTCGGCAGGCAACGCATTCCTGATCGTCTATGTCCGGATTACCGATACAGGGACACTGGGCCTTGTTGCCCCGTCTCCCCGGCAGTTCACGGTGAACTATGACGGGAAGGACTATACGTACAGTTCCGTTGCCGGTTCCGACGTAAACGTCAGGAATATATATGTCCCGCAGTACGATTACGTGATCGGGACCGGTGGCGAGGCCGGGTATATCCTGCCGGGAGACAGTAACGCAGCGGACGGGTTCCTCATCTATGAGGTGCCGGCAACCATCGATCTTTCACGGGCGTCACTCGTGATTACGCTCGACGCAAACAACCGGGCTGCGTGGGCACTGGGGTAAGATCCAAAAAACTTTTTTGCGGGATTTTGTACGCGAGAATGCGGAATGCCTAACGGCCGGACAATTTCCGGAATGCATCGTCGAGTGTTTTTATCCGGGCATCCACTTTTTTTGCCGCGGCAGCCAGCGTGAAGCCGTCATCCAGCAATTCCTTTATCAGCATAATTTTCTTGATATTGAGGAAATTGTAGCGCCGTATAGTACCCTCGCCGCTATCCACCGAGGCAATGAACCCCTTCTCCTCCCAGTACCGGATCTGGCGCTGGGGAACCCCCGTTATCTCTGAAACCTCTCCAATCCCGACAATAAGCTTGCGCACCAGTTCAAGATCCGGTGATGACTGGCAGTCGTCGCTCATGGTATCAGTACATTGTAATCAATATACAATCTCAAAAACATTTCTCCAATAATTTTAAATAGATTACAATTATTATTTTTTACTGACAAAATTTGTAACTAATTTACAATATCCCACTGCACAGAACGGTAAGAACAACATTAACCTTCAGATCACATCACTAACGACACACGACCATGACATCCGCCCCTGATCCCATACGAGTCACTTCCACGGACAACGGTTATACGACCCGGTACATCATCCTCGCGATCGTCCTCGTCGGGATATTCATGTGCGTGCTGGATGTCCAGATAGTCGCGATTGCCCTTCCCACCATTATGCAGTCCCTGGGCTCCGGCATAGGCCAGGTCCAGTGGATTGCAACCGGTTACGTAATTACTGTCCTTGCTACGGTCCTGCTCTTCGGGTCGCTCTCCCATTCCGTTGGAAGCGGGAGACTCTTCAGGGCAGGACTCCTGCTCTTCACCCTCAGTTCCCTTGGCTGCGGGCTCTCGGTTACGATCCCGGAACTGATCCTCTTCCGGGTCCTGCAGGCGCTGGGAGCATCGATGCTGATGAGTGTCTGCATCGCAATCATCATGCAGGTCTTCCCGGCAGGAGAACGCGGCCGGGCAATGGGATATTATACGGCCGTGATCGCGCTCGGTCTGATCATCGGGCCGGCTGCCGGGGGGTTCATTGTCGACCTCATCGGCTGGCCGTTCATCTTCCTTGTCAACGTGCCGGTCGGCATTGTGCTCCTGTTCCTTACCGTCAGGTACCTGCCGGTCGGCCGGGACCTGCCAGCCTTCCGGCACCCCGATTATCCCGGGGCCCTCCTGCTTATCGGGCTGATGGCATCGCTTGCGATCGCACTGAACACGCTCTCGAACCCGCCGGTCCGTATTGAGTCCTTCGGGCTCTGGTCAGGCATCTGTTTCGTCCTCCTTATCGCATTTGTCGCACGCGAGCAATCTGTGGACAACCCGATCCTCCCGATCGCAATCTTCCGGAAACGGTCATTTGTCCTGCCTGCCGCCAGCCTGATCCTGTACCTGACTGCAACCTTCCTCCTGCTCACAATCCAGCCGTTCTATTTCGAGTACGTAATGGGTCTCCGGCCGTCGCACATCGGCCTTATCGCCCTGATCCTGCCACTCTCGATGCTGATAGCCTCCCCCCTCTTCGGCTGGCTGTACGACCGGTACCGTTCTTCCCGGTATCCTGTGACCGGCCTTACACTCATGGGCATCGCATTCCTCGGGTGCGGCGCTGCATTCACCGGAATGGATATCGGATTTATCCTCGGCTTATTTGTCGTCGCCGGGATCTCCCGTTCTGTCTACCAGGGCCCAAACAGCATCGAGATCATGGCGTCGCTTCCGACGGCACTGCATGGTATCGGCTCGAGCCTGATCACGGCCCTCCAGTATCTTGGCATCATGTTTGGGATCTCCATTGCAACCTTCCTCATGACTGCCCAGCTGGACTGGGCAGGCTATGCCGGGCTGACCGGCGCCGGCCCGGGCCTGCTTGCGGTTATCTTCGGGAACTGCATGTACGTCGCTGGCATCATCTGCCTTGCCGGGGCGGTGTGTGAATATAAGGTATAAACGAATATTGTTGCCTGAAGTGGCAACATAAAACGTTGAACTTTTTTAAAAGATTCCGATTGGGGATACCATAATTCCCGAATCGTCAAAACAGGTAAAGAGAACTGAAGGCAGCTCAAAAAATTAAAAAAATCGCGTGTTGACGCCCAGGTCGGGTGCATTTTTTCCGGGTCGGAATTCTCTGTTTTCCAACCTTCTTTTGTCAAAATCGAACCTCCTAGGGTTCTGATCACAAGATCAACGCGATCAACAATAAAGGTATGTAATCCGTTTCCGGGATTATATCTGTAATGTCTCAACATAGAGCGCGCGCAGGTCGGTGAGAGGATCTGGGGAACGTAGCATAACAGCACACATACTACCTG
>NZ_JBAVIG010000021.1:0-41633 GCF_049686655.1 Methanoregula sp.
ACTGGATCCTATACCTGTTTTTTGGGAAGATACGAAATGATCATACCGGAAATATCCACTAATGATGACGTACCACAGGCTGCGGCAGAACCGTGCGCGGTGGCGGAGGCGGATCTGTTCAAAAAAATCACCTGTGTTTTCGGTCTGCTCGTTATACTGACGAGCCTTACCGGTATTATCGGGAACATCTCCGGTATTATCCTCATAAGCAGCGTATGCCAGGGCTGCAAGACTATGGCACTGAGTGCGGCAGTCATATGGATTTTTTTTGGTGCGATCCTTGTCTATAGCTCAATAAAAACGATGGGCCGGACACCGTCTCTTATCTTGCGGGCAACGCTTGTCGTCGTCGCAGGCACGGAATGTATGGTGATCCTCGCAAATCTTATGGGTGGGCATTTTTTTGTTGAATCCTGGTCTGTTGCCGCCGGGTCTGTGCTGTTCGGACCGCTCTCATCTCCGATCTCTCCGGTGGCGGCTGTGCTGATCATCCTTGCCGCAATCGGGTTGTTTTTTTCTGTTGACCCGGCATTTTTTTCTCCACAGTGTCTCCGGGCGAGGGAAAGTACCGTAGTAGCAGGGATCATCATCACCCTCGCAGGATTTACGTTGGTTTTAAGTTATTTCTACGGGAACCCGCTGATCTTTGCCATACCGGTTATTCCTATTGCAGCCCTCTCTGCCATTTCTGCATTCTTTGTCGGGGCCGGGCTTATTGCTGCAGCAGGGCCGGCAACACCACCGGTCTGCCATTTCAGGGGAACATCCATCAAGGCCATGCTGCTCCGGAATTTTGTCACGCTGACGGTTACCATTACTCTCTGTGAAAATATTCTTTTTTACATCATCTCGTCCTGGTACATTATTCCCAACGCCCTCGTAGTCTCGGTGAGCATGGTCACTTTTATTATCGCTACTGCTTCCATTGTCGGGCAGTTGTCCGGAGAGATTGGCCAGACCCTTGACAAGGCAGAACAGGCACTCGTACACAAGAACGAAGAACTGGGGGAAATCAATGAGGAACTCATGGCCGTTGAAGAAGAACTGCGGCAGAATATTGATGCGCTCACAGAAACGGAGCGGAACCAGCAGGAAAGCGACCGGTTCCTCAGGGAGACAGAGAAAATTGCGAAGCTCGGCGGCTGGAAGGCGAACCCACATCTCGATTACTTTCTGTGGACCGAGGGGATTTACGATATCATCGAGGCTCCGCGGGATTACCGGCCGGGCCTTACCGAAAGCCTGAACTATTTTTCACCGGAAGACCGACCCCTCATCAGGAACAGAATAGAGACCTGCCTTTCCACCGGGGAACCTTTTACCCTCGAGGTCCTGGCAACGACCGGGACAGGAAAGAAGGTCTGGACCGAGCTAAGGGGGCTGAACCTGGTAACGGATGGGGCCCGATCCTTTGTTATCGGTACGTTCCAGAATATTACCGAGCGAAGACAGATAGAGGATAAACTGAAAAAAGAGAGCGGCAAACTGGACATCCTCGCGGAATCTGCCCGGCTGCTCCTGAGTTCTGAAATGCCCGAATATATTGTCCAGCTCGTAGGGGAACGGGTGATGCGGTACCTCCGTTGCCAAACATTCTTCAATTACATCATCGACGGGAGTGGAGAAAGGATGCGGCTGAACGCGTATGCTGGTATCACGGATGAGGAGGCAAGCAGGATCGAACACATGAACCTCGGCGAAGCAATCTGCGGACGGGTAGCCCGCGACGGAGAGCGGATGGTGGTTCACGACATTCTCACCACAGATGACGAAAAGACCCGACTGGTCCGTTCGTTCGGCATCTCCGGCTATGCGTGCTACCCGCTAATCTACCATGGTCGCACTCTCGGTACACTCTCCTTTGGGACCTGTGATCAGTCACATTTCACCGATGATGAATTGGACCTGATGCGGGCAGTAACGGATCTCGTGGCCACGGCAATGGCGCGGAAGAACGTAGAGGACACCCTGCGCGGGACAAGCCAGTACCTCGAGAGCCTGATTGATTATGCTAATGCCCCTATTATCGTGTGGGACAAGGACCTGAGAATCCAGCGATTCAATCACGCCTTCGAATTCCTGACGGGGATGGCTGCCGGTTCAGTCCTCGGGAAACCTCTCGACATTCTCTTTCCGGAAAAATCCCGCCATGAATCCATGGAACTGATCCAGAAGACAGGCACTGGTGAACGGTGGGAATCTGTGGAAATCCCCATCCGGCATGTCTCCGGTGCGACAAAGATCGTTCTCTGGAATTCAGCGAACATCCACGATGCAGACGGCATCACAATCTCCTCCACTATCGCCCAGGGACAGGATATCACGGAGCGTAAAATTGCGGAAGAGACCACTACAAAAACCGCGTCGCTGCTCAATGCTGCCCTTGATTCCACCGCTGACGGTATTCTTGTTGTCGACACTGACGGGAACATCACCGGTTACAACAAGACATTCTGTGCGATCTGGAGTATTCCGGAACGTACGCTTGACTCTGCAAGAGAGAAGACGGCGCTCACCTACATGACACCGCTGATCGGGGACCCGCGGGAGTTTGTCGCCCGGTTAAAGGAACTGTATGCCCACCCGGGACGGGAGAGCTATGACACAGTCAGCATTACGGACGGGAGGGTCTTCGAGCGGTATTCCAAGCCCCAGAAGATCGGGGAGATCATTGTCGGCCGGGTCTGGAGTTACCGCGACATCACCGAGCGCAGGCAGGCAGAAGAAGCCCTGCGCGTGAGCCTTGAAAAATTCCGGATTATTGCTACCAATACTCCTGATCACATATTGGTACAGGACAGTGATCTCCGGTATACCCAGGTGATCAATCCCCAGATGGGCCTGACGGAGCAGGACATGATCGGGAAGACCGATTATGATATCTTACCCAGAGAAGAGGCGGACAACCTGACAGAAATCAAGAGGCATGTGCTGGAGAGCGGTACCGCGGTGAACAACGAAATCCCTTTGGTCAACGCCCGTGGTGAGATGAACTTCTTTGACGGGTCTTATGTACCGAAACGGAATGCTGCCGGCGAGATCGATGGACTTATAGGCTATTTTAAGAATGTAACCGATACAAAATATGCCAACGAGAAGATCGTTGCCGCTCTGGCGGAGAAAGAGATCCTGATCCGGGAGATCCACCACCGTGTAAAAAATAATCTTCAGATCATTTCCGGATTGCTCGACATGACACGGATGAGGAGTGGCGATCCGGCAACAGCCGGCATACTGACTGATATGATGATGAAGATCAAGACCATGGCCCAGATCCATACGCGGCTGTACGAGAGCAAACAGTTCGATAAAGTCAATATAGGCGGCCAGATCCGGGAACAGGCAGCAGACCTCTCCAGCATCTACGGCCGGTCCGGCCCCGAGATCACGTGCCAGGTGGATGCAAAGGACCTCTATCTCCCGGTAGACCAGGCAATTCCCTGTGCACTGGTGGTCAACGAGGCCCTGTCGAATGCATTCAAACATGCCTTTCGGGGTCGCGGGAAAGGGAACGTTGCGGTCTCTGCATGGCAGGACGGGGGGATTTTCCGCATCAGTATCCGGGATGACGGTACCGGCATCCCGAAGGATGTGGATATCAGCCGCGCCACGAGCCTGGGGCTGAAACTGATCCGGAGCCTGGTGCAGCAGTTGCGGGGAACGCTTTTGATCGAGAGCACAGACCTGGGGTCTGTCGTGAATGTAGAGTTCCCGATTCAGATGGAGAGATGAGGACAATGTCGAAGATTCTTGTAGTTGATGATGAGGCGATCATTACCATGCAGCTCGAAGAACGGCTGCATGCGATGGGGTATACCGTTGTGGGTATGGCGGCTTCCGGTGAGGATGCGATCGAGAAGGCACGCCGGCTTTCTCCGGATCTGATCCTTATGGATATTGTCATGCCCGGAAGGCTGAACGGGATTGAGGCGGCGCAGGTCATTATCGGCGAACTGGACATCCCGGTGGTCTTTGTCACTTCGTACGCGGATGACGCGATCATCGAGAAGGCAAAGCAGGTACGGCCGTACGGCTATATCGTGAAACCCTTCAATGAACTGGAAATAAAAGCTGCTATTGAGGTAGCCCTGTTCCGCAAAGCCGCAGAACTGGAGATGAAAAAAATCGCGGACGCAGCCCGGGCCCGGATGCCCCCCGGAACAACTCCCGGTGCCGCGAAGGTGTCGGAAGCTGAGTATCTGAACCTGCCTGAGATAAAAACGGTCCTTTTAAAGGATATCTTTTCCGATATTGTCCTCTTCCTGTACGCGGATGCGTCTGTGAAGGATCCGATATTCAAATTCGCCATCGAAGCGGGGATAAAAAAAGGAGGACGGTTATTCTTTGCCTACCACCGTTCCGTATTGCAGAAATATTTCCTGCAGGAGATACGGAACGGCGAGTTGTTTACCCGGCGCGTAAAAAAAGGAGAACTTTTCTTCCTGCCCCGAATCCTTGAGAAGTGTATAGCAACTCTCCCCCCAGCCAGCCCGCATGGCAGTCTCCAGATTCTCTTTGATTTTTCCGATACGGAAGAATTTGCTGACATCATAGCTGTAAAAAACCTGATCCTTGCAAAAAAAGAAGCCGGGGTCCCTATCACAGGTATTATCGCGCTGAATATGGCAGATCTCGATCATAACCACATCGGAATGCTCTCGGAGGGCATAACAAAGATCATCGTCTCGACCGGTAAGGATACGACCATTTCCTTTGCCCATCCCTCGTTCCCGGCAGAGTCACTCACTATTGTCCCACAGGCAACACTTGACGACGTGGTGAAAAAAATGCTTGAACCGGTGATCCTCTCGATACTTGAAAAACCGATCTCGGGGTATGATATCGTACATGAGATCCATAACCGGTATAAGGTTCTCATTCCCCAGGCCCGGATTTATACATACCTCTACGAGCTCCAGGATAAAGGATACCTGGAAATGAAAGTGTCCGGCAAATCAAAGTTGTACTCTCCGACAGAAACAGGAAAAAAATACATCCGGCAACGGTTAAACGAATTCAAGTTTGTCTTCCAGCATATTCTCGGAGATGAACCGGTAGTCCCGGATAAGAGTGCATGATTGTTGGGGGCCCTGACAGCTGCGATCAGTTCAAGTCGCAGTTGGTTTCTTAAAACGTCTGCATTCACTGGTGAAATGTAGGGAATCGTATGCACCATAACGTTCTAAATAATGAAACAATTACTGCAATATCGGCATACCTATTTCTGATGAAGTAGTCAAGGGGATGCCGTGTGGGTTCAGTGCTCCGCATGACGGTTGGAACAACAGACTGTGGATGTACCCATCCAGCATTTGTCGTAATCTTGGGAGAAGTTATCTGAATTAAGGTATCGGGGAAATTCTGGCAACCGGTAAACACCAGGCCACGGTTTTTATTCGTGACGGCGAGGGAACAGTATGGGTACCACAAGAAAAAAGCGAAAGAATGAAAAAACCGTGATCATTCCGCCAACCGGCATCTCTGAAAACGGGAGGTCGATCTGTATTATCAGCCAGCTGCACGGGGTTCCGGAAGAGGATATCCGGATCGATCTGGAAAGGACGCAGCTTATCATATCTGCTTTGGTACGGACCGAGAAGGTGATGCGGAAAATTACGGTTCCCGATGGCTCACAGATAAGCAAAAAAAAGTTCCGTGACGGAATCCTGGAAATTATACTCGAACGACCGTTGTAAGACTGCAATCGTACCAATAATGGGTACTTTTGAAGGTTCCCCGCACAATGGTTCAGAATTTGTTTCAAAGTTTGTATTTTTTGAAGGATGTTATAAGATACCTATGAAAATACTTCGCGTGGGTGTGACTTAATTCCCCTTCTGGAAAACTCTGAAGGACTCTTCATGGCAGGAGAGGATCTGGATACGATCTGGCGAACATTTTGTCGCGGCAGGCATGACTTCATGGTGGATTCGTGGATTGCATTCGACATATACGGGACGGAATGTTCTGCGCAGGGCTGTCATCACTGCACGGTGGTGAACTGTATATATGCGGGTTTTATCCGGCATTACTGGAAATATCCGCACTGTGATTAACCTGCAGTACGGGAAAATTCTCCCGCTGCAGGAAGGCAGTTACAGATGAGACTGGCAACAAAACAGCGTCACGGGACTGATCGGCGCGGTACCCGTTCTTTGAATAAGTACCGTAATCCACGTATACGGCAGCTGTCGATGAGGCCAAGGTCAGGTCCGCTTCCTGATCCCGTTGACATTTTGTCATCGTTTCAAAATTTGTCTCATAGTTTGACTTTTAGGAAAGAACCTATACCCATACATTGTGCAGTTCCAAACAGGTGAGAAACCTGCCGTAAACCGGCAGCTCCCTTAATTCCCAGGAGAGAAACATGGAAGAAAGCAGATTTTATTCATTGCCGAAACTGCCGTACGAATACACTGCCCTGGCACCTCATATTTCTGAAGAGCAACTTAAGCTTCACCACCAGAAACACCACCAGGCATACGTAAACGGCGCAAATGCTGTATTTGAAAAACTGGACAAGGCGCGCAAGGAAAATGCCGATCTCGATATGAAAGCCACCCTCAAGGAACTATCGTTCCATATCGGCGGTTTCAAGCTCCACAACCTGTTCTGGGAGAACCTTGCTCCTGCGGGAAAGGGAGGAGGCGGGGTTCCGAAAGGAGAACTGGCCAAGGCAATCAATGGTGAATTTTCAAAATTCGACCGGTTCAAAAAAGAGTTCACCCAGGCAGCGGCAAGTGCCGAGGGCTCCGGTTGGGCAGCCCTGACGTTCTGCCGGAAGACCGGGCGGCCGCTCATAGTACAGATAGAAAAACACAATACGAACGTATTCCCCGGTTTCGATATACTTATGGTCCTCGACGTGTGGGAGCATGCCTATTACGTTGACTACCGGAATGACAGGGCAAAATTTGTCGACGCATTCTGGAACATCGTGAACTGGGATGAGGTCGCACAACGGTTCGACAACCTGAAGAAATGAGAATTGCAGGACCGGGACCTGCATAAAAACCAAATGAGGGAACGTGAATGAAATGCCGGAATTTGTAAACCCTTTTACCGGAATGATACCGGAACGAAGAATGAGTATTGAAGAACTGGTCCGGGCCCTGCGCCTTGACCTGGCCGCCGAACACGAGGCCGTGCATACCTACTTTTCCCATGCCGATGCAACGGATAATCCCCTTGCAAAAGCGGTACTGATTGATATCGCGAATGAAGAGCGAGTGCATGCAGGTGAATTTGCCCGTCTCATCTCTATCCTGACGGGCGATGAGGACGATCACCTCAGGAAAGGAGGCCTCGAAGTCGACGCCATTGCAGCATCGCTGGCACTGCCTGAACAAAAATCCCCGCAGGACGCGGGTGAGACCACCATCGGATCGTTAAAATCCTCCTAGGAGATGAGAGACATGGAAAAGACCTACCTGGGGCGCGAAGACGCCCCTGTAAGCACCGAAACCTGGAAACTGCTCGATACCACTATGATTGAAGCGGCAAAGAGCCAGCTTTCGGGACGACGGTTAATCAGTATCGATGGCCCGTTCGGATTCGGGCTCAAGGTGATCCCCCTCAGCGACTGCGAGGTCGCCGACGGGATCTCGGGCAGCCCGTTTATACCGGTGAATCTGGTATCCACTACATTTTTCCTCAACAAACGGGACCTTGCAGCAGTGGAGCGGGACCGGCTGGTCCTGGACTCGGACCCGGTCGCCTGCGCTGCGATGGCGTGTGCAGCAAAGGAGGATGACATCATCTTCAACGGTATCCTGGACGTGCCCGGGCTGCTGGGGGCAGAAGGCTCATCTTCTCTTTCTCTGACAAAATGGGACAAGGTCGGTACAGCAGCTGACCAGGTGATCAATGCCGTTACCCTGCTGGACGATGCCGGGCTCCACGGCCCCTATTGCATGGCGCTTGCCCCGGCCCAGTACAACCTCCTCCTGCGCCGGTACCCCCAGGGAGATGGCACCGAACTCGACCACGTAGGTTCGATCATCGGCGGGAATGTGGTCAAGGCACCGGTCCTGAAAAAAGGCGGCGTCCTGCTCGCCTCCGGCCGCCAGTACAGTTCGCTCGTAATCGGGCAGGACATGAGCATTGGGTATAACGGCCCGGCAGGGGATTCGCTGGAATTCAGCATCTCCGAGAGCCTTGCGCTGCTCATCCGGGTGCCGGAGGCAATCTGCGTGCTCACCTGATACAGAGGGTGCATGCAGGAACAGGTGAGACCATGAAGGAATCAACAACGGAACTCTTAAAAAAATTCGAGCGGGATTACGAAGTTTACGTCGATGCCACCGATGCATTGACCTACTGGATCATCCATGCACGGATCCCTAAGAGCCATGAGGAAGAACTCCACCACCTGCACAAGGGAAAAAAATACGTGTCCGGGCCAAACCAGGACGGCAATGTCCTGATCCTGCCGGACCCCGCTATATCTGACGCATACCTGGTGGAATCCTGGGGAAAGATGGAATCGTTTGACGATTTCGTAAAAAAAGCACTTGCCAGTATTCTTTCCGATAAGAATGCGGCAGATGCAGGAGAGGAGGAAGCTTGCGGGAGCAGCTGCGGCTGAACTCTTTAAAAAAACATGGAGGATTATGAATCCGTTACCTCAGTCATCAAAAATCGTGCTCGAGATCCTCGGTACGGAAGGAGCAATGACCCATAAGGATATCGTGAAAAAATCTCACTTTTCCCCAAGGACGATACGCTACGCTCTGAAAAAACTCAAGGAAAAGAAACTCCTTATAGAGAAGATGAACATGCAGGACATGCGCCAGATCATATATCAGTACCGGATGATCCCATTGCAGGAGACCGGGATCGCGGACAGCTGAGTAAAACCAGTAAAGGATTACCCGGGAGCAGGCTTATCATGGTTTCCCAGAGTTGACAGGCCCGCGGTACTGCCCTGATGCAGTATCAAAATAAAGGACGGAAGGATTGCATGGCTGCATATGATATGGTAGTGATCGGAAGCGGTGCCGCCGGGGCAACTGCTGCTACGACAGCGGTTCACCAGGGAGCATCCAGTGTAGCGATCGTGGAGCAGGGACCCCTCTGGGGCACCTGCGTGAATAACGGGTGTATCCCAAGCAAATTCCTGCTCACCCTTGCGGAGTACTACTATTACAAAAACCATGGCCATGCCGGTATCAGGACAGACAGCCGTTTCAATCTGTACGTGGCTCTTGCCGAAAAAGATGCCCTGATCGGACGGCTGAAACAGAAGAAAACGGACCGGATAATCACGGATCTCAACATCGAGATTATCGAAGGCAGTGCAGAGTTTCTCTCTTCAACCGGACTACAGGTTGGCAACCGGAAAGTGACAGCGGACCGGATCATTATTGCCACCGGTTCATCCCCACAGGTCCCACCGGTACCAGGGATCCATTCAGTCCCGTTCATGACAAACGTTGAAGCACTGAACCCGGAACGCATACCTGATTCTCTCATCGTTATCGGGGGTAGGGCGCTGGGACTAGAGTTTGCCCAGTTGTACTCCCACCTTGGGACAAAAGTCACGCTCCTGCAGAGGAGCGCACGTATCATTCCCGAAGAAGAGCCGGAGCTTGCCGATCTCCTCGCCGGCTACCTCAGGGACGAGGGGATCGATATCCGGACCGGTGCGGAGATCCGTGGCGTGGAGAAGACCGCGGAAGGAGTGGCAGTTACGGTTACCATCGGAGGAACGTTGCAGGTCTTCTCCTCAGAGCGGCTGCTCCTTGCCACCGGCCGCTCACCGAATACCAAAGGCCTGCGGCTCGATCGGGCCGGGGTGAAGACCGGCCCAAAAGGCGCCGTACTCGTGGATGCGTCCCTGAGAACGTCTGCGCCATCGATCTGGGCTGCCGGGGATGTCACCGGGGAGCCGATGCTTGAGACCTCTGCACGGTATGCCGGGGAGATCGCCGCTATGAACGCCTTCCAGGAACTGAAGCGTTCCTTCAACCGCTCATTCATCCCCCATGGAATCTACACCATGCCGCAGGTTGCCGGTGTGGGACTTACCGAAGCGCAGGCCCGGACAGCCGGCCTGAATCCGGAAACACGGACCCTCCGCATGGACACATTGGCCAGATCCTTCATGATAGGAGATACCCGGGGGGTGGTGAAGATTGTAGTCAGTAAGGCAGATGGGTGCGTACTGGGTGTGCATGCCTGTTCCCCTCTTGCAACGGAGATCCTCCAGGCATCGGTTCTCGCAGTGATACGGCACCTGCCGGTCAATGACCTCGCGGATATGTACCACATTTTCCCAACCACCGGCGAAGCAATCTCTCTGTGTGCCCGACAGTTCCGGAAAAACACTGGCGGGACTTGTTCGGATTAAAGGAAAAAAACAGAGCAACCGGTTGAACCACCTCCACATCGCCCCGTTTATACAGATAATACTCCCGGATGTGTTCAGATAGATAAAATGGATTTTTCTGATAAGGAGCCAGGCCGGTTTCCCACATTAGCCGGGGATAAACCGTCAAAAAAAAACCCGGTCTGTTAGTTAGTTATGTACCGATATCCCAGCTGCAGCTGTATTTCTGCTGCTCTTTTGTCAGCTTGTCGATGGAGAGCCCGAGCGAAGAGAGTTTGAGATTTGCCACGTCTTCATCGATCTCATTAGGCACTTCATGGACGCCGGCCTTCAGTTTCTTACCGCTCTTTGCAATGTACTGCGTGCAGAGTGCCTGGAGTGCAAAACTTAAATCCATCACTTCAATCGGGTGACCCATGCCCTTCGGGGTTGCAAGGTTCACGAGCCGTCCCTCGGCAAGGACATGAACTGCCCTACCTCTGATTATGTAGGTGTCGATACCGTCGCGTTTGATGATCTTGTCGGCATGTTTCTGGAGCCAGTCGATATCGATTTCCACGTTGAAATGACCGGCATTGGAGAGGATCGCACCCTCTTTCAGTTTTTTGAAGTGCTTCCCGGCTATGATGCCCGTGTTGCCCGTGGTAGTAATGAAGATGTCACCGATGGCTGCCGCCTGCTCCATCGTCATGACCATAAACCCGTCCATGTGCGCTTCGAGCGCCCGGCGCGGGTCAATTTCGGTGACAACGACTTTTGCGCCAAGGCCGTGGGCTTTCCGTGCAAGTCCCCTTCCGCAGTAACCGTAGCCTGCAACAACGATATATTTCCCAGCAATGAGGGTATTGGTGGTGATCATGATCGAGGAGAGGACACTCTCCCCGGTCCCATGGACATTGTCAAAGAAGTGTTTCATGGGGGTATCATTTACCGCAACAACCGGGAACTCGAGTTTTCCTTCGGCCTCCATTGCCCGGAGCCGGTGGATTCCGGTTGTTGTCTCTTCGCAGCCGCCGATCACTGTCTTGAGCAGGTCGCGCCTCTTTGTGTGGATATAGTGGATGAGGTCCATCCCGTCATCGATAGTGATAACCGGTTTTGCATCGAGGACCTTGTCAATAGCGGCATAGTATTCCTCTACTGTGCAGGCCCGCTTCGCATAGCAGTGGACATTTTTCACATGGTTCAGGGCCTCTGCCACATCATCCTGCGTGGAGAGCGGGTTGCACCCGGTGATGTGCACCTCCGCCCCTCCTGCGGCAAGAGTGGATACGAGGTTTGCGGTTTTTGCCTCTACATGGAGCGCCATGCCGATCGTCATGCCGGCAAAAGGTTTCTCCCTGGCAAACTGTTTTTTTATGGCGGCAATGACCGGCATATACTGCGCGGCCCACTCGATCTTCAGTTTTCCGGTACTCATGAAACATCCTCGTGGACAGAAACCTGCGACAGGCCCGGTCCGGTAGTATCTACCCTACCAGTACGCACCCCAAGTTACATAAAAACTCCCAAGAACCGGGGAAATTAGTGGGGTACCGCGGGAATTTTTCCTCCATTTCCCCGGCGAGGAAGATCTGTAGAAATATAGATGTGTCTTGCCTGCACAGGTTGTACGAATGGTACTGACGAGACGGATCATTCCCTGCCTGGATCTCAAGGACGGCAGGGTGGTGAAGGGGACCAACTTCCTCGGGCTCCGGGATGCCGGCGACCCGGTGGAACTTGCCGGGCGGTACAACGAGCAGGGCGCCGACGAAGTCGTCTTCCTCGATATCACAGCCTCCAAAGAGAAGAGGGGCATCATTATTGAGCTTATCCAGCGGGCGGCCGACCAGCTCTTCCTGCCCCTTACTGTCGGAGGAGGGCTCAGGTCGCTTGAGGACATCCAGCAGATCCTCCGGGCCGGTGCCGACAAGGTGAGCCTTAACACGAGCGCGGTCCACGATCCAACCCTGATCACAAAGGGTGCGGAGGCATTCGGCACGCAATGTATCGTAGTTGCTATGGACGTCCGCCGTAATTTTACCCCAAACGCGAAGGCGATTCCCGTCACCCTCGAAAACGGGAATACCTGCTGGTACGAGGTAGTTATCTACGGCGGGAGCAAGCCGACCGGCATCGACGCGGTAGCCTGGGCACAGGAAGCGGAGGAACGAGGTGCCGGTGAGATTCTCCTCACCAGTATGGAGACCGACGGCACAAAGAATGGGTTCGACATCGCGGTTACGTCTGCGATCTCGGACGCTGCCGGGATTCCCGTTATCGCAAGCGGGGGTGTCGGCACCCTTGCCCATTTCTATGATGGTTTCACAAAAGGAAAGGCGGATGCCTGCCTCGCCGCAAGCGTCTTCCACTACGGGGAGTTCACGGTCAGGGATGTAAAAGAGTATCTCAGAGGACGGGATATCCCGGTACGGCTCTGAGATCGAACTCGAACACCGCCACGGGGTGTTCGAGTTCAAACGCGGTCAGCACGGCAGGATGGATCTCGCCAAAGACCCCAATCTTTTTTCCGGTCACGATGATATCGCCCCGACGTCCTTCGATGAACGCCGGGTCAGCGGACTCTTTCACGGTATAATCGACGGACAACTCGTGGAGCACTGCGTCGGCCGATGCATACGCTTCCGAGAAGTCCGCTTCGGGATGGGTGCTGACCCCGGATGCCTGCTGGTAGGTGTGGCAGGAATCCACTACGTCACCGACGGTGAAGAGGCGCTGCGGCAGCTCACGGTGCCGGTTAAGGGTGAGGAATTCGAGGAGCAGGGGGAGGAGCTCGGTCCTGACCACCGTGTTCTCGATGCTGATTGGGTGCATGACATGGAGGACGCCCGGGCGTCCCGGCCGCTGCATCCTCTTGTAGAGTACGTCCTCGCTGGTCAGCGTGAACGGCATCACCTCAAGGTACCCGAGGCCGCAGAAAGCCTCGCGGGCAAGAACCGCGTTGACCTGCACGGGGTGAGGTTTTCCCACCGTGAATGTCTTTGGCGGCAGGTCCTGGATCTTGTCGTAGCCATAGGCAATTGCCACGTCCTCGAAAAGGTCCCAGTCGTGCATGATATCGGCCCGGTAGCACGGCACCTGCGCCCTGACCTTTCCCACACCCACCGGCTCGGCACCAAAGCGCATCTTCCGGAGGAGGTCTGCCATCGTGGCTGCAGTCAGGTCGATACCGAGAAGCCGGGAGCACTCCATAACGCTCACAGTCCGTTCCGCGGGCGCAAGTGTCGGGGTCTGAACTCCGCCGATCTCCACGCTTTCGATATTCGCACCTGCCTCGGCCATCGCCGTGCAGATGATATTGACCGCAACGCCGACCGCCCGCTTGTCGGTACCGGTCGTATCGAGGAGGATACTCTTCGTGTCGATGGTCACACGGGTCCGCTCACCGTTGATGATGGGCGGGAAGGAAAGAACGTGGTCATCATCGTCCACGATCAGCGGGTAGAGCGGGAAGTCCTTAACGATCTTCGCGTAGTCCCTTCCCTTCGGGTGCTTCTCGAGGATCTCCGCCATAGTCATCTTCTCCTTGAAGTCGAGGGGAATGAAGCCCCGGCTCGGCCGGGAGGCAATGTAATGGAACGGCGGCCTTACCGTGTCCATATCGTGGATGCCGATCGCCACCTTGCTCCTGCCCCTGCCGACAGCCCAGTGAAGCGACTCCTGCAGGGACATGATGCTCTGGATCGACTCGTCGTCGAACGAGACGCCGCGGATGACTGCGGCACCGAGCACGGGGCGGATGTTTGCAAGCTGGGGATCGATGGTGAATTTTATTCCGGACGGCTTGACCGGGTACGTGGGCAGGCCGGTCTCGATCCCGAGATAGCCCCGCATCGCGCGGGCCACGCCCTCGGGGCTGAAGAGGTCGGGACGGTCCGGGAAGAACTCCACGTCTGCGTGGTCCTCCTCGATCCGCTCCACGTCCGAACCGATGAGGGCAACCTTGTCGAGGATCGTCTTCCGGTCGGTGCGGGTGAGGCGTTCGAGGTATTTGTAGGGGAGGGTGATGACTGCCATGTTCAGATACCTCCCTTGCTCGGGCGCAGGGAAGGCGTCTCGCGGAGGAACGCCACGTCGCTCTTGTGCAGGTAGCGAAGATCCTTGAGCCCAAGACGGAGCATTGCGATCCTGCTCACGCCGAGGCCCCATGCCAGGACCGGGTAATTGATCCCGAGCGGGGCCGTAACCTCCTCGCGGAAGACTCCGGCGCCCCCCATCTCAATCCAGCCGATGCCTTCGACATACACTTCGGCATCGAGGCTCGGCTCGGTATAGGGATAGTAGGAGGGTTTGAACCGTACACCCTCGAACCCGATCCGGTGATAGAACTCGCGGAGGATCCCGAGCAGGTTCCCGAACGTGACACCCTCGTCCATCACGATCCCTTCGAGCTGCTCGAACTCAGCGAGGTGCGTGGTGTCGATAGTCTCGCGTCTGTAGACCCTGCCGATGCAGAAGGCCTTGACGGGCGGGTTCGGGTTCCGGGCCAGGTGCTGGATAGAGACGCTTGTCGTGTGGGTGCGGAGCACGCACTGCTCGGCCTTCTCTTCCTTCCAGACCCCGCCCCAGCCGGTCGACGAGGTCTCGCCGCCGGAGATATGCATCGCCTTCACCTTCTCGTACCCCGGCGGGAGCGGGAGGGTCTCCCGGAGGTAGAAGGTGTCCTGCATCTCGCGGGCCGGGTGGTCCTGCGGCTGGAAGAGGGCGTCGAAGTTCCAGAACGACTGCTGGACGATCCCGCCATAGAGTTCCTCGAACCCCATCTCGAGGAGGATCTCCCGCATCTCGGCGATGATCCGCTGGTACGGGTGGATCTTGCCGGGGTACGCCTTCTTCGGGAGCTTTGTGACATCGTACTTCCTGAGGTTCGCCGTCTTCCATGAGCCGGAGAGGATCTGTTCGCGGGTGAGAGTGCCGGTCTCTTCGCAGAGGTCGAGGCCTTTCTTTGCGAGCGCAAACCCTTCGGGCGTGATTGCGATGACGTACCGGACGGTCTCGGACTCCTGCAGGATCCCGCGCTTGATCAGCTCCTTTGTCTTCGGGTTATTTGCTGACGGATTTCTGAGAGCGGATTCATCCAAATCGATGGAGGAACCTAAGGGCTCGTAATCCTTTCCGCGTTTGAGATTCGAATCCCCTACTGTCCCGTTTTCGGTAATATGTAGGACTTTTTCAACCAAGGTTCCCTCAATCTTCACGAGCCCCTTCTTCCGAAGCTGGCCAAAACCGATCTTAAACGCCTCGTGTTTCTGGAGATCGGCAAGCGTTGTCCCCGGGTTAATGAACCGCAGGAGCTGGCTCTCGGGAAGCCCGTCCTTCAGGTATGCCCTTCCCTCATCCGTGTACACGAACTCCTTCGATACAATCCGCTCAACGGTAGCAAGTCCCTTGTCCTCTGCAAGATGCGCCCACTGCACCACCGCTTCCTGTGTAGCATCCAGCAGATCAGCGAGATGCGGGGCATCGGCCTTCTTCTCCTTTTCCAGCACTGCAAGCAACCGTTTCTCGTTCTGGGTCAGTTCTGCCATCGTCACACCGTGATTTTGTCTGCGCAAGCGTCCATCTTTTCGCGGAAATTTTTCAGGAACGCGACAACCCGTTCCGCGGTATCCTTCTTGCACTGGCCACAGGTGATCTCGCCGGCCGTGCACTTTCTCCGGATCTCCACAAGCTCCGCATCATCCGTCACCATGTGGAAGAGATTGAGGAGATAGAGAGAGCACTTGTCCGGCTCGCCGCCAAGGCGCTTCTGCTCTTCAAGCGTCATCCTCCCACCGGTGATCCCGCTCATCACCTTCTTGCGCACCACCGTCTCAGGCTCGTAAAAGGAGATAATGCTCTCCGGGATACTGCTCGACATCTTCCCACCGGTAAGACCGGGCATGAAGATATGATACGTGGACGAGGGGGTAAAGAACGCGTAGCCTCCTTGTGCCCTCTCGATCTCCCGCACTTTTGCCTTGACATCGGCGCACCCGGCTTCGTTGATATCGACGTGCCCTTCGTATTTTTTCGCGTGGGGGAAGGCTTTTTTGACCGCTTCGAGAGCGGCATCGGGGGCATTCTTGGACCGGACGCTGATGTACCCGTCGCGTTCCTCGACCGTGAACATCCGCATCTTGTGGGCCACACCGCGGGTGAGCCGGATGTGCGGGTCCTGGTCTACCCCGACCGGCACAACAGTCGGCGCCGGTTCGCGATCAATCTGCGGGTAGAGGATATCCGCGACCTGCGTGATCACGCTGTCCGCGTGGGCAAGGTCGGTATCGGGGCCGAACCCATAGATGGCCGAGAGCTCCGAGAAGTTCACCTTGGTAGCAGCTTCAAAGGCAAGGTCCTTGAGCCGGTCGTTCCTGCTCTGGAAATAGGTCTTGCCCTCGAACCCCAGTGCATAGAGACAGGAGAGGTATTCCTTCCCGAACTCGTTGCACTTCTCCCACGAGAGGCCGCGGACCGCATAGGCTTCCCGGTCGGCGATCGTGATATAGCCGTTGCCGCCTTGCTGCACGTGCCAGACCACCTCCTTCATGACCATGAGGTGGCCGAGGTGCGGATGGCCGCTCGGCATGAACCCGGTGAGGATATGGAACGGGGTTTTGTGTTTTATTGCCTGTGCGATCTGGCCGTAGTCGCGGTGGCCGACCACGATACCCCGCCGCATAAAATACGGTACTTCCGGAAGTTCCGGGATGACCGGGGCTATCGGGTCGATCCCAAACTCGGCAAAGGTTTTTGCGATATCAAGGGACGGCGTGCTTGACCAGGGGTTGATCTGCGGTTCCTGCATGATTTTGCTCACAGCTTGATCCGTGCGAATTCCACGAACTGGATTCCGGATGAATGTACGGCGCCAAACAACATCTTCTTTTTGACGCTGTGTGCCATCCGCACGGAGCGCGAGATCAGGCTCATGGGGAGTGTCGCTTCCTTCTCAACGGCGTGGACGAGCAGGTCGGAGTGGACATTTGTGCCGCTGTAGACCCGGAAGTGGTGGCCGAACTTGTAACCGGTCCGCGGGGTGAACTTATGGTCACGGAGTTCCGTGTAGACCGCATGTTTCCCGGTCAGTTCCCGGTCAGTCTCGCTCGCAAGTGTAAGGAAGTCCCCCGGGCTGATCACACAATTTCCTTTCATCAGCACGATATGTTCCCGGCCCATGAGATAGAGGAGTTCGACCGGCGAAAGCATCAGGCGCTCCGGGTCGAGGCGTTTCCCGTAACCTGCCTGTTCAAGGTCGGAGTGGGCTGGCACCCGCACCATAGCCGATTTCCCGGTCAGCATCGCATCGTGGCACGAGATTGGCGTGACCTCATTGCAGGCATCCGCCAGTTTCTGGAGCTTGATCTCGTAGTAGGTGAGCTCCTCCTCATCATCCACTACGGCAAGGACATACTGCTTGCGCATGTTCCGGGAGGCGACGACCTCCTCGATCAGTTTCCCGAAATGGATCGGGTCCCGCTCGGAGAGTACCCGCACGAGGTACAACGACTCGCCGGTACCGGGTTTCTCCCCCCTGCGGAAGACCCGGAAATCGTGCGGGCCGGTCTGGACCACGTAGCCACGTTCCCGCAGGTCGCGGTACACAAGAAAACTCCGCATGAAATTCCGCTGGTCGGCAAATTCGGCAAAGAGCGTGTCGAACGTGTATCCATCCACCTCGATCTTCTGGCGGAGGAGGAGATAGAGCGCCTCCTGCGGGGAGAGCCGGAGACCGTCCGCCTCCGGCCGGCCATACCCGCTCTGCTCGTAGAGCGGGCGCCCGTCCTTTTCCACACGGATCACCATGCCGTCAAATACTGCCTTCACTGCCGGATCTATTGTTTCCGGAGGGTTATAAGGGCGCGGGAGCATGGGAATGCGATCATTGCGTGCGGCTGACCATTCCTCAGCGAAATCCTTATGTATCACAATTTTTCCGGACAATGGCATTAAGAGGGGTTGAATCAAATTTGTATAGTCAGATTGTATCTCATAAGTATGCTTAATTGCACGTCCCCGAGGATGACTTCATTCCGGGATATTTGGGTAATACTATAGGTACATCGATCACCCAACACCGGAATCATTTTGGAAGGCCAATATAAAAGCGGCGGAAAAATGATGGTGCATCAGTTCAGCGACCCCGGATGCCGACGAAAAGACCAACTCAACCTCGCGGGTTTTCTCCCGAGGTCTGAGGTGAACGGTCCCGGCAACCGGGCTGTCGTCTGGGTGCAGGGATGCCCGATCCGGTGCAGGGGATGCTTCAACGAGGCATACTGGCCCTTTTCTCCCGCACACATTGTCACGGTCGACGAGCTCGCGTCCCGTATAACAGGAATACCCGATATTAACGGTGTCACCTTCTCCGGGGGCGAACCGTTCGCACAGGCCGCCACCCTTGCCCTGCTTGGGGACCGGGTCAAAGAGGCGGGACTGACGCTCGTGACCTATACGGGATTCACAACCGATCAACTCGCACGGGGCCACCGCCCTTCATGGTATCATCTCCTGAGTATCACGGATCTTCTTATCGCAGGGCCCTACATCGACAGCCTTGCGTGCACAGGGATGTACCGGGGGTCCTCAAACCAGCAGGTCATCCCCATAAGCGGAAGGATTGGCCCGGTCTCCGGGGGGCGTTCCGGGCCCGAAAGGCGGGACAGTAGGGTGGAATTTACGATCGGCATGGATGGCAGCATCACGACCAGCGGATTTCCGGAAAAGCCGCTCGTGGAACAGCTCGCATGCCGGTGCAGGGGAGCGTGAGACAAACCGTGTCGCATTTCAGCCGCATCAGGACAAAATTCCGCCACCGCCAGGCCCTGGTGGAGTGCCTGCGGGGGCTCGGGTACAGCGTGGAGACGGATACAACCGTCAAAGGATATCATGGGCATCATGACGTGGAGATCGCTGCCCGGAATTCCGGCGGATACGGTATCGGCTTTGTGAAAAATACCGATGGCACGTACGATATGGTGGCAGACCTGTGGGGAGCCGGCAGCAGGACTCATACTAAAATGACAGCGGAACTGGATGCACAGGCTGGCCTGATCCAGAAGGCCTATGCGAAAAAGATGGTGCTCGAACAGACCAGGGCCGACGGGTTTGACGTGGTCTCACAGGTCGAGGAGAAGGATGGGACACTCCGTATCGTGGTCAGGAGGTGGCAGTAAGTGATGCCAAAGCAGGAGCCGGATTTTGCCCGGAGGCTCAACATCTCACTCCGGGCCCGGGTGACCCTGATCGTTGTGATCACCCCGGAGGAAGAGCGGGTCGTCTCCCGGATCCGGGAGGTCTGCGAGACCTGGGATCCCCACCGCCAGTGCATTGCCTGGGACAGCGTGGACGGCTTTGCCGTGATCGCGGGCAGCAGGAATTTCCTTGCCCAGTCCCGCGACCCGCTGGCAGCGCTCGAGGACGTGGGGAAGACCGACGAGAACGCCGTGATCATTCTCAAGGACTTCCACGAATACTGGAATACACCGCAGGTTAAGCGCAGGATCCGGAACTTCTCGCAGCAGTTCCGGTACAACCGGCGCACGATCGTGATCGTGACACCGTCCCACCGGGTTCCGGACGAGATCCGGGACGAAGCAGTGACCATCCACTTCCCGCCGCCCGGTGCAGCCGAACTTTCAGCAGACCTCGATACCCTGCTCTCCACAAGCGGCATTACCAGTACCCTCTCGCAGGGCGGGCGGGAGAAACTGATCCAGGCAGCCCTTGGCATGACTATCAACCAGGCGCGCCGGGCCTTCTCCAAGGTGATCGTTACCAGCGGAACTATCGGGGATACGGATATCGATGCGATCATCGCCGATAAGAAAGATATCCTGAGCTCTTCCGACGCGCTGGAGTTCTACAGTTATACCGAGACACCAGAGAATGTCGGGGGGCTCCTTGTCCTCAAGGACTGGCTGCGGCTGCGCGAACGGGCATTTACGCAGGATGCACGGGATTACGGCCTTCCTGCCCCGAAAGGGATTGCCCTGATCGGGATCCCGGGAACGGGAAAGAGCCTGACCGCGAAGATGATCGCCGATCTCTGGCACCTGCCCCTGCTCCGGCTTGACGTGGGAGCACTTTTTGGCAGCCTCGTGGGAGAGTCCGAGGAGAGGACGCGCAGGGCGCTTGCCCTTGCCGAAGCGATATCCCCGTGTATCCTCTGGGTAGACGAGATCGAGAAAGCGTTTGCGTTCGGCAGCGGGGATGCGGGCACAAGCCAGCGGGTCTTTGCGCACCTCCTCACCTGGATGCAGGACAAGACCGCCCCCTGTTTTGTCGTTGCCACGGCCAATAACATTGCCGCACTCCCGCCGGAACTGCTCCGGAAAGGGCGGTTCGATGAGATCTTCTTCCTTGATCTGCCGACATTCGAGGAACGCAGGGAAATCTTCTCGGTACACCTCAGGAAACGCCGGTGCATCCCTGCGGAGTTCGATCTTGACCTGCTGGGTAAGGAAAGCGAGGGGTACGTAGGGGCAGAGATCGAGCAGACCGTCATCGATGCGATGTACCGTGCATTCAATGAGAACATGCGCAGTGTTACCACGGATGATATTATCCTCTGTATGAGGACACAGGTTCCTCTTTCGGTCTCTCAACGGGAAACGGTTGCTGCACTCCGTGCCTGGCTTGCCGAAGGGAGGGCCCAGTCCGCGTCCCGCCCGCCGGTTACGGTTCCCCCGGAAGGAAGAGCGATCGCACTGGAAGCTTTTGCTCCCCGGCTCCCGTGAGAGAGATGCAGCTCCCGGTTACTGTCCCTGTTATCGGCACGCTGCTGGTCCGGCGCAGTGCGAAAAAAATTGCCCGTGCAGCACGGAACGGTGACCCCGCTGCAGTCCGGGAGCTCTGCCGTATACTTGTGAATTCTGATGATGGAGTAATACGGGAAACCGCCCGGTCCGCCCTCAGTACACTCCCATCCCGGGAAACGGTTGACATGTTCTGCAACCGGGTGCTTGACGCAGGATACGTCCATCCCCGGCTCACAGAGATCGCCCTATCCCGGCATTATGCACCATCCGGCCTCCCGGCCCGGGCACTGTTTTATGCGGCAACCGGGCAGAAAGACTGCCTCGCAGCCATTGACCGCAGCCCCCGCTACCCGCTCCTGTCGGAGGGATACCGGCTTGCAGGTCCGCTGACCCGGAAAAACGTCCTTCTGGCAACCGGCAGGGACGCAGACGGAATGTGCCCGGTCCTTGCCCGGGCCCTTCTGGGAGAACCTGACACAAGAGACCCCGGTTCATGGTCTCGGGCCGAATGGGAAACCATCATCACCGGGCTCATACACGAAGAGGATTGGGATACCCTCTGGATACTGCTCTTCTCCGCTCCCCCATCCCTTGCAGTACGGTCCCTCCATGCCCTGCATGACGGGGGATGGAAACCGCCGCCAGCGGACCGCCATCTCTTCAACGATCTCATCGCATCCCTTCCTTCGGCCTGGGACTTCCCGCACCCAAAGGACCCGGTCCAGCTCACGCTCGCGTGCCGGGACCGCCAGTGCCTGAAACTGGTCTTCTCCCGGGACGGCTCCCTGCTCGCGGGTTCTCATGCTGACGGGACGATCTCGGTCTGGCAGATCGCACAGGGCAGGCTTCTTGCCAGCTGGTCCGAAGGCGGCGGTCGTGCGGGAGACCCGGTCCTCCTGCCGGATAACAGCAGCCTTGTTTCCCTGGACGACAGGGGGATAGTCCGGTGCCGGCATATTCCAGGCGGCGCGGTGCGCTGGTCATTCGATGAGCCGCTCCACAGGATTACAGAAATGCTCCTTTCTGCGAACGGGGAGTTCCTGCTGGCAGGAGAAGGAAACGGGGGCGTGGTCTTTCTGGACTGCAGCACAGGAGACATAGCGGGCGGGTTTGAGGGATACCCGTCACCGGTCACAGCCCTTGCAGCTGCTCCGGACGGGCATTCGGTAGCCTGCGGGCATGATGACGGGACCATCAGGTACCGGGACCGAAGGACCAGTGCAGACCAAAGAGTTTCCGGCAGCGGTGATAAGGTCCGCGCCCTTGCATTCAGCGATGACGGGTCGCTCCTGTTCGTATTATCCGAACATGCGCAGCCTGCGGTCTGGGATCCGGCTGCAAGCGGACGTGTGCTAACCTGTGCAGGATTTTCCGGTACACCCGCGGCTCATGCGATCAGCACTGCCGGCTGCATAACCATGGTCTGGGATACCGGCAATATCCTCCGGCTCTGGAGATGGGATGAGCCCGGTCCCTGCGCCGGCATCCCGTTCTATAACCGGCGTCCCGGCTGCTGCGCGATCAGTCCGGATGGCGGCCTGTGCGTAGCAGGGTGCGACGACGGGACGATCAGGATTTTTGTATCGCCTGGTGGCAGGCTGGTCCGGGACTTCCGGGGCCATACCCGGCCGGTATCGGCCTGTGCCATCTCCCCGGACAGTTCCCTGGTTGCAACGGCTTCGTGGGACGGAACGGTGACGCTTCGTGACCTCCCGACCGGGGAGATCCGCCGGACCCTCCAGCGACCAGCGGGTCCGGTGACCGGACTTGGCATGACACCAGCAGGGGCGGTACTGATCGCAGTGACTGCGGACGGTATCGCACGACAGTATACACGGGAAACGGGGACCCTGCTCTGCTCGATCGACCTGTATATACCGTCAGCAAAAGCGATTGCGATCAGTCCTGACGGGAAGTTCCTGGCATGTGCCGGGAGCGATGCTACGCTCAGGCTCTGGGAACTTGCGACCGGAAGCCTGGTGGCGGGCCGGGACCGGCTTGGTACCACCCTGCGTTCACTCACGTTCTCACCGGACGGCTCCCTGCTGGTATCCGGCGGCTGGGACGGTCTGGTGAGGTACTGGCGGGTGCCGGATCTTCACCTGGCAGGAAAGGGAAGAGGACATTCCAGCATCGTGACCTGTTGTGCTGTAACTCCGGATGGATCACAGGTGGTTACCGGCAGCAACGACACGTCCGTCCGTATCTGGGACATTGAGGCAAAAAGGAGCTCAGTCGTGATACGGGACACACGGAAAGAAGTAAGCGCCTGTGTAATCCTGCCGGGCGGATCGCTCGTTGCTGCAGGAAGTGCCGACGGGGCGATCCGCGTGTACCGGTTGCCGGACGGTAAAACGGAGTGCACCATTCCGGTAATCCCCGGAAAAATCACTTCCCTTGCCGGTTCTCCGGATGGCGAACTGGTTATTGCCGGCTACGAGAACGGTTCCCTTGCGTTCTGCTCCCTGACGGAGCGCCGGCTCATCCGAATCCTCCCGGTCCACACTGCCGCCGTAAGCGGCATTGCCTTTGTTCCAGGGGTGGAGCACGTGGCAACGAGCGGGACGGACGGGATGGTCCGGGTCACCCGGCTTCCCTGGACAAAAAACCTGTCGCAAACCAGAATCGATGACATGCCGTGTGCGTATGAGGAAACAACAGGAGACAATGTGGCCATGAGATCGCAATGGACATTTCTCTACCGGATGCTCGCAGGCAGGTTCCGCGGGGAGATTGGTATCTGTTCTCCCTCCCATGAGGCAGGGCCGTTCGATATCCAGATAGCGGGGCGATGACAACGGACATAACGGAAATGCATGGAGAACAGCCCGCCCGGATCGGGGTGGATTTTGGCAACGATACCCTCGTCATTACCCGGGGTGGCAGCGATGACAGCTGGCAGGTGACGTTTCCCGGCTGGTCGGATGAGGTTCCCTTTGGTGATCCTGAGGGCCCGTCGTCGTGCATCCCGGTTTGCATCCATTACACGGAAACCGGAGAACCTGTATTGGGAGCGTTGTCCGCCCGGGGGGATCGTGCAGCTCATCCGTGCACGGCCCGGTGGATGCGAAAATACGTGCTGGAAAACAGTCCGGTCCGGATGCCGGGCGGAGGGAGCCGGGGGATGCGGTACCAGGATGCGGGAGAAGAGTTCCTCCGGGAGGTCTTGACCCGGGCCGTCCGGGAGACCGGCAGGAGCCACGGTATCGTCTTCTCGATCCCCCCCGGTGCACCGGAACAGTACATCCAGTGGCTGGGGCGCATTGCCGGCGCCGCAGATGCTCCTTCCTGGCAGACAATCGATGAGTCCCTGGCGGTTGTGGCAGGATACGGCATGGCGCCGTCACCCGGGGATAGCTTCCTCATCCTCCGCTGTGATGAACTGGAGCTCGATGTATCGGTTGTTATTGCTGTGGATCCATCTGAAGGAGGCACGTCTTCAGCAATGGCAGTGCGGGGAAGGGCCGGGAAGCCTGACGGATGCGAAGCGATCGACAAATGGATTGCCCGCGACCTGATGGTGCGGAGCCACAGGGCATGGACCCGTGCAGGGAGCCGGGGAGAGCCGATCCTCCCTGCACTCCTCCGGACTGCACGGGATATCCGGTCGCGACTGACCAGCCCGGACGCGTGTCCCCCGGATCGATCAGGGGCAGGATACATGAGCGGCCCCGTGCCGGAATTCTCCCGGGGAGACCTTGCCCGGGTCCTCGACTCGAACGGGTTCTTCACATCCCTTGAGCAGACGATCGACCGCGCCCTGGCCCAGGCACGCTCCCGCGGATTTGAGGAAGACGCACTCAGGGCAGTACTCCTGGTTGGCAGCGGGTGCGCCCTCTCCGTAGTGCAGGATGCCGTGCGGAAACGGTTTGCCCCGTGCCCCGTCCATTGCGACCGTTCCCGCGATGCCGCGGCACACGGGGCCGCCTTATGTGCACAGCCAGTACAGGACACGGGCCGGATCCGGCGCGATTATGCGCTCCGGTACTGGGATCCGGTAGCACGGGAGCACCGGTACCGCTTCCTCGTGCACAGCGGGGCCCGGTTCCCGAGCGCCGGCCAGGCAGCCCGGGTTACCATCTGCGCTGCCTACGACGGGCAGACCCAGCTCGGGATTCCCCTGTACGAGATGCCTGCGCCACAGGGAGACGGCATAACAGCGCTCGAGCTGGTTGCCGATAAAACCGGAGGGGTCCGGCTTGCAGGTGCTCAACCGGATTCCGGTGCGCGGGGCAGGCCGGTGCCGGTGACCGGGGGCACCCCGGTTTACCTGGCGGCATCGCCGCCCGCGGTAAAGGGGGAGCCCCGGTTCGAACTGACGTTTACGATCGATGCCGGAAGAAACCTCTGTGTCACGGTACGCGATCTTGGCACGAACAGGCTGCTGAAAAAGGATGAGGCGTTGCATACGCTGGTGTGAATGACGAGTAAGTGAGGAGTGAACTGACCATGGACATGCAGGAGCTGGAGATCACGATAGACAACGAAGGACGGATACAGGTAAAAGTGACCGGGGCGCATGGTGCCGGCTGCCTGGAGATGACGAAAAAACTGGAACATGCTGCAGGAGATGTAGAAGGCCGGGAATTCCTGCCCGCGTATTACGAACAACCGGTCTCAACACAGCAGCACGAGTATATCCGCAGGACCTGAGACCGGGAAAAGAATTCCTGCATATCTGCACTCCTGCCAGGGTGGCCCGGGTGTCGTTTTAGCAGGATGCTCCTGAAGATCCTGAGGCAGGCCTGCCCGTCTGGTTTTGCAAGAGTTTCCTTTTTTTCCCATTCCTGTCAGCAATCCGCAAGCCTGCTGCAATCCGGGCAGCGGCAAGAGGAAAGGACAGGTACAGATGCACCGCAGTGCGGGAGAACGGGCTCTTTAATGGTGCCGAGGGGGACCCGTGGACAGCAAAAATGTGTCGGATATCCGGCGGGCGGCTGGAAGTTACTCCGGCTCCCTGCCAATAAAACGATATGCCCCTCCGGACACGAGGATCTCGAACCGCGCTCCTTTTCCGGGCGTCCCCGTTTCGCGGATAGTCATACCGGTGAGCGCGAGGATTTCCCGGGAAAGGAACAGGCCGAGGCCGGTATTCTTTCCATATCCCTGGGTGAAGATCCTCTCCTTTTCGTTCACCGCTATGCCAATCCCGTTATCATCCCATACGATGACAAGCCCTTCCGGATATTCCCTTGCGGATATCCGGATCGTTGTCGCATGTTCTCCATGACGGGCTGTGTTATCCAGGAGGTTGGAAAAGACCCTGGAAATGAGGGGATCGGCAAAAATCATGAGCTGTGGCAGGTCTTCTTCCAGGGCCAGTTCCGGGGGAACCTGCCATCGGGGAATTACCGCCATGATATCCAGCCACAGCGGTTCCATGCTGCCGAGGTCCTCGTAGATTTTGGTAAACTCGATGTGCACGCTGATGGCACCGGTGACTGACTCCAGCTTTTCAATAAAGCCGGTCATGACAGGATCTGCTGATTTATGCTTTGCAAGGGCGAGATACCCCAGGAGGGCGTGGACTTTGTTCCGGAGATCATGGCGCGTGATGCTGCTGAGCAGGCCAAGTTTCCGATTGGCCTCCCGCAACACCTGTTCTGTCCTCTTCTGGGTCCGCAGGTCACGGATGATCGAAAGGACTGCATGGCGGTCATCAAGGGTAACAAGGCTGTCACTCACTTCCACCGGGATCCGCGTACCGTCCTTTGTTACATGTTCTGTCTGGAACAACGCAGTACCTTCAGAAAAGAGCTGCTGCTGGATAGCAGGGCTATGTGCTGCCTGTTCCGGGACATCGATATCCGGAATGCTCATCCCGAGCAGTTCTTTCCGGGTGTACCCCAGCATCCGGCAGGCTTTGTCGTTCACTTCAATGAGCCTGCCGGGGTGTTCATTGGTAACCTCGTGGATAATGATCGCGTCTGAGGCATGCTGCAGGATGAGACGGTACCGCTTTTCGCTCTCCCGGAGGGTAGTCTCGGCCGCTTTTCTCTCGCTGATATCCCGGAACCGCACGAGGACCGACGGTTTCTCCCGGTATACGGAGGCGGAGGCGATGACCTCAACATTAACGGGAGTACCATCAAGACACCGGAACCGCTCTTCGATTGCCGGCACAACATTCTCCGGCGATTCGGCCATGGTCCTGATCCGTTGACGGACAACCGTGTCCGATACCGGATCCACGAGATCCATAACTGCTGTTCCGGTCAGGCTTTCAGGACCCGGAGCTTTCAGGAGCCTGGCAGCCGGGTCATTGGCAAAAACGACCAGCCCGTCCTGGTGGATGATCGCTGCATCGAACGACTGCTCAAGAAGCTTCCGGAACCGGACCTCGCTCTCCTGCAGCACCTGCTGGCCGGCAACCAGCAGCTCGTAGGCTGCCTGCATTTTTTCCTGCTCCTGCTTCCGGGCAGTAATATCGCGGACAAAGGCGAAGCTGAACTCCTTCGAACCTTCCATGGCGTAGGTTGTCATGATCTCGACATCGATGATGACACCGTTCTTGCAGCGGTGCCGGGTCGTGAACAGATGCGAGCCTTTAACCCGGAGGTCGGCAACAGACCGGTTCCAGACTTCCGGGGGGAAATCCGGATCCAGCTCAAAAATTTTCATGGCAATGAGTTCCTCCCGCGAGTACCCGGTAATCCGGCAGGCTGAATCGTTCACATAAAGAATATTTCCTTCGAAGTCAAGCCAGAACACCTCATCATACGCCCGTTCAACCGAGATCCTGAGGAGCCGGAGTTTTTCCTCATCCTGTTTGTTGCTGGTGATGTCCTCGTACGTACCAAGCACTCCGGTAATAGTTCCGGCTGCATCCCGCAGGGGGACTTTACTTGTCCGTAACCAGATCTGCCGGCCACCTGGTGAAGTCTGCGGCTCCTCGTAGCCGATCCTAGAGATACCGTTATCGATGACATTCCGGTCGCCGGTCTGGTACAATTCGGCCTGCTCTCTCCACGCCATCTCGAAATCCGTCTTCCCGATCAGGTCGAGGGGAGAAGAGAAGCCGGCATCACGGGCGAACGGTTCATTGCAGCCGAGGAAACGCAGGCTCGTATCCTTCCAGAACACCCGGACCGGGACCGTGTTGAGGACCTGTTGCAGCATCCGCTGGTACTCATCGGTCCGCGTATGGAGTGTGACCATCTCGTCATATTGCCCGCGGAGTTCCTCTTCCTGGACCATGATCTGCTCGTAGGCAACCCGTAGTTTATCCAGGGCACGTCTTCGCTCGGTGGCGATCATGATCTTGTGGCTGAGCTCGGTGAACTGCGCGAGCGGTTCGCCCCCTTTCTGGAGATAGAAATCGACCCCGTTGTTGATCGCGTCGATGACGACCTCCTCCCGCCCCCTCCCTGTGAAGAGGATGAAGGGAAGGTCATGGTATCGCGACCGGACTTCCTTCAAAAATGCGATCCCGTCCATCCCCTGCATCTGGTAATCAGAGAGTACCAGGTCAAAATGCCGGGAAACCATCAATGCAAGGGCGTCCTCTGCCGATGTCACGGGGGTAACCGAATACTCACCCGCCCGTTCAAGGAACTCTTTCCCGATCTCAAGGAGGTCAGGTTCGTCATCAACATAGAGAAGGGAGATCATGATGGTCCATCAGGCCGGGCTATTGTTTCTGGTCATCATGGAGTCGTATAAAGATTTGCAAATAGTATTTTTGCAATACAACCGGAAGACCGGGACAGAAATGTATGCCTGCTCATGCAGGGACTTATGGGTAAAAGGAAAATGGCAGTCCTGCATAAACCTGATGCCGGCACCATTTCCACTCAACTGCTGCCAGGAGGGTACACCGGTTCCCGACAAGGAACCGGGAGGACGCGCCGTATTTCTGCATTTCCGGGTATTCTTACCCGGCCAGTTCCCGCACTTTTGCGATATTGCCCCGGTCGTCCCGCCGTTCATCCACGGGTGTCTCGCAGACCAGCGGGAGGGCGGAAAATATCCTGTTGTGCAGTATGTGCCGGAAACCGTCTTCGCCAATGAACCCCAGGCCTATGTGCTCGTGCCGGTCAAGACCGCTGCCCCGGTCGCCTTTGGTATCGTTCAGGTGGATGACCTTAAGATTCTTCAGGCCAACCTGCTCGTCGAACTGCGCAAGCGTTTCGGAAAGGCCTTCTTCTGACCGGAGCTCGTAGCCTGCCGCGAACGCATGGCAGGTGTCAAAGCAGATACCTATCCGCTTCTTCTCTTCGATCCCGTCCATGATCCCCCGGATGTGCTCGAAACTACTGCCCACGCTGTTCTTCTCCCCCGCGGTATTTTCAAGGATCAGCTGCACGGCATTGTCCGATTCGCCGAGAGCCGTATTGATTGCCGTGATCACCCGGGCCCGTCCCCCCGCAATCCCGTCGCCGAGATGGTGGCCGAGATGGGTCACAAGGCAGGGGATCCCGAGCGTTCCGCACCGGCCGAGTTCGGCGGTCAGGGCAGAGACCGATTTCTCCCAGATTTCAGGTTTCGGCGAGGCAAGGTTCGGGAGATAGGGCATGTGGTCGACCGGGATGATGCCGGTGGTGCGGACTTTTGCCCGGAATGTTTCCGCCACTTCGGCGGGGACTAGCTGGTATCCCCATCCCCGCGGGTTGCGCGAGAACATCTGGAACACGTTGCATCCTGCATCCTTTGCCCGGTCCACCGCGAAGTCGAGGGAACCGGCAATCGAGACATGGACCCCGACTTTCACCATACCGTTCTGCGCCCCTGCTGCTGTGCCATTAATCAGGAATCTGGTGCCGGGGTATTTGGGGGTTGTGATCGGGGAGGTCTCCGCCACACGAGTACCCGCACCGGGTTCTTTTTAGGGGATAACGCCAATCCGGTACACATGAAGGTGACGTTCCTTGGCACCAACGGCTGGTACGACAGCGTGACCGGCAACACCGTCTCAGTCCTTGTGCAGTCAGAGGACTATGATATCATCTTCGACGCCGGCAATGGCATCGCGAAGGCTGACCGGTATATCACGCAGGACAAACCGGTGTTCCTCTTCCTCAGCCATATGCACATCGACCATATCACCGGCCTGCACACCCTCTGCAAGTTCCGGTTCCGCAAGGGGCTGAAGATCTTCACGCAGGCAGGGACGCTGGGGCAACTCGGGACATTTGTCAACGAGCCTTACACGGTTCCGTTCAAAGAGCTCCCGTTCAAAAATGAAGTTCGCGAACTCATTGCGGGAACGCACTACCTCCCCTTCACGGTCACCTGCCTACCGCTCATCCACCCGGCACCCTGCTTCGGGTACCGGCTGGAACTCGACGAGAAGGTGATCGCGTACTGCACGGACACCGGCGTCTGCGATAATGCCGTGACTCTCGGCTGCAACGCAGACATGCTTATAACGGAATGCGGCCTGAAACCTGGCGATGAGAGTCCCGGGTGGCCGCACCTGAACCCGGAGATGGCGATCAGGATCGCAAAAGAGGCCGGCGCCCGGCGGCTTGCGCTGACGCACTTCGGCGCGGAAGTGTACCGCACTCTTGAAGAACGCCGGGCGGTTCATGAGCGGTTTGCCGCGGAGTGTCCGGGGCTGGTTGTGGCAAACGATGACCTCACCATAACCGTTTAGCAGTATTCCTTTTTTCAGATCGGTACAGCGGACCGGAATATGATCCCCCCGTATTTCGTGATCGTCATTGGCGGGAAGAATATCTGCGTCCCGATCCTGATAGCGGCCTTCGGTGAACGCCGGCAGAGATCGAAGCTGAGTTCCGCAACCTGATCCGGCAGCTCCGCATATCCAGGATCGAAGAGCTGACGTATGCAGAGAAGAAGAACTGTGCAGGGAAACGGCATTACTTCCGGTTCGGGGAGTTCGGGCTCGCAGCAATAATGACCGGTCTGTTTCCGGGCCGTCTTCGCAGCTGGCCGGGCAGGTGCTCGCGCAGGACATGGACCCAGCAACCGCTCAGGAGATCGCAGGGATTATCACCGGGATAGCGGTGTGACACGATCACCACATAGTATTTCCCGGAGAAGATTTTAAAAACAAAAAAATTATTTGTTCAGTTTTTTCAGGACCCACGCCATGTTGGCGCCTAGCGTCTTCATCGTGCTGATCCCTTCTTCATCGTCATTCACCTCACCGGCTTCGCGGCCGATGCCGACATTCCAGTAGGAAGAACCGGGCACCACCATCTGGCTGATGAAGAAGAAATGGTTCATGGTATCGAACGCGTGGATCGCACCGCCCCTGCGGACTGCCACCACCGCCGCCCCCACCTTGCGCCGGAACATGTCGTCGTTTGCCTTTGCCACATAGCCGGACCGGTCGATCAGCGCCTTCATCTCGGTCGAGACGTCAGCAAAATACGTGGGGGATGCAAGGATGATCCCGTCCGCGTCCGCCATCTTCTCGATACAGTCGTTCGCAATGTCGCCTTTGACCGCGCACCGCCCATCCTTCTTCTCAAAACATTTCCCGCACGCTATACAGCCGTGGATCTTTTTTCCCGCGAGCTGGACAAGCTCCGTCTTGATCCCTTCCTTTTGCAGTTCCTTAAAGACCGCGCTGACAAGGATCGCGGTATTCCCATCCTTCCGGGCACTGCCATTGAATGCAACAACCTTCATGCTACTCTCCTGTACTAACCCTGTCTCGCGTCCCGGTATAAAAAACACGGGGAGGTTCCGGCCCCCATAGTGAACATTTCCTGTACAGTCCCAGTACTTCACTAATTTCAGATTGGATCAATAACCCCAAATTTTCCTGCCCATCCCCAATCCGGATTCTGGTCCATAATGGCCTCCGGGAACCCGATCGGGTACCAGATGATACAAAGTCCGACCAAAAAAACACCCCTTCCAGAACACCGCTAAAGGGGAAATATAACGCCCCGCAATTTGACCGGTTTTTTATTTTCGCCACAAATCGCGGAGATAATTTCCGTGGTGGACAAAATTGTTCCATTTTTGTGTTCACCACCGGATCCTGAGGGAAAAATAAGCCCGTTTAGGCCCCGGATTGAGGGGCGAGACCGTATGTCTGAGGGCAGGGCGTTTTTATCCCATAAAGAGTGAAATAATTTAGAGAAGTGCTGAGTCCAGTACATTGTATCGTGCGCCATCTTATGAGCTCATGCGCCAAATGGTGTTGCGATATGAATACGCGTATACAGTTTTCCGATTTTGCGCTCTCGCGCGAGATCGGGAAAGCAATAGAAGATATGGGCTTTGAAGAGCCCTCGCCTATCCAGGCACTCGCCATCCCTCTCATCCAGGCCGGTCGTGACGTGACTGCCCAGGCGCAGACCGGCACCGGCAAAACCGCAGCGTTCGGTATTCCCGTCATTGAGAAGATCGATCCGACCCGCCGGGTTGTGCAGGCCATCGTGCTCTGCCCTACCCGTGAACTGGCGATCCAGATAGCAGAGGAGTTCTCCAACCTCCTTGCCCACCTCCCCCGCATCACGGTTCTGCCAATTTACGGCGGCCAGCCGATCGAACGCCAGCTGCGGGCCCTGCAGTCCGGTGTCCACATCGTGATCGGCACACCCGGTCGTGTGATGGACCACCTTAACCGCCGCACGCTCAGGCTCGACGAGGTAACAACGGTCGTCCTTGACGAAGCCGACCAGATGCTCGACATGGGATTCCGGGACGACATCGAACTGATCCTCCGGAAGGTCCCGCAGAAACGCCAGACCCTCATGTTCTCGGCCACCATGCCAAAACCGATCCTGGAGATCTCCCAGAAGTTCCAGACAAAGCCGGAGTTTGTCCGGGTCGAGTATGCAGAGCTGACCGTGCCGCAGACCGAACAGTCTTATATCGAGGTACGGGAACGCGACAAGCTGGACACACTCTGCCGGCTCATCGATATGGCTGACCCGAACCTTACGATCATCTTCTGCAACACCAAGCGGCGCGCAGAGGAGCTCTCCGGTAAGGTCAGGGCCCGGGGATACCGGGCAGACGAATTGCACGGCGACATGAAGCAGTCCCAGCGGGACCGGGTCATGGGCGGGTTCCGCAAGGGCACCATCGAGATCCTGATCGCAACCGATGTGGCTGCACGGGGTATAGATGTCGACGATGTGGACATGGTGATCAATTTCGATGTACCGCAGGATGTGGAATATTACATTCACCGCATCGGCCGGACCGGCAGGGCGGGCAAGAGCGGTAAGGCGATCACCTTTGTTACCCCCAAGGACTTCACCAAGCTCCGGGAGATCATGCACTATGCCAAGGTACAGATCCCCCGTATGCCGGTGCCGTCAGAGAGCGATGTTGCCCAGTCGAAGACCCGTGTGGTCTTTGAGCAGGTGCGCGAGACGATTCAGGCTGGCGGCCTTGAGCAGTTTGTGCGGATCATCGAGACCGAGGCCGAGGGCGATATCAGCACCGTCGATATTGCCGCTGCGCTCCTCAAGCTGCAGATGGAAATGGGGACCGAGCTGACCGCAGAGAAACCCTCCGGGGAAGTCGATTTTGGCGAAACCGGTGCAGAGCACGGCATGGTCAGGTTCTTCCTCGGTGTCGGGAGAATGCACAAGGTCGCCCCAAAGGACATTGTCGGGGCGATTGCCGGGGAGACCGGGATTCCCGGGAAAGCGATCGGCGCGATCCGTATTCTTGATTCCTACTCATTTGTCGAGGTGCCAAAAGAGAATGCCGCGGAAGTCTATAACATCATGAAGGACCGGACGATCCGCAACCAGCCCACCGGGATCGAGCCCGCGTCGGGAAAACGGGCGTAATTTTTTTCTGCCACTCGCAGGAATATTTGTACAGGAATAATTTTATCAGATTTTTTTAGAGAGGAGGGACAGTACCTGTCCCCCCTCACCGCCCCTGCGCATTATGATGCCTGAGGGAATTACCTGTCCGGGAGGTATCGCATTCCAGGGTTGCCACAGCGGAGGGAACTGCCAGAGGCAGTGGGAATATTTTCTTCGGGATAACCAATAGTCCACATATTTTTTTTCAACGATTGCACTCCCATCCCCACTGCCTGCCTGTGGGGGTAGTTCAGAGAGAGGGGACGAGAGTGAAAGCGGACTCCTTCCGGAAAAGAGATGAGGATCCGGCAATAATGACGTGGGCCTCTGGGGGAAATATGTTCCCAGACCCTGGCTTACAGAGAATAATGAGGGAATTATGTCAAGGACAGATGTGGATTTAAAGAACGCTACTTCCTGGCCACATATAGAAAAATTATGCTCTGTAGAAATCCTCTTTTTCATAATGATGATCATCCCCCTTGCGCCAGACCTGCCCCAAATGGGGGCGGGGGCGCGTGTGATGCCTCGGTATTACCTGTAAAAATTCTCTGAATTTTTGTGCACTGGTAATACAGCACAATCGCATTTGGAGCGCCCCAGCGGCGGGGCGAAGCCCCTAGAGCGTCAAATAACTCAAACGATTTCTACAGAGCAAAAAATTAAGAAATTTGCCCTTTCACCTCAGCACAAAACATCACGAACTCTACAAAACCTGCCATAATGGAGTAAATTATTGCATTAAGCAGGAGGTATTGTTGGAGTCCCAATCCACAATAAAAAAAAGAGTGACAGGAGTATGAAAATAAAAAATATTTTTTGACGAAATTACAAACAAAAGTGAGTTACTAAAAAAAGATATGCCCCGTATCACAGCCGCTTAATCGTGATGTTCTGTTCAGCATTGCGCTCGTTGAGGCCGTGCGCGATCCGCATCAGGCCGAAGATCACGAGATAGAGGCCGGTGAGGAACGTCAGCATCCCAATAACGGCCACGGTTCGGATGAGGATCACCGTGCCGAGAAGGATTGCAACAAATCCCATGGACCCGATGACCAGCCGAACCATGAGGTCTTCGAGGATGATATAGCTGACAAACGCCTCGATGATCCCAAAGATGACGAGGAACAACCCCAGCGCGATGCCGGTCGCGAGGACAAGACGCAGGGGGGCGGAAATCACAAAAAGACCAAAGAGGATACCAAGGACCCCGAGGATGAGTATTCCCCACCGGGACATGCCTTCACGGTCGATGAACAGGCTCTCGGCAACGATAATTGCAGCAAGCAGAATGATGGCAATGCCGGTGAATATAGTGAACATGCCGGTGTCAAATCCCGGCAAAAAGAGCAGGATCATCCCGATCAGGAACGTGAGAATGCCTAAGAAGATCATGGATTTCCACCGGAGCGGATGAGGTTCATGCATGGTAAAACGTCGACACCCCGCCTGATAACTATTTCGACCCACTCACTTCATGGAAAAATGTATGCGCATTTTCCGGATTACGTGCAGGAAAACCGGGCCACATTCCCTTACTTGACAATACCCTCAAATACCCTCCCGTGAAAACATGCGGTATGAATAAGATGACTATTGTATTCACGCTGATGCTGTGCATGGTCCTCGCACTTGTGGCAGGGTGCGCCCAGCCGACAGCGCCGGCAGCCGCAACACCGGCACCGACCACCATCCAGACTACAGAAACAACTGCACCCCCGACAAGTGTGCCCACCACCCTCGCATCCACCACACCCGGACCTACCGATACGCTCTCAGAGATCTGGAGCATTCAGGTCCAGGTGCAGAGCAACGGGGAAGCGATCGACCCGGAGATCACTACCTCCCTCCGCGGAGGTAAGGGCATGAATGTAATTCCCGAGATCGATGTACAGGTTACGCGGTCCGACGGGGTCGTTGAGAGTGATAAGATGGTCCAGCCACTCTTTGTAGGAAAGAATATCGTTCTTGCCGGAACGACACAGAATAGCGACAGGGCAGAAGTCTGGGCGATTACCCCCAACGGAGACAGAGTAAAGATCTATGATGGCTACGTACCGTTCCGGTCGTACAATTAATTTTTTTCCAGACGTGTTTTTACCAGGGTTCGGACAGGTCGTCCGGTCTCGCCACGTTCCTTTACCCGGGCATGTTCATGAACGTCCGTCTCCAAAAAATATATACTGTGAGAAACCCGGTTCCCACCATCCGGAGATCAGGTTGCAATCTGCAAAATGCCCGGGAGATGCAGGAAGATTCTTTTAAAAGCCTGGAGGGAAAGAGATGGGATGTCTGCATGCGGGTGAATCCCGCTGGGTAGTCATAACAGATCCGGTGCATGGATCAGATCTGGAGGAATATGGCATTGTTCTGGAAAGGGTACAGAAAGACCGCCGGTCCCTGGTAGGGAATAATTACTACTTTATCCGGGTCCGTGGTTCAAACCCGTACCTGTGCAGAATTCCTGCGTCCCCGCAACTATGCCCCCCGGAAGAAACCCTGGATCACGAACAGCATGGGATATCCGGTCATGAACTGGAGGAGGCAATCAGGAACCTGATGGGCGATCTCTGCCCGGATGGCTGTTACCAGATCTCAGGACATATAGAACACAAAATCCGTGTCCTGCTGGAATTTGAATAACGTGAGTCGCGGTAGTCTGACGGTCCGTGTGCAGCCTGGAACAACAACATCCATTGTTTTTTCCCATCTGATGTTAAATAAAAAAGGAGAAGATCCCGGGAACGTTCCGGGATCAGGAAGCGGGATAATAACCCGGTGAAACATCCATGGGAACAGCACTGCTCACCGATCTCTACGAACTGACGATGGCGCAGAGCTATCTCGGGCATGGCAAAACCGGCACTGCGGTCTTTTCCATCTTTTGCCGGTCTCTACCGGGCGAGAGGAATTTCCTCGTCGCATGCGGCCTTGAAACACTCATCCGGAAGCTCGGGGAGTTCCGGTTTACCGATGCGGACATTGCGTATCTCGACAGTCTTGGCATATTCAGCAGTGATTTTCTTTCGTATCTCCGCAGGTACCGGTTCACCGGGAACCTCTATGCGGTTCCGGAAGGCACGATTGTCTTCCAGAACGAACCCCTTGTCCAGATCGAAGGCCCTCTCCCCGATATCCAGATGCTTGAGACGCTGGCGCTCAACTGCATCCATTTCGAAACCCTCTCTGCATCCAAGGCCGCGAGGATCACCGGGGTCAGCCGGGGGAAAAGTATCGTCGATTTCGGCTTCCGTCGCTCCCATATGCCGGAGGCCGGGATTGCAGCGGCCCGGGCAGCATATATTACCGGGTTTTCCGGGACCTCGAACCTTGAAGCCGGCCGTTTGTACGGTATCCCGGTAATCGGGACGATGGCGCACTCCTATATCATGCTGTTTGCCGATGAAGAGACCGCCTTCAGGGCATACTCTGCATCCTTCCCGGACCGTGGACTCTTCCTGATCGATACCTATGATGCACGTACCTGCACGGACACGATCATACGGCTTGCGAAGGAGGGTATTCCGGTTATGGGAGTCAGGATCGACAGCGGGGACATCCCGGAACAGGCTTTCACGATCCGAAAACGCCTTGACGCGACCGGCCTGTCCCGGATCAGGATCTTCGTCAGCAACGGTGTTGACGAGTACTCTATTGACAAGTGGCTGGCAGCAGGTGTTCCCATAGATTCATTCGGTGTAGGAACGCATTTCATCACATCATCGGATGCACCATTCCTCGATATGATCTACAAACTCGTAGAGTACGAGGGTGAGCCCAGGTCCAAGAGCAGCCCGGGCAAGGCCACATTCCCGTACCGCCGGCAGATCCAGCGGCATTATGCTGGCGGCATCATGGAGCACGACGAGGTTGTAATTGCCAGCGGTGACGGGGGGCAGGGCCTGGTAAGGGTATATCTCAGGAAGGGAAAATCTGTCGAACCTCTGCCGGCACTGGCAGGGATCCGGGCAACATACGAGAGCGGGATCGCACAACTTCCTGACCGCCTGAAAACCCTGGCAAAAGGAGAATATCCTGTGATCGTGCACCAGAAACGTGACCTGGAGACGGGGATGCCATGATGAATGACAATGTGCCCGGCCTTTGCCGGACAAAAAAACAATACCCTGCCCTGCCAAATCTCCCTATAACCAATATGGTGTGATCACCATTTCCCTTGTCCCGATTCCCTTCCGCATCGATGCTCTCACCCGGGAGCGCAACAGTCTCTATGAGTACCCCGTTGACCGTCTTGCCGCAATCATCCGGGAGATTGGGTTTACATGCACCTGCTGTGCAAAATGCTGCACACGCGACTTCAACGGCCATGTCTTCCTGCTTGATCGCGATGTGGCAACAGTCAGGTCGATCGATCCAAAGGCCCTGGAGCCGGCCCCGGACCCGGAGTTCTGCGACCAGAACGGGACATTTTATGTCTCCGGGTATGCCCTCAAAGCAAAGGCGGACGAACCCGGTACCTGCTGGTTCCTCGAAAACGGCCGGTGCCGGATCTATGATCGCAGGTTTGCCATCTGCCGCATCTACCCATATATGCTCCACCGCGAGCCCGACGAAACCGGTGTCGTTGACTGGCGGCAGTTTGCAGGGATTGACCTGCATGGGGACTACGGCAGGGAGCTCCCTGAGGAAGAGACCCTGGCTATGGCACGGGAGACCAAAGAGTACGAGAATGCGTTCCTGACCCAGGAGATCAACTTTCTCGAATGTATCCAGGATCACTTTGCCCGGCACAAGCTCAGGCACGTGCAGAAGATCTACGATGACCGGATGCGGGCCTTTGCAAAAGGCGGGGTGATCCGGGTAATGGTCTATTACGATGACCGGTTCGAAGAGCACACTATCCGCAGTGACTGAAAAACACCACAGGGAGGACCCGGTTGTTCCCCGAACAGTACCTTGAAGAGCCGGGGTACCAATCACTCTGCTGATACCAATGGTACAGTCACCCGATGATCCCCTCATGGGAAAGAAAGCGCCACCGTTCTGCCTGCCGGATGCAGATGAGTCTCAGGTATGTCTTGGTACATTCCAGGGAAAATGGATAGTGCTGTATTTTTACCCGAAGGACAATACCCCCGGCTGCACCGTGGAAGCGATGCAGTTCAATGCCGCGCTTGAGAAGTTTGCAGAGATTGGGGCGCAGGTCATAGGGATCAGTGCGGACTCTCCTGCGAGCCACCAGAAATTTGCCGAGAGACACAGTCTCTCCATCCTGCTCCTTTCCGATACCGGACATACGGTGCTGGACGCGTATGGCTCCTGGAAACCAAAGACCCTTTTCGGTAAGGAGTTTCTCGGGACGCAGAGGGATACGTTCCTGATCGATCCTGAAGGGATCATCGTTGCGGTCTGGCGAAAGGTCAGCCCGAAAGGGCACGCGGAGGAAGTCAAAACGGTGTTACTTGCAAAAAAGCAGGACGTCTCCTGAAGATCCTGCAAAGGGCAACGGGTTTATTCACCCGGTTCATCCCTTCCCGGCCGGTCCCAGAAACCGGTCAGTACCCGCCAGATCTTTTCCCGCAACAGATCGATCTGCCCATATGCCGGCTCACGTGACGGATCCGGATTCACCCCCGGTTCATACAGGGACCGGTTTATCTCGATCTGGATCCAGGGAATACCTTTGCGCCAGTAATGCGCATTGATGATGAAACCACCGGAGAACGGGTTGTTGATCGCGACCGCACCTCCAGGGAATTCCGGAGAGAATTCCCTGCGGAATTCCTGGGCAAGCTCCTGTATCCAGGGTCCGGGGCAGGTAATGATACCCCCATTCACTGCCAGGCCCCGGTTGTCACCGTTGTTTCCAAGACAGATCAGGGGTCTTTTTTTACCTGCGTCCTTCTGTTCAGCTGATCCGAACGGCAGCATCGTGTGGCAGTCGAACGCGATTTTAATCCTGTTCCTGTCGATCAGCTCATCGATCTGCTGGTGATAGGGAAAATACCATTCCATCATGAGACGGTGGATCAGGTGTATGTCAGGGAAAAGGCCTGCACGGTAGACCGGTTTGCCATCGATAGTGCGCACTTTGATGATACCATCGGGATCATGGGGGGGGAGGGGTAACGGGGGCCGGTTGAGATCCACGACCATGCGTGAAACGGGTGTATCGATCACCGCCCCGGCCGCATTGCCAAAATTGTACAGTGTCTGCGTGACAGGATCACTATAGTAGGCGACTTCCTGCCGGTTCAGAGCAAACCGGTCTGTCACTTCCGGGGGAATCTCCGTACCGCCATGCGGAATGGAGATGAAGAACGGATACTGCATTGTTATCCTGACTGAAGATGGGAGGGGTGGTTTAGTTAATCTTTGGATAAGGCACAGTATCTGGAGTTATCCAAAAGAAATAAACGCACTTTGCGGCAGGATCTCTCGCGTGAAAACGGCCTGCTCTTTTTTCATTTCCCACCTGACCGGTCCCCGGACCGGTTCACCGGCACAGGTAATCTTTCGTATGCGATGACAGGGGGATTCATTTAGTAGTTTCGCCGGCGCCAATCTCAAAATAATACGATTCGATGAGACGGATTTCCCTGCCGTTCACGCAATGAGCGGTCGCCTGGTGCCCCCGATCGGCATAACATACGATAACCTCATAAAAAGGCATACCGTGGATCATGCCAGTATTGCAAGAGCAGTTCGTGCTTGAGCATCGGGCATCAGGTACTTTCGGTGGCATTGTATTCCTGGGCACAATCATATTTCCCTCATTGTACCTGGTTTTGGATGAACCGGGGGAAACCTGTATTTCCTTTTGAACCGGCAAGACCGGGAATGCTATTAAAAAGTATTATTTCGGGTTTGTGGCGTTTGTGCAGGTTTCTCCAGTGGAAAGGAAGGGGTATAAAAGTATTATTAATTTGCCGGATTGACGGGATACGCCAGATTCTACTATAAAATTTCGAAACCCTCCCAGAATATGCGATTTTTTTTACAGAGTATTTTATAGAAGATGTAATAAGTATCCGGATTTGGATGTGTTATTCTGCAGGCCCCGGGAGGTATCATAAGACGATCATCCGTTTCCGTCAGGTACTCCTTGTTTTTGTTAAAAAAAATAGTCAATCCTACTCTGTAATGGCATGGATAAACGTATGATGATACATATACCCATGCAACCGAATACCATTGCCAATAAACTCCCGGTAGGTTTATTGAAATCGCACCTGAACGCCAGATTTCTGATGATCATGATCAATCCGGTAATAACATTCCCTGTGCCCAACACTTCATGAACCCTGGCAAATACTGCCGGCTTACTGATGTGCTGATATACCTGATGAGTGAGAAACTCCCGTCAATCCGGATCAGAAATCAACAAGGGATAGTGCTTCCAGACAAAAGAGAATGAAGGGGTCAGGTTCTTTTCATGCTTCATGAGTATCATGAGGGAGTTTCCGAAAGTAACATCCGACATAATAATTGATAGTACGACACACAAGATTACTGAAAGAAATACTTCTCATGGAAAGCTGGATTGAGGATCTCTTCTAGGGATCAACAGCGCCTCACATCAACTATGCGCAGGTTACATAGAGCCGCTTCCGGAAATACCTGATACCGGACCACTGATACAAATGCAGAAACCAGAATCACCAGGTGGCACAGATCCCGGATGTGCTGAACATGATACAGTCAGCCAGGAACAGGGGCCTGCAGATATCTGCCGGAACCCGCCCGAGGTACTGACCGGGACCGAAAAGGGAATCGTCCTCCTGATCGCAGTCCTCGCAGGGTTTTTGACCCCGTTTGACGGTGCAGCAGTAAACATTGCGCTACCGTCGA